>DHVE01000002.1:0-6507 GCA_002412495.1 Betaproteobacteria bacterium UBA5216
GGCGTCGTCGCGAAAGTTATCGAATAGGGAGCGTGATGCGTGTGGCGTGATGCGCGTAGAAACTTTGTGCCTCACGCCGACGCCCCGCGCTGCACGAGTTAAAGGCCAGTAGCTCAATTGGTAGAGTATCGGTCTCCAAAACCGAGGGTTGGGGGTTCGAGACCCTCCTGGCCTGCCAGTTTTAAATGCGGGATACAAACATACGGGATGGTTTCCCGGCGCGCGAGTGTTAAATGGCGAAAGGCCCGGCATCCGGTAGATATTGATGGCTGATAAGATCAAAGTCGTAGTGGCGGTACTGTTGCTCATCGCGGGGATAGCGGCGTTCCACTATTTCACCGACAAGCTGATGATTGTGCGCGTACTGGCGGTTTTTGGCGGGTTGATCGCGGGCGGGTTGGTGTTTCTCACCACCGCGTGGGGCCAGCAGTTCAAGGCCTACGCGCAGGAATCCGTGGATGAAACCCGCAAGGTGGTGTGGCCGACACGCAAGGAAACCTTGCAAACCACCGCCATTGTGTTTGTGTTCGTGGTGGTAATGGCCTTGTTTTTGTGGGTGGTGGATGCAAGCCTGTTGTGGATCGTCAAAAAGCTGATAGGCCGGAGCGAATTATGAGCAAGAAATGGTATGTTGTTCACGCCTATTCCGGCTTCGAAAAAAGCGTGCAGCGCGCGCTGGCCGATCGCATTCAGCGTCAGGGCATGCAGGACAAATTCGGACAGATTCTGGTGCCAGTGGAAGAAGTGGTTGAGATGAAGTCTGGGCAAAAAAATACCAGCGAGCGCAAATTTTTCCCCGGCTACGTGCTGGTCGAAATGGAGATGGACGAGCAGTCGTGGCACCTGGTAAAAAACACGCCCAAGGTCACGGGTTTCGTGGGCGGCACGGCGACCAAGCCAACGCCGATCTCGGAAAAAGAAGTGCAAAACATTCTGCAGCAAATTCAGGATGGGGTGGAAAAGCCGCGTCCGAAAGTGTTGTTTGAGGTCGGTGAAGCGGTGCGTGTGAAAGATGGCCCGTTTGTGGAGTTCATCGGCAATGTTGAAGACGTGAATTACGACAAGAGCAAATTGCGCGTGTCGGTCACGATTTTTGGCCGCTCTACCCCAGTGGAACTGGAATTCAGCCAGGTTGAAAAAGCCTAGCGTAGTGGTGTGTTGTTTTAGGTTGTTGTTTTTATTGTAATTTTTAAGGGGAGGTTGCCATGTTAACCCTGCGCAACCGCTTGCACCCAACAGGAGAACGTAAATGGCTAAGAAAGTTGTAGGCTTTATCAAGCTGCAAGTGCCGGCCGGAAAGGCGAATCCTTCGCCACCCATCGGCCCCGCGCTCGGTCAGCGTGGTTTGAACATCATGGAGTTCTGCAAGGCGTTTAACGCCGCCACTCAGAAACTGGAACCGGGTCTGCCGGTGCCGTGCGTGATCACCGCGTATCAGGACAAGAGCTTTACTTTCGTGATGAAGACGACGCCTGCGTCGATACTCATCAAAAAGGCGGCGAAAATCGAATCCGGCAGCAAAACGCCGCACTCCGATAAAGTCGGCAAAATTACGCGTAAGCAAGCCGAAGAAATTGCTAAAACCAAAATGCCCGATCTCACGGCCGCCGATCTTGAAGCCGCGGTACGTACGATCGCAGGCAGCGCCCGCAGCATGGGTGTCGACGTGGTGGAGGGCTGATCATGGCTAAGAATTCAAAGCGTTATGCGGCAGTGCGCGCCAAGGTGGATCGCGAGAAGGTCTACGCGATCACCGATGCGCTCAAAGTCATCAAGGAAAACGCGACGGCGAAGTTCAACGAATCCATCGACGTTTCGATCAACCTTGGCATTGATGCCAAGAAATCCGATCAGACCGTACGAGGCGCCATCGTCTTGCCTAAGGGCACTGGCAAGGACAAACGCGTGGCTGTGTTCGCGCAGGGTGAAAATGCGGTTAAGGCCAAGGAGGCCGGCGCCGATATCGTCGGCTTCGATGATCTTGCGGCGGATATCAAGGGCGGAAAAATGGATTTTGACGTGGTAATCGCCACGCCAGACGCCATGCGCGTGGTCGGTGCGCTGGGCCAGATTTTGGGGCCGCGCGGACTGATGCCGAACCCGAAAGTGGGTACCGTGACTCAGGATGTTGTCGGCGCCGTGAAAAATGCCAAGGCTGGACAGGTGCAGTACCGCACCGACAAGGCCGGCATTGTGCAATGCTCGATTGGCCGTGCGTCGTTTACGGTCGAAGCGCTCGAGGAGAACATCAAGGCGTTGGTGGAGGCCGTCAATAAATCGCGGCCAGCGACCGCCAAAGGCGTGTTCCTGAAGAAAATTTCCGTGTCCAGCACCATGGGTGCCGGCGTGCGCGTGGATCAAGCCAGCTTCACGCAGCAACAGGCGTAAACAGAATCAAGCCGTCGCGTGCCGCACTGAGCGCGCACGTGGCGCAGTACTTTGGGCTGCCGGCGGAGGATCGCCGGCAGGTTGTCAAAGACCGTAGGGACTGCCCAGCGAGGCGCGCGGTGTGAGGCGAGTGGGTTAGCGCACCACATCGCGGCATTGCCAAACTGGCGGTTTAATCGGTTGTTGAAAGGAGCGGGTAGGTTTGCTGCGCGCGGCGTTATACCCCGTGCCTCACGCCTTCTCATCACGTAAACAACGCCCAACGCAGACGGTGTGCCCGAAACAGGTCAAATATGTCGAATCATTTGCAAGCGACATGCCTGACTCCTGAATCAAAGGTCGCCGTGGGTGGCGGTGAGTGTTTTCACCGCTGGTGTAAGAACGAAAGCGAAAAGAGGTAGACCTTGAGTCTGAATCTGGAGCAGAAACAAGCAACCGTGGCCGAAATCGGCGCCCAAGTGGCGAAGGCTCAGGCTATTGTGCTTGCAGAGTATCGTAGTCTGCCTGTCGGAGACATGACCGCCTTGCGCAAAAAAGCGCGCGAGTCGGGCGTGTACTTCCGTGTGTTGAAAAACACATTGGCTCGTCGTGCGGTCGCTGATACGCCGTTCAAGGAACTCGCCGAGAAAATGAGCGGGCCCCTTGCCTACGGCATTTCGGCCGATCCGGTAGCCGTGGCGAAAGTGTTGCATGAGTACGCCAAGTCGAACGAGAAACTGGTCATTACGGCCGGTGCCATGCCGGGGGTGATGATGTCGCCAAAGCAGGTGGCGACATTGGCGTCCATGCCTAGCCGTCAGGAATTGCTGGCGAAACTCGTCGGCACTATGCAGGCGCCCGTGGTCAAGTTTGTCCAGACACTGAATGAAGTGCCGGGCAAGTTTGTGCGTGCGCTCGCGGCGGTTAACGAGCAAAAGTCTAAGCAGGCAGCTTAATAGTTATTTATTAACAAATACTTACGTTTATATACGTCGAAGTAAATTCAGGAGAACGACATGAGCGCAGTGATCGATGAAGTGATTGAAAAAGTATCCGGCATGACCGTGCTGGAACTGTCCGAGTGCATCAAGCGTATGGAAGAGAAGTTTGGCGTGTCTGCTGCCGCGGCGGTTGCGGTTGCCGCGCCGGCCGCTGGCGGTGCCGCTGCCGCGCCGGCTGAAGCGCAGACCGAATTCTCGGTGCTGCTCCAGGCTGCGGGCGAGAAGAAAGTGGAAGTGATCAAGGTGGTGCGTGCCGCAACCGGCCTCGGCTTGAAAGAAGCCAAAGATCTGGTCGATGGCGCACCGAAGCCCGTAAAAGAAGGCATACCGAAGGCGGATGCCGAGAAAATCCTCAAGGATTTGCTCGCTGCCGGCGCGAAAGCCGAAATGAAGTAATCAGGGTAATGGATTCGGCCGGCGGACCTCGCCGGCTGAATTCCCCTTTGTTTGTGTTATTGAGCGGCACACAAAACAACCGGCTCTCGTGGAATTTCAGGCGAGCACGGCGGTCTGTCTTCCGGTAACTGGTGCCAGAGATGTTTTGAGTCGATGTGAGTGTGGTGTGTGTCGTGTGCTGTTTTTGGTGTGGTTTCTGGTTTCAAGTATGCAAGCAGTCGATGTCGGTGCAAGTGTTTTGAGTTGTCCGAATTTCTGAATTTTAGTTAGTTAACTCTCTCTCCCGGAGTCACCATGGCCTACTCCTTTACCGAGAAAAAACGTATCCGCAAGAGCTTCGCGAAGCGCGACAACGTGCTTCCGGTGCCGTATTTGCTGGCGACGCAGATTGCCTCGTTTGCCGCGTTCCTGCAGGAACATACCGCGCCCGAAGCCCGCAAGACGGAAGGGCTGCAAGCGGCGTTTAAGTCGATTTATCCGATCGAAAGTCACTCGAAAAACGCGCGCCTCGAATACGTAAGCTACGTGCTCGGCGAGCCGCCGTTCGATGTAAAGGAATGTCAGCAGCGCGGCCTGACCTTTGCCGCGCCGTTGCGCGCCAAAGTGCGCTTGATCATCATGGACAAAGAGGCCGCCAAGCCCACGCCCAAAGAGGTGAAAGAGCAGGAAGTCTACATGGGAGAAATCCCCTTGATGACGAGCACGGGTTCGTTCGTGATCAACGGCACCGAGCGTGTGATCGTGTCGCAGTTGCACCGCTCACCCGGCGTGTTTTTTGAACATGACCGCGGCAAGACGCATTCGTCGGGCAAGCTGCTGTTTTCGGCGCGGGTGATCCCGTACCGCGGTTCGTGGCTCGACTTCGAGTACGACCCGAAAGATTACCTCTACTTCCGCGTGGATCGCCGCCGCAAAATGCCGGTGACCATATTGCTGAAGGCGTTGGGTTACACGCCGGAGCAGATACTCAAGGAATTTTTCATATTCGATACCTTCCATATCGCAAAGGATGGCATCGAATTTGACGTTGTGCCCGAGCGCATGCGTGGTGAAACCGCGCGCTTTGATATTGCGGCCAAGGGCGGCAAGGTCATTGTGGCTAAGGACAAGCGCATTACCGTGCGTCTGGTGCGCGAGATGGAGCAGGCGGGCTTGAAGCGTATTGTGGTGCCGGAGGATTTCTTCCTGGGGCGTGCTCTGGCAACCAACGTCATTGATACGGCGACCGGCGAAGTGCTCGCGAATGCCAATGACGAGATTACTGAACAAGTGCTGGCAAAACTGCGCGAAGCCAATGTAACGAGCGTGCAGACCATCTACACCAACGATTTGGATCAGGGGCCGTACATTTCGCAGACCCTGCGTATCGACGAAACCACCGATCAGGTGGCCGCGCAGGTGGCGATTTACCGCATGATGCGTCCCGGCGAACCGCCCACGGAAGAGTCTGTTAAGTCATTGTTTAATGGGCTATTTTTCTCTGAAGATCGCTACGACCTGTCGGCCGTGGGACGGATGAAATTCAACCGCCGTATCGGTCGCGCCGAATTGACGGGGGCGACGACCCTGTCGCCCGAAGATATCGTTGCCTCGATCAAGATTCTGGTGGAATTGCGCAACGGCAAGGGTGAAATCGACGATATCGATCACCTTGGTAATCGCCGCGTGCGTTCGGTTGGCGAACTGGCGGAAAACCAGTTCCGCGCCGGCCTCGTGCGCGTGGAGCGGGCCGTGAAGGAACGGCTGTCGCAAGCGGAATCCGACAACCTGATGCCGCACGATTTAATCAACGCCAAACCGGTGTCGGCGGCTATTCGCGAGTTTTTTGGTTCCAGCCAGTTGTCGCAGTTCATGGACCAAACTAACCCGCTGTCGGAGATCACGCACAAGCGCCGCGTATCCGCGCTGGGACCAGGCGGATTGACACGCGAACGCGCGGGTTTCGAGGTGCGCGACGTGCATCCGACGCACTATGGGCGTGTGTGTCCGATTGAAACACCGGAAGGCCCGAACATCGGCCTGATCAACTCGCTGGCGATTTACGCTCGTACCAACGACTACGGTTTCCTTGAGACACCGTATCGCAAGGTGGTGGACGGCAAAGTGACCAGCCAGATCGATTACCTCTCGGCCATTGAAGAAGGCCGTTACATGATCGCGCAGGCGAACGCCGAGCTCGACAAGGACGGCCGGTTCACCGACGAATTGGTGTCGGCGCGTAATCACAACGAATTTACGTTGGCGACGCCAGACCGCATCGAATACATGGACGTGGCACCGGCGCAGGCCGTGTCGGTGGCGGCATCGCTGATCCCGTTCCTGGAACACGATGACGCCAACCGCGCATTGATGGGTTCCAACATGCAGCGCCAGGCCGTGCCTTGTCTGCGTGCCGAGAAACCGCTGGTCGGTACCGGGCTTGAGCGCACCGTGGCGGTCGATTCCGGCACGGCGGTGCAGGCGCGTCGTGGCGGCGCGGTCGATTACGTCGATGCCAGCCGTATCGTGGTGCGCGTTAACGACGACGAAACCTCTGCGGGCGAAGTCGGCGTCGATATTTACAATTTGGTGAAGTACCAACGGTCCAACCAGAACACCAACATCAATCAGCGTCCGCTGGTTCGGGTTGGCGACAAGATTGCAAAAGGCGATGTGGTGGCCGATGGCGCTTCGACCGACAAGGGCGAACTCGCGTTGGGCCAGAACATGCTGGTCGCGTTTATGCCGTGGAACGGCTACAACT
>DHVE01000002.1:6816-8281 GCA_002412495.1 Betaproteobacteria bacterium UBA5216
ACTTCGAGGACTCGATCCTGATCTCGGAGCGCGTGGTCGCTGATGATCGTTTTACCTCGATTCATATCGAAGAGCTTTCGGTGGTGGCGCGCGATACCAAGCTCGGGCCGGAAGAAATTACACGCGATATTTCCAATTTGTCCGAAGGGCAGCTCGGCAGCCTGGATGAGTCGGGCATCATCTACATCGGCGCCGAAGTCGAGGCGGGTGCCGTGCTGGTCGGCAAGGTAACGCCCAAAGGCGAAACCCAACTGACGCCGGAAGAAAAACTGCTGCGCGCCATTTTCGGCGAAAAAGCGTCGGACGTTAAAGACACCAGCTTGCGCGTGCCGTCCGGCATGGCGGGCACGGTGATTGATGTGCAGGTCTTTACCCGCGAAGGCATCGAGCGCGACAAGCGCGCGCAGCAGATCATCGACGACGAGTTGAAGCGTTACAAGCAGGATCTGGCCGACCAGTTCCGTATCGTCGAGAACGATGCGTTCGAGCGGCTGGAGCGTTTGCTCATTGGCAAGACCGCCAATGGCGGACCGAAAAAGCTGGCCAAGGGTTCGAAGGTTACCAAGGCGTACTTGCAAGAGGTCGATCGTCATCACTGGTTCGACGTGCGTCTGGCCAACGAAGAAGCGGCACAGCAGGTCGAGCAGTTGCAAGAGAGCATCAAGCAGACCACGGTTCTGTTCGATAAAGCCTTCGAAGAGAAAAAGAAAAAGCTCACCAGCGGCGACGAACTTCCGCCGGGCGTGCAAAAGATGGTCAAGGTGTATCTGGCGGTCAAACGCCGTCTTCAGCCGGGCGACAAGATGGCTGGCCGGCACGGCAACAAGGGCGTGGTGTCCAAAATCACGCCGGTGGAAGACATGCCATACATGGCCGATGGCACCACGGTGGATATCGTGCTGAATCCGCTGGGCGTGCCGTCGCGCATGAACGTGGGGCAGATTCTCGAAACTCACTTGGGCTGGGCCGCCAAGGGATTGGGACATCGCATCAACAAAATGCTGCGGCAGCAAGCAGCGGTCGCCGATATACGCGCGTTGCTGGGCAAGGTCTATAACACCAGTGGCAAGCCGGAAAGCATCGACAGTCTCACTGACAGCGAGGTGACCGAGTTGGCCACCAACCTGCAAGCGGGCGTGCCGTTTGCGACGCCGGTGTTTGACGGCGCGACGGAAGCTGAGATTCGCCAGATGCTCGACCTTGCTTACCCGAGTGATGACCCGAACACCGCGCGTGTTGGTTTTACGCCAAGCAAAACGCAGGTCACGCTCTATGACGGCCGTTCTGGCGAAGCATTTGAGCGTTCGGTTACGGTGGGTTACATGCATATGCTGAAGCTGCATCACTTAGTGGATGACAAGATGCACGCGCGCTCGACCGGCCCGTACAGCCTGGTTACGCAGCAACCGCTGGGTGGCAAGGCGCAGTTCGGTGGTCAACGTTTCGGCGAGATGGAGGTGTGGGC
>DHVE01000002.1:8550-16476 GCA_002412495.1 Betaproteobacteria bacterium UBA5216
GGCGAGATGGAGGTGTGGGCGCTGGAGGCTTATGGCGCGGCATACGTACTCCAGGAAATGCTGACGGTGAAGTCGGACGACACCGAAGGCCGCCGCAAGGTTTACGAATCCATCGTCAAGGGCGAGCACAAGATCGAGGCGGGCATGCCCGAATCGTTCAACGTGCTGGTGAAAGAAATCCGCTCGCTGGCGATTGATATCGACTTGGATCACAAGCGGTATTAAACAGCCGCCGGGTGTCAAGTAAGAATTTAAGTAAGTATTTGTTTTTGCAGGATAATCTGAACTCGACAGGAGTCACGGATGAAAGCACTACTGGATTTGTTCAAACAGGTCACGCAGGAAGAAGAGTTCGACGCGATCAAGATTGGCCTCGCGTCGCCGGAGAAAATCCGTTCGTGGTCGTACGGAGAAGTTAAAAAGCCGGAGACCATCAACTACCGCACGTTCAAGCCGGAACGCGATGGCTTGTTCTGCGCCAAGATTTTCGGGCCGGTCAAGGATTACGAGTGTCTGTGCGGCAAGTACAAGCGCCTGAAGCATCGTGGCGTGATCTGTGAAAAGTGCGGCGTGGAAGTCACGCTGTCCAAGGTGCGCCGTGAACGCATGGGCCACATCGAGTTGGCAAGTCCGGTCGCGCATATCTGGTTCCTGAAATCGCTGCCGTCGCGGTTGGGCATGGTGCTCGACATGACGCTGCGTGATATCGAACGCGTGTTGTATTTCGAGGCCTACGTCGTGACCGATCCGGGCATGACGCCCTTGAAGCGCTGCCAGTTGCTGACCGAGGACGATTACCTCGCCAAGGTCGAAGAATTCGGCGATGACTTTTCGGCTGCGATGGGCGCGGAAGGGGTGCGCGAGCTGCTTCGCGGTCTGGATCTCAAGCGCGAAATCGACACGCTGCGCACTGATTTGGCGGCAACCAGTTCCGAGACCAAGATCAAGAAAATCGCCAAGCGCCTGAAGGTGCTCGACGGCTTCAACAAGTCCGGCATCAAGCCCGACTGGATGGTGATGGAAGTGCTGCCGGTGCTGCCACCGGAACTGCGTCCGCTGGTGCCGCTGGATGGCGGTCGTTTTGCGACCTCGGATTTGAACGACCTGTATCGCCGCGTGATCAACCGCAATAACCGCCTGAAGCGTCTGCTCGAATTGAAGGCGCCGGAAATCATCGTGCGAAATGAAAAGCGCATGCTGCAGGAGGCGGTGGATTCGCTGCTCGATAACGGTCGTCGCGGCAAGGCGATGACTGGAGCCAACAAGCGTCCGTTGAAATCGCTGGCCGACATGATCAAGGGCAAGGGTGGACGGTTCCGTCAAAACTTGTTGGGCAAACGCGTCGATTACTCGGGCCGTTCGGTGATCGTCGTGGGTCCGCAGTTGAAATTGCATCAATGTGGCTTGCCGAAGAAAATGGCGCTTGAACTGTTCAAGCCGTTTATTTTCAACCGCCTCGAAGTCATGGGCCTGGCGACGACGATCAAGGCCGCCAAACGCATGGTCGAGTCGGAAGAGCCGATTGTGTGGGATATTTTGGAAGAGGTTATTCGCGAGCATCCGGTGATGTTGAACCGGGCGCCGACGTTGCACCGTTTGGGCATTCAGGCGTTCGAGCCAGTGTTGATCGAAGGCAAGGCAATTCAACTGCATCCGCTGGTTTGCGCGGCCTTCAACGCGGACTTTGACGGCGACCAGATGGCCGTGCACGTGCCGTTGTCGCTTGAAGCGCAGATGGAAGCGCGCACGCTGATGCTGTCCTCGAACAACGTGCTGTCGCCCGCCAACGGCGAGCCGATCATCGTGCCGTCGCAGGACATCGTTCTCGGCTTGTATTACACCACGCGCGAAAAAATCGGCGCGCGCGGCGAGGGCTCGATATTTACAAACGTGGCGGAAGCGCTACGTGCGTACCATACCGGGCACGCGGAAATCAGCGCCAAGGTGAAGGTGCGCATCAAGGAATATTCGCTCAACGAACATGGCGAAAAAGTCGAAAAGATCACGCGTTACGAAACGACCATCGGCCGAGCCATGTTGTCGGAAATTCTGCCAGTGGGGCTGCCGTTCGAGTTCATCAATAAATCGCTCAAGAAGAAGGAAATCTCACGGCTGATTAATGCGAGCTTCCGCCGCTGTGGTTTGCGCGAGACGGTGATTTTCGCGGACAAGCTGATGTACAACGGCTTCACCATGGCTACCCGTGCCGGACTGTCGATCGCGGTGAACGACATGCTGGTGCCGCCGGAAAAAGACAAGATCATCGGCGAGGCCGAAAAAGAGGTTCAGGAGATCGAGAAGCAATACACCTCGGGGTTGGTCACGCAAGGCGAACGCTACAACAAGGTGGTGGATATCTGGGGCCGTGCCGGCGATCAGGTGGCCAAGGCCATGATGGAGCAGCTCTCGGTCGAGCAGGTCATGGACTGGAATGCCCGCAAGCAGGCCTGGACGCCGCGCAAGGACGATAAAGGCCAGCCGGTGATGCAGGAATCGCTGAATTCAATTTACATGATGGCGGACTCTGGCGCGCGCGGTTCCGCGGCGCAGATTCGCCAGCTCGCGGGTATGCGAGGCTTGATGGCAAAGCCGGATGGCTCGATCATCGAAACGCCGATCACGGCGAATTTCCGAGAAGGCTTGAACGTGCTGCAGTACTTCATTTCGACCCACGGCGCGCGGAAAGGCCTGGCCGATACAGCGTTGAAGACCGCGAATTCGGGTTACCTTACGCGCCGTCTGGTGGACGTGACGCAGGATCTGGTGGTGACGTCCGACGACTGTGGTACCGAGCAGGGCGTGGTGATGAAGGCGCTGGTCGAAGGCGGCGAAGTGGTTGAATCCTTGCGCGAACGTATTCTGGGCCGAGTGGCCGTAGCGGATATCGTGAATCCGGAAACCAGCGCAACGGCGTTCGAGGCAGGCACGCTGCTCGACGAAGACGCGGTGGATGCGATCGAGGCTGCTGGCATTGATGAAGTGAAAGTGCGCACCCCGCTGACGTGCGAAACACGTCATGGCTTGTGCGTGAAGTGCTACGGGCGAGACTTGGGCCGTGGCTCTTTGGTCAACGTGGGTGAGGCGGTTGGCGTGATCGCGGCGCAATCGATTGGCGAGCCGGGCACACAGTTGACCATGCGGACGTTCCACATCGGTGGGGCGGCATCGCGTCAGGCCGTCGTGAGTCAGGTGGACAGCAAATCCGCGGGCGTGCTGCGCTTTGCTTCTGGCATCCGTTACGTGACCAATTCGCGCAACGAGCTGGTTGTCATTTCACGCAACGGTGAAGTGGTGGTCTTCGACGATAACAACCGGGAGCGTGAGCGTCATAAAGTGCCGTACGGCGCGCTGCTGATGGTGCGCGATGGCGAAACCATCAAGGCGGGCCGCGTAATCGCGACCTGGGATCCGCATACGCGCCCGATCATTACCGAATACGCGGGCCGCGTGCGCTTTGAGAACGTCGAAGAGGGAGCGACCGTGGCGAGGCAGGTGGACGAGGTCACCGGGTTGTCCACGCTCGTTGTGGTGGATCCCAAGCGCAAGACTGGCTCGCAGTCCAAGGGGTTGCGTCCGCAAGTCAAATTGCTGGATGAAGCCGGTAACGAAATTAAAATCGCCGGGTCCGATATTTCGGTCGCGATCACCTTTCAGATCGGCTCGATTATTACGGTGCGCTCGGGGCAGGAAGTGGGCGTGGGCGAAGTGCTGGCGCGTATCCCGCAAGAGACTTCGAAAACGCGTGACATCACTGGCGGCTTGCCGCGGGTGGCCGAGCTGTTCGAGGCGCGTTCGCCGAAGGACGCGGGCATGCTGGCCGAGGTCACGGGCACGGTATCTTTCGGCAAGGATACCAAGGGCAAACAGCGTTTGGTCATTACGGATCTTGAAGGCATTGCGCATGAGTTCCTGATAGCCAAGGACAAGCACGTCATGGCGCACGACGGGCAAGTGGTGAACCGCGGCGAGGTGATTGTTGACGGCCCGGCCGATCCGCATGACATTTTGCGTTTGCTTGGCGTGGAAGCGCTGGCGCGGTATATCTGTAACGAAGTGCAGGATGTGTATCGTTTGCAGGGTGTGAAGATCAACGACAAGCACATCGAAGTGATCGTGCGTCAGATGTTGCGCCGCGTCATGATTGTCGATCAGGGCGATACGCGCTTTATTACGGGGGAGCAGGTTGAGCGCGCCGAAGTGCTGGAAGAAAACGAAAAAGTTGAACGTGAAGGCAAGAACCCGGCGCAATACGATTACATGTTGCTGGGTATTACCAAGGCTTCGCTGTCCACCGATTCGTTTATCTCTGCGGCGTCTTTCCAGGAGACCACGCGTGTGCTTACCGAGGCTGCCATCATGGGCAAGCGCGACGAACTGCGAGGCTTGAAGGAAAATGTCATCGTAGGACGTCTCATACCCGCTGGCACGGGGCTTGCATATCACAAAGTGCGCCGTGCGCAGGCAGCCGCGGCTGAGTTGGCGGCGGCACAAGCACTGGAGGCTGTTGCAACGCCCCCGGCGGAATCAGAAGATCAGGAGCAAGTAGCTTGACATGGGGCAATTAACCCCATAAAATCGATAGTCTTTATTGGTCGCGGACGGCCCCAGGGTGGGGTGCAGCGCGCAGCAGGAACTCAAAAGCAGGGACGGCGCTGGGATTAGCAGGTGCCGTCCTCGCTTTTTTGGAAGTACCAACTCAATTAGCGACGCGGTTCGCCGGGTGGAAAATGCCGGCGTCCATGCGGCGAATCGTGTAATGGGTATTTTCAAATAAATATTTTAGATACAACAGGTTACACATAGGATTCATTAGTTTATGCCGACAATCAACCAACTGGTTCGCAAGGGGCGACAAGCGCCGGTTTCCAAGAGCAAAGTGCCTGCGCTGGGGCTCTCCCCGCAAAGGCGCGGTGTGTGTACCCGTGTCTATACCACGACGCCGAAGAAGCCGAACTCTGCGCTGCGTAAAGTGGCCAAGGTGCGGTTGACCAACGGGTTTGAGGTTATCGGTTATATCGGTGGCGAGGGCCATAATTTGCAGGAGCACTCGGTGGTGCTGATTCGCGGTGGCCGCGTTAAAGACCTGCCTGGCGTGCGTTACCACGTGGTGCGCGGCAGTCTCGATACCGCCGGCGTTAAAGACCGGAAGCAGAGCCGTTCGAAATACGGCGCGAAAAAACCCAAGGCGGCTTAATCAGGGGTGCGGTACCGTAGTCAGTTTATTCAGGAAATACACAGAGTACAGTCAGAGTAGAGGATCGTAAAACATGCCACGTCGTAGAGAAGTTCCCAAGCGCGAAGTTTTGCCCGACCCCAAATATGGTAGTCAGGATGTTGCCAAATTCATGAACGTGGTGATGTTTGGCGGCAAGAAATCGGTTGCTGAGCGCATCATCTACGGCGCGCTGGATCAGATCCAGAAGAAGGCCAACAAGGATCCGCTTGAAGTGTTTAATCAGGCCATGTCCAACGTGAAGCCCGTAGTGGAGGTCAAGAGTCGTCGTGTGGGTGGTGCGAACTACCAGGTGCCGGTGGAGGTTCGTCCGTTAAGGCGCATGGCGTTGGCGATGCGCTGGATACGCGATGCGGCACGTGGCCGTAGCGAAAAATCCATGCAAGGCCGTTTGGCGAGCGAATTGTCAGAAGCTGCGGAAGGCCGTGGCGGCGCCATGAAAAAGCGCGAGGAAGTGCACCGCATGGCGGAAGCGAACAAGGCGTTCTCGCATTACCGATTCTGATTTAAAAAAACAAATACACTAGACAAGGTTTCCCCGTGGCACGCAAGACTCCCATCGAACGGTATCGCAACATCGGCATTTCGGCGCACATTGACGCCGGTAAAACCACGACCACCGAACGCATCCTGTTCTACACAGGCGTCAATCACAAGATCGGCGAAGTGCATGACGGCGCCGCCACGATGGATTGGATGGAGCAGGAGCAGGAGCGGGGTATTACCATTACGTCCGCGGCTACGACTTGTTTCTGGAAAGGTATGGATCTTTCCATGCCCGAGCATCGCATCAACATTATCGATACGCCGGGGCACGTGGATTTCACCATCGAGGTGGAGCGTTCCATGCGCGTGCTGGATGGCGCTTGCATGGTGTATTGCGCGGTGGGTGGTGTGCAGCCGCAATCGGAAACCGTATGGCGTCAGGCCAACAAGTACAAGGTGCCCCGGCTTGCGTTCGTCAATAAAATGGACCGCACGGGCGCCAATTTTTTCCGTGTGCATGATCAAATGCGCGCGCGGCTGAAAGCGAACCCGATACCCATTCAAATTCCCATCGGCGCCGAAGAGAAGTTCACCGGCGTGGTTGATCTCGTCAAGATGAAAGCCATTATTTGGGACGAGGCGAACCAGGGTATGAAGTTTGAATACCATGAAATTCCCGCCGAATTGAAGGGCGAGGCGGAAGAGTGGCACGAGAAAATGCTCGAAGCTGCCGCGGAAGCCGACGAGGAGTTGATGAACAAATACCTTGAAGGCGGCGGTTTGGATGAGGCCGACATCAAGCGTGGCTTGCGCAAGCGCACGCTGGCGGGCGAGATCGTGCCGATGCTGTGCGGCTCCGCGTTCAAGAACAAGGGTGTTCAGGCCATGCTCGACGCCGTGATCGAGTTGTTGCCGTCGCCGGTGGATATTCCGCCGGTTAAGGGTTTGGGTGAGCGTGAAGAAGACGTGTTCCGCAAGGCCGATGACGACGAGAAATTCTCCGCGCTCGCATTCAAGTTGATGACGGATCCATTCGTGGGGCAATTGACGTTTATTCGTGTTTACTCCGGCGTGCTGAAATCAGGCGACTCGGTGTACAACCCGATCAAGGGCAAGAAAGACCGCGTGGGTCGTTTGCTGCAAATGCATGCGAACCAGCGTGATGAAATCAGCGAAGTGCGCGCCGGAGACATCGCGGCGTGCGTGGGTTTGAAGGAGGTGATCACTGGCGAGACGCTGTGTGATCCCGACAACACTATTATCCTGGAGCGCATGATTTTCCCGGAGCCGGTGATATCGCAGGCTGTCGAACCCAAGACCAAGGCCGATCAGGAAAAAATGGGTATCGCGCTGCAGCGGCTTGCGCGCGAAGATCCGTCGTTCCGCGTGCGCACCGACGAAGAATCTGGCCAGACCATTATTTCCGGCATGGGTGAATTGCATCTGGAAATTATTGTGGACCGCATGAAGCGCGAGTTCAGCGTCGAAGCGTCGGTCGGCAAGCCACAGGTGGCGTATCGCGAAACCATCAAGAAAGCATGCGAAAAGGTCGAAGGCAAGTTTGTAAAACAGTCTGGCGGTCGCGGTCAATATGGTCACGTTTGGCTCAAGGTCGAGCCGAATGAAAAAGGCAAAGGCTTCGAGTTCGTTGACGCGATCAAGGGCGGTTCGGTGCCGCGTGAATACATTCCGGCGGTGCAGAAGGGCGTGGTTGATACCATTCCGAATGGCGTACTGGCGGGCTTCCCTGTCGTGGACGTAAAGGTTACGCTGTTTGACGGTTCATTCCACGAGGTTGACTCAAACGAAAACGCTTTCAAGATGGCTGGGTCGATGGCGTTCAAGGAAGGCATGCGCCGCGCCAGCCCGGCGTTGCTTGAGCCGATCATGGATGTGGAAGTTGAAACCCCGGAAGACTTCATGGGGAACGTGGTGGGCGATTTGAATTCCCGTCGTGGCGTCATTATGGGCATGGATGACATCGCCGGTGGCGGCAAGACCGTGCGCGCCGAGGTGCCGCTGTCGGACATGTTCGGCTATTCGACGACCTTGCGATCGTTGTCGCAGGGCCGCGCGACCTACACGATGGAATTCAAGCACTACTCCGAAGCGCCGCGTAATGTGGCGGAAGCGATCATCACCAAGCACACCGGCAAAGACGACAAGAAATAAAAGGAAAGTAAGGGACTGACTATGGCCAAAGGTAA
>DHVE01000138.1 GCA_002412495.1 Betaproteobacteria bacterium UBA5216
AGGGCTGGTGGGGAGCAGGTCAATCACGGATGCCGACGCGGGCTGTGGCAACGCACCGAGCTCGGTCTCAAGAATAGCTCGCTCGTCTGTCGACAATCCTGTTTCATTGACGAGCAGTAATTCCGACACTTGGCGTTTGAATTGCGAATATGTTCCGAACTTGCGGGTGAACGTATTCTTGGCGTGCTTCGATCGCCGACACATCTGAACAATCGTTGGGACACTCCCAAGTTCACGAGTGGCAGCGAGAAACTCGGCCGCGAGATGATCCAATGGGATCGGAGCTTGGTGGAAGGGGTGTCTTTGAAGCCCGGCAGCGCGCAGCGCATTCTCCCAGCCCTTAAACATCCGTTGTACGGTGGCGGAGCGGAGTTCCGTCGCGTGTGCGTCAAAGTCAGCTTTTGAGACCACATCAGTTTGAAGAATCTGCGCCACTCGCTTGAGCTGCTCAAGAGCATGCTCTTTGCCCTTACTGTAATTCGGCACGAGGTTGGAGGGGCTGTTCTCGCCCGGCCGAACGTTGGCGGCGTGGCAAGCTTGATTCCATGAGTCAAAGTGTCGAAAGACCCTGCTGATAGGGATGTCCGAAATTAGCTTGAACTGTTCATACGAAAGGTATGGGCCACCTTGCCTGGCCGCGGCCTTGCGAATTGCGTCGAGCAGCTCGTCCCTCGTATCTGCCATCACGCACTCATTCGAAGTAGTTGGCGGTTGTGGTCACCCAGTTGACCGCATCACAGTTAATGGAGAGACAAAAGTGTCTCTTCATCAATAAGTGAAAAATTCTTTCGCAGCACGTATAAATATTTGATTTCATTAAACGTTTTCTTCTGCCCGTCTCTATATCAATAACTAGCAAACCCGGACAGTTTATCCAAGCCGCAGGGCGGCGTCACTTGCATGTTTCGGCAAAAATTTAAATGTAACCGTGAGCGGCTGCTCGTGGCAGGTTGCCGACGGCCTACGGCACATTAGTAAAGCCATTTGAATGACCGCTCACGCGCTCATCGCCAGTAACTAACTGACATACGCTGATTGGTTCACGCCGACTTATGCAGGTAATCACATGCGAAGCGTTTGTACTCCGACCGTTCGGGGCGGGAAGCGTTGCGTGTTCAAAGCATCCCTAGGGCAACGGGGTGGCAGTGACGTAAACGATAATTAAAATTATTATTTAATATCAGACAGTTATGTGATTTAAGCACTGTGCTTCCTTGCCCCCGCCTCACGGGCAATTCTCGCGCGCAAATCCGCCTTACGAATCTTGCCGTTCGCCGTGCGTGGCAACTCCTGCGCGATTTCCAGTCGCTCGGGCCAATAGACCTTGGCCACGCCACGTTCCGCAAGAAACGTCTGCATGCCTGGCATGTCGAGCAATTTTCCTTCGCGGCAGATCACGAACGCACACGCGCGCTCGCCCAGGCGCGGGTCGGGCATGGCGACGATGGCGGCGTCCTGCACGCGCGGGTCTTCGTAGAGAATATCTTCGACGTATTTCACCGGGATGTTTTCGCCGCCGCGAATAATGATGTCTTTCAATCGCCCGGTGATGCGGATGAATCCCTCGGCGTCCAGCGTGGCGAGGTCGCCGGTGTCGAACCAGTCGCCATCGAAGTTTTCGCGCGTCAGTGTCTCTTGCTTGATGTAGCCTACGAACATGAATGGGCCGCGGCACTGCAAGCGGCCTTCGGTGCCGGGCGGCAGCAGCTGGTTCTTGTCATCGACCACGCGCACGTCCATGCCGGGCTGCGCGCAGCCGTCGGTGGTGAGCAGTTTTTCATCCGGCGCGCCGATGCGCGTCAAGGTGACGACGGCGTTTTCAGTTTGCCCCCAGCCGCAGTGGATGCCGACGTGCGGCAGCTTTTCGCGTGCCTCGACCAGCAGCGCGCGCGGAATCGGCCCGCCGCCGCAGCGGAAGATGCGGAACGACGACAGATCACAATGCGCCAGATTTTTCGCGCGCAGCAAATCCAGCAGAAACGTTGCGCTGCCGCTGGACACCGTGATGCGATGCCGCGCGATCCACTCGACCATCTGCTCGGCATTCCATACATCCTGCAACACCACGGTCGAGCCGAGCTGTATCGGCAGACGCACGCCGTTGAGAAATCCGGTCTGATGCGCGATGGTGGACGCGATATGAATCACGTCGTCGCGCTTAAGTTGCAACGATGCCGCCAGCGCCAGTTGCGGCGCCACGATGGTGTTGCTGGTGTGCATCACGCCCTTGGGTTCGCCGGTGGCGCCCGAAGTGAAGACGATTTCGGTCACGTCATTGGCGTGTGGGGGCGGCACGTCGCGTGGCGCGTGGGCGGTGGCCATGAACGTTTCCCACGCGATTTCGGATGGCGCCGCCGTCTGGCCCACCACCAGGATGTGCCGCAATTGCGGCAACTCGCCGCGCAGGCGTGCCGCCATCGCGCGGTAATCGTGCCCGCGAAACTGGTCGGGGATCACCAGCAAGCACGCGTCGGATAACTGGAGCATGTGCGTCAGTTCGCGGTCGCGGCTGCCGGGGGTGATCAGGCTGCTGACTACGCCGATGCGGGTGGCCGCCAGATGCAGGATCAAAAACTCTTTCCAGTTGGGCAATTGCAAGGCCATCACGTCGCCCGCGCGCAAGTCCAGCGCGAGCAGGCCATGCGCGCAGCGAGTCACCTGGTCGGCAAGGTCGCGATAGGTGATCGCGCCGCGGCTGTCGATGATCGCCAGCTTGTCCGGCGTGGCGGCGACCGCATCGTCGAGAAAATCGGTCAGCAGCCGGTTGGGCCAGGCGCCGCTGGCGGTGTAACGTAGAATCTGTTCGGCGGTAAGACGGGTATTGAAGGAGGGCATCGAGGGTGAATGGGAAAAAACGCTTGTCCGCGTTATGAGCTTTCACGGCTGGCGCCGGGTTGCCTGTGGCACAATTTAACCGTTATTCAACTTCCCGCGCAACCTAACCCACGGCAACATAGGCGGCACATGACAATTTACATGGTAGAGCATTTTTTCTCGCGTCCCGACTGGGAGGCCGAGTGGAACGCCTGGTATGGAGGCAATCTCAAGGTGCTGCTGAGCGTACCGGGATTTTTCACGGGCCAGCGTTTCAAGAGCAGCGACGGCACGCCGCGCTACATGGCGATGTACACGGTTGATCCCGGCGTGTTCGACACCGAATTCTACAAAAAGTCCGGTGGCGGCGGCACCGCGAGCCAGCGCTTTCGCGAGGCCTACAAAATCTGGATTCGCAATTTGTTTGATACCGCGCAAGCCATACCCAACGTAGGCCCGGCGGAATTTCTGTTGGTGCAGGACACCACGGACGGCAGCGCGCCGCTTGCGGCGGGCGTGCAACGCATGACCTGCGTGGGCCTGCACAAAACCACGCCGTATCGCTGCCTGAGTGTTTTACAGACGCCGCCGCAAACCCTGCCCGCGAATGCCATTTGTTATCGCGCCATCACCGCCCAACAGGGGCCGCTCTACAAGGTATGACCATGAGCCAGCACAGCGGAAATCACGGCGTGCCTCAGAGCCAACATCTGGTGGAGCATCTGGTGCATCTCAAGCCCGTGTTGCTCGATGGCACGTTGGGTGCGCATGCCACCATGGCGTTGCTCGACACTGTGGGCTGTGGTCTCTACGGCGCCCATCAGCAATGGGGCCGCATCCTGCGCGCGCAAATTTTGGGTGAAGGCTCACGCGGCAAGGCCACGCTGTTCGGCGAAAACGTGACCGTTGCGCCGTCGCGTGCGGCGCTTGCCAATGGCACCTCGGCGCACGGCATCGAGCTTGACGACATTATTCAGGGCGCGCTGGTGCATCCGGGGGCGTGCGTGGTGCCGGCGGCGTTGGCGGTGGCCGAAGAAGCCGGCGCGTCCGGCGAGCGCCTGCTGCTCGGTATCATCGCGGGTTATGAAATGATGGCGCGGCTGGGGTTTGCACTCGGCGCCGAGCACAATACGCGCGGTTACCACACCACCAGCGTGGCGGGGCCGGTTGCCGCCACCGTCGCGGCGGGTATCGTCATGGGATTGACGGTGGAAACCATTTTGTCCGCGATCGGCATTGCGTGTTCGAGCGCGGGCGGTATCAAGGCGTTCACGCAAGGCACGGGCGGCATGGTCAAGCGCATGCACGCGGGGCGCTCCGCGGAAACCGGCGTGCTGGCGTGCGAACTCGCGCAGCGCGGCTTTACCGGCCCGATGGCGGCGATTGATGGCCACTTTGGGCTGCTCGAAGTGATTGGCGGCCCGGACACCGACGTGGATGCGCTGACGAACAATCTCGGCAACGACTACGCGATTGAAAAAGTCTGGGTGAAGGCCTATCCATGTTGCGGCCTGATTCATTGCGTATCGCACGCGATCGAAGCGATCCGCAAAGAGACCGCGCTCACGCCGGCCGATGTGCAACAAATCGTGGTGCATACCAGCCGCCGCGCGGTCGAGCACAACGGCGACCCGAATCCGCAAGAGACCATGGCGGCGCAATACAGTATTCCTTACTGCGCCGGTGCGGCGGTGGTTAAGAACCCGCGCGACCCGGCATCATTTGATGCGGATGGATTGCGCGATCCGGACATCCGCCGCGTCGCCGCGCTCACACAACTGCGCATCGACGAAAAAATGGATGCTTTGTATCCCGCGCATTTTGCCGCGCATGTCGAAATGGTATTGAAAGGCGGACGCCGGTATGAACGCACGGTGATTGATCCGCATGGCACCGCCAGCGATGCCTGCGACGCGGCCGAGATTGAAGCGAAGTTTCGTTTGCTGGCAAAGCCGGCCAAGGACGCCCAGCGCATGGAAAACGTCATTAGCGCCGTGCGGGGTCTGCGCGGCGCGTCTTCGGTGGCCGCGTTTTCGACGGCGCTGCATGCCTGATCGCCGCATGCGGCCTGCGCTGATTTTGGTGGTGGGCTTGTGCGCCGTGGCACCGGTCCGCGCGCAACCCGTAGCGACAGGCGCGGGCCAGTACCCCGCGCGCCCGGTGCGCATCGTCGTGCCCTATGCGCCCGGCGGCGGCATCGACTTTGTGGGTCGTCTGACCGCGCTGCAATTGCAGCAACTCATGGGGCAAAATTTCATCGTGGACAATCGGCCGGGTGCGGGCGGCATCGTGGGCAGCGATGTGGTGGCCAAGGCCACGCCCGATGGCTACACCTTGCTGGCGGTGCCGATCAGTCATGCGGTGAACGTCAGTCTCACGCCGGAAATGCCGTTCCATCCCGAAAAGGATTTGACGCCCATTGTGCATATCGCGTCAGCCGCGAACATCGTGTTGTTGCATCCGTCCGTGCCGGCGCGCAGTGCCACCGAGCTGGTAAGGCTTGCGCGTGCGCGGCCCGGCGAACTGAGCTTTGCCTCCGGTGGTACCGGAAGTTCCACGCATTTGGCAACAGAGCTTTTCAAAATGCTGGCGAAAATTGATCTGCTGCATGTGCCCTACAAAGGCGGCGGCCCGGCGTTGACGGATCTGTTGGGCGGGCAGGTGTCGATGTATTTCGCCAGTCTGCCGGCGGCGGCGCCGCATCTGAAGACGGGGCGCGTGCGAGCGCTGGCGGTGTCGGGCAAACAGCGCGTCGCCACCTTGCCGGAGGTGCCGACGGTGCACGAATCGGGTGTGCCGGGTTATGATTTTATCGGCTGGTACGGCTTGCTGGCACCCGCCGCGACGCCGGTGGCGGTGCTGGCGCGCCTGAACACCGAAGCCAATAAGTTCATCAAGACCAAAGAATTTTCGGATCGCATCAGCGCCGACGGCGCGGAGCCGGCGGGCGGCACTGCCGAAGCCTTCGGCGCGCTGATCCGCGCGGAAATCATGAAGTGGGCCGCCGTGGTGAAGCACGCGGGATTGGCGGGAAAATGAACTTTATGAAAACACTTCAATTCAGCATGGCGTTAATCGCAGGTATCACCTGCACCGTGGCGCACGCCGCCGATGTGCCGTATCCAACCAAAGCCGTGCGCATCATAGTGCCGTTTGCCGCCGGTGGTGGCACCGACCTGATTGCGCGCGCGCTCGGGCAAAAACTGTCCGAAGCCTGGGGCCAGCAAGTGGTGATCGATAATCGCGCTGGCGGCGGCACGCTGATTGGCTCTGAGATGGTGGCGAAGGGCGCGCCGGATGGTTACACCTTGTTGCTCACGGCGAATCCGCACACCACGAACCCCGCGCTGCATGCCAAGCTGCCCTACGACACCGTGCGGGATTTCGCCGGTATCACGCAAATCGCGGCATCACCGCTGGTGCTGACCGCGCATCCCTCGTTACCCGCGCGCACCGTGCCGGAGGTCATCACGCTCGCCAAACAACGGCCCGGCCAACTGAGTTACGGCACCTCCGGCAACGGCGGGCCGCAGCATCTCGCAGGTGAAATGTTCAAGTTCATGGCCGGGGTGAGCATGATTCATGTGCCGTACCGTGGCGGCGCGCCCGCGATAGCCGATCTGCTGGCGGGGCAAACGCAACTGATGTTCGGCAGCACTTTCACCGTGATTCCGCAGCATGCCGCCGGCAAATTGCGCGCGCTGGCGGTTACATCGCCGCAACGCTCGACCGCGCTGCCGAATTTGCCCACCGTCGCCGAAGCTGCTCTGCCCGGTTACGCCATGACCACGTGGTATGGCCTGTTCGCCGCGTCGGCGACACCGCGTGCCGTGATCAGCAAGCTGCATGCCGACGTGGCGCGCGCGCTCAAAACGCCGGAGGTAATCGAGCGCTTGAAGCGCGACGGTTCTGATGTGGTGGCCAACGAACCGGCGGTGTTCGACGCCCACGTGCGCACCGAGATTGAAAATGCGCGGCGCATCGTCAAGGCGTCGGGCATGCGGCTGGACTAAGAGAATAAAAAATATCAATATAAACATGTAGTTACGAGAATTTCACCATGACAGATGTAATTATCATCGGCGGCGGCATCGCCGGCCTGACGGCTGCCAATCGCGCGGCGCAACTGGGCCTCAAGGCGCTGGTGCTCGAACAAGGCAGCGCGGAAAAATATCTGTGCAACTCGCGATTCACCGGCGGCACGTTGCACGTGTTCATGCGTGACATCATGGACGACCCCGCCGAGCTGACGCGCGCCATTGTCGCAACCAGCAACGGCTTCGTTACCGAACTGCTGGCGTCGACCATGGCCACCGAAGGCAGCCGCGTGGTGCGCTGGTTGCAGGACGAAGGCATGCGCTTCATGAAAGCGAGTGCTTCAGCTCATCACCGATGGGTGCTGGCGCCGCCGGGACGCAGCCGTCCGGGCCTGGATTGGGAGGGCCGCGCGGGCGATGTGCTGTTGCGCACGCTGGGCGACAATCTGACTAAACGCGGCGGCGCGATACAGCGCGGCACGCGCGCGCAATCGCTGATCGTCGAGAATGGCCGATGCTGCGGGGTGGTGGCACAAACGGCTGCTGGTGAAGTGCGCCTGACCGCGCGCGCGGTGGTCATCGCCGACGGCGGTTTTCAAGGTAATCCCGATCTGGTGCGCCAGTACATCTGTGCGCATCCGGAAAAGTTGAAGCAGCGTGGCGCTGGCACCGGCTACGGAGACGGTCTGCGCATGGCCTCGGCCATCGGCGCAAAATTGATCGGCATGGATCGCTTTTATGGCCACTTGCTTGCGCCTGAAGCGATGAGCAACGACAGACTGTGGCCGTATCCGTACCTTGATCCCGTCGCCACCGCCGGCATTGTTATCGGCCCCGACGGCGAGCGGTTTGTCGATGAAGGCCGCGGCGGCGTATACATCGCCAACGCAATCACCAAGCTGACTGATCCGTCATCCGCGTTTGTGGTGTTCGATCACGCCATCTGGGAGGGCCCCGGACGCAACGGCCTGATACCGCCGAATCCGCACCTGCCCAAAGAGGGCGGCTCGCTGTTCAAAGCCGACAGCATTGCCGTGCTCGCACAAACCATCGGCGTACCGGACGGGGCGCTCACACAAACCGTGCAGGCCTACAATGCCGCACACACCGGCGGCACGCTACAAAGTCTCACACCACCGCGCCGCGCCGAGAAATACAAACCGCTGCCGATAACGCAAGGCCCGTTTTACGCCGCGCCCATGTGCGTCGGCATCACCAATACGATGGGCGGCATCGCCGTTAACGAACATGGGCAGGCGCTTAGCGTAGGCGGTTCGATTATCCCGGGGCTATATGTCGCGGGGGCGGCGACTGGCGGTCTGGAAGGCGGGCCGGAAGTGGCTTACACCGGCGGGCTGGTGAAGGGCGGCGTGATGGGGTTGCGCGCGGCGGAGCATCTGGCGCAGGCGCGCGTGGGGTAGGTAATGGCGACGGGCCGGAGCGTGCAACGGTTCCGGCAGGGGCGCAGGTTAGGACGCCCTATGTGCCCGTCCGGCTCTTGCTAAAATTGCTTCGCAACTCAGGGTATGTCTATCGGTAATTAACACCAATCCACCAAGGAGGTAATCATGTTAAGCAAGAAAAATTTGGTAATTTCCGCAGGGTTCGTAGCTTGTCTTGCAGGCCCTGCTTACGCCGGCACCATCATTGGATCTAGCGCCACGCCGGCCAGTGCCACGATAAAACCGGGGGCGCACGTGGAAGTGCATTACAAGTTCGACATCAAGTATTTCAACAACGAGACATTTGGTTGTGGCGCGAAAGTCACTTATTCAACCGGCGGCGCCGAATACATACAAATCAAGGCACCGACGGCTTCCATTACGCGCACGCAGGCATACCCCGCGGCCGGAAAGTACATGGTGACGGTGCAGGGATATGCGCACGATGGCCTTAAACCCTGCTTGGGCAGCCAAACCGCGGTCTCTACCATTCAACAATTCGGCGTGGTGAGTGGTGTTGGCATGGCTCCGCATATGGCGCAACTGCCCCAGGGCCAAAACACGCCGGGCGGCACTGTCGTCGTTCAGCAAGTGCCAGGCACGGCAATGGCGTTGCCGACCATCAAATCGATCAAGCAGGTGCAATACACCGACCAAGGGGGCGAGACGTGGATCGAGGCGAGCGGAACCGGCAATTGCAGTTTTACGATTTCCGGCCCCGTAACCGCGTCGTTTAGCACGACTGCCGACAAACCGTTCCCGATCAAGGTGAAAATACCGAACGCCCCCACGGGATCTCATCTATGGACGGCCAAGGGCACCGGCAGTTGCACGGGGCAGGCTACCGCGACATTCAAGGTTGAGCCGTAAGCCGCTTTAATCCCGGATCGTGCGGGCACTTTCGCGCTGAGGTGGCAAATCTCATCGACGCGGGAGCAAGGACTACCTGACGCGCGGCCGCCAAACGGGAATCGCACGCCATTACAAGCCGAGGTTACTCCACGTGTTTACGCGTGGGGTAGCTCGGGATCGGTCTCATCTTGCGACTGGCTGCGCACATGGATGTGTTTTGCGAAGCGCCCCCGTCCCCATCAATCCGCCGCTTCAAGCTCCGCCCCATCATCCGTTTCATAAAGCCCGCTGATCTTCACGTCGAATCCGATCTTCTCCCACTCGCGGATTTCTTCGCGCAGCACGGTGTTGGTCAAAGGATTGCGCAGCACCCAGGCAGGGTCGATGGTTAGGCGGAATTTGTTTTCGCCGGACCGCGCCGATTCAATACGCGGGTTGCTCGACGTGCGCCGCTGGCAGAACAGCACGGCAAGGCGCAGTGCGAACACCATGCGCCAGTCGATTGTATCGTCCAGCTCCGGCAGCAGTTTTTTAAGCGAGCGCCGGTGGGCGATCAACAGTTGCGCGATGCGGTGCTGTTCTTCGCGCGTGAAGCCGGGCATGTCGGCATTGGCGACGATGTAGGCAGAGTGGCGATGGTAGCTGCTGTAGGCAACGGATATGCCGATTTCGTGCAACCGGGCTGCCCAAGAGAGTTGCGCGACATTTTTCGCGTCTGCGCCGGCAAGTTGATGGTACAGGTTAACCGCGAGCTGGTTCACACGCTTCGCCTGCGGCACGTCGACGTGATAGCGTTGCATGAATTGCATCACGGTGGCGTCGCGTGTGTCGTGGTGGTGCGTGCGCCCCAGCATGTCGAGGATGATGCCTTCGCGCATCGCGCCATCGGCCACCGTCATGTGCCGGATGTCGAGCTCATCGAGCACCGCCGTCATGATGGCGAGTCCGCCGGGCAGCACGGCGGCGCGGTCGTCGCGCAGGCCTTCGATGCCGATGCGTGAAATATCGCCGGCCTTGATCAACAACGCGCGCAGCGTTTCCAATCCGTCGGGCGTAATGCCGGCATCCGCATAGCCCAGCGCTTGCAGCACTTGGGCCAGTGCGCGCGCGGTGCCGCTGGAGCCCACCGCATGTTTCCAGTTGCGGCTGGAGAATTCGGCGACGATATGTTGCAGCTCTGCGCGCGCGGCAAGTTCCGCTTTCTTGAACGCGCCCTTGGTGAGCTTGCCGTCCTTGAAATAGCGCCGGGTGAACGATACGCAGCCCATGTACAGGCTGTCGAGGCGTTGCGGTTTATACCCTTCGCCGACGATGAATTCGGTCGAGCCGCCGCCGATATCCACCACCAGCCGCGGCTCGTCCGACACCGGCAGGCTGTGCGAAACACCCAGATATATCAGCCGCGCCTCTTCACGTCCGGCGATGACTTCAATCGGAAAGCCGAGCGCGGCCTCGGCTTTTTTCAGAAACGCAGCGGCGTTTTTCGCCACGCGCAGGGTGTTGGTGCCCAGCGCGCGCACGTCGCTGGGTTGAAAACTGCGCAGCCGCTCGCCGAAGCGCTGCAAGGCGGCGATGGCGCGCGCTTGGGAAGCGTCGTCGAGCATCTTCTCGTCATCGAGCCCCGCGCCCAGACGCACGGCTTCGCGCAGGCCGTCGAGCGGGTAGCTCTGCTCGCCATCCACGCGTGCGATCTGGCAGTGAAAAGAATTCGAGCCGAGGTCAACGGCGGCAATGGTGGTGTATTCAGCCATTGTTCGTGGCAGGACTATGGATACGGATGATGAAGGATCGAATTCTTTCGGGGAAGGCTAACCTGCGTAAGCAGGTTACGCCGTAGCCAAAAAATGGTTCTCTGCCTAAATCAACCGCTGCAATCGTGGTGTATTCCGCCACAACGGTCACTACTTGTTTTTGTTGATTGTTTTTACGCCATCGGCGGCGCCCAGCACCAGCACATCGGCGCCGCGCCGCGCGAATAGACCATTGGTAACGACGCCGGTGATTTGGTTCAGTGCGGCTTCGAGTTCGACAGGATTGGTGATCGACAGGTTATGTACGTCCAGTATCCAGTTGCCGTTGTCGGTGGTGAAGCCTTGCCGCCAGGCGGGCTGGCCGCCGAGCTTGACGATTTCGCGGCCCACGTACGAGCGCGCCATCGGGATCACTTCGACCGGCAGCGGAAAGGTGCCGAGCACGCCGACCAACTTGGATTGATCGGCGATACAGATGAATTTGCGCGCCACCGCCGCGACGATTTTTTCGCGCGTGAGCGCGCCGCCGCCGCCCTTGATCATCGCAAGGTGTTCGGTGATTTCATCGGCGCCATCGACGTACACCGGCAGATCGCGCACGCCGTTCAGATCATAAACCGCGATGCCCAGCGCCTTGAGCTTGCTCGCCGTGCCCTCGGAACTGGCCACCGCGCCGTCGATGCGATGCTTGATCTTACCCAGCGCTGCGATAAAAAAATCCGCCGTCGAGCCGGTGCCGACGCCGACCACACTGCCGTCTTCGACATAACGAATCGCGGCTTCGGCGGCAGCTTGTTTCATCTCATTCTGGTTCATGGGCGAATGATAGTCTTCTGGGCGCGGGATGTACAGGTGCCACGTTACATCCGAGGGCCGATTCCTGCTAACCTTAAGCCTCATGAAAGCCCCCGATTACCTCCAGCGCATCCTCGGCGCGCGCGTCTACGACGTGGCCATCGAAACGCCCCTGGATTTCGCGCCCAATCTGTCGAAGCGATTGCATAACCGCGTATTGATCAAACGCGAGGATTTGCAGCCGGTGTTTTCGTTCAAGCTGCGCGGTGCATATAACAAAATGGTGCGCTTGCCCAAGGCCTCGCTGGATCGTGGCGTGATCGCGGCATCGGCCGGCAATCATGCGCAAGGCGTCGCGTTGGCAGCGCAAAAGCTGCGTTGCAATGCGACCATTGTGATGCCGGTGACCACGCCGCAAATCAAGGTGGACGCGGTACGCGCGCGCGGCGCCCACGTCGTGCTGCACGGCGATTCGTATGATGCGGCGTATGCGCACGCAAAAAATATATCGCAAAAACAAAAGCTTACGTTTGTTCATCCGTATGACGATCCGGACGTGATCGCGGGTCAGGGCACCATCGGCATGGAGATTTTGCGCAAGCACCCGCAGCCGGTCCACGCGATTTTTGTGCCAGTGGGCGGTGGCGGATTGATTGCCGGCATCGCGGCGTACGTCAAACGGTTGCGGCCTGAAATCAAAGTCATCGGCGTCGAGCCGGTAGACGCCGACGCGATGTATCAATCGTTGAAAGCCGGCAAGCGCGTGAAGCTCGATCAGGTGGGTTTGTTCGCCGATGGTGTGGCGGTCAAGCAGGTGGGCGTTGAAACCTTCCGGCTGTGCCGCGCGCTGGTGGACGACATTATCCGCGTCGATACGGACGCCATGTGCGCGGCGATCAAGGATGTGTTCACCGACACGCGCGTAATCCTCGAACCGGCGGGCGCGCTGGCGATCGCCGGTGCGAAGGCGTACGCCGCCAAGTCGCGGGCGAAGGGCCAGACGCTGGTGGCCGTCGCCAGCGGCGCGAACATGAATTTCGACCGGCTACGCTTCGTCGCCGAAGAAGCCGAACTGGGCGAACACCGCGAAGCCATTCTCGCGGTGACGATTCCGGAAAAGCCCGGCAGTTTCAAAGCGTTTTGCGAATTGCTCGGGCCGCGCAATGTGACGGAATTCAATTATCGTTACGACGATCCCGCGAACGCGCAGGTGTTCGTTGGCGTGCAGGTGCAGAACCGAGACGAAACCGCGCGGCTTACGCGCGCGCTACGCCGTGCCGGACTCAAAACGCACGACCTCAGCAACAATGATCTGGCTAAGCTGCACGTGCGCCATACCGTGGGCGGGCATGCGGCGGTGAAGAATGAAATTTTGTATCGCTTTGAGTTCCCGGAACGTCCCGGCGCGCTGATTCGGTTTTTGACCAGCATGAGCCGCGGCTGGAACATCAGCCTGTTTCATTACCGCAATCACGGCGCCGATCACGGGCGTGTGCTGGTCGGCATGCAGGTGCCGCCTCAGGATAAAAAGCAGTTTCAGCAGTTTCTCGGCAAGATCGGCTACCCGTATAGCGACGAGACGCGCAATCCGGCGTATCGCCTGTTTCTTGGATGAACGAATGTACTTTGTGACGATGCGCGGCCGATTATTTCTGATGCCCAAGATACATACCACCGTGGCCGGCGTGCTTGTGGCGCTGGTTGCTCTGGCTGCCGCACCTGCGGCGGCGCAACTTCAGCCGGGGAAACCGATTCGTCTGGTGACTTCTGGTGTGGGCGGTAGCACGGATTTCGTGGCGCGTCAGCTCGCGCAGGGGCTCAACGCGGTATTGCAACGTCCGGTGATCGTCGAAAATCGGGGTAGCAGCGTGGTGCCCGGCGAGACGGTGGCCAAGGCCCTGCCCGATGGCCACACCCTGTTGGTAACTTCCGGCGGTATACTCTGGGTGCTGCCGTTTTATCAGCAGGTGCCCTACGACGCCGTGAAGGACTTCGCGCCGGTGTCGATGCTCGCGGCGTTTCCTTCGGTGCTGGCGGTGAATGCCGGGGTACCGGGGACCTCGCAGAACTCGATCAAGGAATTCATTGACCACGCCAAGGCAAAACCCGGCACGCTGAATTACGTCATGACGGCAGAGGGCGGCAGCGCGCACCTCGCCGCGCTGCAGTTCAGCGTACTGGCCGGCGTGAAAATGGTTGCCGTGCCCTACAAAAACACCGGCACGGCCATGACCGACCTGCTCAGCGGGCAGGTGCAATTATTTTTCTCGGCGGCCGGCACCGTGATGCCGCACGTCAAAACGGGCAAGCTCAAGGCCCTGGGCGTGACCAGCGCCAAGGCATCGCCTGTCGTGCCGGATGTGCCGCCGATCTCAAGTGTGTTGCCCGGTTACGACATGGAGTCCGTGCTGTGCCTGTTCGCGCCCGTCCAGTCACCGGCCGCGGTTATCAAATTTCTCAACAGGGAAGTGAGAAACGCGTTGAGCCAGCCGGATGTGAAGGAGCGTTTCCTGGGTGCGGGCATGGAGCCGCGCGCGAGTACCCCCGCTGAACTGGGCAAGCTTCGCAGCGAGGATGTGGCCCGGATGGCAAGCCTTATCAAGAACAGCAAGGTGGCCGGCGTGCCGATGCGTTGACTGCCATCGTGGAACATTTAATTACGGCCTCGAATTTTCGCTGATCACCGCAGTCAAACACGTTGATTATTCAACAGGATTCAATAGAATGAGCCACGTGACTTGCATCAGAAATTTCCTGCTTTTTGCGCTGCTCGGTTGCAGCACGCAAATAATTGCGCAGACCAACGACGATTTTCTGGCCATGCGCGACGCGTTTCGCGCCAGCGATACGCGCAAGCTCGATCTTTACGCACCCAAGCTTAAGGGGCATGTGCTGGAGCCGTATGCCGCCTACTGGCAATTGCGCGCTCGGCTGAATGACGCACCCGCGGAAACCGTGCGCGCGTTTCTCGCCGAATACAAAGACACTTTCGTGGCCGAGCGTTTGCGCAGCGATTGGGTCAAACGTCTCGGCAAAACGCAGCAATGGGACTTGTTCGCGGTCGAACAGCCCTTGTTGGTTGAAGACGACATCGATGTCACCTGTCTCGCGCTACAGGCACGGTCGCGCACGGATGCCACAGCGGTACGCGAGGCGCGTTCCTTGTGGTTCACCGAAAAAGACACCCCCGAAAGCTGTGCGCCATTGTTTAACGCGCTGGCCGCTTCCAATCAATTGAGCGCGCAAGACGTGTGGGCGCGTGTGCGTATGGCGCTGGCGGTGGGGCAGGTGGGTGTGGCGAGTCGTGCCGCCGCGTATCTCCCGGCGGGACAGGCGCCGAATGCAGCGCTGCTCTCCGCGGTGTCGCAAAATCCGGCGGCTCATTTGGCACGTCCTCTCGACACCTCTAGCCGCGCCGCGCGTGAAACCACCATGTTCGCCGCGTACCGATTGGCGCGTTCGTCGCCGCAGCAGGCAGCGGCGCACTGGGCGGGAATGGAGTCGAAATTTACCGAAGACGAACGTGCGTTTGTGTGGGGCCACATCGGATTGCAGGGCGCGCTGCGGCATGATCCGCAGACGCTCGCATGGTATGCCAAGGCCGGCGACATGAACGACTACCAGCTGGAGTGGAAAGCGCGCGCGGCGTTACGCGTAAGCGACTGGAAGACCCTGATCGCCGCGGTCGATGCGATGGTGCTTGAAAACAAGGACTCGCCGTGGCGCTACTGGAAGGCGCGCGCGCTGAAGGCCACCGGGCGCGAGGTGGAAGCGCTGGCCTTGTTAAAGCCGCTATCGCAGGAATATTTGTTCTACGGCCAATTGGCGCTTGAAGAATTGGGCGGCAAAGTGAGCGCGCCGCCGCCGGGCTACACGCCTACGGCAGCCGACCTTCAGGCGATGAGCCAGCATCCCGGCATCCGCCGCGCGCTCGCGCTCTACGCGCTGGGCATGCGCGTCGAGGCAAACCGCGAATGGGCATGGGTAATCCGCGATTTTGATGATCGCAAGTTGCTTGCGGCGGCGGAAGTCGCCAAGCGCGCCGATCTGCCGGACCGCGTAATCAACACCGCCGACAAAACGCAATCGTTGCATGACTTCCGGCTGCGTTATTACGCGCCGTACCACGATTTGCTTAAGGTGCATGCCGCCAGGCAGGGCCTCGACGAAGCGTGGGTGCTGGGATTGATACGCCAGGAAAGCCGCTTTATAGCGGATATCCGTTCCAGCGCAGGGGCCATGGGGCTGATGCAATTGATGCCGGGCACCGCGCAGTGGGTCGCCGGGAAAATGGGCCTCAAGAACTGGCGTTGGGGCAATGTGACGGATGTCGATACCAATCTCAGCCTCGGCACCTACTACCTGCGGCATGTCTATGATTATCTCGACAGCAATCCGGCACTGGCGTCGGCGGCCTACAACGCCGGGCCTGGGCGCGCCCGCGCGTGGCGGCCTGACCGCGCAATGGAGACCGCCGCGTGGGCCGAAACCATTCCGTTCAACGAGACCCGGCATTACGTGAAACTGGTGATGGCCAATGCCAGTTACTATGCCAGCCTGCTGTCGCAGCAGGTGCAATCGCTCAAGAGCCGTATCGGCGAGGTGGGGCCGGCTCGTCCGGCGGAAAAGTCGCTGGGGGATACGCCTTGAACGGCGCGAGGTGTTGGGCGTGAGGGGCGGTGGGTGAGGTAAACTTGCGGCTCCAGAAACGACTGATAAATCAAAATGAGCATCACAACCATTTGTGTTTTGGGTGGCGTCGGCTTCGTGGGCCGCCATGTGTGCGCGGCACTGGCCGCGCGGGGTTACCGCGTGCGCGTGCCGACGCGCAGTGTCGAGCGCGCGAAGTTTCTCACCATGTTGCCGACAGTGGAGCCGGTGGCCGCCGACGCGCATGACGCCGCGACGTTAAGAGAATTGTTTCGCGGCTGTGACGCGGTGATCAATCTTGTTGGCGTGTTGCACGGCGGGCGCGGGAAATCGGGCTTCACCGCCGCCCACGTTGATCTGGCGCGCACGGTGGCGGGCGCTTGCCGGGATGCCGGCGTGCGTCGCGTGTTGCACATGAGCGCGTTGAACGCGGCGACGGACGGCCCCAGCGATTATCTGCGCAGCAAGGGCGAGGCCGAGGCGATCATGCGCGCGTCGTCACTGGACGTCACCGTTTTCCGTCCGTCCGTGGTGTTTGGCCGGGAAGACAAGTTTTTGAACACATTCGCGATGATGCTCAAGCTGTTTCCGGTGATGATAGTGCCGGCGGGGCAGGCGCGATTTCAGCCGGTGTACGTGGAAGACGTCGCACAGGCGTTTGCGCGGGCGCTGGAACGGCAAGAGAGCATAGGCCAAAGCTACGATCTGTGCGGGCCCAAGGTTTACACGCTTAAAGAACTCGCCGATTTCGTGGCGCATGCCACCGGGCATTGCCGCCTGATTTTTGGCGCGGACAGCACGCTGACCAACATCATGGCGTTCGTAATGGAATGCCTGCCGGGCAAAGTGCTGAGCCTCGATAACGTGCGCTCGATGAGCGTCGATAGCGTTTGCCGCGGTTGCGCGTTTCCGTTTGACATCGTGCCGCAGGCGGTAGAGTCGGTGGCGCCCGCGTGGCTTGCATACCGCACCCCGCGCGGGCGTTATGCACAGTTTCGCGACCGTACCCGAGGGCGCCGTAATTTTACGTAACCCATTGTTTAAATGAAAATTTACTCCGTCGGCGGTGCGGTGCGCGATGAACTGCTGGGCCTGCCGGTGACGGATCGTGATTACGTGGTGACCGGCGGCACGCCGGAACAAATGATCGCGCAGGGCTACAAGCCCGTGGGCCGCGACTTCCCGGTTTTTTTGCATCCGCAAACGCACGAGGAATACGCGCTTGCGCGTACCGAGCGCAAGACCGCGCGCGGTTATCACGGCTTTGTGTTTCACGCCGCGCCCGATGTCACCCTCGAAGAAGATCTTGCACGGCGCGATCTCACCATCAACGCCATCGCCAAGGCCGATGACGGCACGTTGATCGATCCGTACCATGGCGCGGCGGACATCCAGGCGCGCGTGCTTCGACATGTCAGCGCGGCGTTTGCCGAAGACCCGGTGCGCATCTTGCGGCTGGCGCGTTTTGCCGCGCGCTTTGCGTCCTTGGGATTTACCATCGCCGATGAAACGCTGCAATTGATGCGCAGCATGGTCGCCAATGGCGAAGCGGATGCGCTGGTGGCCGAGCGCGTGTGGCAGGAGTTGTCGCGCGGCTTGATGGAGGCCCGGCCGTCACGGTTTTTCGAAACCTTGCGCGCGTGCGGGGCGCTGGCGCGCGTGCTGCCGGAAATCGATGCCTTGTCAGGGGTGCCGCAAACCGCCGCGCATCATCCCGAAGTCGACACCTTTGTTCACGTGATGATGGTAATTGATTACGCCGCGGGCCGAAACTACCCGCTGGATGTGCGCTTTGCCGCGCTGACGCACGATCTGGGCAAGGGCACGACCCCGCGCGAGGCGTGGCCGCGCCATATCGCGCACGAGGAACGCAGCGTTGATCTGGTTGCCGCGCTGTGCGAGCGGCTGCGCGTGCCGGCGGAATGCCGCGATCTCGCGCTGGTGATGGCCAGGCAGCATGGCAACATTCACCGCGCAGCGGAATTGCGGCCCGGTACTATCGTGCAGATATTGCAGAGCGCCGATGCGTTTCGCAAACCGGACCGGTTCGCGCGCCTGTTGCAGGCTTGCGAAAGCGATTCGCGCGGGCGGCTGGGGTTTGGCGACCGGGCTTACCCGCAAGCCGGGCGCATGGCGGCGGCGCTCAAGGCCGCCGCCGCGGTGGATGCGGGCGCGATTGCCAAACAACACAGCGAACCGGAACGCATCAAGGAAGAAATTCATCAGGCGCGGGTGGCGGCAGTGCGTGCGGCGCTGCTTGAAACAGACTGAAAATAAAATTCGTCCGTCGGGGCGTGCGGCTGGGCGCGGATGGACGCACGCGGACGCTGTTTCACCGAAATTTTTGCACTGCCGGCGTTGTGAGTTATGATTTATGGATCTATCGAAGGGATCCTGACATGGAACAGCAAAAGTTTTGCGCGCGGCGTCGGCAGGTGATGGTTTTGGGTGTAACGGGTGCCGGCGCAGTAGCTGCACCGGCCATGGCGATGGCGGCGGTTGAATCGCCGTCGCATCGGCCAGCCGGGAAAATTGTCGTGTCCGGGCGCATTCTGGATGCGTCCGAAGGCCAGGCGCTGGCCGGCACGCAGGTCGAAATCTGGCAAGCGGACGCACGCGGTGTGCGCGCCGAGCACTCCCGAACGGTGGTTACCACCGACGGCGACGGACGTTACTTCGCAGCCATTGACGGCACTGGCGGCCCGGGCGGCGCGGCCCCGCGCCTGCACTATCGCGTGAGCCATCCGGGCTACACCGCACGGGTAACTCAAATGCGAGCGACCGGCGCGGTGCAAAAATCGGTAACCCTGACGCGTGACGATGAGGGCGCGACACGCGCATCGTTCGAAATGACCCTTGCCCCGCGTCGCGCGCTGTCCTTGTTGGCGCCTTCAAGCGCGCCGGATTTCGTCGCGCTGTAATCGGGCGGGATAGCTCTCGCCGTCCCGTGCGCATCACACACGTATCCATTTCCCCGCGCCGTCGGCAGTTTCTGTTCGCGGGGCTTGCCGGCCTCGTTACTTTTCCTGCCATCGCGCAGCAATGCCGCAGTACGCCACCCGATCAACTTGGCCCGTTTTATTCGAGCGGCGCGCCCGAACAAACCGAATTGTGTTCCAGCGGCTCGGGCGGCAAAGACCGGTTGGTTGTGTCCGGCCGCGTACTGGGCGCCGGTTGCAAACCGCTCCCGGGCGCGCTGGTCGAGGTGTGGCATGCCGATGCCAACGGCGACTACAGCGGGTTCACGCGTGGCAGGAAGGATGATTCCGCGTGTCTGTTGCGGGCCGGCATCAAGACCGACGCCGAGGGCCGATACCATTTTTCGACCATTGTGCCGGCGCAATATCCAGGGCGTCCGCGGCACATACACTATCGCGTGAGTCACGCGGCGCATGTCACGCTGGTGACGCAGCTTTATTTCGGGCGCGAGCGGGGCGTGGCGGAGGAACTGGTTGCCGCCCTGAAGCGCGACGACAAAGGAATATCGCGCGCCGTGTTTGATGTCACTCTGAACTCAGTTTGAGATCGCGCACGATTTTTCCCCACGCGTCGATCTCCGATTTGAAATAAGCGCCGAATTCCTCCGGCGTATTGCCGATCAGCACAAAACCCAGATCATTCAGGCGTTTGATGATGGCCGGGTTATTGAGCGCCGCGATCGATGCCTTGTGGGCGCGATCAACGATCTCGCGCGGGGTTTTTGCCGGCATCGTGATGCCGTACCAATTGCCGGATTCAAATTTGGCCAAAGCCGCAAACCCGCTTTCGGCAACCGTAGGCAGTTCGGGCATCAACGCGATGCGTTTCAGGCTGGTCACCGCGAGTGGCCGCAGACGGCCTTGCCGCACCTGCGGAATCGCGCCGGCAGCCGGTGAAAAATACACCGAGGATTCGCCGGAGATGACCGCTGTCAGCGCTTCGCCGCCCGAGCGATAAGGCACCTGAAGCATGTTCACGGCGGCCTGACGTTTGAACATTTCCGCCGCCAGAAACGTGAAGGTGCCGACGCCCGCCGAAGCATGATTGATGGCGCCGGGACGCGCTTGGGCGAGCGCCACCAGGTCCTTGACTGACTTTACCGGCAGCGACGGATGCACCACCAGTATCGCCGGTCCGGTGGCGAGCAGGGATACCGGCGCGAAATCGCGGATCGGATCGTAGGCCAGCTTGCGATACAGGGAGACATTCACCGCGTGCGCGATGTTCACCAACAACAGGGTGTAGCCGTCCGCAGGGGCGCGCGCGCCGACTTCCGCGCCAATGTTGCCCGCCGCGCCGGCGCGGTTTTCCACGATGACTTGCTGGCCGAACACCTCGGCGAGACCGCCCGCATAGATGCGCGAGATGGTGTCCGAGCCGCTGCCGGCGGAAAAGGGCGCCAGCAGGCGCACCGTCTTGGCGGGATAGTTTTGTGCCGCGGCAGTGGCTGAAAGCAACACCGCGCCGAATACGGATAATAGACGCACATACTGACGAGACATGTGGATTCCTGTTTCAGGGCGCGCGCTCATTTCAGCCACGCGCCGAATCGTCCCAGCAGGCGGGACGAATGCCGGGGGTTGGGTATGCGAACCAGTATGACCGATACATTGTCCTTGCCGCCATTGTCGTTTGCCTGGCGCACCAACTCGCTGGCGGCTCGCGGAAGATCACTCTTGTGCGATAACAGCAGGTGCCGCACCGCGTCGTCCGCGACCATTTCCGACAATCCATCCGAGCACAGCAGATACAGATCGTCCGCTTGCGACGGGTGGGTATGCACTTCGGGTTCGACGGCCGGCTCGATGCCGCAGGCGCGCGTGACGATGTTTTTTGCGCCCGTGGTGCGCGCCTGTTCCGGCGTTACCAGACCACTGTCGATTTGTTCCTGCCGCCATGAATGGTCCCGTGTCAGTTGCTCGTATCGGTCGCCGCGCAGCCGGTACAGGCGCGAGTCGCCGAGATGCGCAACGGTCAACTGCTCGCCGTGCCACAACGCAATGACCAGGGTCGTGCCCATGCCGAAGTATCGCGGTTGGGATTGGGCCGTGTTGTAAATCGCGGTATTGACCTTCGCCGCCAGCCCGGTCAGCAGTTGCCGCACTTCCGTTTCACCTAGGGCATTACCAGATCGCGCGGCAAAAAACGGGCGCAGTTCGTGCGAGATCATCGCGACGGCCATGCCGCTGGCGACTTCGCCGGCGTTGTGCCCGCCCATGCCGTCGGCCAGCACCGCCAATCCCATTTCAGGGAGCATGGCGATGCTGTCTTCATTGGTGGATCGCTTGCGGCCGACATCCGTCAAGCCCGCCATCTCTACCATGCCGGTTAAAATTTTATCTATCCCTGTTTTTGCGCGGCGCCCGCGGGCGCCGGTTTGCCGCGTTGCAGGCTGGCCAGACACAGTTGCAGCACTTTTGCCATCTGTTCACAGCTTTGATAACGCTGGTCGGGTTGCTTTGAGAGGGCCTTGTTGGTAATCGCCGCGACACCTGCCGGGATAGCCGGATTATGTTGACGGATATCAACATGCGGTTCGTTGGCGATTTTGAACATCAGTTGCGCCATCGAATCGCCCTGGAATGGCAGGCGGCCGCACGCCATCTGATACAGCATGACGCCCAGCGAAAACATGTCGGACAAGCCATCGACCTTGGCGCCGGAAAGTTGTTCCGGCGACATATAGGACGGCGTGCCGAGCACGGTGCCGGTCTTGGTCTTGGACGAATCCGTGATGCGTGCAATGCCGAAGTCAGTCACCTTGACGGTATCGGACTCCGCGTCGTACATGATATTCGCGGGTTTGATATCCCGGTGCACCACGTTATTTTTGTGGGCGTAACCCAGCGCATCCGCGACGCGCGCGACGATGGACAGCACGGTCGGCAAGGGCAGCAGATTATCGGGCTTGGTGTAGGGCGCGAGGTCGCGGCCCTTGAGAAACTCCATCGCGATGTAGGCGAGATCATGTTCGTCGCCGGCGTCGTACATCGTGACGATGTTCGGATGCGTCAGGCGCCCGGCGGTTTCCGCTTCGCGGAAGAAGCGTTCCTTGACGTCGGCCAGTTCGTCGGGTTCGAACTCCTGCGACAGGGCCATGGTCTTGATCGCCACCACGCGGCCGATCTTCGGGTCTTTGCCGAGATAGACCACGCCCATGGCGCCCTTGCCGAGTTCTTTTTCGATCTGATAGCGGCCCAGCATAGGCTTTTCGGTGCCGCTGCCCGCCAGTACCAGCGTGCCGCCGGGGTGTCCCTGCGTGCCGCCAAGGATGACCGTCTCGGACATGTTGTGCGCGCGCGAAAGCCGCTCTTCAACATCGCGGAACTTCGGGTCGTACTTGAACATGTAACTGAATACCGACTCCGCCTTGTTGAACTGCCGTTTGCGTTCGAAATCGAGCGCCAGGTTGTAGAGCAACTCCATCACTCCGTCGTCCAGCGGCAGTCCGCGAAATTTGTCGAACGCCATGTCGAGCTGCCCTTGCCCCTGGAACGCAAGTCCGAGCATGCGATTGGATTCGGCCGATTCCACATCGGCTTTTTCCTTGCCACGCTCCGTCACGATAAAACGTTTGGTGACCAGCGCCGCGTGTCCGATCAGCAGCAGCGTTGCCGCTGCCATCAACTGTATCCACAGCAATTGCGTGGTCATCAATACAAAATGCGCGCCCACCAGCACGACAAGTAGCGTAACCGTGGCGGCCGCGCCCATGCGCGCGCTCAAGCGCGGGAGCAGCAAAATCAGATAAAGCGCCACGATCAGCAGAACCAGCCATTCCACCGCACGGCCCCACGACGGCGCAACAAAATAATGTTCGCTTAGTATGCTTGACACGATGTGCGCCATGTTGATCACCGGTGCGGAACCGGCCGAGATCGGCGTTACCTGCGACGTGCCCAGGCCCGACGCCGTGGGGCCGATTAATACGATTTTGTCCTGATACTTGGCCGCCTTGATATTGCCGGTGTAGACATCGAAGAACGAATCGACTGAAAACGCGGGCGCGTTGCCGCTGCCCGAGTAGAAAAAGGTCTGCATGCGCAATTCATCGTCCGTGCGTATCGTGAGCCGGCCGATCTGCACGGCATCGTCGCCAACGATTCTTACGTCCGAAAGTTTGAGATTGAGACTTTTTGCCGCGGCCATGACCGACAATGACGGAAATGCCCGGTCGATATGACGCACAATCAAGGGTTCCGTGCGCACCGCGCCATCGACATCGGGCAAGGAGTTCAGGTGCCCCATGCCGGCGGCCGCCGTGGCGAGTTCGGCGATGGGAAATGTAGGCAACAGGCCATGCCGGGCTCGCGCACCGCCGGGGAGACTGCTATCCAGTGCATACTTTGGCAATACCTTGTCGGGATTGCCTTGCGCCTCGCCGAATTGCTCGAACACCAGGGGCAACAGCACATTGCCCGCCTTGGTAAAACTTTGCGCGAGTTTGCGATCGGGATTAAGCGCCGTTTCCGCTTCGTGCAAAAGTGCTCCGATGCGCGCCCACTCGGGATTGCCCGTAGAGGGAGGAACTGCCGCCGCAGCGCCCCGAGCGCCGGGGGCGGTGGCAGCGGCGGCTGCATCGGCAACCGCTGTCTCGCCCTGTTTGTAGACCCCCAGTAATTTATTGATGTAGACCAGCCCGGGATCGGTTTGCGGCTCGAAGAAGAAGGTGCTGTTTACGATGACCTTCGCGCGCGCGCCCGCCAGCGTATCGATCATCTTCGCATGCACGTCGCGCGGCCAAGGCCAGCGGCCGATATTGTCTATGCTTTGTTTGTCGATCGCGATGATCGCAATCTTGTCGGAGGGTGTGCGCGACGCGGTCCGCACACCGAGGTCATACGCCTTGCGTTCGAGGCTCTGCACAAGTTCGCTCCCGACGGCGGCCAATGCCAGAAGTGTCACGATGACACCGAGAAACCAGTCAGCCTTCCAGAAGTTCAAATTTTTCTTGGCCATTGGGATTTCTTGTCAGGGTTAACGGTTAGCTAACGCGAAGCTTGCCGCGACGCTTACATAGGTACCGGGCGATATTTTAACTGCTAATAGCAGGACGTTGGCCACGGGCGCTGGTTCGTGCTGTCGATGCAACAGCTTTGTAAGTTGTTGTATTCGCGGAATTATGTCGTCGATTCCGTGTTCATGTCATCAGGTGGCGCGTTCCTTGCCACAGCAGCAGGGCGGCGATCACCAGCAGCACTTTTCGCAGCAGTTGTTGATAGGTTTCGACGCTCAAGTAACGCTGCACGCGCTGGCCAGCCGCCATGCCCGCGAGCGCCACCAGCGTGAGCGGCACATTGGCCGCCGCCGCGCGCAGGCTTAATTCACCCGCGCCGGCGAGTGTGGCCGCCTGCACGATTTTGCCTCCCAGAAAACACAGGTTCAGCATTTGCGTCATGATCGTCGCCTCCACGCCCAGCAGCATGAAATAAATCAGCAATGGCGGCAGCGAGTTGTTGACCGAGCCGGAGAAAAATCCGCCGGTGAGGCCGAAACCTGCTTGTGCCAGACGCGGCCGGCGCATCAACGCGTCCCAGTTGAGCAGCGCGATTTGTTTTTGATACAGATATACGATGATGATCGCGGCGAGCAACAGCCGCAGCGGCTCTTGGGGCGCGATGATCAGAACGCTGGCACCCACGAATGAGCCGATTAATGCATACACTGCCACCGGCCAGTGCACGCCGAGGCTCGCGCGCCAGTTACCGCCCTGAATCACGCTGATGATATTGACCGTCATGTTCGGCAACAAATTCAGCAGCACGGCGGTTTTGATGTCGGTCATCAGTGCCAGCACCGGCGTCGAGATGGCGGGAAAACCGAAACCCATCGCACCCTGCGACACCCCCGCGATAAATATCGCCAGCCCAATCGCGGTCCAAGCCAGTGGGGATAAATCAATATCCATGATCAGACGACCGCAAGAAACACATCACCGTAAAGGTGCAAAGGCGCAAAGAAAACGCAATGGAAACCCAATCTCGACAGGTTTCTCTTTGCGGCAGTTCTTTGCATCTTTGCGGTAAAGATTTTGCCTTTCACAATGTGTGCGACTTGTCGCCGCGCGTGAAGCCGAGCAGCGTCGTATCGATGTTTTTGCCCAGTGCGATGACCTTAAAGAGTTCGCCCATTTCCGCCGGCGACAACAGCTTTTGCGCCTGCGCGGCGAGCGGCGCGTAGGCGCGCGTGTCACTGGCGGGCGTGGCGGAGAGCAAGTCGGTGATGCCGCAATTGATGAGGAAGTGTGCCTGCGAAGCGTAACCCAGCAACGCGGCACCGCCCGTATGTGCCGCCGCCGCGACCGCGCTGAAATCGACATGCGTCGTGATGTCCTGCAAACCAACGAATGCAAACGGGTCGTCGTGCGCGTGATGGCGGTAGTGACACATCAGCGAGCCTTGGTTGCGCTGCGGGTGATAAAACTCGCGTGCCGGGAAGCCGTAGTCGATGAACAGCATCACGCCACGCGTGAGCAGACGCGCGAGGCTCGCGACCAGCGCACGTGATGTGAGATTGATTTCTGTCCGGTAGTCATCAGGAAATTCAAGCGCGTCGGCCGCGCGACGAACCTCCCCGGACAATCTGGTTTCAAACCACTGAAACGAATTAAGGGCAGTGTTATGTTTTACGAAGGATTCGAGGGCTTCCTCGCCGCACGTGGTTATGACATGCGCCGGCGTCGCATCAAGCACCTCATTGGCCAAAATGACGCCTTCAAATTGCACGGGCAATTCGTTCAGCCAGCGCACGCGGGTCAACAGCATGGGGGCGCGCTCGGCAATGAGCGCCCTCTGTCGTTCCCGCAGTTCGCCGCTCAGTTCCAGAATCAGGTAGGCGTCCGGCAGACAACCCAGCACCTCCATCTCCAACAACCATTCCACCGCCAGCGCCCCGCTGCCCGCGCCGATTTCAAGCACATTGCGCAAACCTTCGCCGTGCAACTGCACCCACTGCCGCGCGATACAGCGCGCGAACAAGGGCGATATTTCCGGCGCGGTAACGAAATCGCCGCTCTCGCCCAGCTTGCGACTGCCCGCGCTGTAATAACCGAGGCCTGGCGCGTAAAGCGCAAGTTCCATGTAGCGTGCAAAGCTGATCCCGCCACCGGCGGTTGCGATTTCCTGCGCGATCAGTGTGGACAGTTGATCGCTTAACGCCTGCGCTTCCGGCGATGGCGCAGGTAAATGAGACAGATGCGGGGGAATAATCACGCCTCGGATGATCCCCGAATACGCTAAAATAAACAACACGTTATGAAACTCCCCTTGCAAACTAAAACCGTGCTGGTGACGGGCGGCGCGCGGCGCGTGGGCGCGGCGATATGCCGCCGTCTGCATGCGGCGGGTGCCAATGTGATGATTCACTATCGCGGATCGGCGACAGAAGCGCGGGCGCTGGTCAAGGCGCTGAACGCGGCACGCGCGGGCAGCGCCGCGTGTGTGAAAGCTGATTTGCTGAACGGCGAAACGCCGCGCGTGCTGGTGGCGACGTGTCTTGCGCAGTTCGGACGGCTGGATGTTTTGGTGAACAACGCGTCGAGTTTTTTCGCCACGCCAGTGGGAAAAATGAACGAGCGCGCCTGGAACGATCTCATTGGCACCAATCTGAAGGCGCCGTTGTTCATCGCGCAGGCGGCGGCGGCAGAGTTGAAAAAGCGCCGCGGCAGCATCGTGAATATCGTGGATATTCACGCCGAACTGCCGTTGAAGGACTATGTGATTTACACCGTCGCGAAAGGCGGGCTGGCGGCGCTGACGCGCTCGCTAGCGCGTGAAATGGCGCCGGCGGTGCGGGTAAACGGCGTGTCGCCGGGGCCGATTTTGTGGCCGGACGCGGACATCTGGAAAAGCCCGAAGACACGCAAGGACATCATCGAACGCACGCTGCTGAAACGTGTGGGTGAACCGGATGACATCGCGCGCACGGTTGAATATTTGGTGGCCAGCGCACCGTATGTCACGGGACAAATCATCGCGGTGGATGGCGGGCGCGGCATCGCACTGTAAAAGGTGGGACATGGACAACAACGTAACAATTTCCCCCATCGCGTTGCCGCAAAGCCTGAAGCAACGCAAGCAGGGCTACGAGTCCAACAAACTCGCCAAGCGTTTGCGACGGCTGGCCGGGCAGGCGATAGCCGATTTCGGCATGATAGAGGCGGGTGACAAGGTGATGGTGTGTCTGTCGGGCGGCAAGGACAGCTATGCATTGCTGGATATCCTGCTGCACTTGAAGGCGCACGCGCCAATCGAGTTTGATTTGATCGCGGTAAACCTCGACCAGAAGCAGCCGAATTTCCCCGGGCACATATTGCCGGAATATCTCACGCAGCTCGGCGTGCCGTTTCACATCGAGAATCAGGACACTTACAGCATCGTCAAGCGCGTGATCCCCGAAGGCAAGACGATGTGTTCACTGTGTTCGCGGTTACGCAGGGGCGTGCTGTATCGTGTGGCGGGCGAACTGGGCGCGACCAAAATCGCGCTGGGCCATCATCGCGATGACATCCTCGAAACGTTTTTGCTCAACCTGTTCTATGGAGGCAAACTCAAAACCATGCCGCCGAAACTGGTGTCCGACGACGGCAAACACGTGGTGATCCGCCCGCTGGCCTACTGCGAAGAAAAAGATCTGGCCGAGTGGGCCGAGGTGAAGCAGTTTCCGATCATTCCCTGCACGCTGTGCGGCTCGCAGGAGAATCTCAAACGCAAGGAAGCCAAGGTATTGCTGCGCGAATGGGAGAAAAAATTCCCGGGGCGGGTGGAGACCATGATGACTGCGCTGCAAAACATTAAACCGTCACATCTGCTGGATCACGCGCTGTTTGATTTCAAGGCGGTTGTGGCGACGGGCGAAGCGGATCCGGATGGCGACACCGCGTTTGACGAAACCTGATAGCGGTCGCGCAGGCTGGCACCTCTTGTGCGTGTCTGCGGCGCGCTTCCAACACTGTTTGCACGAACCAACAGTATAGTTTGCCGGAAGACCGCCTTATTTTCATAACCCATTGAAAATAAATCATAATTCATCCCTGGCATGAATGCTGCTGTAGACCTCTGGTGTCGAAAAGCCGCCGCGTGGGAAAGGTTCCCCCGGGGCTCACACTACGGGAGATGGATCATGGAAGGCGTTAACGTTTTTGCACAGAATTCAAATGTGATGCGCATCGCGGCTGCGTTGGCGATCGGTGCGCGGGTTACTTACTCGGGCGTACGCTCCAGCGAGGGTGTGATGTCCGGGCGAGGCGGCGATAAGCCCTTCAGCGGAGAAATCGGAGGGTTCAACTTTCTGGGTCGTACGCTGGGCCTGGATGCCAAAGGCGAATCCGAAGCGGTGGGATTCAATGGCTGGGTGAGCGGTCATCGGTTCCGTGGCTCGGTCACGAGCGACCTGCGATTTACCTGCACGATCAACATGGTAACCATCAAAGGTGCCATCGAAAGTTTACAGTTTATCGATTCGTCTTTTGGCGTTTCATTCAGCGGCCACTTGAATGGTCAGTTGTTCAGCGGTTGTTTCAATGACATGGCATTCGCGGATATGGCCAGCCACCCGCAGCAACGCCTGCAATATCTCGGCGCGCGCGCCGGGAACAGCGACAAGTTTCTGAACGCGGCCTGACAGTTGTAACCGGCGGCATGGCTGCCGGCTTGGAGAGGGACGCCTGTACAGGGCGGCGGCGCATGGCGTCCGCCGCCCTTTCTTTTTTGTCGTCGCACAGGTGGATTGGCTGCCAATTTCCCGGTGTCCGGATTTCCGGACAAAAAAATAGCAATAAATTCAGTTGGTTATGCATCGCGCGCGAATCGTTGTTGGCAATCGCCAACAACGCGCCGGAGGCAATTTTTGCAAAACAACAATAAGTTATTGATTTTAAGTGAAATTATTAAGATGGCACGGTTGATGCTGTATGCCTGGTGTCCGAAAGGAAAAGTGGCTTCGAGCCACTGCACAACTCAGTAAAAGCCGCAAAGCGCGGAACACGAAACAAAGGAACAGACATGTATAGCTTTATCGTAAAGCAGTATTACAAAGTTAAATCCCGCGGCCGCTATGCGTCGCCGTGCCAGGCGATGCCGCAGCGCACGTTGGCGCTCTCGCCCGCCGACGTGCTGAGCAAAAACAGTGACGGCACTTACATGCGCATCAGTGGTGCTTGCGTGCGCGGAATCCGCGTGCCGGACAGCGATCTCATTGTCTGCAAGCAACCGCTGATGATGGTCGTTGGCTAACCCGTTTTTTCAGACCTTCGCTTTTTTAATCGCTGACTTCTTTATTGACACAAACTTCATAACCTAAAGGATCATTCACATGAAAATCTCGATTCGCCAACTGTTCGCGGTGGCCGCTGTGTCCCTGTCTACCGCCGCCAGCGCGTGGGTGGTTACACCGACGGATGTCACGTTCACCAATCAGGAAAACATCGTCATACCAGCCAAGCTGTTCAAGCCTGCCGGTGCCGGGCCGTTTCCCGCCGTGGTGATGATGCACGGTTGTTCAGGCATGTTCTCCAACAGTGATCCGTCCAAAGGCGTCGCGAATCTGTACCGCGAATGGGGAGACCGTATGGTCATGCAGAACTACGTAGTGTTGCTGGTGGACAGCTTTACGCCGCGTGGCACGCAGAATGAATGCGGCAATGGATCCAGCGGCGTATCGGAAGTGAACGCACGCCGTTATGATGCCTACGGTGCCTACAACTATTTGTCGGGCCAGGCTTTCGTAAAAGCCGAACGCATCGGTGTACTGGGGTGGTCGCATGGCGCCAGCAGCACGATGGCAACCATGGATGTGGCGAATATCGCCGGCGGCGTGAAACCTTTCAAGGCCGCCGTGGCGTTTTACCCGGGTTGCGGGTTGTACAACGCTTTCGGCGGCATCTCGGGCAGCACCTGGGCGCCGTATTCCCCGATGGCGATACAACACGGTACCGAAGATGATCTGTACAAAGACGGCAAATGCGGGACGCGCGTCAGCCGGGCGTCACAAGCCGGCGCCAATGTAACGCTTACGCCGTACACCGGCGCGCGCCACAGCTTTGACATGGCAACTGCCGTCACTGGCAGCTTTACGACGGCGGACGTAAGCGCCAAATCCACGGCCGACGCGGTGACCGTGAACCACTTCAACAGCTATCTGAAGAACTGATCGCGCTGCTTCGCCTAACGCGGCACGCATAAGGACACACGGTGAGGACTTCGCCGTGCGTCTTTGCCATTCTAGCGGCTATTTTAGGCTCAGGCCCCTTGCGTCAGCCGGTTGATCAGTTCGCGCATGGCCACCAGATTAAACGGCTTGGTTACGTAGGCCTTCGCGCCCATTTCAACACCGCGCGCCTGCTTGCCCGGCTCCACGCTCGCCGAAACAAACACAAAGGGTATGTCGCACGTCTGGGGTGATGCCTGCAATTTCTCGAGTACGGCATAACCGTTCAGGCCCGGCATGCTGATGTCGCACAGAATAAGGTCCAGCGGCGCCGATTGCGCTTTCGCCAGACCGTCAATGCCGTCAACGGCTTCCACCACGGAATGGCCCTCTAGCCGCAAAAAGCGCGCGAGGTTATTGCGAATATCGGTTTCGTCTTCAACCACCAGTATGTTGGCCACGTCGTGTTTATCCTCCAGCCGGTAGTGTAACGGTAACGCGCGTGCCCTTGCCGACCGAGCTGTCCACCGCAATGGTGCCGCCATGTATTTCAACGGCTTTTTTCGCAATGGCCAGACCGAGACCCGTGCCCGGCACATTGCGCGCGTTGCGTCCACGATGAAAGGTGTCGAACAGATGCGGCAGGTCTTCATCGGGAATGCCGATGCCGCCGTCCGCCACGGTGAACTCTATGCCGCCCGCCAGGGCCGACACCGTAAGCTGCACGCCGCCTTGCGGCGGTGAATACTTGATCGCGTTGGAAAGCAAATTGCCCAGTACATGGCGCAGCAATTGTTCGTCGAGCACGGCCGCGGCGGTTTCCTCCACGTGCAAGTTGACCTGACGATCGCCGCGACCTTGGCGCGACTCGCTGCGCATGACTTCCGCGATAACGGACTGGCAAAATGTTTTCAGCGTCAAGCGCGCCGGATGAAACTCGATTTTTCCCGACTCCACCCGGCCAACGGTCAGCACATCGTTTAACAGCGACGCCATGCGTTGCACACCGTTTTCGATGCCGCGAAGAATGTCGCGTTTTTCGGCGGCGGGAAGTTTATCGTCGTAATCGCGCAGCAACTCCGCCGACGACAGGATGGTGGACAGCGGCGTGCGGAATTCATGGGACGCCATGGCGATAAATCGCGATCGTAGTTCGTTAAGCTCTTTCTGCTGCTCAAGCGCGGCGCGCACGCTTTCCTCGGCGCGGCGCCGTTCGGTGAGGTCGCCGAGAAACGCGAGCGTCGCCGGCTGGTCGTCCCAGGTCACGGCGACCGCGCTGGACTCCACCCACAGGAAATCACCGCCCGGACGGAGCAGGCGAAACTGTGTGTAGCGCTCGACCGGCTCGCCGCTCATGCGGCGGCGATGGCGTTCCGCCACCATGGCCGCGTCGTCGGGGTGTATCAGGCTCAGGAAAGGGCGGGACAGCAGCTCCGGTGTCGGGAGCCCCGTGAGTTCGGTGGCGCGCGGATTGGCGAAAATCATGCGATCTCCGCGCACAATAACGATGGTTTCCGGAATATTGTCCACTACGTTGCGGTAATGTTCTTCCGACAATCGCATCGCGGCTTCCGCCTGTTGTCGTGCGAGGGCGCCGGTCTTCAGCGTCTGTAGCGTTTGCGCGAGCGTTCCCAATTCATCGGGCGCATCGGCGCCGCGCACGTCGTGATGCAGATTGCCGGCCGCCAGCGCATTCACGCTGCCCATCAGTTCCACCAGTGGTTGTTGCACGGATCGTGCGATCAGCCAGCTCGAATACAGGCCGAGACCCGCCACCAGCACGGCCAGCACCAGCAGAATGACGATCACACCCCGGCGTTCCGCCAGGTGCTGTTCGCGCAGCGTCGCCTGCCGCCGCTGGTTATCCGCGAGTAAGGTATCCGAAATCGCGGTGAGTCGTTCGGCGCTGACTCCCACGTCCACGCGCATCATGCCCGATCGCTCCAGCAGCAGTTGCTCCAACCGTGTGAGGCTCGTATCGATATCCCGCGCGCGCGCCGTCAACGCCAACAATGCGTCGCGTTGAGCGCCGGCCGGAGCGGCGGCGGACAGTAGGTTCAATGAGGCTTCAACACGTTCTAGGCTGTTGCGCGCCTGATCGGCATTCGCGGTGTCCGGGTGGAAATAAAAAGCGTTGAGCGAAAGCAATGCCTCGACAAACACCTCGTAGGTTTTGGCGATCTGCGCCTTTTGCGATCCCGTTAGCGACTCGCTCAGTCGCGCGAAGCGGGATGACGCATCCCGCCCCGTGTTCAGGATGCCGGATTCATAACTCGTCTGGATTCGCGTGTTCAGCGTAACCAGATGATCAAAGCTCGAGACCAGGACGCTGACCGCCGCCTGCGCGCTTTGCAGCGGTCCGCGCAAATCCGCATGTGCCATCGCGGATTCGCCCACCCGGTCATACAGGGATTTGCCGAGACGCGTCGCCGCTTCCTGCGCACCTGGTTCGGGACGGTCGATATATTGCCGGATCAGCGCCTGCAGGCGATTGCCGTCCGATTGCAGGGTTCTCAACGTGAGGTCGAGTTGCTGCATGCGTGTCTGACTGTCTTGCAGGTTTTCCTGCGCTGCTTCGTAACGCGAGAACAAGACCAGCAGCAACGCCACCATTGCCACATTAACACCCGCGAGCAGATAAAACCGCAGGCGAATCGGGATGCGCCGTAGCGAGGCGACCGCGCGCCACGATGCCGCAGAGAAATTCATGCCGGCGCGGGCGCCAGCGGCAGAGTCACGGTAAAACGGGTGCCCTTGCGCTCCTCGCTGTGCACTTCAATCTGGCCACCGTGTTGATCGACGGCTTTCTTGACGATCGTGAGGCCCAAGCCCGTGCCCTGAATGTTGCTCACGTTGCCTCCCCGGTGAAAGCTTTCGAAAAGGCGCGGCAAATCACTGCCCGGAATGCCGATCCCCTGATCGGAAACCGTGATGACCGCGATATCCCCGGCGCGAACCAGTTCAAACACGACCTCGCCGCCCGCGGGTGAATACTTCACAGCGTTGGACAGCAGATTGGTCAGAATATGCCGCACCAGCCGTTCGTCCACGGCGACGTTTTCGCAATCCCCGTCGCTGCTGAATTTGAACCGGTGCGCCGCGCTGGCCGTGGTGCGTACTTCGTCAAGCACGCGGCTGCACAGATCGCGCAGGTTAAGCGCGGCCGGTTCGAACGCCATATGGCCCGAATCCGCCTTGCCAATCAGCAACACGTTTTCGAGCATGTTGGTCATGCGTTTCACCGCGGCCTTGATGCTGCCGAGTATCTCGGTTTTTTCAGCGGCGGCCAGTCGGTCGCTGTACTGCTCGATGAGTTCCACCGAAGACAGGATGGTGGCGAGCGGCGTGCGGAATTCGTGCGAAGTCATGGAGACGAACCGTGTTTTCATCTCATTCAATTCGCGTTCGCGTTCCAGGGCGATGCGGGTTTCTTCTTCGGCTCGCTTGCGTTCGCTGATATCCACGTTGGTCCAGATCGAGCCTTTCGACAAATCGGTGGGGTCAAGCGCATTGCCGGACAGTTGGCACCAGAACGTCGAACCGTCCTTGCGTTTCATCATGCGTTCGGAAACGTAAGGACGCCCTGAAGCGAGCACTTGGTAGGCGTCCTTGCCAAATTTTTCCCAGCTTTCCCGATCCGGGAAATGCACCAGCGATGATTTCCCGACCAACTCGCCCTTGGCATAACCCAGCATGTGTTCCAGCGCGTCGTTGACCCAGAGGTGCCGCCGGTTGGACGCAAAACTGATGCCCACCAGTGCGCTTTTCAAAATGCCTTCGCGTTCCATTAATGATTGGCGAAGGTTCTCCTGCAGCGCGCGCCGCTCCGTTACATCCAGAAAGGTCCAGATCGTTGCCTTGGTGGGATCCTCGTGGTCAATGGCATTGCCGTAGGCCAGGCACCAGATCAACGCGCCGTCCTTGCGCTTTAACTGAATTTCCGACGAGAAAGGATTGCCTTGCGCCAGCAGTGCGTGTGCGGCCTGGGTGAAGGTCAGAAACTGTTCGCGATCCTTGAAGTGAATTTCACTGGACGCGCCAACCAGTTCTTCGGGCGCGTAGCCCAGCATCTGCGCGAACGTGCTGTTCACCCAGTAGTGGCGGTTGTCCACCGAGTAGGTGACGCCGAAAAGCGTGCTTTGCAGTACCACCTCGCGCTCCGACAAGGTGCGTTGCAGGCTGTTTTCAAGACGCTTCTGGCGGGTCAGGTCGCTGACGACATGCACGGCGCCCAGAGCGGGATCGCGCGTGTCGATGTGCCGCGACGACACGTGCGCCGGGAATTGCGTGCCGTTGTGGCGCTTTAGCTGGATCTCGCCGTCTCGGCCGATTCCGCCATAGCGGCTTGCAATCGCCTTGGGGCCCTGTGCCTGGGTTTCCGGCGCGATGCCGATGGCGCCGATATCCGTTCCCGCGAGTTGTCCGGCGCGCCATCCCGTCAGGTTGCTGAACGCCCGGTTGACGTGCGTGATCTTTCCGCCGACGTCGCTTACGCAGATGCCGATGTTCGCCGCGTCGAGCGCCTCGCCTGCGAGCCGGAATGGGTCGAGTGATTGCCGATCCGTCATCGCGGGGATGGCGGTGGATCGCCGGTGGCCTGCGGCGATTGCGCGTCATGCGCGCCTTCAATCATGGCGGCGGCGAGCAGGTCGTACAGCGCGCGCCACGCCTGGTCTTCCTCGGCGGTGTACTGCGCACCGAGGGTTTCCGCGAACATCCACATCATTGCTTCGCGCACGGAATCGTAGTCCTCGTCGCGAACGCCGTAAAAGTGATGTCGCCGCCCCAGTTCGCGCGCGGACGCGAGCATTTGATCCGGCTGATCCAGACTGCCGACGATGGCCTGCATCATGTCCACCAGTTTCTTGCCCTGGGTGTCGATGTCGGCGCGAAACTGGCTGCGCAGCGACGGATCAAGCGCAAACAGGCGCTCGTAAAATATCTCCGCGACTGGCGCCTGGACGCTCGCGACCTTGGTCCATGCGCCCCGAATCAGCGTGATCTGCTCAGGCGTCACGTTGCTTGAACGCGGAAGGATCAATCTGGTTGCGGCTTAACAACGAGTAGAAATCACTGCGATTGCGTTTCGCGAGCTTTGCGGCCTGCGTGACATTGCCTTCGGTCATGTGCAGCAGTTTCACCAGGTACTCACGCTCAAATCCGCGCCGCGCGTCGTCAAACGAATCCAGTGCTTCCCCGCCTTGCTGCAATGCCCGCTGCGCGAGTGTCGCCGTGATGATCGGTGTGGTGGCGCGCGCCACGCACTGTTCGACGACGTTATACAGTTGGCGCACGTTGCCTGGCCATTCGGCCTTGATCAGCATTTCCAGGCTCTCGGGCGCGAAGCCGGTCAGTTCGCGGTCGTAGCGCTGCGCGAGCTGCGCGAGAAAATGGTTAGCCAGCAGGGGAATGTCTTCGCGTCGCTCTTCCAGCGAGGGCAGCCGCAACGATACGACGTTCACGCGGTAGTACAGGTCTTCGCGAAACGTGCCGTCGGTGATGGCTTTCGGCAGATCGCGGTGAGTGGCGCAAATCAGGCGCACATTCACCGCGTGCGATTGTGTCGATCCGACCGGGCGCACCTGTCGTTCCTGCAACACGCGCAGCAGTTTGACCTGCAACGGCAGCGGCATGTCGCCGATTTCATCGAGAAACAGCGTTCCATTGTGCGCGGCCTGCAACAAGCCCTGATGATCCTTGTGCGCGCCGGTGAATGCGCCCTTGACGTGGCCGAACAGCTCGGATTCGAGCAGTTGTTCCGGAATGGCGCCGCAATTGACCGCCACCATGTCGCCCTTGTTGCGGCGGCTCGCGGCATGAACCGCCCGCGCCAGCAGCTCCTTGCCCGCGCCGCTGGGGCCGGTAATCAGCACGCTGGCTTCACTGTCCGCCACGAGTTGCGCCTCGGCCAGCAGATCCGCCATCAACGGGCTGCGCGAGATGATTTCCTTGCGCCAGTTTTCACCGGCTTCCGTCGCGGATCCGCCGCTCAACGCCAGCGCCTTGCGGATCTCGGCCAGTAACGTGTCGCCCTCAAACGGTTTGGTCAGGTAACTGAAGACGCCCCGGTGCGTGGCTTTTACCGCGGCGGGAATGGTGCCATGAGCGGTCAGCACGATGACCGGCAAGGTGGGTTGCACGCGGTGGATGTTTTCAAACAGTGTCATGCCGTCCATGCCGCCCATCTGCATGTCGGTGATCACCATGTCCGGGCGTCCCGCGGCAAATTTTGCCAGTGCTTCTTCGCCACTGGCCGCCGCCGTGACGGAATAACCTTCGAGCGTCAGCCGTGTGTTCAACAGCTTGAGCAACGTCGGATCGTCATCAACGATCAGTATGCTGCTGTTCTGGGTGGGCGCCGCAGGGGTCATGTTTGTCGAAATACCTCTAATTCATCTGATTATGCCTTGCGCGATGGACGGACTCAATCCGTGGCTTTAACCCCCGCTGCCTTGACTGCCTTGCCCCACCGTTGATACTCGGCCTGCATGAATTTGCCAAATGCTTCCGGCGCCATCGGCGTGGGATCGTAGCCGCGGTCGCTGAGTTGTTTGGCGGCGTCGCTGCCGCTCAAAATTTTAGTGAACACACTGTTCAACTGTGTGATCACGGGTTGCGGCGTGCCGGCGGGGGCCATCAGGCCATACCAGCCGCTGATGGCGAAGCCCTTGTAGCCGCTCTCATCCAGCGTTGGCAGTTCGGGCAGTTCACGCGTGCGTTTGGCGGTGGTGACGGCGAGCGCGCGAATTTTGCCCGCGCGGATTTGCGGGATCGCGGCGCCGGGACCGGAGAACAGCGTTTGCACTTCACCGCCGAGCGCGGCGGTCATCGCGGGTCCACTGCCGCGATAAGGCACGTGCGTAATTTTGACTTTGGCGGTTTGGTAAAACACTTCCTGCGCAAGATGCGAGGTCACGTTGCCGGAGCCGAAGTTGTAGCCGTTGGGCTTGGCTTGCGCGAGTTTGATGAAATCGGCGAGCGTTTTTGCGGGTACGGTGGGATGCACCGAAACAATATACGGCTGCTCGATCAGCAGTGTGATGGGCGCAAAGTCGCGGGCGACATCAAACGGCACTTTGTCGTACATCCACGGCGCGACGGTGGTGGCGCCGATCTCGGCGACGATCAGCGTGTAGCCGTCAGGGTTGGCTTTCGCGCCGATGGCAGTGCCGCTGGTGCCTTGCGCACCGCCGCGATTATCAATGAGCAATTGCTGGCCGAGCGCGGACGTCACCGCTGGCTGCAAAATGCGCGACACGAGATCGGTGCCACCACCGGGCGGGAAGGGCACGATCAGGCGAATCGGCTTGTTGGGGTACGCGCCGGCGGTACCGGCTTTTTCGGCGGCCGTTGTAACTGCAGGTACCAGGCTCGCGCCCAACATCGTTAACGCAGCCAGCTTGCAAGTCGGCTTCTTCATCAACAGCTCCTTGGATAACAGTTGGCGCGACGTTACCACGCTTGCGGGATACACAAAAGCCGGGGAATACTGTGAATTTTCGAGTGGCCCGAAAAAATAGTTCATAAAAACAAATAGTTACTGTTAACTATTCAAAAGTAATGTTATATTGTCAAAATTATTTTGCCATGTTATTCTTGCACTCACCTTCAATATAGAAATTCCATGAACTGCGCAGAACGTCTCGTCGCCCTTTTCGGCAGTCAAGCCGAAGTTGCCCGCCGCTTTAGTCTGGATCGCGCGGTGGTCAACAATTGGGTGAAGTCGGGCTACGTGCCGGCGCGCTGGGCCATGGAAGTGGAGCACGTCACCGGCGGCGATGTCACGGCCGCCGATGTGTTGAACGAAGCAACAGAACGCAAACCGATCCGGTTGAAATCGCGACCAGACGGCGAAAATCTTTATGCAGCTAACTCTGGGAGCGACACCATGAGCAACGAATTTGCACCATCCAAACGTATTCATTCCTTCCATCCGCCGCAGCGCACGCTGCTGGGGCCGGGTCCGACGGAAATTCATCCGCGCGTGCTTACCACCATGAGCCAGCCGGCGATCGGGTACCTCGATCCGGTGTTCGTCGACATGATGGAAGAACTCAAATCGTTGTTGCGTTATGTGTATCAAACCAAGAATCCGCTGACCTTTCCGATCTCCGGTCCCGGCTCGGTGGGCATGGAATTCTGCTTCGTCAACATGGTTGCGCCCGGCGATAAAGTGATCGTGTGCCGCAACGGCGTGTTCGGCGGACGCATGATCGAAAACGTCGAGCGCTGCGGCGCCACCGCGATAGTCGTCGAAGACAAATGGGGCGAGCCAGTTGATCCGCAGAAACTCGAGGATGCGCTCAAGGCCAACCCCGATGTGCGTCTGGTCGCTTTCGTGCACGCGGAAACTTCCACCGGCGTGTTGTCGGATGCGAAAACGCTGGTTGAAATCGCGCACAAGCATAACGCGCTGACCATCGTCGATTGCGTGACCTCGCTCGGCGGCTGCGAAGTGCGCGTTGATGACTGGAAACTAGACGCAGTGTATTCCGCCAGTCAGAAATGTTTGTCCTGCACGCCTGGTCTGTCTCCGGTGTCGATCAGCGAGCGCGTGGTTGATTTCGTCAAGGGCCGCAAAGACAAGATTCATAGCTGGTTCATGGACATGAATCTGTTGCTCGGTTACTGGGGCGCCACCACGCGTACCTACCATCACACCGCGCCGACCAATTCGCTGTTTGGCCTGCACGAAGCGCTGCTCCTGATTCGCGAAGAAGGCCTGGAAAACTGCTGGGCGCGACACAAGCGCCATCACATCGCGCTGAAGGCTGGCCTCGAAGCGATGAACCTCAAGTTTCTGGTGGACCCGAAATATCAAGTGCCTGAAATGAACGCGGTGATTTGCCCCACCGGCGTCAACGAAGCCGAAGTGCGCAAGCGCCTGCTCAACGAATTCGGCATTGAAATCGGCGCGGGCTTGGGGCCTCTGGCCGGCAAGATCTGGCGTTTTGGTCTGATGGGCTACTCGTGCCGGCCGGACAACGTGATGCTGTGCCTGTCGGCGCTGGGTTCGGTGCTTGAAGACATGGGGTATGCCGTGCATGTAGGCGACGCGGAAGCGGCGGCCCACGCGGCCTACGCTTCCATGCACACCACCGAAGCGGCCGCCAAGAAGCGCAAGACCGCCAAGGCCGCCTGATCACGCAGGCGGATAGATGTAATTACATAGGGCGTTTTTTACCCGCCGGCCGCGAAGAAATCATCCTCGCGGCCGGCTTCTTTTTCGGCGTCGCCCTTGTGATTCTTGTGATCCTTGTAATCTTTTTGACTCTCGCCTCCTTTGCCGCTTGCGCGCGCACGGCGGCCTGTAATGCCAGCCGCGCCCACGGCAACATCAGATGCGGTGCTTCCATCGCATCGCCCGGCGCGCGCCGGTAACCCATG
>DHVE01000066.1:0-105458 GCA_002412495.1 Betaproteobacteria bacterium UBA5216
AGTGCTGCGCGCGCCGGACATCAAGGAAAAACTGTTCAACACCGGCGTCGAAGTGGTCGCGGGCTCGCCGTCGCAGTTCGCCACGCGCGTGCAATCCGAGATGAAACGTCTCGGCAAGCTTATTCGCGAAGCGGGAATACGCGCGGAGTAACCTGCCGGGCTACTCCCGGTCACGCGAAGTTATACCAACACACGCGCCAGATTCACCATCATCTCTTCGGTGTCGGCCAATCCGTTTTGGCGCGGCTGCGATGCCACGCGCGGCGTGATGATCACGTTATCGAACTTGAGCAAAGGATCGTCCGAGCGCCCGGGTTCGTCGTAAAAAGCGTCCTGACCCAGACCGCCGAGATGGCCCGACGTGAGCGCCGCCACCAGCGCATCGCGATCCACCACATCCGCGCGCGACACATTGATAAGCCGCGCGCCGGGCTTCAGTTGCGCCAGCCGTTCGCGATTGAACAAGCCGCGCGTGGCCGGCACGCCGGGCACGAGTATGCATACCCAGTCGCTTTGCGTAAGCATTTGATCGAACGCGCAGTACTCCACCTTCAACTCGCGTTCGTCCGATGCGGGCAGCCGCGTGCGCTGAAAATACAGCGTGCGCATGCCGAACGCCGAAGCGCGCAAAGCCACCTCGCGGCCGATTTCACCCAAGCCGACGATGCCGAGCGTACCGCCGTGCAAGAACCCCAGCCCGCCGATGCGCGCCCAGTTGGCGTTGGGCGAATAGCGGCGGTCGAAAAACTTTGGCCGGTAGCCCGCCGCCGTCAACCGTTCGGTGGTGATCAGTTTGTTGATCGTGGTGAGCTTACGCGCCAAGCCCAGCATCATTGAAAAAACGTGTTCAGCGGCGGTCATGTTGCCGCGCCGACGCAGCGGCATCACCTTGACGCCGCGCGCCTCACACGCGGCCACATCGATGTTGCGCAGCCACACACCATGCTTCTGCACGATCTTCAATCGATCCGCCACCGCCAGTTCGCGCGGGCCGATTTCCAGCCCTTCGGTCACGAACGCATCCGCGCCGGGTAATGCGGCCAGCAGTTCGTCTTGCGTGTCCACCATCTTTACGTCCGCCGGATACGCGCCGCGCGCGCGATCACGCGCCTGTTTCAGCCATGCGGCAAAATCCGGCAGATCGTGTGCAAGGTAATCGGCGAGCGCCGCATCGCGCCCCGCGTTGGGCGCACCGTCGAGAAACGCCTGCAATAAACGCAGCGACTGGTCGTTCTCGATAACGATGACGGGCCGCTGCGCCAAGGTCAGGCAGCCGCCTGTGCGTTCAGCGTGCCTTTTATGGCCTGCATGAACACCGGATCAAACACTTTGTCGGCGAGCACCTGGCAACGCTTCATCAAGCGAAGTTCATTGGGCGCATAGTCCGCTAGCGCGCAATGCCAGGTGCCGAGATGATCCCACACCAGCACGTCGCCCACGGTCCAGTGGTGGGTATAGCGATACTTCGGTTGCAGCACGTGCGCGTAGAGGTATTCGAGCGTGTCGTGGCTTTCCGCGTCGCTCATGCCGATGATCTTCACCGTAAAGCCGGGGTTGACGTATATCACCTTGCGGCCGCTGATGGGGTGCGTGAGAAACACCGGATGCGGCACCGGCGGGCGCTGCTGGCGCTGGGCTTCGGACAACGGCGGGCGCTTGCTGCCCTTGCTACGCATGAGCTCGTGAAATTTATTCCAGTCGTGCAGCGCGACGGCATCGGCCAGTTTGGTTTTGATGCCGGCGGGCAGATCATCGTAGGCCGCGTGCGTATTGGTGAATTCGGTGCCGCCGCGCGGCTTGCCGTCGCGCATCGGCACCTTGTGCGCCACCAGCACGTTCACAAAGCCGGGCGTTTTGTTATACGTCATGTCGGTGTGCCAATCCTGCCCCGCGTCGGGCGCGCCGATGTAATCGCCGTTTTCAATCACGTTCGACAGGATGGAAACCTCGGGCATGCCCGGCTCGACTTTTTTCGAGATAATCTGCAACGCGCCGAAGCGCGCCGAAAATTGCTTCAGTTCCACCGCGTCGATCAACTGATCGGGAAAACACAGCACGCCATATTGGCCGAGCGCCTGCACCACGCGTGCCTGATCCGCATCCGGCAAGGGTTGATGAAGATTCACGCCGGTGACTCGGGCGCCGAGTATGGCATTGCCGGGTTCAATGGTAAGCATCGTGCTGTCCTTTCGTGCGGGCTGATCGGTTCAGATCGGCAAAACGGATGGTTCGATTGGCGTTATATTAGCAGAGAGATCACAACCCTTGCTTCCGTGGAGATCGCCGTTTATGGCCGTACCCTCTCGTGTGATGCTGTCCACCGCCCTCGTCGCGGTCGTGTATTGCAGCGCGCCATCGGCGCAACCCTTTCCCGCGAAGCCGCTACGCGTGCTCGTGGGTTTTACGCCGGGCGCCGGCGTGGATATCGCGGTACGCCTGATCGCACCGAAAATGAGCGAGACGCTCGGCCAATCGCTGATTGTCGATAATCGCCCCGGCGCTGGCGGCAATATCGCCGCCGAGTTGGTCGCGCGCGCGCCGTCCGACGGTTACACCCTGTACGCCGGCGGCGCGCCCGCCGCAATCAGCCAATCGCTCTACACAAAGCTAGCTTACGACCTGCTGAAGGACTTCGATCCCGTTGCACTCATTGGTACTGTTTCGACGCTGCTGGTGGTGCATCCGTCGCTGCCGGTAAAAAGCATCAAGGATTTCGTGGCCATCGCCGAAAGGCGCCGCGGTGAACTGACGTACGCCACCACGGGCGCGGGCAGCACGCCGCACCTGACGGCAGAGATGCTGCGGCTGCAAACCGGCATCCAGATTCTGCACGTGCCGTACAAAGGCACGCCGCCGGCACTCAACGATTTGATCGCGGGGAACGTGTCGTTCATGTTTGCAAACGTTTTGTCGGTGATGCCGCACGTGAACAGCGGGCGGCTGCGCGCGCTGGCCATCACCAGCGCCAAACGCAGCGCCATCGTACCCAGCCTGCCGACCGTCGCGGAGACGTACCCCGGGTTTGAATCCGGAAGCTGGTACGCGCTGTTCGCGCCCGCCGGCACGCCCAGGGACGCGATCACGCGCGTAAATGAAGCCGTGAACCGCGCCATGCAAGCGCCCGAAGTGCGCGACAAGTTCATCGCGCAAGGCGCGGAGCCGTTGACCGGCACGCCGCAGGACGCCACCGCTTACACGCGCGCCGAAGTCGTAAAGTGGGCCAAGGTGGTGAAGGCTTCGGGCGCGCGGGTCGATTAGCCCGCCAGCGACTTGAAATCCGATTGCATCCGCTTGACAGCCCTCGCGGGCACGCGTTTTACTCGCCATCTCACCATGAAAAATCCCTGGTACCCCGGCGCCGCGCTTGCGCTGTTTCTGATTCCCGGTGCACCCTTCTGCGCCGCCGCGGACTATCCCTCGCGGCCGATACGATTGATTGCGCCGTTTGCGCCGGGCGGCGGCGTCGATGTTTCGGCGCGCTTCATCGCCAAGCAGTTAACCGAAAGTTTCGGCCAAACCGCCATCGTCGATAACCGGCCCGGCGCGGGCAGCACGCTCGGCACCGACCTGGTGTCGAAGGCCGCGCCCGACGGCCACACGCTGCTGGTGACGCACAACGCGATTGCCATCAACCAATCGCTGTATCCAAAGCTGCCATACGATACCGTGCGCGACTTCACGCAAGTGGCGTTCATTGGCGTCACCACGTTCACGCTGGTGGTCAACCCGGCGCTGCCGGTCAAAAACGTTAAAGATTTGATCGCGCTGGCCAAGGCCAAGCCCGGCGCGCTTAATTACGCGAGCACCGGCGCAGGCGGCGGTTCGCATCTCGCCACCGAATATTTCATGCTCGCCACCAGCACCCAATTGCTTAACGTGCCGTACAAAGGCACGGCGCCCGCGCTGACGGATCTGGTTTCGGGGCAAACACACGTGATGCTTTCAGGACTGCCGGGCACGGTGCCGTTCATCAAATCCAAACGCATCCTGGCACTGGCCACCACCAGTTCCAAGCGCTCGATTTTCTTGCCGGAGTTGCCCACCTTGCTCGAAGCCGGCGTGGACGGTTATGAATTCGATGCGTGGTACGGCATGCATGCGCCGGCCAAAACACCGGGCGACATCATCAAGAAACTGCACCTCACCGTCACGCAGGCGTTGACGTCGCCCGATGTGCGTCAGCAGTTGATGAATCAAGGCATCGAGCCGCGCGACATGAGCCCTGCGGCGTTCTCGGTATTTGTGCGGCGCGAAGTCGAGAAGTGCGCGAAAATCATCAAAGCCTCCGGTGCGCGCACCGAATTGTAATCATCAGCAAGAATACATAACTAATTGTTTTTATTGAGTAATTTATGACAGCCTCTACCCCCATCGCCATCGCCATCGCCATCGCCCAACGCATCACCGCCCTGCGTTATCCCGATCTGCCCGCCGAGGCCGTGCATTGGGCCAAGGTAGCGATCATCGACACACTCGCCTGCGCGCTCGCGGGCGCCAACGAAGACGCCACGCGCATCGCCGAAAAAGTGTCCGCCACTTACGGCGGCGCGGGGCCGGCGTTGCTGTGGGGCACCAACCGGCGTCTGTCGGCGCTCGACGCGGCCATCGTCAACGGCGTTGCCGGACACGCACTCGACTACGATGATGTCAACAACACCATCGGCGGCCATCCGTCGGTACCGATACTGCCCGCCCTTATCGCGCTCGGCGAAACACTGGGCGCCAGCGGCAAGGATTTGCTGCTCGCCTACATCACCGGTTTTGAAACGCAGGCGCGCATCGGTTGCGCGGTCAACGTGTATCACTACCGCAAGGGCTGGCATCCGACCGCGACGCTCGGCGTGTTCGGCGCGGCGGCGGCGAGCGCGCGCCTGCTCAATCTGGATGTGCCGAAAACCGCCACCGCGCTGGCGATTGCCGCGTCGCTGTCGTCCGGCATCAAAGCCAATTTCGGCACCATGACCAAACCGCTGCACGCGGGCCATTGCAGCCGCAACGGTTTATACGCCGCGTTGATGGCGAAAGACGGTTTCACCGCCAGCCACGACGCGTTCGAACACGCGCAAGGCTATTTCGAGCTGTTCAACGGCGCGGGCAACTACCACGTGGAAAAAATTCTCGCGAACTGGGCCAACCCGCTCGATGTGCTGTCGCCCGGCATCGGACTGAAGCAGTATCCATGCTGTGCCAGCACGCATTCGGCCATCGATGCCGCGCTGGTGCTGCGCGAACGCCACCAGCTTACGCCAGAGCACATCGCGAAAATCGAAACCGTCACGCACGCGCCCGCCCTGGCGCACACCAACCGCCCCGATCCGAAAACCGCGCTCGATGCCAAATTCAGCGTGCAGTACTGCGTGGCACGCGCGTTAATGCACGGCGCGGTCACGTTTGATCATTTTGCCGACAGCGCGCTGATGCAGCCCGAGTTGCGCGCCATGCTCGGCAAGGTCACCGCCACCACGCACCCCGCATTGCCCAAGGACATGGGCGAGCACTATCAGGGCGTGGTGAACATCACCACCACCGACGGCCAACGGTATTCCGCGCGCGTCGATCAACCGCTGCGCGGCCCGCAAAATCTCGCACCACCGGACCGGCTGGAAGCCAAGTTCAAGGATTGCGCGGCGCTGGCACTGCGGCCGGATGCCGTGCCGCGCCTTTACGAACAGTTGCGCGGTCTGGAATCGATCACGGATGTTCGCGAGCTGACCGGCTTCATGGAGAAGTCGGCGATCACTGCCAACGCCAACCGCGCGGCGGCGTAGCCCGCGCGCGCATCCTATTTGGCCGCGAGTGCGGCCTCGCGGCCCGCGATGCGCCCGTAGGTCGCGCCCGCCATCATGCCGGAGCCCGACGCGTAATTGCCCACCCACAAGCCGCCGACCATTTCACCCGCCGCATACAAGCCGGGAATCGCCCGGCCCGCGACATGCTGCATCTGCGCGGTTTTGGCATCGACCTTCATGCCGCCAAAGGTAAACGTCATGCCGCAGCGCACAGCCCAGCCCTCGAAGGGCGGCTCCTCGATACTCAGGCTGTAATTGCTCTTCTTCGGCGTGATGCCCGACGTGCATTTGCCGTCGAGTTTGTAACGATCCGGATTAAACGTGCCCGGCTGAATCGCGGCATTGAATTCGCGCACGGTGCGCACGAAATTGGCCGCGTTGATGTCGAGTTCCCGGGCGAGTTCTTCCAGCGTATTGGCCTTGGCGCCCGCCGCCTTCGCGTAGTTCGTGGGATACAAATTCAGTTTGCGCGCCTTGGCGTCGAGAATCTGAAACGCCACGCCGCCCGGCTGCGCCAGTATCGCGCGACCCATCTTGGCGTATGTTCTGCCGCGTGTGTCTTCGCCTTCATCAGCAAAACGCTCGCCGTTGGTGTTCACCATGATCGAATACGGATACACGTAACGATCCATGCTGTCGCCGCCCGCCAGCGCGTGCGCCGAAGGAACGGTGTAAGCCGGCACGTTGATGTCCTGCGGCGAGGCATGACACGTGGTCCAACTGCCATACGGCATGGCGCCGATATCCATCGCCATCCTCAAGCCATCGCCGGTATTGAACGGCACGCCGCGAATGCGCACCATGTCCCAGCCGGGGCCGAGATAACGCGCGCGCATTTCCGGATTGGATTCAAAGCTGCCGCACGCAAGAATCACCGCTTTCGCGGTAAATGTCTGTATGCCGCTGGGTGTCAGCGCCACCACGCCGGTGACGCGACCCTGGCTGTCCTGCGTGAGTTCGAGCGCGGCGGTGTCGTAGTGCAGCTTCAAACCCCGTTGCTCGAGCACCTGATAGTAACGCTGCTGCATGCCGTAACCACCGCCGTTCATCATCACGACGTTATCACCCAGCGCCTGTGGCCCGACCGAAGGCACCCAGTCCTGTCCGTTTTCCGCCAGCCACTGAACGGTATTGCGCGATTCGGTGACATGCACCTGCAGCAACTCTTCGTCGCTCTGATTATTGGTGACGCGCATCACCTCGTCCCACGAGTCTTCCTCGGTGCGGCGCGGCAGCCGGTCGATCAGCGACTGCAGTTCGGCCTCGCTGGCGTTGCGCACCAGCGGACGCAGATCCTCGACGCCATGAAACACAAAGCGCATGTGACCCGTGAGCGCGCTGTTGCCGCCGCGATCTTTTTTCGCGGCCTTTTCCAGCATGCCGACACTGACCTTGTGCTCCAACACGGACAATGCCGCCGTGCACGCGGCGTTACCCGCGCCGACGATCAAGACGTCGTAATGAACTGCTTCGCTTGCCATGAACTGCTCCAGAAAACGTCAAAAAGGTTGTTACTGCACCTGCCGGATATTCGCCGATTTCACCACCTTGATCCACTTGACCACGTCACGCTGAATCACGTCGCGAAACACTTCCGGCGGGCCGTCGTTGGCTTCGATACCTTCGACCACGAATCGCTCCTTGATCTCCGGCGTTTGCGCCGCTTTGCGCACCTCACGATTCCACAGCGTCACCACGTCGGCGGGCAAGCCTTTCGGTCCCCACAGGCCGTACCACAGCGTCGCCTCATAGCCGGGCAGCGTTTCCGCAATCGTCGGAATGTCCGGCAGCGCGCTGCTGCGTTTTGCATTGGTGACGGCGATGCCGCGCAGCCGGCCGGTTTTGACATGCGGCAGCATCACGCCCAGCGTGCCCATGATGAGTTGCACCTGCCCGCCCAAGAGGTCGTTCAGTGCCGCGCCCGTGCCCTTGTACGGCACGTGCGTCATTTGTATGCCCGCCATCATGATCAGCAACTCGGTTGCCAAATGGGTATTACCGCCGGTACCGGTCGAAGCGAAGTTCAGCGCGCCCGGCTTGGCCTTGGCGAGCGCGATCAATTCCTTGACGTTTTTTGCCGCCACCGACGGATGCAGCGTCAGCAAAATGCCCGCGTCGCCGATCAGCACGATGGGCGTAATGTCGCGCACCGCATCGTAAGGCAGCTTGAACAGTGCGGCATTGGTGGAGTAGCTGGTGGACACCATGCACAACGTGTAGCCGTCCGGCGCGGCGCGCACCGTGGTTTCGGCGCCGATGGTGCCGGCCGCGCCCGAGCGATTGTCGACCACGACCGCATGCCCCGCCGAATCGGCAAACTTTTGCGCGAACATGCGCGCCATGATGTCGGTGCCGCCGCCAGGCGGAAAAGGCACGATCATGCGTATCGGCTTGTTCGGGTATTTCGCGGCGCTTTGCGCCGCCGCGCACACCGGCAACAAACCGGCCGCGGCGGCAACTGCAAGCCCGACAATGTTAATAACTTTCATGACTGAAAAAGTTTACCGCTACTGCGCGCCGTAAACACGCGCATGTCCCTATTGTTTGCAATCCCGTCGAACATCGCCTATTCCGCCTTGATGCCCGCGGCACGCACCTGCTTGCGCCAGCGTTCCAGATCGCCGCGCACGATGGCGGTGAATTCGGCCGTGCTGTTGGCCACCGAATCCGCGCCATCCTGCCGCAGACGCTCGCGCAACTCCGGCACCTGCAAGGCGCGCACCGCCGCGCTGTTCAGCCGCGCCACCACGTCACGCGGCGTTTTCGCCGGCGCGCCGATGCCATACCAGTTGTCCACCGAATAACCCGCCAAGCCGGTTTCCGCGATGGTGGGCAGTTCGGGCAGCACGGTCGAACGCTTCAGCGAGGTCACCGCGATGGAACGCAACTTGCCCGCCTTGATCAACGGGATGGTGGACACCGGCACGCCAAAGAAAAACTGCAAACGCCCGCCCAGCAAATCCACCAGCGCGGGCGCGCCGCCCTTGTACGGCACGTGCATCAATTCCGTGCCGGTCATTTGCGCAAGCATAATACCGCCGACGTGTTGCAGCGTACCCACCCCTGCCGTCCCATAGTGCAAGGTGCGCGGCGCGGCGCGCGCCAATGCAACCAGTTCTTTCACCGAGTGCGCATTGATCGACGGATGCACCAGCAGGATGTACGGCTGCGTGGTCATCTGTGCCACATGCACAAAGTCGCGCAGCAAATCAAACGGCAAGCGTTCACTCATCGCCTGACTCAGCGGATGCGACGCAGTAATGGTCACCAGCGTGTAGCCGTCGGCAGGCGCGCGCGCCGCGATTTCCGTGCCGATGTTGCCCGAGGCGCCGATGCGATTGTCGATCACGATGGATTGGCCGACGACTTCCGCGATGCGCTGCGCCACCAGCCGCGTGGTGAGATCGGTGCCGCCACCCGCCGCAAACGGCGAAATCCAGCGGATCGATTTGTTCGGATAGCCTTGCCCCGCGTTCGCCGCGGCGGATTGCGCCATCGCGCCCGCACTGAAGCACGCCAGAAAAATGGCGGTCACGCCATGAACACTCATCGCGGTGGGCATTGCCGGTTCTCCCCGATACAAAATACGATTCTACGTGAATGCGCGATAATACGGGCCGCCCCTGTCTACGTAAAAAATGCGCGCGGAGAAACCCATGAACGCACCAGACGCGACCACCCCGCCGGCGCAAACGGCGATGGCGATACGGCCGACACTGTCACAGCAGCTGGCGCGCTTTGCCGGCGGGCTGACTTACGACGGCATTCCACCCAACGTGCGCGAGCGCGCCAAATACTTGATTCTCGATGCGGTCGGCGTCGCCCTCGCCTCCAGCACCTACGATTTCGCGCATCGTGTGCTCGACGGTATCAAGGGCATGGCCGAAGGCGGCGCTTGCTCCGTCATCGGCATGACGGACAAACTGCCGTTGCGCGACGCGGTGTTGATGAACGGTGTGTTGATTCACGGCCTGGATTACGACGATTCGCATCTGCGCGCCGTGCTGCACCCGACGGTAACCGCCTTCATCACCGCGCTGGGCGTCGCGGAAAAATTGAATGGCTCCGGGCGCGACTTGCTCACCGCTTACGTACTCGGCGTGGAAACCGTGACGCGCATCGCGATGGCCGCGAAAGGCGGCTTTCATCATTTCGGCTTTCATCCCACCGGGCTGGTGGGACATTTTTCGTGCGCGCTCACCGCGGGCAAACTCTACGGCCTGACCGAACAGCAACTCACCATGGCGCAGGGTCTCGCCGGCAGCACGGCGGCGGCAACGCAGGAGTTTCTCGAAGAAGGCGCATGGAACAAACGCCTGCATCCGGGCTGGGCTTCGGTCGCCGGCATTACCGCCGCCAACCTCGCGCGCGGCGGCACGGTTGGCCCCACCAAGCCCTATGAAGGCCGTCTCGGCCTGTTCAACACCCACCTGAAAGACCTGGCAAAACAAGTCGATTACGCCGCTATCACCTGCGAGCTGGGCGCGACCTGGGAAATCATGAATGTGGCTGTCAAACCATTTCCGGTGTGCCACTTCATCCACGCATGCGGCGACGCCGCGCTGATCCTGCGCGACCAGCACGCCATCCAGCCCGATCAAATCGAAAAAATCACCGCGCTCATCGCCGAAGAAACCCTGCACATCGTCGCCGAGCCGGCACAGCTTAAGAAAAAACCCGCCAACGACTACGACGCAAAATTCAGCGTGCATTACTTCGTCGCCGCGTGCCTGGTGCGCGGCAAGTTCGGCTTGGCTGAACTCGAAGCGGATGTGCGCAACGACGCGGCCATCTTGGCACTCGCACAAAAAGTCGAAGCCGTCGCCGATCCCGACTCGCTGTATCCGGGCATCCTGTCAGGCGGCGTCATTATCAAAATGAAAAACGGCGACGAATACCGCCACCACGAACGCATCAATCGCGGCGCGGGTGATCGCGCACTGACCAGCGCGGACATTGAAGCGAAGTATTTTGATAACGCGTTAATGACGATGCCGGAGCAACGCGCGCGGGAAATTCGCGATGCGGTTTTAAAGCTTGATCAAGCGAATGCGCGCGAACTTGCGAATACGTTGGCCAAGTGAAATTATTGTTTATAAACAAATTCTTACAATGACACCTCGCTGGCGGCCAGCATCGCCCTGCTGAAAGTAGCATACGGCGCAATGCACTCCGCTCATTGATGCCCAACGACCTTGGCGCTTTCTACTACCGCCGCAACTGGTCAAACACATAATTCAATATCCCGCCGCACTGATACCAGGCGATCTCCCGCCGCGTATCCAATCGGCTGCGCAACATGATGGTTTCCACTGAACCATTAGCGCGATGTATCGTACACGCCACGTCCGCGCGCGGCTTCATGTCCGGCGTGATGCCTGCGATATCCACCAGTTCCGTGCCGTCCAATTTCAACGATTTCCACGTCACCCCCTCGGGGAACTCCAACGGCGCGACGCCCATGCCCACCAGATTGGAACGGTGGATGCGTTCGAAACTTTCCGCGATGATCGCACGCACGCCCAGCGCGGCCGGTCCTTTGGCGGCCCAATCGCGCGATGAGCCGCAGCCGTATTCCTTGCCGGCGAACATCACCATGGGAATTTTCTGCGCGGCGTATTTTTCGGCGGCATCGTAAAACGACAGAATTTCACCACCGGGAAAATAACGCGTGTAGCCGCCCTCCTTCGGCGCGCAGATGTGATTGCGGATGCGAATGTTGGCGAGTGCGCCGCGAATCAGCACTTCATGATTCGAGCGGCGCAGCAAATACGTGCCCCATTCCTTCATCGGAATGCCTTTCGATTCGAGATACCGTGCCGCCGGCACGCCTTTCGAAAAACCGCTCATCGGCGCGATGTGATCGGTGGTCACGCTGTCGCCCAACAGGGCCAGCACGCGCGCGCCCTTGAAGCCGCCGCGCGGATTTTTCGCCAGCCACGCCTCGGTAAAAAACGGCGGCTGCTTCAGCATCTCGCTCGCCGCGTCCCATTGAAACGTCGCGCCCTGCGGCGCCTTGACGGCTTTCCAGTGCGCTTCGCCTTCTTCACAATTGCCGTAGCGATGCAGAAATTGCTCGCGCCGCAGATTGCGTTCGACCACGCTGGCGATTTCTTCGTCGCTGGGCCAGACATCCTTCAGGAAAACCGGCCGGCCGTCGCTACCGGTGCCCAGCGCGTCCCGGGTAATGTCGGTGAGGATGGTACCGGCGATCGCATACGCCACCACCAGCGGCGGCGACACCAGGTACGCGCCCTTGACCTCGGGATGAATGCGGCCCTCGAAATTGCGATTGCCCGACAACACCGAGCACAGCGTCAAATCCTTGTTTTCGATCTGCGCGCTGATGTGCGGCGGCAACGAGCCCGATCCGCCCGCGCACGTCATGCAGCCATAACCAACCACCTGAAAGCCCAACGCGTCGAGCGACTTTTGCAAGCCAGATTCATTCAGATAATCGCTCACCACCGCAGAGCCAGGCGACAGCGACGTTTTCACCCACGGCCTGGGTTTCAATCCCTTGCGTTCAGCGTTGCGGGCGAGCAAGCCCGCCGCCACCAGCACCAGCGGATTGGAGGTGTTGGTGCAACTGGTAATCGCCGCAATCACCACGTCGCCTTCGCGCACTTCGCCCTCGACGCGCGGGGCATGGGCGGCGGGCGGCTTTACGTCGGGGAATCCCTTCAAAAAACTCGTTGCGGCGTACGACAGATCATGGCGTTCCTGCGGCAACCGCGGACCGGATACCGACGGCTCGATGGCCGACAGGTCAATTTCAATCCGGTCGCTGAACACCGCGTCGGCGACGGCCTCGCTCCACAGCCCTTGAGCCTTGGTGTAGGCCTCGGCCAGCGCGATGTCTTCGGCCTTGCGCCCGGTCAGCGTGAGATAACGCAGCGTTTCTTCATCGATCGGAAAAAACGCCATCGTCGCGCCGTACTCACAAGCCATGTTGGACAACGTGGCGCGTTCGGCCAGCCGCAATTGTTTGACGCCCGGGCCATGAAACTCAACCCATTTGCCGATCACGCCCTTCTGGCGCAGCCGTTGCGTCACCGTCAGCGCCAGATCCGTGGTCATTACGCCCGGCTTGAGTTTGCCCGTGAGGCGGCAACCGACAACATCCGGAATCACCATTGATATCGGCTGCCCCAGCATGGCCGACGCGGCCTCGATGCCGCCCACGCCCCATCCCATCACGCCCAGCGAATTGATCATCGGCGTATGACTGTCGCACGCCACCAGGGAATCCGGGAAGGCGTGACGCTGGCCGTTGATGGTTTCGTTCCAGATGGGGCGCGACAAAAACTCCAGATTCACCTGGTGCACGATGCCCGCACCAGGCGGGATCACGCGAAAATTGCGAAACTCGCGCTGCGCCCATTTCACCAGCTCATAACGTTCGCGATTTTCCTTGAACTCGAGATCGAGATTCTTGGCGTAGGCATCGGCGGTGCCCGCGTACTCGGCGGTCACCGCGTGGTCAATGACGATATCCGTGTTGCGCAGCGGATTCACCTTGCGCGGATCGGCGCCCGCGACGACCATGGCGTCGCGCATCGCCGCCACGTCCGCCAGCATCGGCACACCCGATGAATCCGGCAGCACCACGCGCGTGGGGCTTAACGATACACCACGGTCCGAGTGCGGGTTATCCACCCACGCCGCCAGCGCGCGGATGTCGTCGGCGGTCACGGTATCGCCATCCTCGAAGCGCAACAGGTTTTCGAGCAGCATGCGATGCGTGACGGGCAGGCGGCGAATGCCGGCACCGAGTTTTTGTTCGGCGGCGGCGAGACTGAATATCTGGTACTCGGCTGCGCCGACTTTCAGAGTCTGTTGTGCGCCAAAGGTGTCAAGCGTGGTAATTTCCATACAAGAATTCCGCGAGGTGATGGGTTTTCGTATACTACCGCGACCCGCCGCCCATCCGCATTCCCAGTCCAGCAACTGAAACTCACGAGAACTCAACCATGGCTCAGACACGATATCAACGCATGCTCGAACTCTTTACGCCCGGCCGCGGCACCATGATGCCGGGCGCGCACAACGCACTGTCGGCGCGCATCATGGAAGCTGCCGGATTTGAAACCATCCTGTTCACCGGCGCCGGATTCGCCAACACCTATCTCGGCGTGCCCGACATGGGATTGACCTCGCTAAAAGAAGTCGTGGACCAAGTCGCCGCAATCAGCGATGCGGTCGATATCCCGATTCTAGCCGACGGCGACACTGGCTTCGGCAACGCGCTGAACGCGCGCCGCACCGTGCGCATGATGGAGCGCGCCGGCGCCGCCGCCCTGCTGATCGAAGATCAGGTTTACCCCAAGCGCTGCGGACACTTCGAGGACAAAGGCGTGATCCCGAAATCGGAAATGGTGCAAAAGCTCAAGGCCTGCGTGGACGCGCGACAGACCGGCATGCTGATCCTCGCGCGCACTGATGCACGTGCGATGGAAGGCATGGACGCCGCGATGGATCGCATGCGTGCCTATCAGGAAGCCGGTGCGGATTTATTGTTCATCGAAGCCCCTACCTCGCTCGAAGAACTCGCGCGCATTCCGAAAGAAGTCCCAGGCCGCCATCTGTGTAACATGGTCTTCGGCGGCAAAACCCCGATCCCCTCGCAAAAAGCGCTGGGCGACATGGGCTATGGCGTCATCTGCTACGCCAACGCCGCGCTGCAGGCGTCGATGCTCGCGATGAGCAACGTGATGAAGCACCTGAAACAACACGGCTCTCTCGAAGGCGTTGAAGACGCCGTTATTCCATTCAGCGAACGCCAGAAATTCGTGGATTACCCGCGCTACGTGGATCTGGAAAAGAAATACAAGGGTGCGTAAGCAACCGCTCGCGCCGTCAATCGCCGCTAATTATTGTCGCCCGTATAGACGTAGGCCCACAAGGCTTCAATCTCTTCCGGTTTGAGCAGCCCCTCCCAGGGCGGCATACTGTTCTTGCCCTTGCCCACGGAATTCAGAAAACGGCTTTTCTGGTCTTTCGGAAAGGTCGGCAGATCAAATGCGCCTTCGGGGTTTTTCATGCGCGCGCCGTGGCAAGGCGAACAGTGGCGCGCATAGGTTTCGGCGCCAAGCTTGATTTGTTCTGCGGGAAAATTTTGAGCCTGCGCATTGACCATCAACAACGCACCCAGCACACCACTCACGAAATTAAAATTATTCATAATAATCAATTATTTATGTTGACTCAATTGCAACAAAAATCCCACCGGTTTGCGCCGGTGGGATTGCGATACTAACGCGGACTGAAGTGCCGCGTTGACGATCAATCCATCAACGCGAATGTCCACACGGTTCCGGCGGGCAACACCTTGCCTGCGGTCTCGCGCCGCGAAGAAGTACCACCGCCCAGTCCGGAGAACACCGACACGTATTGCTTGCCCTTGTAGGTGTAGGTGATGGGTTGTGAATTCACACCCGACGGCGTTTTGAACTGCCACAGCACTTTGCCGGACGCTTCATCCAGAGCCGCGAAGTCACCCGACGTGTTGCCGGTAAATACCAGACCGCCCGCCGTCACCATCGCGCCCGACCAGCTCGGCAGATCAACCAGCGGTGTGCGCCACGCGGATTTGCCGGTCATCGGCAGCACCGAACCCCAATAGCCCCACGGCTGGGTTTTGTCACGCGGCTTGGTGTCGGTGGTGACACCCACGTAACGCTCGCCTGGCTTGTATACCGGCAGATCCTTGTTCAACTGGTAAATCGCGGTTTCCTCGAGCATCGAGAAATAGAGCCGCTCGGTGGATGGGTTGAAAGCCATCGGCATCCAGTTCTTGCCGCCGGTCCAACGCGGTTCGAGCTCAACCTTTTCGCCCGCGCGCAGGCGTTTGGCGACATCAGTCTCGACCACGCGACCGGTTTTCAGATCCACGCCCGTTGCCCAATTGGTTTTCACGTACGGATTGCCCGCGAGCACTTCGCCGGTGGCGCGATCCAGCACGTACAGCAGGCCGTTGCGATCGGCATGCATCAGCACCTTGCGCTTCTTGCCATTGACGGTCAGTTCGCCCAGTACGTTCTCGTTATTGCCGTCATAGTCGTAGGTCTCCGCCGGCGTCCACTGATAGTGCCAAGCAATTTCGCCGGTCTTCGGGCGAATGGCGATTACCGAAGCAACCCACAGGTTATCGCCGGGACGCGCTTTCCAGGTCCACGGGCCGCCGTTGCTGGTGCCCCAGTAGGAAAGATCGAGTTCCGGATCGTACGATCCGGTGATCCAGGTCGATGCACCACCGCGTTTATAGGAATCATCCTGCGGCCATGTTGCGTAGGCTTTTTCGCTCGGATCCGGCGTGGTATGCCGGCGCCACACTTCCTTGCCGGTTTGCGCATCCAGTCCAACCACGAAGCCGCGCACGCCGAATTCGCCCCCCGTCATGCCGCTCATCACGATGCCGTTCACCACGCTGGGCGCGCTGGTGATCGAATAGCCTTCTTTCCACTCGGCAATCTTGGACTTCCACAGTTGCTTGCCGGATTTGGCGTCCAGCGCATAGATGTGAGCATCAATCGAGGCCACGTACACCTTGCCATCAAACAGGGCCACGCCGCGATTGTTCAGTCCGCAACACACCACGCGCGGCACCGCCGGATCCCACTGAATGTCGAAATTCCACAACTGGCGGCCCGTACCAATATCAAGTGCGATAACGCGTTTGACATTGGCGGCATACATCACGCCATTGTGCACAAACGGCTGGCCCTGCTCGCCGTATTCATTACCCAGCGAAGCGCTCCACACCGGCACCAGCCGTTTGACCGTGTTTTTGTTGATCTGATCCAGCTTGCTGAAACGCTGCTGGTGATACCCCATGCCGTACGTCAGCACGTTGTCGGTACTGCCGCCATTGCCATCGCGATTCAGGTCCTGCTGCGTTTGCGCTTGCGCGCCAAAACTGCTTGCGGCCAGCATAGCCGCGCCGATCAATAATTTCCTCATTCCCACTCCCTTGTAAAAAATGAATTACCGCGCCCCGCAGTATCGGGGGCATGGATAGCGGTGTCAACCTGGGCGCAATCAAACTCAATCGGGTTTCATGCCGGAAATCCGCACGACCTCGCGCCACTTTTCGATCTCCGCCTTGACCTGCGCCTGAAATTGCGCGGGGGTGCTCGGCGCGACAAACGCACCCTGTTTCGCGAGGTAATCGCGAACTTCGGGCGTAATCAATAACTTACCCACTTCGTCGTTTAGATATCGGATCACGGACGCGGGCGTTCCCGCCGGCGCCAACAATCCGTAATTACCGCTGATGTCCATGCCGCGCACGCCCTGTTCTTCCAGCGTGGGCAGATCCGGCAACGTGGGGATGCGTTTGGCCACCGCCGCTGCGATAGCCCTGAGCTTGCCGGCCTGCGCGAGCGGCTGCACCGACGGCACCGTCGAAAAAAACACCTGCACGTCGCCCGACAGCATCGCGGCAATCGCGGGCCCCGCACCTTTGAACGGGAGATGCACCATGCTGGTTTTTGTCAACACCTTGAACAACTCCGCGCCGAGATGCTGCGTGGAACCGTTGCCGCCCGAGCCGTACATCAATGCACCGGGATTCTTCTTGGCCAGCACAATCAACTCGGGGCCGGTTTTCACCGGCAGCGACGGATGCACCACCAGCATTTGGGGAATGGTCGCGATCTGTGTGATGCCCGAAAAATCGCGCAGCGTGTCATACGGCAACTTGGGATACACCAGCGCCGAAATCATGAAGCTCGAAGACACCAGCAGGATCGTATAACCATCGGGCGGGGATTTGGCGGCGACATCGCCGGCGATGGTTTGCCCCGCGCCGCCGCGATTTTCAACCACCACCTGTTGCCCGATGCGGTCGGTCAATCGTTGCGCCACCACACGGCCCAACACATCGTTGCCGCCGCCCGGCGGTGCGCCGATCAACAAGCGGATGGGTTTCGCAGGATAGTTCACTTGCGCGAGTGCGCCGTTAATCGGAACGAAACACATCACGCCTGCCAGTAACCGCACCATCATCTTGTTGTCTCCTCCGCGGGAATGCTAACACCACTGCCTTTGCCGTCACGTCCACAATGCTAACGAATTGCCCGCCCGAGTTGTGCCGGACATGGCCTATTGACTAAAATCACGGGCTTCCCCGCTGCCTCTCCCATAAAGGAATTTCCATGGCCCAAATGATACTCACCGGCGACGTCAACCTGATGAACGTCACCGATCCCACCGTGCCGTTTCGCAAAACCATCGACGAATTCAAGGCAGCCGACGTGCGTTTTTCCAACATGGAATGCTGCCTCTATGCGCCTGCCGGCGGGCACACCTGGGACAACGAAGGTTTTTTCGCCGCACCCGGGCCTTCCGGCGAATCATTGAAATACGCGGGCATCGACGCAGTGGGCATCGCCAATAACGTCAACTACGGCGAGGCCGCCATCACCGGCTCCATCGCGCGCCTGGACGAAATCGGCGTCAAGCACACCGGCGCCGGCGCCAACCGCGCCGCTGCGTACGCGCCGGTAATCATCGAGAAAAACGGCGTGCGTTATGGCTTTTTGCAGCGCACTTCCGTCTATTGGCCCACCAATCACGAAGCCACCACGCACACGGCGGGTGTCGCCACCATCAAGGGACACACGGCCTATCAATTGCCGCTGCACAAAACCCGCCCGGATGTTCCGCCCGCCAACCGCCCCGGCATTCCGCCGGAAATTTTGACCTGGCCGGATGCCAAGCACCTGCAACTCTTCAAGGACGACGTGGCCGCGCTGCGCAAACAATGTGACATTCTCGTTGCCTCGTGCCACTGGGGACTGCACAAGGATGTGCTCGATTACATGCCGATGATCGCGCATGCCGCCATCGACAGCGGGGCGGACATCGTGATGGGCCACGGCCCGCATTACTCCCTGCCCACCGAAATCTATCAGGGCAAGCCGATTCTTTACGGCCTCGGCAGCTTCTCGTTCCACACCGGCCACGGCGGACGCAAGCACGGCGACTGGCTCGGCATGGTGGCTCTGGTCAGCGTCGAGAAAAAAGCTGTCTCTAAGTTACGCATTCGTTTCGTGCGCCACAACGACGCCAACGAAACCTATTTCTGCGATCCGGCCAACGAAGGCAAGGAACTCGGCGAACTCAATACTCGCGGGGCGAAGCTGGGGACGAAGCTGGTGGCGACGGGGATGGATTTGGAGATCGCGGCGGCGTAATCGCATCGGTCATCGTAGCGGGCTTTGATCGTTTGCTTCCCGGCAGCGTGTAGCCGTCGGTCAGGGTGTACAAGAACGCCACGATGTCGTCGATTTCCTCGTTGGTGAGTTGCGGACGCTGGTTCGGGCGGCGCTGATAAGGCGGCGTATCGACATCGACGTTGGCGTGATAACGCGCCGGCAGATCGTTGAATTTTTTGCCGTCGGGAAACCACCGCGCCGGATCGGTGTCTCGCGTCGCGTAAAACGCGACGGCATCGCGCAGATGATCGAAAAAACCGTTGTGCATGTACGGCGCAGTGATGGTGATATTGCGTAACGTCGGCGTCTTGAACAGGCCGCAGGCCGCGGGGTCCTCCGGCAACGGCGTGACGCCTGCCGGCGGCTTGGCATCAGGCGCAGGCTTGCCCGGTTTCGCCAGCGACACCGGCACGCGCTCGCACAAACCAAGGTCGATAAACGCCGGATCGGCATTTTTCGGAATACGCGCGCTACGCGGCAACCCCAGCGCACGATAACTGAAGTCGGTAAACAGCGACTTTTGCGGATCGCGCGACGCGGCATCGACCGTATGGCACTGCGCGCAATTGCCCTTCTGCCGGATGGTAAAAAGACTCAGGCCGCGCTGCTCCTGCTCGGTGAACGCGGCCTGCCCTCGCATGACGTAATCAAATTTCGAGGTAAACGGCTGGAACACGCGCGTGCGTTCAAACGCCGCGATGGACGCCGCCACCGCATCAAGCGCCTTATCCGGATTTTCAAAAATGGCTTCGCCCCACACTTTTCGAAAGGCGCCGGCGTAGGAGCCCTTCGCGATCTTGGCAATCAGTACCGGTGCATCCGCGTTATTCATTTCCACCGGATTAAAAAACGGCTGCGTGGCCTGCTCTTCCAGCGTGTCGGCACGGCCGTCCCAGAAATGACCGCCCACCGGCAGGCGCTTGCCGTCTTTTTCGACGAGGCCATTCCTGTTAAAACGCGGCGTGGTGGCCAGATACATCAGCGTGGGCGCATCGCGCGTACCGAACTGATCGGAGCGGCTGCCCAGCGCCACGCCGATCAGGGTGTTGTTGTTGCCGGTAAACGCGCGCCGGGGATCGTGGCACGACGCGCACGCGAGACCGGCGGGTTCCGACAGATTGGCGTCAAAAAACAATCGCAGCCCGAGTTGCTCGCGCGGCGTGAGGGCCGTCTGATCAATGGCATCGGCCAGCGAGTTGATAAACCGGTCGTGCGGTATGTCCTGCGCCCGTGGCGGCGGCGCGGGCATAAATGAAACCATGCCCGCCAGAACAGCGACCGCCAGCACGAGTTTGGCAAGCGGCCGCCCGGATTGAAGTAGAGAGTGATATCGTGAAGTATTAGTAAACAATTCAGGCTCGGCGCAAATTATGTCCGGCAGTCAGCTTGGCATTTACCGATGCAATTATCCAGCGAGGCTCGTGGGACCATCGTTACTAACGTTGCGCCATCACTTCGCCAGCCCCATCTCGATAAACAACGCCTTCACATCGGCGTACTCCGCCTGCCAGTGCTTAAGCGTGTCGGCGCTATTCTTGTAGACGTTCGCCGCTAGGTTGCGCTCGACGTCCTTGATCCACTCGGAATCCTTGACGGTGCGCGCGATGGTGGCATCCCAAAACGCGGTTTGCGCTAGCGTGAATCCGGGCGGCCCCGCGAGACCGCGCCACAAATCCTGCGCACTATCCACGCCGAGTTCCTTCCATGTCGGCACACTGGCGAGCTCACCCTCCCAGCGCTTGGGCGCACCGATGGCGAGTACGCGCAGCTTGCCAGCGCGCACATGCGGCAGCACCGTGGACACGGACCCCGCCGCCGCATCGACGTGCCCGCCCATGGCCGCGGTCATGCCTTCCGATCCCGAGTTAAACGCCACCGAGCGCAGCCGTTTCACATCGACGCCCGCGGCCTTCATTGCATGCGCGTACGACGAATGCGTGGCATTGCCCACCACCGTGCCGATGGCCACCGAGTACGCAGTCGGATCCTTGCGCATGCCCGCGACGAACTCGCGTGCATCCTTGATCGGCGAATCGGTACGCACCACCAGCGTCACATACTCCACGGCAAAAATCGCGATGGGCGAAAAGTCCGTGAAGTGCTGTTTGCTGCGGCCCGCCACGTGGTTACTGATCAGCGGCTGCGCGACGATTTGAATGTAATGCGCATCGCCCTTGTGATTCGCCATGAATGCCAGCGCCACCGCACCGCCGCCACCGGGCCGGTTCGACACCGACGATGGCTGATCGAACAGCTTTCGCTCCTGAAAAATCCGCTGGATCAAGCGCCCCTGGCGATCCTGCGGGCCGCCGGGCGTGGTGCCGATGATAATGTCCACCGGCTTTTCGGGCTTCCACGTCTGCGCATGGCCCGCGGCCGATGCGAACAGGCACACCAGCGCCATGCAAAAAAATCCCGGTTTTAGTAACGAACGAGCCATGGGGATACCTTTAAGGAAATCGGATGAACAGGACCACAGGGATTTGGAATTTATGTGGGCGCCTTCGCAGTGTCAAGCAAGCCCGCTATACTTCGACATCCCATCCGCTGTATCCAACCGCTGTAAACCACTTTGCAGGATTTCGAACCAACCGATTCATCCCTATCAACTCAGGAGAGACCATCATGTCCGACACCACCATCAACGGCCTTAATAATTTGACGCCGCAATCCCCCTCGCTGGGCGAAGTGGTCAAACAGTTGCTCCCGCAAGGCTGGGCAAAACTCGTGCAACCGATTGCCGCGTCGACCATCACCACCGACACGACAGGTCTAGTGGCAGGCGAAGTGCATCTCAATACCATGACCGGCGTGGTGCCAGCCTATCGCGCACACCCGAGCAAGGACGGAAAATTTCCGGTGGTGCTGGTGGTTCAGGAAATTTTCGGCCTGCATGAGCACATCAAGGATGTGTGCCGGCGTCTGGCGAAGCAGGGTTATTTCGCCATTGCGGTCGATCACTACCATCGCCATGGCGATGTCACCCAATTCACCGACAATCAGGAAATTTTCGCCAAGGTGGTGAACCATGTGCCTGACAGCGTAGTGATGTCCGACCTCGACACCGCCGTGGTTCACGCGGGCGCCTCTGGCCGCGGCGACACCTCCAAACTGGCGGTAACAGGATTCTGCTGGGGCGGACGCATCACATGGACGTATTGCGTGCACAACCCGAAAGTCAACGCAGGCGTGGCATGGTATGGCCGCCTCGTCGCGCCCGGCAAGGCACCGTTGCAACCGGCGTACCCGGTCGAATTCGCCGCCATTCTGAAAGTACCGGTACTCGGCTTGTATGGCGCCGAGGACGCCGGTATTCCAGTAGCCCATGTCGAACAAATGCGCGGGGCGTTAAAGGCTGCGGGCAACACGGTGAGCAACATTGTGCTCTACGACGGCGCGCCGCACGCGTTTTACGCCGACTATCGCCCAAGCTATCGCAAGGAAGCCGCAGATGATGGCTTCAAGCGCATGCTGGCGTGGTTTAAACAGCACGGCGTGGCGTAACTTCGCCAAGTTCGAGGAACGATCAGGGCGTCGCCGCGAATCTTGCGCATCACTCGCCGCTTCGTTGTATTGGCTGTAACGATTGCCGCGGCTTCTGGCTCCGGCACTGTATGTGCGCAGCCCATACCGTATCCCGTCAAACCCATCCGCGTGATCGTGATTTTTCCCGCCGGCAGCGGCGTGGATATTGTTGCGCGCATCGTGGGGCAGAAAATGGGCGAAAGCCTAGGCCAGCAATTCACCATCGATAATCGCGGTGGCGCGGGCGGCATCATCGCGGCGGACGCCACCGCGAAAAGCGCACCCGATGGCTACACGCTGGTGATGGTGTCCGCCGCACACACCATCAATGCCAGCCTATATGCGAAGCTGCCGTACGACCCGGTGCGCGATTTCGCGGCCATCTCGCTGCTCGCCTCGACACCCTACCTGCTGGTGGTGCATCCCTCCCTGCCAGTGAAAACCGTCGCGGATTTCGTTGCACTGGCGAAGGCGCGTCCCGGCCAGTTGAGCTACGGCACCGGCGGCGTCGGCGTGGGTTCGCACCTTGCCGGCGAGTTGTTCAAGTACATGGCAAAAATCGATATTGTTGATGTGCCGTATCGCGGCGGACCGCTGGCGACCACCGAAACCGTGGCGGGTCAGGTACAGTTCACCTTCAGTAACGTCCCCACCGGCCTGCCTCTGGTAAAAACAGGCCGGCTCAAAGCGCTTGCGGTCACCAGCGCGCAACGGTTCTCGACCGTGCGCGACCTGCCCACGGTTGCCGAATCCGGATTGCCCGGTTATGAGGTGGTCACCTGGCAAGGGTTGCTGGCGCCCGCCAAAACGCCGGCAGCCATCATCGCGCGTCTCCACGGCGAAGCGCTGAAGGCAATGGCCAATCCGGATGTGCGAGAGCGCCTCACCGGGCAAGGACTTGAAATTGTCGGCAACACGCCCGAGGAATTTTCGAAACTGCTGATCGACGAAACCGCGCGCTGGCGGCGTGTGGTTCAGGCGGCGAAAATCAAGCCGCAGAATTTTCCGCAGTAATGCCGGGCAGCGACGGATTATTCGCCGCGCGCCTTGAGATTCAATAACTCGCCGATTTTCTCCGACGCCTTCAGGCCTGTTCCGGTTAGCACGAGCACGGTGCGTTCGCCCGGTTTTATCGCGCCGCTCGCCAGCAACTGCGTCAGTCCCGCCCCCGCCGCGGCGGAGGTCGGCTCCACATAAAGCCCCTTGCGCGCAAGCGCGCCGAGCGCGGCGACGATTTCTGCCTCGGTAACCGCAACGATGCGGCCGCCGGAATCACGCACCGCACGCAGCGCCTCCACCACGCGCGTCGGCTTGGATGATGCGATGCCTTCGGCGATGGTGGGTGTAACGTCGGTCGGCACCAGGTGTTCGACGCCTGCTTTGAACGCGTTGTAATACGGCGCGCAATTGGCCGCCTGCACGCCAAAGATGCGCGGCATTTTAGTGATCTCGCCGTTGCGCAGGAGTTCGCCGAATCCGATGGCGCAGCCCGATACGTTGCTGCCATAACCCAGCGGCACGATCACGTTGTCGGGCGCGCTGAATCCCAATTGCTCCCACAGTTCATACGCGAGCGTCTTGGTGCCCTCGGCAAAAAACGGCTGCCAGTTGTGGCTGGCGTAAAAAATTTCCTTACTCATGCGCATCGCAGTGTCGGCCACGTCCTGCCGCGTGCCGCGTATCGTCACCACGTCGGCGCCGCAGGCCGCGATCTGCGCGATCTTCGGATACGACGCCGTTTCCGGCACGAGGATACGACAGCGCATGCCCGCGGCCGCGGCGTACGCCGACAGCGACGCACCCGCATTGCCCGATGAATCTTCCAGCACTTCGGTGAGGCCGCGGCTTTTGAGATAACTCACCATTACCGTCATGCCGCGGTCTTTGAACGAGCCAGTGGGCATCATGAATTCGAGCTTGAACATCATCGGCGTGCCATTCCAATCACCGCACGTCAACGGTGTCCAGCCTTCACCCATGGTGACCGCGTGTTGGTCGTCAACGCCGATAGCTTTCGCGTAACGCCACACCGAGCGGCGCGTGGTATCGATGTCGCCGCGCTTTAATCCCGCACCGGGCGTGAGATTGAGATAACCGCCGCTGTCGGAACACCAGCGGGCGGTGTCGGTGGCGTAGGTTTTACCGGATACAGGGTCTATGTAATTCATGCTTAAAAACAATAAGTTACATTAACATGGCCAAGCGGGATTTACAGGGCAAACATCGAGCGGTTTATCCCGTAAATTCGGTTCATCCATGTTCATAGGGGTTTAGCCGTTAGCGCAAAAACGCCCGGCTCAATTCCAGCACGCGATTCACATCATCCAGGTTGTTATACGCGTGCAGCGAAAAACGCAGCAACCCGCGCCGTATCGACAGCTTTACCTGATTGTCGCAGAGGTGCTGATACAGCCCGTTGAAGCGTTCGTCGTCGGAACCGTAATGATTGGTGCTCATGTTGCCGATGGTCACGATGCCCGCCAGATGCGGCCCCGGCTTGCCGCCAGCCACCGGAACGCCTATGTCCACGTAACCTTGCGCCAGCGCGTGCACAAGTCCTGTGACGTGTTTTTCAATGCGTTGCGTGCCGATATTGAGCAATTGCTGCATCGACGCGTTCACCGCCGCTGCCGCGGCAAAGTTGTAGTTGCCCAGATCGAAGCGCCGCGCACCCGCCGCCAGCTTGAATGACATATCACCCAGCGCGGCTTCGTGCGCATCGCCCAGATCGACACCAAAACGCGCGAGATACGCCGGCTGCATCTTGTCGGCCCACTCGCGCCGCACATACAGAAACCCCATGCCGTAAAGGCCCAACAAACCTTTTTGTGTGGATACCGTCAGCGCATCGATATTCGACCGTTGCACATCCGTGTGCACCTTGCCCGCCGACTGCGCGGCATCCACCAACAACAGCACGCCCCGCTCGCGGCACGCGCGGCCCAGGGTATCGATGTCGGTGCGAAAACCCGGCGCAAACGTTACCGTGGAAACCGTGGCGCAACGCGTGCGCGCATCCATGCGCGCGATAATGGTATCGACCGGGATGTGATTGTCGCGCGGCTTCACCATGCGCACTTCCACGCCCAGGCGTTGCAGGTTCAGCCACGCATACACGTTGTTGGGGTGCTCCAACTCCGGGCACAGCACTACGTTGTCGCCGGCTTTCCAGGGGATGCCGGTCGCCACCATGTTGAGCCCCTCGGAGATATTCTTGGTGTAAGTGACTTCCTCGGGCAATGCGTTGATGAGTTGCGCAAAACGGCCACGCGCCTCTTCGATCAGCGCAAAAAATCGATCCTTGTCGCCGCCATTCATCATGCGGTCATCGATTTGCGCGTCCAGTGCCGCGCGCGTGGTCTTGGACAACACGCCACGCGCCGCCACGTCCATGTAGGTCCACTTTTTCAGCGCGGGAAAGTCATCGCGGAATGCGGCAACGACATCGAATTCGGTGTTGGGTTTATTCATGGTCATGCTCCTTGATCACTTACGCTGTCTATTCCGTGAAAAATTTATGTGGATTGCGGCGGCTTACCGCCGCTGTGTTTTTTCGCTGCATGCCGCGAGGCGTAGAAAGCGGCGGCAAGCCGCCGCACTCCATATGCACCTCGAGCTTCCGAAACTTTCTCGTGGCCTATCACGATCCTTCCAAATAAACTCTCGACGAATAATCTGGCGAGATACGCCCTTCAACCACATCCTTCTGCACGGCGTTGATAGTGCGCTGCTTCGCCTCCCCATACCCCGCACCCGCCGGCGTGCAAATACGCAGCACGCTACCGCGCGGCAAAGGTATGTCCGCCGCGGCCGACGGCAATACTTGCTCGCCCGGTGTATCCGGATTCAACACAAACGCGCCGCACGCGCCCGAGCCACCGCCCGCCATGCCAGGGGACGCCACATGCTGCCGCTCGGACGACAGGCTCACCACGATGTCGTCGGCCAAAACACGATAGTCGCGCACCACGCCCGCGCCGCCGCGATATTGGCCGGGGCCGGAGGATTCATCCCACAGCGCGTAACGCTCCACGCGAAATGGATACGCATGCTCCAGCGCCTCGCTCGGCAGATTCGATGAGCCCGACGCATGTACGCGCACACCGTCCACGCCATCGCGATTGGCGCGCGCGCCCATGCCGCCCGCCACGGTTTCGTAATCGACAAAATACACACCGGTGCGCGGATCGGTGCCCGACAGCACAAATAAGTGATGCGGCCCGCTGCCCGCCAGCGCCTTGTCGGGCATCGCCTGTGACAACGCGTTGGCGATCACATCACCCAGCACGCTGGCTGAAATGGAACGGCAACCGATGGCCGCCGGCGGCACCGGCCCGACTACGCAACCCGGCGGCGCCTTGATGTGCAGCGTGCGGTAGTAACCCGCGTTGGCGGGCACTTCCGGGTCGAGCATCGCCTTGGCCACCGTATACACCGTGGCGAGCAACGCGCGATACGGAATATTGCGCGCGCTTTCCAGTTGCTTGCCGGAGCCGGTGAAATCAAAATCCATGCGCCCCTTGCCGATGGTCAGCGCCAGCTTGATGGCGCAGGTTTCGCCGTCAACATTGCCGTCAAGAAAATCTTCCGCCACGTAGCGCCCGCGCGGCAGCCGGTTAATCGCGGCGCGAAACCGCTTCTCGGTAAAATCGAGATAGCCCGCAATCGCCGCCTGCGTTTCCTTCAATCCGTAACGGTCAAACAATTGCAGCACGCTGCGCGCGCCCACGGTATTGGCGGCGAACTGTGCATTGAGATCGCCCACGCGTTCATCCGGCGTGCGCGAGTTCAGCAGAATAATATCGACCACATCGCGGTTCACCACGCCCGCGCGCATCACGCGCACCGGCGGGATGCGAATGCCTTCCTGATAAATCGATTTGCAAACCGCAGCTTCCGAGCCGGGCACCATGCCGCCCACGTCGGCGTGGTGCGCGATGTTGGCGACGAAAGCGACGATTTTTTTGCCGCTGAATACCGGCGCAATGACGTTGATGTCGGGCAGATGCGTGCCGCCGCCGTTGTACGGATCGTTGGCGACGAACATGTCACCGGGCAGGATTTCGCTGACTGGGAAGCGTTTCAATATTTCTGCTACCGCGCCCACCATCGAGCCCAGGTGGATCGGCACGCGCTGCGCCAGCGCGATCACTTCACCCGCCGTGTCGAATATCGCGGTGGAACAATCCGCGCGCTCCTTGATATTGGGTGAGAAGGCGGTTCGCATCAGCGTCGCGCCCATTTCCTCGGCGGTGGCGAGCAGAAAGCGCGCGATGACTTCGGATTTGATTGGATCGATTTTGGGTTTCATGACCAACCTTCTTAAAGGCTTTTTGCCACAGATTTACACAGATGAACACAGATTAAAATCCGTCACTGTCGTTCCCGCGCAGGCGGGAACCCATAACGCTGTCTCCGTTGCGAATGCATTATGGATTCCCGCCTTCGCGGGAATGACGGAGTAGGGTTTTTCTCGCTTGGCTGTCTGCTCATTTTTCAGGCTCGATTCAAACCAACGTCAAATGCAAATACCCCAGCGCATCGTTATGCACCGTCGCCTTCGGCGGCACCACGGTGGTTGCATCCATTTGCTCGATGATTGCCGGCCCTGTCGCGCGCCAGTTTGGCGGCAATTGCTCGCGCTCGTAAACAGGCGTCTGCACAAACCCGGTCTCTGGAAACCACACACGGCGTTTTTCCGTAACCAATTGTTTATTAATGTGTTTTTTATTCTTTTGCACAGCAGGCAACGCCTTGCGCGCGGCGGTCACCACCAGCCGCAGGTTGACGATTTCCACTGGCTGCGCCGGCATGTCGTAACCGTAAAACGCCTTGTGGCGGCGATGGAATGCCGTCGTCAATCGCTTGAGACTCGCCGCGCTTAAACGGTCACTCGCCAGTGGCATGATCAACTCGAAATTCTGGCCGAAGTAACGCAGGTCAACCTGCCATTCGAACTTGGCCCTCTGTTCACTTTCGCCGCGCAGCCATGCGATGCCGCGTTGTTTCAGATCGGCAAATCCCGCGTTGAATGCCTTTAAGTTTGCACTCTCCGCGCGCAGCAACCGCGTCAAACTGAAATCGCCGCGCACATCGGCGTGCAGCAAGCCGATGGCCGACAACAGACCGGGCCGCGGTGGCACCAGCACTTTGCCCATGCCCATGTTGCGCGCCACGTCCGCCGCGTGCAGCGGCCCCGCGCCGCCGAACGCCACCAGCGTGAAATCGCGCGGGTCTTCGCCCTGCTCGACCGAGATCACGCGCACCGCGCCCATCATGTTGACGTTGATGATTTCCAGCACGCCCGCGGCGGCCTTGACCGCATCCACCCGCAACGATTTCGCCAACGCATCAATGGCCGCGTGCGCCTTGTCCGGATGCATCGCCATGCGCCCGCCAAGCAGCGACTTGGGGCTCAGCCGCCCGAGCGTGACATTAGCGTCGGTCACGGTGGCCTTGGTGCCACCCCGTCCATACGCCGCCGGCCCTGGATAAGCGCCCGCGCTCTGCGGCCCCACCTTGAGCAAGCCGCCCGCATCGATCCATGCTATTGAGCCGCCGCCCGCGCCGATGGTATGAATGTCGAGCGTGCGTGTGCGCACCGGAAAGCCACCCATCTGGCGCTCGCTTTTTTTCGCCGGCTCGCCGTCGCGTATCAGGCACACGTCGGTAGACGTACCGCCCATGTCGAACGCAATCAGGTTCGGCGCTTTGAGCATGCGACCGAGACCGACCGTGCCGATGACGCCGCCCGCCGGTCCGGAGAAAAACGTATTCACCGGCATCTTGCGCACCGCGCCCGGCGACACCGCGCCGCCGTTGGACTGCATCACGCGCGGCGTGTGCGGTATGCCCAGCGCCGCCACGCCCTTTTCAAATTGCGACAGGGCGTGATCCATGATCGGCATCAGGCTCGCGTTGACCGCCGCCGTGGAGAATCGCTCGAACTCGCGAAACTCGCCCAGCACTTCGCTCGAGGTGCACAGATAAATTTCCGGCCACAACGATTTGACCAGCGCCCGCGCGCGTTCCTCGTGATCCGCGTTCGCATAGGCGTGCATGAAGCAGATCGCCACCGCCTCGACCTTTTTCGTCTTCAATACCTCCACCGCGCGCCGCACATCGTCTTCCATCAACGGGGTGACCACGGCACCATCCGGCGCCACGCGCTCATTCACTTCGAGCCGGCAATCGCGCGGCGCCGGCGGCATGGGCTTGGGGATATCCAGATTGAAGTAGTGCGGGCGGCGCTGGCGCGCGAGCTCCAGCACGTCGCGAAACCCCGACGTGGTGATGACACCGGTGCGCGCCCATTTGCCTTCGAGCACCGCGTTGGTGGCAAGCGTGGTGCCCAGCACCAGAAACGCCACGTCGCGGCGCGCGATGCCGTTTTGATCAAGCAGTTCGGCGATGCCGTCGAGTATGCCGCGCGCCGGATCACCCGTGGTGGTGGGCACCTTGTGATAATAGTGGCGCCCGTTGCCGAGATCAGCGGCAACCAGATCGGTGAAGGTGCCGCCGGTGTCTATGCCTACGAATAGCTTGCTCACTTATCAACTCTGAATAATGGATGGAAGAGGCGAAATACTGAATTGGAGAATATCACGCACGCGTTTGTGATAGCGTTTCAACTCTCATCCGCCGGAGATTCATATTATGGCCGCACCAAACGTAAAAGAACTGTTCGCCGCAAAAACCCTGCCGCTACCCGACGGCTACAGCCGCGCGTTATGCGCCACCATCGCAGGCTGGACTTACGACACGCTGCCCGCCCCCGTGCTGCACAACGTGAAGGCGCTGATCCTCGACACATTGGGCGTGATCGGCGGCGCGGCCCACGCGCCGGGCATTGCGGAACTAAACACGCGTCTGTCACGTTGGGAAAAAACCGGTTCCGCCACCGGCTTGATCGGCAAACGGCGCTACTCACCGCCCACCGCCGCCATGGCCAATGGCGCGGCCGCGCACGCACTGGATTTTGACGATCAGCACGATCCCGCGCGCGTGCACACCAGCGCCGTGGTGCTGCCCACGCTGCTCGCCACCGCCGAGGATTTGTCGGCCGAAGGCAAGCCCGTCAGCGGCAAGGAATTCATGCTCGCCTACGCCATTGGCGCGGAACTCCACGCGCGCCTCGGCCTTGCCTGCTACAACAGTCTGGGCAAAGGCTGGCATCCGACGATGATTTTCGGCACGGTGGCGGCCGGCGTCGCCGCGGGCAAATTGTTGAAGCTCGACGCCAACGGTCTCGCCAACGCACTCGGCATGGCGTTTCATCAGGCCAGCGGCTCCGCGCAAAGCATGCGAGACGGCGTGTTGTCTAAACGCCTCGGGCCGGGCTTCGCCGCGCGCAACGCGGTAATGGGCGCGTTTCTCGCCGCCGACGGATTGACCAGCACGCGCGGCACGCTAGAAGGCAACGCAGGCCTGTTCGCGCTGTATGAACGCAACGAAGTCAAACCGGAAATCCTCACCGATGGCCTCGGCAGCGATTGGCGCGTGGCGGAATACAGCTTCAAGCCGTATCCGTGCTGCCGCTGCAACCACACACCCATCGGCATCGGCATCCAAATGCACCAGCAGGGCGTAAAACCCGCCGATGTCGCCGCCATCGAAATCGGCATGGGCAACGTCAACTGGCTCACCGTCGGCGCGCCGTACGAACCCACACGCAACGAAGTCGTACACGCGCAGTTCAACAGCAGCTACAGCTTTGCCTGCGCGCTGCAAGACGGAAAAGTGGATTTACACAGCTACCGCAAACCGGCCATCACCGACAGCGGTATCGCCGCACTGACTGCAATCACCAAAGTCGTGGATGACCCGGCGATCGACCCCACCGCCATCGAACCCGCGCGCGTCAAACTCACGCTGAAATCCGGCAAGGTCATCGAACTCAAACGTGAAACCGTCAAAGGTAGCCCGCAAGACCCGATGAGTGACGCCGAAATGCGCGGCAAAGTGCGGGGGTGTCTGGAATTTGGGTTGGGCGCTAGTGCTGCGGATGTGGAGCGGTTGGCGGATGTGGTGGCTGGGCTGGAAAAATCGGGGGATGCGGCGAAGGCTATTCTGGATGCTTTCCCTGCGCAAAAAAAGCCCGTCATTTGACGGCCATTTCACATTTAAGCCTCATACGATGCACTCCACCAACCTCGCAGAGTTGATTCCACTTCTTGAAGAGCGCATAGGCGTCACCCCGGGATTCTTTGAACGCCTCGACACTGACGACGATACCGACTGGGCCTTTGTCATTAAGCTGCATGCACTTATCGAAGCCGCGATATCGCATCTACTGGCAATGGAATTGAGAAGGAACGAACTTGAAAAGGTATTTTCTCGCCTGGATATTAGTAACAAGCACACTGGCAAAGCAGCCTTCGTAGAGGCATTGGAGTTACTAGACAAGCCGGCTAGAACCTTCATGCACTCGTTGTCTACGTTACGAAATTCACTTGTGCATGACGTCAAAAATGTGGATTTCGATTTGGAGAAATATGTATCGGAAATGAGCGACCAGAAAAAGAAACAATTCGTTTTAGATTTCAACCTTCTTTCGACAGAAGTCACTAATGACATTCGAAAACTTTTTCTAGTTGATCCAAGACAAGCGCTTTGGTATTCGGGAATGGCGTTTCTTGGATTGGTGTATCTCAAAATTCGCCCATCAATATCTCACTAATGAGGTTTTACTCAAACATCAGGTTTTAACTCCAAGGAGTGCGCCATGAGCGAAGGCGATGTGAAACAACTATATGAAATGCCCGTAATTGACGGGAAAAAGGTCATGGTCTTTGAGTGTGGAAGGCCCCCAGTAAACGAATTTGGGGACGCAGACATTGCCGCATTCGCGGCCGACACTTCGCCGAATAGGGATGTTTACTACGAAGCCAGCGACATGACCGTAGAATGGTTCAAGTCGCCCTTCTACGTCGGTAGAACGCCGCCGACTCATGCGGAATTAGCCTTTCAACTGCGGAAATGGCATAGCGAAAGACAAACTAAATTCATCATCGGAGCAGTCGTTGGCATTTTTATCCTGTACTTGCTTTTTAAGCAATAAAAGACCACTTGCAGAGCCTGGTTTGATCGTAGGTCCATATATCGTATCAGCAAATATTCGACGCCGAGGGCGATTGAGCGTTGAAAAAAACCCAGTGCAATAAACACTTGTACCCAACGGTTCACCCCGCCGCCCCCCGCCACAACTTCCCAAACGCCGCCGGTTCCCAAGGCCGCACCGCCATACACAAACTGATCGACTCGCGCTGCTCCAGCGGCAACCATGAATCCGCGTTGTGCTGCTCGGCGTATTCGAGCGCCAACTGCTCCAAACGCGCCAGCAGCGCCACGCGCGCCTCGGCGGACACGCGCACGTTCACGATGCGCAGCATCTCGCCCGGCTGCATGAACGGGTAATTGAAATAGTCGCCCGCCTGCTGTTTGGTCCAGCGCATGATCGGGCCGTCGGGTATCCACTGAAAGGTGCGCGCGACCAGCAGGCGGTAGTGGTTGTTCTCCTGCAAATCCAGGAAACCGATGCGGTCGAGCTTGGCCAGCAGGCCGATGCATTGCGTTTGTGAAATATCGTAGACGCGCACGATGTCGGTGATGGGCATGTTGCCCATTGCGCACACGGCGACGATCAGCAGCCGCAGGTCATCGACGAGTTCCTGCTCCTGCGCCTGGGTGAGCCGCGTGATGAGGCGCGCGGTTCGCGGCGCGCCGCGCGCGATCTCCGCGATATCCACCTGCACCACGGCGCACAGTTCTTCCAGCCGCGCGAGCGTGCAGTCGCGCGTGGAGAAAATGCGCTTCACGGTGGATTCGGAAATTTTCAGCACCTTGGCGACATCGCGATACGTCAGCCCGCGCGCGCGGTAATGCGCCTTCAGCCCCTCGAACAGATAAGCGGTGCTCATGTTGTCTTCGGCCGGATTTCGATGCGGCTAAAAGTATCATAAAACGATACTTATTGGTAATTAAAATCTACTTTTTGAGTATAAATTGATACTACGACACACCATCGGCACACTGCGCCCGTGTTCTTAACCAACCACGCAACCCCGGAAAGGAAGCAACCATGAGCGCGAATACGATGGCAAATACAAACGTGATGGGCACGATGATGAAAGTTGGCCCGTTGCTCGGGCTGACGGGCGGCATGGCCGCGCTGACGGCGATTCCCAACGCGGAAGCCAAACTCTTCACCAGCGCCATGATGCTCGCGGTGGCTGTTGGCGGCGCAATGCGCAAATACCTGTTTGCCGCGCCGGTGATCGTGGCACTAGAACCGGGCGACTACCCGTTCAATACACAAACCGCGAATCCGTGGGAGCGTGATGGCGGCCCGGCGGGGTTGTGAGCGTGGGCGTCGGACTGGCATGAACGGGTGGCAATCCATACGGTGTCTGAAGTGACACTGTGTTATGGATTCCCGCCTTCGCGGGAATGACGGGGGTGATTTTTCGAAGCAACCAAAGCACCGTGCCTGCGAGAAAATGCTCCTGAAAGCCGCCGTGCAACGCAGCCGCCGGGCTGCCCCCGGCGAACTGGGTGCTGATGTTCAACAAATGCAGCAGTAGCGCAATAGAAGTTGCGCCCCACATCACAACACTCTAATCCGGCTTCAACCCAATCTTCCGCGCCACATTCCCCCACAACTCCATTTCCGCCTTAACAAACCGCGAAAATTCCTCCGCCGAACTGCCCACCGGAATCGCGCCCTGCGCGGAAAGTTTCTCCGCCACGTCGGGCATTTTGACAATGCGCGCGATTTCGCCGGCGAGTTTATTGAGCACGGGCTTGGGCACATTCGCGGGCGCGAACACGCCGTACCACTCGCTGGTATCGAAATTCGGCACGCCGGCCTCCATGAACGTGGGCACGTTCGGCAAGCCAGGCGAACGTTTGGCCGAGGTGGTGGCGATGGCTTTCAGGCGTCCGGCGTTGATGTGCGCCAGCACACCCGGTGGGCCGCTGATCAAAAACTGAATCTGTCCGGCAATCATGTCGGTGATGGCGGGCGCGCCGCCTTTGTACGGCACGTGCTGGATGTTGAGGCCCATGTTGAGCTTCAACAATTCCATCGACAGATGGCCCGAGGTGAGTTGCCCCGGCGAGCCGTAGTTCAGCGTGCCGGGCTTGGCCTTGGCCAGCGCGATGACTTCTTTCAGATTGTTCGCGGGCACGCCGGGGTGCATGGTCATCACGCCCGGCACCGCGACCATCTGGCTCACCGCCTGCAAATCACGCTCGGTGTTGTAGGGCAGATTTTTCAGCACATACGGATTCACCGCCGTGGGCGTCAGCAAAGTGCCGATGGTGTAACCGTCGGGCGGCGCTTTGGCCACCAGATCGGTGGCAATGGTCATCACGCCGCCGGGTCGGTTATCGACGACGACTTGCTGGCTAAAGGCATCGGCCATTTTTTGCGCGACGATGCGGGTGACGATATCGGTGGTGGAACCCGCGGGCACCGGCACCAGAAAACGGATCGGGCGCGCGGGGAAATTCTGCGCCTGCGCCGGCATAGTAATCGTGGTTGCCGATAGCGCACCCACGGCGGCGATCATGGCTGTAGTGAAAAAGGCGCGTTTTGTGGTGCGTGGCATGTTGTTCTCCCGGGACGCTTGCAGTTTAACAACAGCCTTGCCGCGTCACAATGTGTGCCGCCCGCGCTGCTTGTCTGCCAACGGGCGCGCAAACCGATGGCAGAGCAAGAATTTGCGAAACGTCAGTGGCAAAAAAAACGGGGACTGCTCGTCCCCGTTTTTCACGCTGTCTTGCCGGTTACTTGGCCGGTGCGGGAGCGGGGGCCGGCGCGGCATCCGCCTTGTCGCCGCCTTTCTTGCCGCCTTTTTTACCGCCCTTTTTGCCATCGGATTTTTTGCCGTCGCCCTTCTTGGCCTTGGATTTGGCCTTGCCTTTCTTGGCCTTGTCGCCTTTGGGCGCGTCGTCTTTCGAGCTTGCCGTGGCCGGGGTGGCGGGCGTGGCCGGGGTCGCCTTGGCAGCGTCACCCTTGGCCGGCGCTGCCGGCGTCGCCGGTTGTGCCGGGGCTATGGGCTGAGAAGGTTGCGGCGCCTGGGCGGCGGCGGTAAACGTGGTTGCCGCAAAAATCGTGGCGATCAGCGTGGACAGAAATTTGGTCATTTATATACTCCTGGGTCGGCGGTACGGTTATGGGTGGAATTCTTGTTGATACGTTGACAAGTTTAGCAAGTCTGCCCGGATCGCCGGGTCGCAAGGCAAAAACGCGCCAACCGCGCGACCGGTTGACCGCCCGCGACGCAATGGCACGTGGCACGCGCGGCTATCGCGGCATGAAAATGGTAGGATTGCCGTCCTCGCTGATTCGGGCCGCTGTTTCGAAGCGCTGCGCCGGACTTCCGCAAGTTTTAGCTCCCTCATTTTACTCAACGACCACAGGAACTCTCATGGAACTGAATCTCAATGGCAAGACCGCGCTGATCACCGGCGGCTCGCGCGGCATCGGCTTCGGCGCGGCGCGCGTGCTCGCATCCGAAGGCTGCAACGTGCACATCACCTCGCGTACGGCAGCCGATCTGGAAACCGCCAAAAAGAAAATCACCGATGCCTACAAGGTTAACGTGACCTGCCACCCGTGCGATCTGGGCGCGGAAGGCGCGGCCGAGAAACTGGCGAAGGAAGTCGGCGACATCGATTTTCTGGTGAACAACGCCGGCGCGATTCCGCAGGGCACCGTGGTCAGCCTCGACGAAAAAACCTGGCGCAAGGCGTGGGATCTGAAAGTGTGGGGTTTTATCAATTTGACGCGTGAGTATTACGCGCGCATGGCGAAAAAGAAATCCGGCGTGATCGTCAACGTGATCGGCGCGGCGGGCGAGCGTCATTCGTCGGGCTACATCGCGGGCAGCATGGGCAACGCGAGCCTGATGGCGCTGTCGCGCGCGCTGGGCGCGGACAGCCACAAGGACGGCATCCGCGTGGTGGGCATCAACCCCGGCGCGATTGAAACCGACCGGCAAGTAGTGCGCTGGCGCGCACGCGCGGAAAAAGAACTGGGCAGCGCGGACCGCTGGCGCGAGCTGGTAACCGATCACCCGTTCCAGCGGCTCGGCACGGTGGATGAGATCGCCAACATGGTGGCGTTTCTGTGCTCTCCGGCGTCGGGCTACACCACGGGCTGCGTGATCACCATCGACGGCGGTTCGTCGCACACGAAATAAGCACTGGCGTGACGGGACGTGTCGGGCATCGACTGTTCCGCGCGCAATCCCATGGGATGCGGCGCCGTTTGCAACTTCGCAATCGGAATCCGGAGCGTTCATGACCAACCGTCTCGTTTTCGTTCTGTTTGTGCTGTGGGGTTGCACCTTGTCCGCCCCGCCGGCGCAGGCGCAACCGTATCCGGCCAAGGCCATCCGCTTTATCGTGCCGTATCCGCCGGGCGGCGGCACCGATCTGTTTGCCCGCACACTGGCGCCGGCCCTGTCGGAAGGTTTCGGGCAGCAGGTCGTGGTGGAAAACCGCGCCGGTGCGCAAGGTAACATCGGCGTCGCCGCTGTTGCCAAGGCCACACCCGATGGCTACACCATCGGCCTTACGGACACCTCGACGCTGACGATGAATCCGTGGCTCTACGCCAATCCTGGCTTTCATCCGCTCAACGAGTTTTCGCATATCAGTCTTGGCGTGACGTACCCGAACGCGGTGGTAATTCACCCCAGCGTACCGGCGAAAAGCCTAAAGGAACTGGCCGCACTGGCACGCGCACGGCCCAATGAATTGACGTTTGCATCCGCCAGCGCGCTGAGCCAGTTGACGGGAGAGCACTTCAAGATTCTGACCGGCGTAAAAATGCTGCACATACCCTACAAGGGGGCCGGGCCAGCGACCATTGACCTCGTGGGCGGACACGTCAACGTGATGTTCGCCACCGCCGCTTCATCAGTGCCCATGATACGCGCGGGCAAAACGCGCGCGATCGCGGTGACGGGGCCCGCGCGCATTCCCGCGCTGCCCAACGTGCCTACATCGGCTGAAGCCGGTTATCCGAATTTCGAAGTGGTCGGCTGGTTCGCGCTGGCCGCGCCGCCCAACACGCCCAGGGAAATTCTTGCGCGACTGAACCGCGAAGTCCGACGTGCCCTCGGCGTGCCTGCCATTGCCGAAAGCCTGGTGACGGCCGGACTGGATCCGAAAAGCACGTCGCCCGAGGAGATGACCGCGCTGGTGAAAGCCGATCTCGCGCGCTGGGGCAACGTGGTCAAAGCCGTCGGCATACTACCGCAGTAATCAACCGCGAAAGCCCGGAGGGCCTTCGCGCCTCGTGCTACGCCGCGCGCTGATAACGTTTCAGCACCACGCGTAGCACATCGCCCAGATGCGGATGCATCTGCTTGGTCCACGGCGTAAAGGCCGCTTCTTTCCACGCCGCGGATGCGCAGGCTTCCGGCGATTCAATTTCATAAACGCCGATGCAGTTGTGCGTGCCCGCATAGGAAATAAAATGCCGCGCGGAGACACAGCCCGGCACTTTGCTCAAGCGCGGAATGTGCTCTTCGCGATACCAGCGTTTCACTTCTTCCAGCGCATCCGGTTTAACGTTGCACGCGAAGATCATCAGATTCGGCGTGGTGTTGCGCGCGACCTCATCGCCCGGCACGAGTTGTTCGCCCTCGATACGCAGCAACCGCTGCGCCTTGGCCGTCATGCGCTTGCTCCAAGGTGACAGATTCTCGCGCGCAATCGCCTTGTATTCCGGGCTGTGCAACACCGCATGCGATTCCAGATCGTAGGTCGCAATCGCCACCTTGGGATCATCCACGCCGACCCAGCGCACGCAATTGATGAAGCCTTTGCAGCGCTGCCGCTCGGGCAGATGCTCGGTGTCATACCAATCGTTGAATTCGCCCGCATCCACCATGCTGTAGTTGAAGCCCGCCGCCAATAATCCTTTTGCCATACTGTTCTCCTAATCGACTCGAATGTTTGCAGACTTCACCACCGGCGCCCACTTCGCGATTTCCGCGCGTATGTGCTCGCCGAACTTTTCGGGCGGACCGCCCATCGGCTCATAGCCGTTTTCGATCATGCGTTTTTTCATTTCCGGCGTGCTGATGATGCGATTGAATTCGCTGTTCAAGCGCCGCACGATGTCGGGCGGCGTGCCGGCCGGCGCGAGTTGCCCGTTCCATGAGGTCACGTCGTACCCCGCGATGCCGGTTTCCTGCACCGTGGGCAGCTCCGGCATCGCCAGCGCGCGCTTGGCGCTGGTGACGGCGATGGCTTTCATCTTGCCGCTTTTCACGTGCTGAATAATGGTCGCCGGCTCGCCGAAAATCATCGCGATTTCGCCGCCCATCAACGCAATCGCCGCCGGTCCGCCGCCCTTGTATGGCACGTGCGTCAGCGGCGCGCCAGTCAGTGACGCGAAAAACGCGCCCGCCAGATGATTGATCGCGCCGTTGCCGCTCGACCCATAGGTGAATTGATCGGGCTTTGATTTTGCCAAGGCGATGATGTCCTTCGGCGTCTTGACCGGCAGCGACGGATGCACCACCACCACCTGCGGCACCGAGGCCGTCCAGATCAGCGGCGCGAAATCGCTTTCCTTGAACGGCATCCTGCGATAGATGTGCGGGTTGATCGAGTGTGTGCCCGAATAAGCAAACACGATGGTGTAGCCGTCCGGCGGCGATTTCGCCGCGATCTCCGCACCGATGTTACCGGCGGCGCCGCCGCGGTTATCCACCACGACGGTTTGCCCCAGCGCCTCGGCCAGCGACGGCTGCAGGATGCGCGCCAGCACGTCCGCGCCGCCACCCGGCGGCCACGGAACGATCCAGCGGATGGTTTTGGCGGGCCAGGCTTGGGCCAGCACGCTACTCGCACCAGCCGCGAACACCATCGCCGCCGCACAACGGGCAATCATTGTTTTCATGTCGGTTGCTCCTCGTTCACATTCACATAGCGCTTGGACGCGGGCGTATAGATTGCCACATCCGGCGACAATGCCGGAACTGCGTGCTTACTCACCACCGCGATGCCGCGATACGGCGTTGATCGATCAATGCCCGCGACCGTGAGCCACGTCATCGACAACGCGGCCAGCGCCGCATCCGGCGCATCGCGATCCACGACCAGCAGCACCTGCCCCGCATTCACCTCGGGGGCGCGCACCAACCCATCAAACAAATTACGCCGGTACCATTGTTTATCGATCAACGGCAGCCACTCGCCCATGCCGCGTACGCTCAAGTAATACTCGCCCTTGAACACATCCGCATTGGCCACGCCATACATGGCGAGCGATGGCGGATGGCCAGGATGCGTAGTGGTGAAGCGCTGCGCCGAAAACACACCGGGTACCGTGGCCATAATGCGCAGGTGCTCTAAGTACCACTGCGACCAGTCGGCTTCGCGCGCGCGGTCAGTGATGCCACTTTGGCTGTTGAAAATCATGGGGATCTGCTTCACGTATGCGCGTGACGCGCTCCAAGAAACGCCTTCCCCTTCAGGGGTAAGGCGGGTATGGGGGTGGGGCAGCATTCCCCGGCCCCCACCCTACCCGCCAGGGCAGGGAATTAAATTGCGGTGGCGGATAGGCTTCTCTGCTCCATCACACTACGCCGACCGCAGCTTGCGCGCCGGCTTTTTGCGCGCATCGGGCTCCGACAATTTACGCAACAGGCTGCCGCAATCCATGATTTTCGGATCGACACCCATCACGTCATACGCCTGCCACGCCGATGCCTGCACCGCCGAATACACCGGCTTGCCCAGATCGCGCTCCAGTTGATCGAGCACTTCGAGCGCGCGCAATTGCGTGCAAGCCACGAACACGGCTTCGGATTTGGGCGTGGTGATTTCCTTCACCTTGCGGTAAATCTCTTCGGGCTGAATCTTGGCGTGATCAAACATGTCGAGCATGTCGAAGGTGCCGAGTTTCACAACATCGATGCCGTGTGCTTTCAGGAAATGTTTCAGGCGTTCGTTGGTCACTTCAACATACGGCGTGACGATATCCACTTTCTTGAAGCCACCCGCCTGCAAACACGCCGCCATGCCGCCGGCGGTGGTCACCGTCGGCGCCTTGGTGATCGCAGTCAGTTGTTCGCAGATTTTTTTGTTCCACGTCGGGCCTTCAAAAAAGCTGCCGCTGGTGCAGCCATAGACCACCACATCCGGCTCGATCATGCCCACATCGGTGGCGGCTGCCTTGCTGGCGTCTTCCATGCCGCGCAACGTCTCCGGGGTACCATGGCGCCCGCCCGCGATGCGCGCGGTATGCACCGACACGCCCGGCGGCGCGATTTTCCAGAACTCGGTCTCCATGGTGGTGTTGATCGAGGGTACCAGCAAGCCTATGCGTCCGCGCCATCCGTACATGTCTTTTCTCCTGAAAACGTTAATAATGCATCAATTTATAAGCGTGACCACGCAGACTGTCAAACCCGCATCGTAATCACTACCTTGCCCAGCACCTTGCGATCCTGCACCGTGTGCAGCGCCTTCAGGTAATCCCGCATCGGGTAAGCTGCCATGACCAGCGGTTTGATCTTGCCTTGCTGATATAAATCAAACAGTTGTTCATAGGCGCCGCGCACCACCTCCGGCGTGCGTTCGCGGTAATCGCTGCTTTGCAGACCGATCAGCGAAATGTTTTTCACCAGCAGGTAACCTGCTTTCACTTCGGGAATACGCCCGCCGGCAAAACCGATGATCACCAGCCGCCCGCACCACGCCATGACGCGCAGGCTGGCATCGAATACGTCACCACCGACGTTTTCGAGCACCAGATCAATGCCGCGTTTTCCCACCGCGTTAAACACCTGCTTGCGAAAATTTTCACGCAACTCGGGTACGTCGGTGCGCACCACATGGTCTGCGCCATTCTCGCGGGCGATACGCGCCTTCTCCTCCGAACTCACCGCCGCCACCACCACCGCGCCCAGCGCCTTCGCGAGTTGCACGCAAGCTAGCCCGACACCGCCCGCCGCGCCAGTGACCAGCACGGTTTCACCCGGCTGCAGATGCGCGCGCTCGACCATCGCGTTGTGCGCGGTCAGATACACGAGGCCCATCGCGGCGCCATCCTCGAAACGCATGCTGGCGGGCATGACAAAACACAGCACCTCGCGCACCACCGCGCGCTCGGCAAATGCGCCGTGCTCGATCTGCGCTAGCACGCGATCACCGACCTTCACGCGCGTAACGCCCTCGCCCACCGCAGTCACCACGCCCGCGAGATCCTTACCGGGCACAAACGGGCGCGGCGGCAAATTCTGATACGTGCCGCCGATCACCAGCAGGTCGGGAAAATTCACGCTCGCGGCGTGTACATCCACCAGCACTTCGCCCTTGCCGGGCTTGGGATCGGGAAACTCGCCCAGTGAAAGTTTTTCCAGTGGACCGTGTTCGGTTACGATAAGTGCTTTCATTTAAGTGTTTGTTTTTAAAAATATTTATTGGACAGCAATGGTTATAGTTGCCCTGACTCCTGCGACTGGCGCGCGTACCACGTGAGCCCGAACTGGGTCGCGAGGCGGTCGCGCGCAAACGCATCATTACCCATCTCGGCGGCATTTTTATAAAGCTCGACGGCTCGATCAATATCAACCGGCCCTGCGTGGCCCGCTTCGCACATTTTCCCGAGTTCGCGCATCGCCTCGGTGAAACCGGCATCGGCGCCACGTTCGTAGTGCGCGCGCGCGGCGGCAAGATCCACTGCGCCGCCTTCGCCGAGGCGGCAGCGATCACCGAGCCACACATGCGCGTCGGCATCGCCCTCTTCGGCGAGCCGCGTGTAGAGTGTGACGCGCTCCGCAAGCGGCGCGTCCGACTCGTCGAGCAGTTCCGCGAGAACCTTGCATGCACGCACGCGTTCGGACGGCATCAGCGGTCCCGATCCCGCCAGCGTGGCACGCGCATACTCCAACGCCCGCACCGGTTCTTCGTGACGCAAGGTATCGGCAAGCCAAAGTGTCGCCGCCGTCCAACCCGCCGCGTGCGCGCGCTTGAGCCAAGCGAACCCTTCTGCTTGGGGATCGGCGGCACCCGGCAAGCAGCCGAAAGCATCATCCCGCGTCGCAATGAGCACACCGCCCCTATCGCGCATGCCCATGCGATATAGCCTGCCCACCGCAAGCTGCGCCCAAGGCACGCCCGAGCGCGCGGCGGCGAACACCGCGCGGGATTGCTCGTCCGGGTAGTCGCCACTGGTGATATTCGACAAAAGCGGACCCACGTCGCCGAGCGCCGCGAGCTTTACGCTCCATTCAAAAGACGCTTCGCGCGCCATGCCATCCGCGAGATCTTTGATCGCATCAAGATGCCCGGCCTCTGCCGCCTCGGTGATGAGCGCCAGGCCGCGCTGGTAGCGTGCGTCGTCCTCCTCGCCCTGCTCGTTCCAGTTGGGCAGCAGCGCGAGTCCCTCACGGTAGCGCTCGCCGGGTGTGGCGGATGAACTCATGATACGTTGACTATCGTGCGTCGAGAGTCTCAGGGTTTCCGATCCAGCAGATCATTCGATTCGCCCAGACGCGGATAACCCGCGCTTTCTTCAGCCCCGCGAAACCGGTCCGCCACCGGTACCGGCAGCGCGATGATGGTTTTTCCATCGGCGCTAACCTTGTTGCTGAACACGCCGCGCGCCTTGAAGTGCGGATCATCGAGCGCCTCTTGCATGCTAGCCACCACGCAGCAGCACAAATCTTTTCCCGCAAAAATGGATTGCCACTCGGCGGCGGTTTTTTCGCGCAGACGCTTCGATACCGCACGTTTGGTGGCGGCGGTGTCTTTTGAGTCGTCGCGATACGCCGCGTCGAGTTGAATGGCGTCGCAAAAATTCTCCCAGAACTTTTGCTCCAGCGGCGCCGCCGCGATGAATTTATCGTCGCGCGTGCGATACACAAAAAACCGCGGACTGCCGCCGGTAACCAGCTCGCCGCCCGGCTTGGGCCATTCGCCCGCCGCAAGGCCATTGCCCATCGCCCAATACAAGAACGTGAACAGGTTGTCGCCCATGGCGATATCGAGCTTGCATCCCTGGCCACTGGCGTCGCGTGCGCGCAACGCCAGTAAGATGTTGATCACCGCCGGATAGGTGCCGCCGCCAATATCGGCGATCAGCGCGGGCGGCACAATGGGCGCGCCGTCTTCGCCCGCCGCCAGCGACAGCATGCCGGATTCAGCCACGTAGTTGATGTCGTGCGCGGCGACTTCGGCGCGCGGGCCGGTCTGGCCATAGCCGGTAATCGCGCAGTAAATAATTTTCGGGTTGATGGCTCTCAATGCGTCGTAGCCCAAACCCAGACGATCCATCACGCCGGGGCGGAATTGTTCGACCACCACGTCGGCATCTTTAATCAGTGGCAGCAGCGACTCGCGCGCCTTGGCGTCCTTGAGATCAATGGCGATGCTTTTTTTGCCGCGATTCAGCATCGCGAAGTTGACGCTGTCCGCGCCGAACTTCGGCACGTATGAACGCATCTCGTCGCCGCGTCCGGGACGTTCGATTTTGATCACTTCGGCACCGGCCTCTGCAAGAATCAGCGTGGCGAGCGGGCCCGGCAGCAGGGTGCTGAAATCCAGCACCTTGATGCCGGCAAGCGGTTGTTGCGTTTTGATGTTTGCCATAAATGCAGTTTCAGTCCCCGTTGCCGGGCGGTATTGGAAACAACGCGTCGCTTTGCGACTGCTGCTGCGCGACCGCGCGCGCGTGTGCGACCCGCGCGCGGCGTGAGGGTGCGTACGCCGCATCACCATAGGCCTCGAACAATTCCTCCGTCACTTCAAAGTGATACGCCAGCCCGGTGCGTTCCAGCAGCGAAATCGGTCCTTCGGGATAACCCAGGCCGAGCTTCAAGGTGGTGTCGAGATCATCCGCCGTGGCAAGACCTTCATCGAGCCGCGTCAAGGCGGCGTTGTAGTACGGACGCACCAGACGGTCGATAATACGTCCCGAAAAATCGCCGCAGGCCGCCACCTGCAACCCGGCGTTTTCAAAAATGCTTTTCGCCACCGCGAGGGCGGTATCGCTGGTTCGCGGCTGGCGCACCAGTTCCACCAAATTTGTCGGCGCCGCCGTGCCCAGACGAAATCGCGCGAAGCCCAGCACGTTGCCTCCTTCCGTGCCGCGCGATTCGCCCGTATGCACGCCTAGGCATTCGCCGTTCAATTCGATCAGCACCGCAGTTTTCGTTGCAGCGTCGCGCAGTTCCCGAAACGCCTTGCCGGACTCTGCGCCGAGGATCACCACTGCGTCATCGTTGCGAGCGGCGTTTTTCAGCAAGGCGTGATCGTCCTCGAAACCATTGCTGTTGCCGGTATTAATGATGCTGTAGGTCATGTCAGCCCCCGAACATTGCGTTGGTTTTGTAGCTGTAGAAGCCCCGCCCGGTCTTCCGCCCCAACTGCCCCGCGGCAATCATGCGCTTGACCAATGCTGGCACAGCAGCACGCGGCTCGTGCGTGGAGGAATACAGCGCTTCGGCCACCAGCAGATGCGTGTCCAGGCCCACGAGATCGAGCAATTCCAGCGGCCCCATCGGATACCCCAGCCCGGTTTTGATCGCGCGGTCGATGTCGGCGGGCGCGGCGACACCGGCCTCCACCAGCCGAATGGCATCGTTATTAAACGGCACCAGAAAATAATTGAGTATGAACCCGGGGTTGTCCTTGGTCTTCACCGGAATCTGGCCCATCGCCTTGGCGAAATCCCACGCGGTCTGAAACGTGTCGTCGCTGGTGCGCAGCCCCGGCGACATTTCAATCAGCTTCATCAACTGCGCCGGCAGACAAAAATGCATCCCAACAAATTTTTCATCGCGGCCGGAGCCTGCGGCAATTTCGGTAATCGACAGCGTGGACGTGTTAGATGCGAAAATGGTCTCGGGCTTGCAGGCCTTGTTCAATTGCGCCAGCAGATCGTGCTTGACCTTGAGATTCTCGAACACCGCTTCGATCACGATGTCGCACGACGCCAGGTCTTCGATGCGCGTGGTGCCCGACAGACCCGCCATGATTTTGTCCACATCGGGCTGCGTGAGCTTCTTGCGCTCCACCGACTTGGCGAAAAAGCCCTCGGTCTGCTTGCGCGCGCGGTCGAGCGCGGCTTGCTGCGTGTCGAAGACGATGGTTTTAAAACCCGCGCGCGCCGCGACAATCGCGATGCCCGCCCCCATGGTGCCGCTGCCGGCGACGCCTACGGTCTTGATGTTGTGCATTTGAAAACCTTTAAAAACTTTGACGCGGATTTACGCAGATTGACGCCGATTTAAAACCACCCTCTGTCATTCCCGCCCACGCGGGAACGACGGTGGAGGGGTTAATCGGCATTCATCTGCGTAAATCCGCGTTAAAAATCACTTCTTCAAAAAACTCCGCCCAATCAACTGCCGATGCACCTGATTGGTGCCTTCCCAGATTTGCGTGATCTTTGCGTCCCGCATCAGCCGCTCGGCGCGAAAATCCTTGATGTAGCCGTAGCCGCCGTGCAGTTGCAGGGCGTCGGTAGTAATACGCATGGCGACGTCCGCCGCGCGCATTTTGAGCATCGACGACTCGACGCCGAAGTCGGTCGCACCGCCATCCACCCTACGCGCCACATACCACAAAAACGCTTCACACTGCGCGAGGTCGGTAGCCATGTCGGCAAGCATGAACTGAATGCCCTGAAACTCGACGATCCTGCGGCCGGATTGTTTGCGCTCGTTGATGTAGTTCACCGCGTCCTCGAACGCGCCGCGCGCGATGCCCAGCGCGTGCGCCGCCACGCTTGGACGCGAACGGTTGAGCGAGGCAAGCAGTATCTTCAAACCATCGCCGGGATTGCACAGCAGGTTGGCGCGCGGCACGCGGCAATTGTCAAACGCGAGCGTGGCGGTGCTGGAGGCGCGCAGGCCCATTTTGTCTTCCTCGCGCAGCACCTTCAGCCCCGGCGTGCCCTTTTCCATGATCAGCACGGAAATCGATGACTTGCTGTCCGCGATCTCCGTCCATTTGCCAAACACCAGGAGCAGATCGGCATGCGCGCCGTTGGTGATAAACGTTTTCGAGCCGTTGACGATGATGCTGTCGCCGTCGGGTTTAAACGACGTTTTCATGCCGGTCGCGTCCGAACCTGCAGTCGGCTCGGTGATTACCAGCGACGCCAGCGCGCCCTCGGCCACTTTGGGCAGCAGGCGTTTTTTCTGCTCCTCGTTGCCGAATTCAATCAGCGGTTTCATCGCGTGAAAGTTGGTTGCCCAAATCACGCCAGTGGAAGCGCAAGCCTTGCTGATCTCGCGCACGCATTCGAGATACGCCGCGTACGACAGTTGCGCGCCGCCGTACGCCTCGGGCACGAACATCGCGTTGAGCCCCAGCGCGTTGATCGCCTTCACGTTGTCCCACGGGAATTCGCCGCTCTTGTCATATGCAGCGGCGCGCGGTGCGATTTGGTCGCGCGCCAGCGTGCGCACCGCGTCGATCAGCGCGCGCTCTTCGTCACTGAACGCGACGCTGTGATCCAGACGCTCAAAAACTTTCATCAACACCCTTATGAATAATCGTTTAAAAACAAATGCTTATCAATGCGCCATGCCCTGGCCACCATCGATGTAAATGGTTTCGCCATTCAGAAACGGAATGTCTTCGCCGAAAATCGCCGCCACCAGTTTGGCGATGTCCTGCGGCGTGCCATGCTTGCCGCCGGGGATGCGCTTCGCCAGAAACTCGCGCAGCGGCCCCTTGAAGGCGTCGCGATTCAAATCGGTCTCGATATAACCCGGCGCAACATCCAACACGCGAATATTCTTGGACGCCCACTCCACCGCGAGACAGCGCGTGATCGCGCCCACCGCCGCCTTGGATGCGCAGTAGGCGACGTTGCGCTTGACGCCGACTTTGTCGAAAAATGAACCGATGTTGACGATGATGCCGCCACCCGCCTTGACGAGATGCGGATACGCCTCGCGGCACGCCGTAAACACGGCCGTGGCGTTGGTACTCATCACCTGGTTGTAAACATCGAGTGTCAGTTTGTCGCTCGGGCCGTCGAGATGAATGCCGGCGTTGTTGACGAGGCCGTGGATGGCCCCCGTCTGCGCCGCCACCGTGACGAGCGCCTGTTTGACGCTGGCTTCATCGTTGACATCACAACGCGCATTGACGAGTCGGGGCGCAAGTTCAGTCGGCACGGCAACTTCCGGCCCCGTGCCCTTGCGCGTGAGACACGCCACGGTGTAGCCGCGCCGCGCGAGTTCCAGCGCGATAGTGGCGCCGATGCCGCGGCTCGCGCCGGTCACGACTATGGTTCGGGACTGCGTCACCTATTTATCCTTGAACGCCGGCTTGCGCTTTTCGGCAAACGCCGCCATGCCCTCTTTTGAATCTTCAGTCTGGAACGCCAGCGTGCCCAGATCGGTTTCGATTTTCAATCCTTCGTTGAGCGGCGTCTCTCCGGCGCGCTTGACCGCATCACGCGCGAAACTCAGCACCGGCAGGCTGTAGCCTGAAAACTCGCGCGCAAACGCAATCCCCGCCGCTACCGCGTCGCCTTCGACCACGCGGCTCACGAGCCCTATGCGCAGCGCCTCTTCGGCATCCACCGTGCGCCCGGTCATCACCATTTCGAGCGCGCGCGCCTCGCCCACCACGCGCGGCAGGCGCTGCGTGCCGCCGTAGCCGGGAATCAGCCCGAGCTTGATTTCCGGCGTGCCCATCTTCGCGTTCTTGGTAGCGAGTCGAAACGTACACGCGAGGGCAAGCTCCATGCCGCCGCCGAACGCGTAGCCGTTGATCACCGCCACCGACGGAATCGGAAACGTATCGAGCTTGGCAAACGTCGCCTGCCCCAATTCGCCGCCGCGTTTTTGCGCCATCAGGCCACGGCCTTGCAGCTCCTTGATATCCGCGCCGGCGCAAAACGCCTTGGGCCCAGCACCGGTGATGATCAGCGCGCGCGCGTCGCTCTTGGCCACTTCGTCAAAACAGCGACTCAAATCACCAATCAACGACATCGACAACGCGTTCAGCGCGTCGGGACGATTCAACGTGATTAGGGCGAATTCTTCAACGCGGGTTAGTTCTATGGCCATACCTGTACTCCTCTATTTGGGCGCAACCCACCGCACCGGCGCCGGCGCAATCTTCCCCGCCTTCACCCACTCCACCAATTCGCGCTTCAATATCTTGCCGCTGGCGGTGAGCGGAAACGCGTCCATACGGATAAAAAATTCCGGCATGTCGTATTTGGACAACCCCGTGTCATTCAGGTGCGCGAGCAATTGATCGGGCGCCACGTCGCTGCCATCGCGCGCGATGATGGCGAGACACACACGCTCGCCCAACCGCTGGTCGGCCACCGGGAAAGCCGCCGCCTTCAACACCGCCGCGTGTTTTAACGCGAGGTTCTCGATGCGCGACGGATGGATGTTATGCCCGCCGCGAATAATCAGGTCTTTTTTGCGGCCCACAATTTGCAGGTTGCCGTGTTCATCCATGCGACCCAGATCGCCGCTCATGAACCAGCCGCTCGCGTTGAACGAGTTCTCCGTGGCCACCTGATTGTTGAAGTAGCCGAGCATCAGCAGCGCGCCGCGTGTACCGATTTCGCCGATGTCGCCAGGCTTGGTCACTTCGATGTCGGGATTTTCCTGATCCCACAATCTTGTTTCGTAGCCGTGGCAGGCGCGGCCGCAGGTGGTGGTGATGATCTCCACCGTGTCGTCGGGCATGGTGTATTGATGCGAGCCGTTTTCGGTCATGCCGTAGATGTTCTGCGGCTTGATGCCCATGTCGAGAAACGCGCGCGCGGTCTGCGGCGGGATGGTCGAGCCGGCCATGTAAAACAAATTGACCTTACCCAGATTCGACAGGCCACGCTGTTTGGCGTCCGCCAGAATATCAATCGCGTGCGTGGGCACGCCCATCACATACGTGGCACCTGTTTCCAGCAAACCATCGAGCGGTTTCATGCCGGGCTTCAAATCATTCAGCACCAGCTCAAAGCCCGCGCACAGGCTTTGCGCCACCGCCACGGTGGCGATGTGATGCGACAACGGGCTGTGGGTGTAAAGCACCGTGCGTTCATCGTGATGCCAGTCATGCACCATCGCGCGGCCATTGGCGAGCAAGGTGTTGTCGGAATGCAGCACGCCCTTGGGCATACCCGTGGTGCCGGAAGTGAAAGCGAGATAAACGATTTTGTCAGGGTCGGTGTCTACCGGCGGCAGCGCCGTCGGCGCTACGTTCTGCGCGGGAAAATCCCCCGCATCCAACCGATACACACGCTTCATGGCCGGCAACGCCTTCGCCGCCGCGAACACATCTACCTTGTCCGCGTCCGCGCCATAACCCGCCTGCGCGAACAATGCCGCCGTCTCGATACGCTCCATCAACGTGACAATTTCACCGACGGTGTAGTTCTGATGCAGCGAGGGATTGCACACGTAACCGTTGCGCGAACAGGCGAGAAACACCACCGCGGCTTCGACGCGATTGGGCAGCCACACCGAGACGCGCTGGCCGCGCTTCAAACCCGCGGCGTGCATATCGGCGGCGAGCGCATCGATCCACGCCACCAATTGTTGCCAGGTCAGCCGATGACGGCTGTCACGCAAGGCAAAGGCTTGCGGCCGCGCGCGCGCGTGCTGCGCGGCGAGCGTGTACAGAGTGTCGTTTTTCCACCAGCCGGCTTCGTAGTAGCGTCGGGCGGTTTGGGGATTGTGTAGTGTCAGTAAGGTAGACATCTAAAACCTGTTTGCCGCAGATTTCACTGATTTACACAGATAAAATCTCCACTGTCGTTCCCGCGAAAGCGGGAACCCATAACACAGTGCCACTTGCGTTAGGGTTCCCCATCCTACATTCCCCAAGGGGAAGGGGATACCCGCTTTCGCGGGAATGACGGGTGTGGGTTTTAAACCGCGTTCATCTGTGAAATCTGTGGCTAAGTATTTGACGTTGAAGTTGAACTCAGTGCCCAAACGTATCCGTATCCGGCTTGCGTTTACCCCGGAACGATGCGCCCAACTCTTTCGACTCATCCGTATCCAGGTACAAGCGCAACAACAAATCATGCGACACGCGCGCAAGACCGGATACGCCGGTATGCCTTGCCGTGAACGCGGCTTTGAGTGAAGCCAGCGCGAACGCGCCGCGATCGGCGATTTCCAGTGCCATCTTGCGGGTTTCTTCTTTCAGCTTGTCATCGGGAACGACCTTGTTGATAAGGCCGATCTCCAGCGCCTCTTTCGAGGACAGACGCGGATTGGCGAACCACATTTCCTTGGCCTTCTTCTTGCCAACCAGGTCTTCGAGATACCAGGTGCCGTAGCCCGCGTCGAAACTGCCCATCATCGGGCCTACCTGGCGGAACACCGCGCTTTCCTTGGCGATGGTGATATCGCACATCACTTGCAGCACTTGCCCGCCGCCCACCGCGTAGCCGTTGACCATGGCGATCACCGGCTTTTGCAGACGCTCCAGACTTTCATAAATTTCCAGCGTCGGCAGCATACCGGCGTAAAGGGTGGTGTCTTCAAGACCATCCTTGCGCCCGCCGATGCAGAAAAATTTGTCGCCCGCGCCGGTGATGACCAGCACGCGCGTGCGTGTCTCGCGGCGGATGTCGTTGATGCAGTCACGAATTTCGTGACACATCTCGGCAGTAAACATATTGCCATCGTCCGGGCGGTTGAGCGTCAACCAGCCGATGGCGCCTTCTTCTTCATAAATGATTGTTTTAAAAGACATTTTTAGATAACCTTGTTCTCTTTTAGTTTGGACACTTTAACCGCATCGTAGCCCAGCAAACCACCCAGCACCGCCTCATTGTGTTCACCCAACAACGGCGGCGCACTTCGCCAACTCGCGTTGTTGTCGTCCACCGCGATGCCCAAACCGACCTGCGGAATTTTTCGCGTGCCTTCCTTGCTTGCGTGTACTGCGGTGTAAAACAACCCGCGCGCCATCAACTCGGTGTCGCTCGCCACTTCGTCGGCGCTGTTCACCGGGCCGGCGGGCACGTTGTGCTGTACAAAGAGTTTCAGCCAGTGTTCGCGCGGTTGCGTCAGCAATACTGCCTGCGTTTTTTCAACGATCTCGGCGCGCACTTCGCAGCGCTTCGCATTGGTGGCATAGCGTGGATCGTCGGCCACCGCCGGTTGCCCCACGGCCTGCCAGAAGCGTTTGAAGATACCGTCGTTGCCCAGGCCCAGTGTAATCGGCCGGTCTTGCGTATCAAACGTTTGATACACCGAAATCACGCTGTCTTTCGCACCGCTGCGGTGCGACACGATGCCGGAACCGAGATACGGCACGATACGCGGCGACATGAAACGCGTCATGCTGTCGATCATGGCAATGTCGATTTTGTGGCCCCTACCCGAACGCTGGCGATCAAACAATGCCGCCAAAGTGGCATAAGCCGCATCCATGCCCGCGATCAAATCCGCCGCCGGCGTGCCGACTTTCTGAGGCGGGCTGTCAGCCTCGCCGGTTAAATCCATCACGCCGCTATACCCCTCGGCAATCAGGTCGTAGCACGGAAAATCCTTCCGCGCGCCCTTCAATCCAAAGCCCGACAGCGACACATGCACGATGTCCGCGCGCACCGCCGCGAGGGCAGCGTGATCGACACCCAGTTTTTTCTGTACTCGATCCGTGAGGTTGACGATCACCACATCCACGCGGCGGACGATGTCGTGCAGCACTGCGCGCCCGGCGTCGCTGGTGTAATCGAGCGTGACGCTTTGCTTGTTGCGGTTCACACTCAAAAACCACAGTGATTCGCCATCCAGCCACGGTGGCCCCCACGCGCGGCAATCGTCGCCCTTGCCCGGACGCTCGATCTTGATGACTTCTGCGCCCATGTCGCCCAGCAGCATTGCCGCGTACGGTCCCGCAATTGACGTCGTCAAATCCAGCACGGTAACGCCCTTCAACAGCGCGAGCGGCGCGCCACTGGGTGGGGCGGGTAATTTATCGAGTGGCAACACAGCGTATCCAGTCAAGGCATGGAGGATGATTTCAGCGGGCGCTACCCGCATTCAACGCGTCGTCGTAGGCTTTTGCGGCGGCGGATTCCTTGGCCTTTGCGGCGTCGCGCGCCTTGGCCAAATTCGCGAGATTGCCCTTCAGCGCATCGGCGCGCTTTTGCGCATCGCGATAGACGTCATCGGCATTCACGTAGTCCTGCTCCGCCAGTTTGCTTTCGTATCGCGCCTGCTCCAGCGCGCGATACGCCGCGCTAGTACGCTGCTGCTGCGGCAGCGATGTACCGGCACCGGCGCCACGCTCCTCGACTTGCGCGCGTTGGGGCTTGGCGGCGGGTGGTGCTGCCGGTGCGGCGGCGGGCGGCGTCTGCGCGCCGGCCATGCCCGCCCACAAACACAGGAGCGGAGCGACCAGCACGCAACGAGAAGACGAACGCACAAACATGCTTACGGCAGCAACACCGTTGATCCGGTAGTCTTGCGGCCTTCAAGATCACGATGGGCCTGCGCCGCTTCGCGCAGCGGGTAGGTCTGATTAATTGAAATTTTTACCGCGCCCTTTTTTACCACGGAGAACAAATCCCGCGCAGCGGCATCCAGGTCTTCGCGCGTCGCGGTGTAATTCACCAGCGTCGGCCGCGTCAGGAACAGCGAACCTTTCTGCGCGAGCAGCCCGATATTCACCGGCGGCACCGCACCCGAGGCATTACCGAAGCTCGCCATCATGCCCAGCGGCGAAAGGCAATCGAGCGACTCCATGAATGTTTCTTTGCCGATGCCGTCGTAGACCACCGGCACGCCACGTCCCTTGGTGATATCGCGCACACGCTGCGAAATTTTCTCATTGGCGGCGACAATCACATGCTTGCAGCCGGCTTTTTTCGCTGCCGTAACCTTGGCGTCACTGCCCACCGTGCCGATCACCATGGCGCCCAGATGCTTGCCCCATTGACACAAAATCTGCCCCACGCCGCCGGCCGCCGCGTGCACCAATATCGTGTCGCCTTTTTTCACCTTATACGTGCGGCGCAGCAGATACCACGCGGTCATGCCTTTCAGCATCATGGCCGCCGCCGCTTGATCGCTGATGCCAGCGGGAATTTTCACCAGCCGCGCCGCCGGGCGTATCAACACTTCGGCATAGGCGCCGATCGGTTGTGCATAGGCCACGCGATCTCCCGCCTTAAAGCCCTTCACTTTGGGCCCCACCGCTTCGATCACGCCCGCGCCTTCGGAGCCCAGCGTCAGCGGCATCGGCATCGGATAGAGTCCGCTGCGATGATAGGTGTCGATAAAGTTAAGACCAATCGCGGTATTGCGCACACGAACTTCGCCGGGGCCCGGGTCACCCACCATCACCTCTTCCCATTGCAGGACTTCGGGACCGCCGGTCTGATGCGCGCGTATGGCGCGCGACGTAACAGATGTCATGGTGTATCTCCTTGTTTTATATTGACAATAACAGAAGCGCCGCCGGAAATGGCCGGGCGAGGACACGAGGCTTTATTGTATAGAAAAATCTCGGCCACGGCGTTACGCCATCGCCAAATTGACGATAGTGGCTGAACTATTACCAGACGCGCAGTATGCAAGCCTTTTACAGGACGGGCACGCGCGAATCACATCCGGTATCGGCACCCCTGTTACACGCTATTTTACGCGCTGGCGATTGCAGCACAGCCGGGCCGAGCCAGACCCAGGACTGCCGATTCCACTGAAGTACGCACTCACGCATCCGGCTTTTGCAATCGGAGACGCAACCGGCGCTCCAACTCCTGCTCCAGATAAGCGTTTTGATCCTTGAGGTAATCGCGCGCGCCTTTGAGCATCAGGTGCGTACGCACACGCGCCTTGAGTATCGGCGGCGAAATCGGCTTGGCGATGTAATCAACCGCGCCCACGTCGAAACCTTTTTCCTCGTCTTCGATCTCAACCTTGGCCGTCAAGAAAATGACCGGTATCTCCGCCGTGATTTGATCGGCCTTGAGCCGTCTGCAGACTTCATAACCGTCCATTTCCGGCATCATAATATCGAGCAGAATCAAATCCGGCATCGGCAGCGTCGCCGCGATCTTAAGGGCCGCCTCCCCACGATTGGCGATTTTCACGCGATAGTCATCCTTCAGCAGGCCGTGAATCAGCTGCAGGTTCTCCGGCGTATCGTCCACCGCCAGGATCGTTTGTTTCTCGGTAAAGTCCAGTGCGTCGGCCATGATGTTATCCCCTGATCAAAGTTGGATACTGCAGGCTGTCAAGGCGGCGTCCAGTTCGGATAACGCAGCCTCAAAATCAAAACTGTTGACCAATTTCTCGAGATTTCTGTAGGCATCCGCTCGCAGCACCGTACGCAACCCGCCGGAATGCTCGGCCAGCACGTCCAGTGCTTCCGCATCGTTGCCGGCCAGCAAACGCCTCAGTCGCCGCAATTCCGGCAACAGCTGTTCGGCATCCACCGCCCCCGCCTCGTGCGCTTCCGCGGCATCCCCTAACACCGCTTTCAGCCGGCCTATCATCTCGTCAAGCACCTGCTCGCCGCGTGCCAGCAATTCCGGCGTTTCATCGCTCGCGCGAATGGCCTGCTCCAAATTCGCCCACGCCGCCTGCACCGCACCAGCACCAATATTACCCGATACCCCCTTGACCGTGTGCGCAAGACGCTCCGCCGTTGCCCGGTCACCCGATGCAATGGCCGCACGCACCGCGCCGATTGCACCAGTTTGCCCTTCAACGAATTTGCGCAGAATATTTAGGTAAAGCTGCTTGTTGCCCGCCGTACGCTTCAGTCCAGATAGGGTATCCAGTCCGTCGATAGCGGGGATGTCTTCCGCGGTGGCTGGCGCGGACGTCACCGAGTTCGCCGTGCCGCGCCGCTTGGACCATTGGGCTATCGTACGGTACAACACATCGGGATCAATCGGTTTGGTAATGTGATCCTGCATGCCGAGTTCCATGCAGCGCTGGCGCTCCTCGACCATCGCATGCGCCGTCATCGCAACCACCGGCACTGCATCGAATCGTTTGTCTTCGCGCAGAAGAACAATTGCCTGATAGCCATCAAGCACTGGCATCTGCAAGTCCATGAACACCACATCATAGTAATCAGGCCCTGCGGCCGCCAGTTTATCCAGGGCTTCCTGCCCGTTATTCGCCAGTTCTACAATCACGCCTTCGGACTGCATGAGCTCAACGGCGATTTGCTGGTTGATTTCGTTGTCCTCGGTCAGCAGCACCCTGAGACCGGATATCTCGTATGACGCGCTTCGCGTCCCGTCAGATGCGTTTTGCCGGTTCTGCGCCGCGGGATCGACACCAAACCACGCAGTAAATATAAACGTGCTGCCGACACCCGCCTGGGATTCAACCCACACCGTGCCCCCCATCATCTCGACCAGCCGTTTGGTAATCGTCAGCCCCAGGCCGGTGCCGCCATACTTGCGCGTGGTGGAACCATCGGCTTGCGAGAACGCTTGAAATAATCGACCTTGCTGTTCGGGCGTCATGCCGATGCCGGTGTCGCGCACCGAAATCCTGACTTGAATCTTGCCTTCGGCGCGCGCCAGTTCTTCCACCTCAATGACGATGCCGCCCTTCTCGGTGAATTTAACGGCGTTGTTCACCAGATTGACGAGAATCTGCCCCAGGCGCAGCGGATCGCCCAGCAAGTTCCTCGGCACCCCGGCGGGCACCTGCATCGAAAGCGCCAGCCCTTTGTCACTGACTTTCTGACCTACCAGCGTGGTGAGATTACCCAGCACCTGATCAAGCGAAAATGCAACCGTTTCCATGTCGAGCTTGCCGGCCTCGATCTTGGAAAAATCAAGTATGTCGTTGATGATCCCCAGCAAAGAGGTGCCCGCATTATGTATTTTTTGCACGTAGTCGCGCTGCCGCGCATTGAGTCCGGCTTTTAATGCCAGGTACGACATGCCGATAATCGCGTTCATCGGCGTGCGAATCTCGTGACTCATATTGGCAAGAAACATCGACTTCGCCTTGGTGGCCTCTTCGGCCGCCGTGCGCGCCTGTCGTTGTGCGGTCACATCGTAGAACCAGCACAACCTCGCCGGTTCCCCCTTGAATTCGGTCGGATAGTAAGTCGCCAGCACCCATATGTCCGTCCCGTCGGCCGCGCGCAACCCCACTTCAAGATTTGAAATCGCCTCGCCGGCATGAAGTCGCCGCGATATCGACCGGTAGTCGTCGGAATTTTGATAAAGCAGGGAAGGATCGGACGCCATGGCCGCATTCAATTCCACCTTGAATGTGTCGGCATACGCCCGGTTGGCGAAAACGATGCGCCCGTCCGCATCGCGCGCAATGCGAATCGCGATTGGACTGGTTTCAAGCATTTGCCGCAAACGTTGCTCGCTTTCTTTTAACTCGGCAGTGGTCGCTTCCAGTTCGCTCGTTCTTGTCGCGACGCGCGCCTCGAGCTCATTGTTTGCCTGTTCAAGCGCCTGCGTGAATTGCAGCAGCCGCTTGCGCGCCTCGTCCATCGAGTCCGACAAAGTCCTCACCTCGCGCAATCGCGAATTCAACGTAATCGGACGATCCAGCTGCATCTGCCCGATGCGCGTACTTTCTTTTGCCAGATGCTCCAGCGGGTAACTAAAACGGCGGGATACGCGCAGCGCGATAAAAAGTCCGGCGGCGATGACAAAAGCCAGGATCAGCGCCATGGAAAAAGCGCCTTGGCGAATCGCATCGGGCAGAAAATCGCTCAGCGGTGCCACACTGGCAGAGACAAATTGCGTGCTTCCGAACGGTATGGAAATAAACTGGGCAAAATAAGGTGCGCCTTCCGAAGTCTGAAATTGAAACGCTTTCCCATAACCACGTCCCGACCGGTCCCATATCCGCGTCGCCGCACCCAAGATGGGAAAGGGCGTTTCACTTATTTTCTTGAGAACCACATTGCGAATGTTATCGTCGGTCAGTGCACCTCTTCCACTGGGATGCGTTACCAATTTGAGGTCGTCGGTCAACATCACCGTGGCACCTTTTCCGCCGATACCCAGCGCCAAGGCTTGCTTGGACAAATCGGTTAGTTTTATATCGTACGCAATAACGTAATCCATTTGAGTCTTGGAATCACGCCAGCGCGCCGACGCGGTTATCCCCGGATCTTTTGTGGTGAAAAAAATATAGGGATCCGTCCAGTAGACGGCCTTGTCCTGCCGCAGGCTCATTGCGCCGATGTGCCAGGGACGCCGCAAAGGCTCGTAGTCGTCATGACGCCACTCTTCGCCCAAATATTCGCCCGTGGCGCTCCATTTCATCCAGCGATGGCGCTTGCCAAAGGCGTCCGGATCGGTAACGCGGTTATGCCACTCACCGTTGGCCTGCTTCTGCAGCAGGATGGCTTTGCCACGATTATCGGCAAAAATCGCCGCCGTCATAAAAGCATGATGTTCCAGCAGGGGAACAAAAACCGAATTGAAACCGCTGACGTCATCCAGATGGATGTAGTCCCGAAGACCCCATTCGCGCGCGGACAGTATCAATCGTTCCACCCGATCAACCTGTGTGCTCCAGCGGGTCGATACCTCTTTTTGGGCGCGTTCCAACTGGCCGACGGCGAGTTGTTCGGTCACCGGGGCGACCACAAGAAAATAGGCGGCGAACAAGAAAGCGGTGAATGCCACGATAACCAGCAGCATGAAGCGCAGCACCAGCGCGTAGTGTATGGAATAGGACTTCCGCCCAATCGCCGCCATGTTTGGCACCTTTCTCCCGTTCCGGGGAACCACGGTTCTCGAAACGACCGGAGGAAATTGTAGACGAATTGTAGACGTTATGGCGCTGGCTGTTTTTGGCTCCTTGGCTCTTTGGCTCTTTGGCTTTACCCACCTGACATTTTGAAAAACAGGCGTCGTTGCGACCGAAATCAGTAGCGTGCCGCCACGCGCGGCAGCCTCCACATTGTGAGAGGCGCTAGCGCCGCAAGCGGTCGATTGTCCGCGACCAATCCTGCGGCAAACTGGATTCCATGATCGACAAAATCACGCGGCTGGCCTTCTGGAAATCGCGTGGATCCAGCCATTCCCATGCGCCGCACGCCAGCGCAATCAACCCGGCCAGCACCAGCAGCGCGGCGAACAGCACGCGCGGCACGCGAAACAGCAACGTTTTCCACCACACCCGCCAGCCCTGCGGATTGACGAACGCCAGCACGCCCGCGCCCATCGACAGCAAACCGGTCAATGCATATTGTGCGCCGGGACGTTGCTTCAAATAGGCCGTCACCGCGCCCCACCGGCCGGCATCCAGCGCATAAGCCGCGCCAATGACGCAACCTGCGACAAGAAACAACATGCCGCCCCAGATCACCGCGGGCATGCCGTTATACGCGCCATCAGAACCTTCCGACAGCCGCAAACCCATGCGCCGCGTGTAAAACGATTCCAGCGCCCCGATCATTACCCCCGCACCGATGGCGAAGATGCCCAGATGCACACCCTTGGGCAATGCAAAGTAGCGCGCGGCGGCGATACCCAGGGCACCGACAATGATCAGCGCGTATTCAAGAAATGCAGTCAGACGCATGGTGGCCGAGAGTGTAGCGCGTCGGCGCGCCGTGTGGAAAAGCTGACGGCCCGTACACTGTCATTCAGCTATTGACGATCCCTATAAGACACCAGTTCCCCGTCTGGGTCCGCGTCACCAACCATCGGGGAATATTGTTTCCTCACGGGCATGCATCAGGACGACCGACAGATCCCATGGTGCAATCCTCGGCAACCTGGTCAATTCGGCGACGGTCATGAGCCGCATGTCCGACCCTTCCGACAAAATCATGGTTTCGACATCGCCGGGTGAAATGGGAATTTTGTAAAAAACCTTGCGCACGACCCGGTTCTCGCGTCGCGGCAAAACAAAAATTGCCTCGTGATACCAGGTGCACTGCGTCGGCGTGTAGTTTAATTCTTCCTGGATTTCGCGCAGTATCGCGCCATGCCCCTCTTCGCCGGGCTCCACGGCCCCGCCAAAAAGCGCCCAATGATTGCGCAACGGGAGCATATGTTTGTCGTCTCGCAATTGAAAAAGGTAACGACCGTCAGTTGTAACCAATAAGGCCGCCGCAATAAAATGCCTGGGAGACTCCGTCAACTTATCAAGCGATATCTGCGAAAATTTCATCGAATGGAAAGGGGTTAAAGTTGGAAATCGCCTCGCGGTCACGCACGCCACGCAAACGCGATGATGCCGAACATGATGAGCACGACTCCCGCGAATTTCATGGCAGACCAGCGCTCCTTCATGGCAATCACGCCAATCAGGCTTGCAAATAACACGCTCGTTTCACGCAGGGCGGAAACGCCCCCTATCGGCCCTCGGCTCAATGCCCATAGAAAAACGCAGAAGGCGACCGTGCCCAGTATGCCCGTGGCCAGCGTGTAGCGCCACTGTGCCACGATGGTTTTCCAAAAACCGCTGCCCCGGCTGACACTGATCGTGGCGACAAATGCCGCGCCATCCAACACCATTAACCAAATCACATAGGAGAGCCAGTCCCCGCCAAGCCGAACGCCATAGGCATCGACAACGGTATAGCTCGCAACCAGAAAACCTGTTATTGCGGCCGCGATGAGCAGCGGCGAACTGGGTCTCGCCGCCCGGTTTTCGGTGCCCATGATGAGAATTCCACCGGAAATAAGGATAATCCCCATGGCTTGCCACCCGGTCGGAATCTCTGCCAGCAACACCAATGCCAATAATGCAGAAAACAGCGGGCAAAATCCGCGCGCGATCGGATATGCCTGACTTAATTCGCCGTGTTTATAGACCTGCGCCAGTCCGAATTTATACGTGTTATGTAGCACCACGGAAAAAGCCAGCACAGGCCATTGCCGGGCTTCGGGAATCGCCACCCAAGGCAGTGCGCACATGGAAATGCCCGCGCTGACCACATTCATGCCAGCCAATCCGACCAGCCTGTCGTCGCCCGCTTTTATCATGGCGTGCCACGACGAATGCAATAACGCGGCGCCCAACAGCAATGCTATTATTAACCAGTCCATTCGTGAGTCGGGATGCGCCCATCCCGCCGCGTTGTTAACCATTTGATTTTAATTCTATTTGCAAGGCGGGTTTCACCCGCGCCGTGCGCAAGCAAGAACAAGCACTGGCCGTGCGCTCAATGGGGCGCATTACATCACGGGATCGGCGCAATGCGCCCAACATTTTTTGGCGCCGCCGGACGGTGAATCGGCGTGCCCGCGCATTTGACGTGTATCATTTGCACTCTTCAACGGCAATCTGAAAGCAGCAACAATGACAACCACAGTAGAACCGCCTGCCGGTCCCGGTGCAGCCATTTCGGGCAAGGGCATTATCGAGGCGTTCAAACGCAGCGCCGTCGAGTTTATCGTCTCGGTGCCTGACCGCGTCACCAGCGAAACCGTATTGCGCGGCGTCGCCTCGGACGCCACGCTGAAGCTGGTACGCGTGTGCAAGGAAGATGAAGGCGTATCAATTTGTGCGGCGCTGTCGTTTTGCGACAAGCGCGCGCTGCTGCTGATGCAAAATACCGGCTTGCTCGATTCGATCAACGCGCTGCGCGGCATCGCCGTCGAATACCAGTTGCCGGTGGTGATGATGGTGGGACTTTTGGCCCATGAATCCGCCGCGCCACCGGCACAGTCAAAAAGCTACGGGGCGCGCATTGTCACGCCGATTCTCGATGCCATGGGGATCGCGCACGAGTACTTGCACAGCGCCGGCGACGAGCAGCGCATCGCGCCCGCGATCGAGCGCGCGTATGCCAATTCCACGCCGCTGGTGCTATTGGTCGGAAGGAGCCCGATATGATGAAACGCGACCAGTGCCTGAAACTCATCGCGAAATATCATCGCGACGAACTCGTGGTTCCCGTGTATCAGGCCACGTTTGAATGGCTGGCGATCAAACCCGAGGCGCCGACCTTCACCGCCGTTGGCGCGATGGGCCAAGCCTCGTCGCTGGCGTTGGGTTTTGCGCTGGGCGCGCCCGACCGCCGCGTGATGGTGCTTGATGGCGATGGCAGCCTGCTGATGAACCTCGGCAGTCTGGTTAGCATTGCCAATGCCGCGCCGGGCAATTTGCTGCACTTTGTGTGCGAGAACGGCACTTACGAAGCCAACGGCGGCCATCCGATTCCCGCCAAGGATAAAGTGAGTTTCACCGGACTGGCGCTCGCCGCGGGCTACCGCGAAGCGCATGAGTTCTCGGAACTCGACGCGCTGGAAGCCGCTCTACCCGGCATACTGCGCGCGCGCGGCCCGGTGTTCATCGATCTTAAAATCGTGCCGGGCGAAACGTATCCGCAGGATTGGGCTTACATGCACGGCACTGAATCGCGCGAGAAATTCCGCAAGGCGCTTCGGCAATCGCACGCCTGAACAGCGAGCCATTGGGGAGCGCTGCACGATACGCGGTGACGCCATGGCGACGGAATTGGCGTTGAGCAATGCCGCAGCGTTAAAACGAACCAAGGCATCGTTTTGCGGGCGGTTGTTCGCCCATGCCGCAACGATTGCCGGGTTATCCGTCACGCTGTTGCTGGTCTTGTGCGCCGCCGCGCAGGCGCAGGACGCCGCCACCCTTGCCCGCGAGCTCGTCGCCCTCAAAGGCGGCTACGTCGAAAAAAAGCACCAGCTCGAAGAAGTGCGCATACGCGCCTATATCCCGATTCTGCTCAAGGCGGTCGGCAAAGGGCCAACCTGGAAACCGGGCCATCCCAACTGGTCACCGACCGAACAGCGCATCGCCGAAGAATGGCGCAAGCATTACCTTGATCATCTGACCCGCACCGGGCGCGACACGAATTTCGGCTGGGTGGACGACGCGCTGGCGCGCGAATATGCGCGGGTGTTCGGTGCCGACGAACTCGCCGTGCTGCTGGCGTTTTATCGCACGGCGGCCGGAGGCGCGCTGCTCGCGCTGGAAAAAGATTTTCTCGGCTTTTATCCGAACGAAATGCTGCGCTCGCTGGCGCGCGTGATGCTCGGCGCCGAACCGCTGACCGCGCGCGAGCGTGAGCAGTATCGCGCACCAGAGGCTCGCGAACGGCGCGAATTCGTCGAGTTGTTCGAAGCCGAACTGGTGATCCATGCGGAAAGCCTGCGCATCGGCAGCGCTTATCTGGAAGCGAATCAGCCGATGGTGCAACAGGGCGCGCTTGCCACGGCCGCCGACGCCATCGATGCACTGCGGCGCAAGCTTGATGCCACCACGATGACTGAACTACAAACCTTCCAGAACTCCGGCCTGGGACGCAAGGAGCGGGTGTTTGTTGGCGCGGCGTTGCCCACTGTAACGCCGGCCGATGAAGACCCCGTGCGCGCCAAGGTGGAAGAAGCCGCGTTTTACAAGGGACTGCAACAGTTGTCCGCGCAATGGCGCGAGCTGGCGGCAAAGACCGGGGCGCGCCCCTGAGTTTGGCGCGTCGCCGCGCGGCTGTTCGGCCCCAGACTATTCGAGCGCCGGAAGGTCAGCGTCGTTACCTATAACCGTCCCGGCGCCACTGGCGCTATCATCGTTGGCGCCGTGGCAAAAGCCCCACCGGATGGCCACGCCTTGCTGATCGTGGTGGCGTCGTAAGCCATGATTCCGGCGATTTACACAACGCGGCCTTACGATCCCATCAAGAGTTACGCGCCGGTGTCGCGTATCACGACCCGCGCGCTCGCGCTGGTAGTGCCTCCGGAAGTTCCGGCGAAGACGCGCCCAAGCCGCCAGCCACCGCAGGTCGCCATTACCGCGCTGTTTTCAGGAAAAGCTCGGGATCGACGTACACGCCATTGAGCAACACCGCCCAATGCAAATGCGGCCCGGTGACCCGCCCGGTCGCGCCCGACAGTCCCAGCGTCGCGCCGCGCTCGACCGTGTCGCCTTCTTTCACATCGATGCGGCTCATGTGTATGTAGAGCGTGATGAAGCCCTGCCCGTGATCCACAAACACGGATTTGCCGGAGTAAAAATAGTCTCCCGTCGCAATCACGCGCCCCGCCGCTGCCGCGCGCAATGGCGTGCCCGTGCCCACCGCCACATCCAGACCAGCGTGCGGCGAACCGTCCTCGCCATTCAGCACGCGCCGCAAACCAAAGCGCGCGGACAACCGTCCGCTGGCCGGCAAATCAAGCACGAAGCTGGGGGGCGCTTCTGGGTTCCAGTGATTTTTGGCGCGGGCTATCACTACCTGATCACGTTCATTACGTTGCAGGTCCTCCGGCGTCGGCTCCATAAAACGCGAACTGATTTTGAGGTGCTGGGCAGGGTACGTTTTTGCCTTGATCTCGAATGTCGTGTCGTAGGCGCGCTTCGGTGCATCTTCGCCCGCCTTGACGTGTAACGTCTGCCGGCCCGGTTTGGCGTCCAGCGGCAGCCCCACCACTGCCAGCCAGCCTTCCGCGCGCTTCTGCGTGAGCACGCGTCTACCATCGAATAAAACTTCCAGCACCCGCGAATCGGCTTCTCCAATCTTTACTACCGCTACGCCGCCCGGATAGGGCGCATGACGCGGCAACGCGGCGTCTTGCGCGAACACGCCCACACTCGTCAGCACGCACCACGCCACCGCACTGGCACGCCCGATTAATTGACGTAACATATTGTTTTTATTTGATTATTTTATTTCTTTCGAATGGCGCACCCAATCCGCCGCGCGCACGCAGCAGGCAGCCTGATGCGTGATGGCGACCGGTACCGCGCACGCACCCGCAAACGCATCGGCGATCCACGCCGCCGTCACCGCGGCATCACGGCTCCGAGGCAACACCGGGTTTTCTTCGGCAAGGGCAGCCCAGGTTTGCGATGTCATGCCATCGCACCATTCCACGACCGGCTCGCGCCGTGGATGTGCCACCGCCTCGCCTTCCGCGCCGCGTAACAGCAGTGCGTGGGCGGCGCGCGTGGTAAAAAATTCGCGCATGCGTGTCAGATAATCCGGATGGGTCACGCTCACCAGCCGCACCGCAGGCGTAGCAAAGGGTTGCAGCATTTTTGCCAGCGTATGTCCCGAACTGCGCACGCCCATCTCGCCGCGCAATGCCAGCACGCGCGCGAGCGGCGGCGCCATCACGTCCAGCGGCAAAAACGCCAGATGGCGCGCGGCCAGTTGCGCACGCGCCTCTTCAAGCGAACGCGCGGGGTGTATACCCATCGCCTCGAACACCTCGCACGTGGTCACGCGGCCTGGATCGCTCGTGACACCCTGCACCAGCACCGGCACACCCTCGCGCGCGATCAGGTGCGCCAGCAGCGGCGTGAGATTCGGCAATTGCCGCGCGCCGTTGTAGGCGGGAATTACCACCGGAACCGTGTTGACGGGCGCGGCCAGATGCGCGTAACAGGCTTCGCATGCTTCCAGAAATCCCGCCAGCTCCTCCAGCGACTCGCCCTTGATGCGCAGCGCCATCAGTATCGCGCCCCGTTGCAGATCGGGAATTTCATCCGCCAGCATCGCCGCGAACAGCGCGTGCGCGTCGTCGCGATTCAAATCACGCGCGGCATTTTTGCCTCGGCCAATTTCCTTGATGATGCGGGTCAGTTCTGTCGTTTTCATTGCCAGATCGAGGTGCAGCCCGGCTAGCCGTCCAGCCGCGAAACGAACTCTTCAAACTTGCCACCGGCTTTTCGCGGCAGCCCGGACGAGAAGTAGATAAACGAAATATGAAAGGGATGTCCCATTGCACTCTGAAGTGCGGCCCGCAACTGCGACTCCTGCTCGGCGGACAGCGGCACGTCGATCGCGAGCCGCGCCTCCATGTCATGAATCGATCTCTGGATCACCTGATACTGGCGCACCATCGGAAATGCACCAAATTGATCCACCAGCGCAAGCCGCACACGTTGCCCGGAGGGCAATGTCATCAAGTTACGAACCCGCCCCAAGACTCTCGAAATCGTCGGCAAGCCACGACCACAGGCGCAGGGTGCTCCTACTTCAGCATAATCGCCCAACGCATAGCGCAGCATCGGCATTGCAACATTATGCAGGCCGGTTGCCACCACCTGCCCCACTGCGCCCGGTACACAAGGCCTCCCGTTATCATCCAGGATTTCCACCAGCACGCTTTCCGACATGACGTGCAATGCTCCGCTCACGGGACACTGAAGCCCGATGTAACCTAATTCCTGCGAGCTATAGCCATCCACAATCGACAGCCCCAGCACGTCGCGACATGCTTCCCGCAAAGACAAATCCACTGTTTCGCCAACAGTACGCACTTCGCGCAGACGTTCGGGCCGCTGGCCATGGGTAGCAAACCACCTGAGCAGCGACCTCACAATGCTGGGGTAAGTCAGCAAGTAATCGGGATTATGTTTGAGCAACCAATGCGCCTGCGTATCCACATCCGCGCCTGAATCCAACTTCACCAATGGCCCGGTCGTGTACAAATCCGCTACCGGCACTCCCCAACTTTTCAGAATCGCGCCGTGCGGCGGTTTGGCTTCTTGCCCAGTGGACCGAATCACCGCGAGCGTACCAGCGAAATCCCGCTGGTGCCAGTGATGATCACGGAGCGTGTTGGCTTCCCACAAGAGTTGATCCACGTGCGTGCGCCGCACAGTCACCGGCTCCCCCGTGGAACCGGATGTCCGTGTTTCACCCACTGGGCCATACGCGGGTGGCACGGCAGTGCTATGCATAGCCACACCCGCGAGTTGCACATCACGCCGCGTTAATAACGGCAACGCGCGAAACGCATCATAGGTCAACGCACGCTTTGGATCAAAGCCGGCGGTTGCCAGGCGTTCGCGGTAAAAAGGCACGGTGCGAAGGGCATGCCGCAACAAAATTTGAAGTTGCCATAACTGATGCTCCAACAGCCGCTCGGGTGGTAATCGTTCAGTCTCTTCAAACTGATACAACAAAGACAACAGTTGTCCGCCACGCGCGGTTGGCATCGCCGGCCACCGCATACCGGTAATGGCGGAACGAATCAGCTTTTCTGGATCGGTCATTGGTTCAAGCAACCCTGCTGGCTCAACGCCCGCCTAATGCGCCTTGTCCCAATTGAGCCCCACGCCCAACTCCACCGCCAGCGGCACGGACAACGTCGCGACACCGTTCATCAATTGCGGCAAGCGCTGTTTAACAACATCAAGTTCGTTCTCCGGCACTTCCAGGACCAGTTCGTCATGCACCTGCATGATAAGTTTGGTGGCGCGTTTTTCCCTTGTCAGCCATGCATCCACCGCGATCATCGCCAGCTTGATAAGATCGGCCGCGGTGCCCTGCATCGGCGCATTGATCGCCGCGCGTTCGGCGCCCTGCCTGCGGGCCTGATTGGTGCTGCGGATTTCCGGCAGCCACAGGCGGCGGCCAAACACGGTCTCGACGTAGCCCTGATTGCGCGCTTTTTCGCGCGTGTCTTTCATGTAGGCATCGACGCCGGGGTAACGCGCGAAGTAACGTTCCATGTACTGCGCCGCCGCGCTGCGCTCGAGACCAAGCTGGCGCGCGAGACCGAACGCTGACATGCCGTAAATCAGGCCAAAGTTGATCACCTTGGCGTAGCGCCGCTGTTCGCTCGTGACGTGCGCGGGCGCGGCGCCGAATATTTCCGCCGCAGTGGCGCGATGAATGTCCTCGCCGGCGGCAAACGCGCGCAACAGGCTTTCGTCCTGCGAGATATGCGCCATGATGCGCAGTTCAATTTGCGAATAGTCGGCCGACACAATCACGCAGCCGGGCGGCGCAATAAACGCCTCGCGGATGCGGCGGCCCTCGGCGGTGCGGATCGGAATGTTTTGCAGATTGGGATCGTTGCTCGACAGCCGTCCGGTGACGGCGATCGCCTGGCCGTAGTTGGTATGCACGCGCCCGGTGTCCGGGTTGATCATGCCCGGCAGCTTGTCGCTGTAGGTCGATTTCAATTTCGCCAGGCCGCGATATTCGAGAATCAGCTTCGGTAGCGGATGATCCAGCGCCAGTTGCTCCAGCGAATCTTCGTCGGTCGAGGGCTGGCCGGTGGGCGTTTTTTTCACCGGCTTCAAACCCTGTTTCTCAAACAGGATTTCCTGTATCTGCTTGGGCGAACTCAGGTTAAACGGCTGGCCCGCCTGCGCGTGCGCTTTCGCTTCGGCTTCGATCATTTTCGCGCCGAATTCGCGCGATAGTTCCGCGAGCAGCTTCACGTCGAGCAGCACGCCATTTCGTTCCATCGATTGCAGCACATGCATCGCGGGCATTTCGATATCGCGATAAATGTGCAGCAGTTTGGCATCCGCTACGACCTGCGGATACAGCGCGTGATGCAGACGCAGCGTGATATCCGCATCTTCGGCAGCATATTCGCTGGCTTGCTCGATGGACACCTGCTCAAAGCCGATGCGCCCGGCGCCCTTGCCGGTTATTTCATCATAGGTTATTGTTTTTATTGATAAATGTCTTTGTGCCAAATCATCCATGTCGTGCGGTTTATGGCTTTCGAGCACATACGATTGCAGCAGCGTGTCGTGCACCGCGCCGCGCAAATGCACGCCGTGGTTGGCCAACACGTGCGTGTCGTACTTGATGTGCTGGCCGAGCTTGGGCGCGTTTGCGTCTTCAAGCCACGGCTTGAGTTTGGCAAGCACATCCGCGAGCGCAAGTTGATCGCCCGCGCCCGGATACTGATGGCCGACGGGTATGTACACCGCCTCGCCCGGTGTGACCGACAGCGAAATGCCGACCAGCCGCGCCCTGAACGGATCGAGGCTGGTGGTTTCGGTATCCACCGCGGTCAAGGAGGCCGTGCGAATTTTGTCGAGCCACGCATCAAGTTGCGCCACGGTGGTGACGGTTTCGTAATGCCGTTCCACTGGCGCGGGCGGCGGCACTATGGGTTCCGACGGTCCTGACGGTCCTGACGGTCCTGACGCAGCGGCGGGCACGGCATTCCCGCTGTTTTCGACGCCCGACGCCGCGCCCTGCGATGCGGATTCCTGAATTTCCTTGCGCCATGACTTGAAATCAAAATCATCAAACAACGCCAGCAGCTTGTGCGTGTCCTGCGGTTTGAGATCGAGTTCTTCAAGTTTCACCGGTAACGGCACATCGCATTTGATGGTGAGCAAACCGCGCGCGGTCGGCAGCCAATCAAGCGCCTTGCGCAGGTTTTCACCCACGACGCCGCCGATGTCAGCGGCGTGCGCCACCACGTTATCAAGCGAACCGTACTGCGTGAGCCATTTCACCGCCGTCTTCGGCCCCACCTTGGCCACGCCCGGAACGTTGTCCACCGAGTCACCGATCAGCGACAGATAATCGATGATGCGATCCGGTCTGACGCCGAATTTTTTTTCCACGCCGGCTTCATCCAGCACCTCGTTGGTCATGGTGTTGACCAGCGTGACATGCGGCGTCACCAGTTGCGTAATATCCTTGTCGCCGGTGGAGATCACCACGTTCATGCCCGCGCGCTCACCCGCGTGCGCCAGCGTGCCGATCACGTCGTCGGCCTCCACCCCATCGACGATCAACAGCGGCCAGCCCATCGCGGCTATTGCCTCGTGCAACGGCGCGATCTGTGACGCCAGGTCGTCAGGCATCGGCGGACGGTTCGCCTTGTATTCGGGATACACGTCGTCGCGAAAGGTCTTGCCCTTGGCATCAAACACGCAGGCCGACAGCGCCGAAGGGTAATCCTTGTGCAGCCGGCGCAGCATATTCAGCACGCCATAGACCGCGCCGGTGGGCACGCCGCGCTTGCTGCGCAGGTCCGGCATGGCGTGAAACGCCCGGTAGAGATACGACGATCCGTCAACCAGCAGAAGGGTTTTCATGAATTTTTCGGGCCGAAAGAGGTCTCAATTCACATTGGCGCGCAGTCGTGCCGTTTTTGCACGCAGCCGCTTTCAAATTGCCCGTGAAAAGCAGATAATCAGGACTGAAAAGAGGATACCCCATGCGTGCTTCCATCGCCACTGTGCCCGCTGCTCTAGCAACGCTACTGACTGCTTTGCTGTTGAGCTTGGCGCTGCCCGCCGTATCGCCCGCCCATGCGCAGACGCGGCCACCCAATCTGCAACCCGTGCCGGAACCGCCGCCACCGCCCAAGGGCTTTGAGCTCGATCCGGCACTGGAGCCGCAAGTCACCATCATCCGGCGCGGCACCGATACCGTCGAAGAACACCGCATCGGCGGCCGGCTTTACATGATCAAGGTCACGCCGGCCAACGGCAGCGCGCCGTATTATCTGATCGATCAACAGGGCGACGGTAAATTCACGCGCCAACATCCGCAGGATACCGGGCTGCGTCCGCCGATGTGGGTAATCCACAGCTTCTAACAGCAAGCGGCGCCACGGCAAATCGCGCGCGGCAGTGTCACGGCGCCGTGACACTGCCGCGCTTTTTGTTGCGTTTTTGCCGCATTTCCACTGCTTTGTGCTGTACGCGACACGCTGAAAACGGTACGCTATCCGGATGTCTGTCTTTACCACGGTCACGCCGCAACAACTGGCGGTCTGGCTTAAAAACTATCCCGAGGATGCACTTAACGGCATCGGCACGCTGGTTGACATGCAGGGCATCGCAGCCGGCATTGAAAACACCAATTATTTCGTCACCACCACGCGTGGCCGCTACGTTCTCACGCTATTTGAAAAACTCACTGCGCGGGAACTGCCGTTTTATCTCAACCTGATGGCGCATCTGGCGCGGCATGGCGCACCGTGTCCCGCGCCGGTGGCCAACACCGCCGGCGGTTTTCTGGGTGAACTGAACGGCAAACCGGCCAGTCTGGTGTCGCGCCTGACCGGCAAGGACCTGGTGCATCCCACCGCTGGCGATTGCGCCAAGGTTGGGCGGGTGCTGGCGCGCATACATCTCGCGGGGCAAAGCTACGCCGGGCACATGGACAATCCGCGCGGCGCCACGTGGTGGAAATCGGTGACGCCGAAAATCTTGCCGTTTCTCGACGCGGCGGACGCCGCGTTACTGGCATCCGAAATCGCCTCGCAAGACACTCTGCGCGTCGACCATCTGCCGCAAGGCGCGATTCACGCCGACCTGTTTCGCGACAATGTGTTATTTCACGAAGGCGAAGTGGCGGGTGTGATCGATTTTTATTTCGCCTGCACCAGCGCGCTGCTCTACGACGTGGCGATCACGGTGAACGACTGGTGCATGCAGCCCGACAGCCGGCTGGACCCGGCGCGCACCGAGGCGCTGCTGGTGGCCTACCACGCCGAACGGCGCTTTACCGCGGTGGAACGCGACGCCTGGCCCATGCTGCTGCGCGCGGGGGCGCTGCGCTTCTGGGTGTCGCGGCTTTATGATCTGCATCTGCCGCGCGCGGGCGAGATGACGCACGCAAAGGATCCCGATCACTTCCGCCGCATGCTGGCCGCGCACATTGCCGGGGCCCGTGCGTTGCCGGCGCTGCCGCAATAATCATTGCCGCCCCGAACCCCGGCCACCGGGCGACAAGGCTACAATAGGATACGTTACCTGCACAGGCGCCCATGGAAATTCGCACCGTCACCGCCAGCCGGGGCTGGCAATGGATCAAACAAGGCATCGCGCTGTTCATGAAAGGCCCGCTGCAATGGGTGCTGTTCGTGAGCGTTTTGTTTGTCGCCATCAAGGTCATACTGCTGATTCCGCTTATCGGCCTGCTCGTGATGCTGGTGCTGCCCGTGCTGCTGGTGGGCATGATGGAAGGCTGCCGCGCGCTGGAAATCGGCAAGCCGCTCGCCTTCGGCTACCTGTTGTCGGGTTTCGTGCGCAATACCGGCGCTCTGCTCACGCTGGGCGGCATTTCGCTCGCCGGCAACCTGCTGGTGGTGCTGGTTATTTCCGGCATCGGCGGCGAGGCGTTCACCGCCGTGCTCAATTTCATGGCGCAGCAGAAAGTCACGCCCGAGAACGTGCACGAGATACGCGACGCCGCCTCGAAAGCCACGATCTCGGTACTGATCGGCTGGGCGTTGTCGATTCCCCTGATGATGGCCTTATGGTTTGCGCCACTGCTGGCGTACTTCAACAATCTGTCGCCGGGCCGCGCCATGCTCTACAGCCTGGCGGCATGCTGGCGCAACCTGCCCGCGTTTTTGGTCTATGGCGTCGCGGTGTTTGCCGCGCTGATGATGGTAACGCCGCTTGCGATGGCCGCGCGCGTGCTCGATCTGGGCGTCTGGCTGCTCGCACCGGTGGTGATACCCACCATCTATGCCGGATACAAGGATATTTTCGACATCAACGCAGTGGCGGGCGATGCACCGCCCGCCGAGACCGGCGGAAACTGAAACGCACTCGCGACCTTGTCATCGCCCGAACCCACCCGTGTTACGCGGTGGTAATTACGCCGCAGTACTTACGCCGCCGTGAGCTTGGCGTATTCCAGTGCCAGCCACTTTAATCCTTGTTCGCGAAAGTTCACCTGTACGCGCGCGTCGGGACCACGGCCTTCGGCGCTGACAATCACGCCCGCGCCGAATTTCGCATGCATTACGCTCTGCCCGATGCGCCACGGCATTGACGCGTCGGGCGTGAAGGCGGATGGAATCGCCATCACGGCCGCGGCACCGCCGTATTCATTGGATGGCTGGTAACGCGGTCGCGCATTGATGCGCTGAAGCAGGTTTTCCGGCAATTCATGAAAAAACCGCGACGGCACGTTGTACCGTGTCTGCCCGTGCAACATGCGGCTTTGTGCCAGCGACAGATACAGCCGCCGCCGCGCGCGCGTCAACGCCACGTACATCAGGCGCCGTTCTTCTTCGATGCCATCGGCCTCGGTGAGACTGTTTTCGTGCGGGAACAATCCCTCTTCCATGCCACTGATAAACACCGCGTGAAATTCCAGTCCCTTGGCGGAATGAACGGTCATCATCTGCAGCGCGTCGGCGCCGGCAATCGCCTGATGCTCGCCGGCTTCAAGCGCGGCATGCGACAGAAAAGACGCCAGCGTATCGTCCTTGTTGGCGGGCACCCCCTCATCATCGGCGGAGACGTTCGTGGCATTGACCGAATTAGCGGCATTTGTGGCATATGCGGCATTCGCACCAATCACGTAGTCCGCGCCATCCTGCATGACCATCGGCGCATCCGCCACCCAAACCACATCGTTCTCCGCCACGAAAGCGGTCGCGGCGTTGATCAATTCAGAAAGGTTTTCCAGCCGGTCCGCGCCTTCTTTTTCGTTTTGATAATGACTGTACAGTCCACTGTGTTCGATCACGTGCTCGATGGTTTCCGGCAACGGCAAGTGACGCGTGGCCTCGCGCATTTTTTCGATCAACGCGACAAACGCACCTATGCTGGACGCAGCCTTGCCAGACAGTGTATTGGCGCACACTGCGGCCCACAGGCTGATGCCGCGTTCGCGTGCCACCGTTTGCACCTGTTCGAGACTGCGCGCGCCGATGCCGCGCGTCGGAAAATTAATCACCCGCAGCAGCGCGCCGTCATCGTCCGACTGTGCCACCAGCCGCAGATACGCCAGCGCATGCTTGATTTCCTGGCGCTCGAAAAACCGCAGGCCGCCATAGACGCGGTACGGCACCGACGCGTTAAACAACGCATGCTCAATCACACGTGACTGGGCATTGGAGCGGTAGAGCACCGCCATGTTGCCGAGCGCCACGCCGTCGTTGCGCAGCGCCTTGACTTCTTCGACGATGAACGCGGCCTCTTCGAGATCGGTCGCCGCCTCGTACACGCGCAGCGGCTCGCCCTTGCCTTCGGAAGTCCACAGGTTTTTGCCCAGCCGCCGCTGGTTGTGGCGGATCAGCGCATTGGCGGCATCGAGTATGTGCCCGTGCGAACGGTAATTCTGTTCGAGCTTGATGACCTTGCCGATATGAAAATCTTTTTGCAGGTCCTGCATGTTGGCGCTGGACGCGCCGCGAAACGCATAGATCGACTGATCGTCGTCGCCCACCGCAAAAATGCAGCTCCCCGTGCCGCACAGCAATTGCAGCCAGCGGTATTGCAGGCGGTTGGTATCCTGAAACTCATCGACGAGTATGTGTCTGAAGCGCGCGCGATAATGCTCGCGCAACACCTCGTTGCGCGAGAGCAGCTCGTACGAACGCAGCAGCAACTCCGCGAAATCCACCACGCCTTCGCGCTGGCATTGCGTGTCATAGGCGGCGTAAAACTCGGTCATGCGCCGCGAAAATTCATCATGCGACTCAACATCCCTCGGGCGTTTGCCTTCTTCCTTGGCGGCATTGATGAACCATTGCGCCTGACGCGGCGGATAACGCTCATCGTCGATGTTCAACTGTTTCATCAGTCGCTTGATCACCGCCAACTGGTCCTGGCTGTCGAGTATCTGGAAAAGCTGTGGCAGCCCGGCCTCGCGGTGGTGCGTGCGCAACATGCGGTTGCACAGGCCATGAAACGTGCCCACCCACATGCCGCGCGTGTTGATGGGCAGCATGGCCGAGATACGCGTGAGCATCTCCTTCGCGGCCTTGTTGGTGAAGGTCACGCCGAGCAATCCGTGCGGACTCGCCTGGCCGGTCTGGATCAGCCACGCAATGCGCGTGGTCAACACGCGCGTTTTTCCGCTGCCCGCGCCCGCGAGGATCAGCGCCGAGGGCGGCGCCGCTTGACCCGCGAGCGGATCCGCGGGCAGCGTCACCGCTTCAAGCTGGGGTTCGTTAAGTCCGGAGAGAAAGGCTGGCGTGGCGAGTGTCATCAGGCGCAACTAAAGAGTTGCGCGGGATTATACGTTACGGCGTACGGCGCGGCGCCGGTCAGTATCTCTTGGGGGCTGATGGCACTGACGGCGCCGATGGCGCGGCGCCGCTCACCACACCTTTTAATCGCGCGGCCAGCGCATCGCGATCTTTCGCGGTGGCAATGCCGAGCACGCACACCGCGTACTGGCCACCGGGAATCGGATCGATCACCGCGGGGTAACCCGCCGTCTTCAACCTGGCCTCCAGCGCCTGTGCCGCTTGCTGATCCGCCATGCGCGCGACTTCCACGCGCAAGCGACCGCCCGCCCGCGTTGCTCCCTGACCTTCGGTAATTTCGGTTTCGAGTGACCACTCGTCAATTTGTTTCTGCGGCACCTTCCCGACCGGCTTGGGCTTTTCATTGCGCGGCGCGATGAAAAACTGCAACGGTTCGTCCATCACGAATTCCTGTTTTTCATGGCGCACCGAAATACGGCCCTCGAGCAGACAGACCAGGTCCTGCGCATCAGTGGAACGCCCCCACACGTCGGTGCCGCGGATGCCGGCGGTGATGGTGGAAATTTTTACGTTGACATCGCGCTCGGCGCGCTGCTTGCCGAAAATGCCGGTGGTAAAACGAAACGCGCCCTTCACCACATCCAGCGTGGCGCCGACCACGGGATTATTGTCGGCGTTTTTCTTTTCCGTCAGATTATCCAGCGCGAGCGTGGCGTTCTCGCCCATCTTGACCGCGCTGCCCTCGGACATGCGCAGCATTACGCGGGCACGCTCGCCGGTAATCAACCGATCCTTGTTACTCAGCTCCATGCCGACCGTCAGCGGTTCGCGCTTGCCGGCGCGCTCCACCCAGGCAGGAGAGACCACGCCCTCGACCGTTAGCGTGCGGGCCGCCGCTGGCGTCACCAGAGCAGCCAGCATCACGGTCGCACCCAGCAAGTACTTCCACATAAGTCGCTCCTCGCGGGAAATCACAGCTATTCGTCGCGGATGTTACCAAAGGCTTACAGGTATAATCGTGACACAATTCACGTTTTCTGCATTTAGTTGCAGTCTATCCCGATTCGTTCCCGTTCCTGTCCCGTTTCTTCTTGTCCTCTCCTCGTCCCATGCAGCAAAAATACAACCCCCAAGTCATTGAACGCGATGCCCAGGCCTTTTGGGACAACGCACGCGCGTTCGTCGCGGTTGAATCCCCCGGCAAGCCCAAATATTACTGCCTGTCGATGTTTCCGTATCCGTCGGGCAAGCTGCACATGGGCCACGTGCGCAATTACACCATCGGCGACGTGCTGACGCGTTATCACCGCATGAAAGGCTACAACGTGATGCAGCCCATGGGCTGGGACGCGTTCGGCCTGCCCGCCGAAAATGCCGCCATGGCCAACGGCGTGCCGCCGGCGAAGTGGACCTACGACAACATCGCCTACATGAAAAAGCAGTTGCAGTCGCTGGGCTTTGCCATCGACTGGAGCCGCGAGCTCACCACCTGCAAGCCCGAGTACTACCGCTGGAACCAGTGGCTGTTCCTGCGCATGCTGGAAAAAGGCATTGCCTACAAGAAAACTCAGGTGGTGAACTGGGACCCGGTCGATCAGACCGTACTCGCCAACGAGCAGGTAATAGACGGGCGCGGCTGGCGCACGGGTGCGGTGGTCGAGAAACGCGAGATTCCGGGTTACTACCTCGCAATCACTAAATACGCCGACGAACTGTTGAGCGCGCTCGACAAGCTGCCCGACTGGCCCGAGCGCGTGCGCACCATGCAGGCCAACTGGATCGGCAAATCGTATGGTGTGCGGTTTGCGTTTCCCTATACCTTGGATGGCAAGGCGGAAAAACTCTGGGTATTTACCACCCGCGCTGACACCATCATGGGCGTGACGTTTGTCGCGGTGGCCGCGGAACACCCGCTGGCCACGTATGCCGCAAAAACGAATCCAAAGCTCGCCGCCTTCATTGCCGAATGCAAACACGGCAGCGTGATGGAAGCCGACATGGCGACCATGGAAAAGAAAGGCATGCCCACCGGCATTTTTGTCGAGCATCCGTTGACCGGCGAAAAAACCGAAGTGTGGGTCGGCAATTACGTGCTGATGAGTTACGGTGAAGGCGCGGTAATGGCGGTGCCCGCACACGATGAACGCGACTTCCATTTTGCCAAGCAGTACGGGCTTGCGATCAAGCCCGTGATCGATGTGGCGGGCAAGCCCTTCAGCACCGACGCCTGGCAGGAATGGTATGCCGACAAGGAGCACGGCGCTTGCATAAATTCCCATAAATACAATGGGTTAAATTACTCCGCCGCCGTGGATGCCATCGCCGCCGACTTGGCAGTCAAGGGCTTGGGTGAGAAGCAGGTGCTGTATCGCCTGCGTGATTGGGGCGTGTCGCGCCAGCGTTACTGGGGCACGCCAATTCCGCTGATTTATTGCGGTGATTGTGGTGACGTGCCGGTACCGGATACGGATTTGCCGGTGGTGCTGCCCGAGGATTGCGTGCCCGATGGCAGCGGCAATCCGTTGAACAAGCGCGCAGATTTCGTGAACGTGCCGTGCCCGAAATGTGGCAAGCCTGCGCGGCGCGAAACCGACACCATGGATACCTTCGTCGATTCGTCCTGGTACTACACGCACTTCGCCTGCACGGATCGCGCCAGCGGCATGGCCGACAAACACGTGAACTACTGGCTGCCGGTGGATCAATATATCGGCGGCATCGAACATGCGATTCTGCATCTGCTGTATTCGCGTTTTTGGACCAAGGTGATGCGCGATCTCGGCTTGGTCAACATGGACGAGCCGTTTGCGCGGCTGCTCACGCAGGGCATGGTGCTGAACGAAATTTTCTTCCGCAAACCCGAGAGCGGGCGAATCACCTATTACAACCCGGCCGACGTCGACATTAAAACCGACGACAAGGGAAACCGCATCGGTGCGGTGTTGCGCAGCGACGGGCAGCCCGTTGAATCCAGCGGCATCGGCACCATGTCGAAATCCAAAAACAACGGCGTCGATCCGCAGGCGTTGATGGAAGAATACGGGGCGGACATCGCGCGTTTTTTCATGATGTTCACCGCGCCCCCCGAGCAGACGCTGGAATGGTCCGACAGCGGCGTTGAAGGCTCCGCGCGCTTTTTGCGGCGGTTGTGGAGCTTTGGTTACGATCTCTCGCAAGGCAGCACGCCGCTGACGGCAAAACTTGACGGCATTTCGCTGCCCAGCGATCTCGCTGACGCGCGCCGCGAAATTCACGCGGTGTTAAAACAGGCCAACTACGACATCGCGCGGCACCAGTTCAACACCGTCGCGTCGGCGGGCATGAAAATGCTCAACGCGCTGGAAGCCGCGCAGAAAAGCAAATCCGACGCGGCATTAAAACAAGCCGTGGTGCGCGAAGGGCTGTCGCTGCTGCTGCGCCTGCTGTCGCCGATGACGCCGCACATCACGCATCAACTGTGGCGCGACCTGGGCTACGGCGACGATATACTCAACGCGCCGTGGCCGGAACCCGATGGCGCCGCGCTCACGCAGGACGAAGTCGAACTGGTGGTGCAGGTGAACGGCAAAAAACGTGGCAGCGTGCGTGTACCGCGCGAGGCCGACGCCAAGGCGATTGAAGCGATCACCCTGGCCGACACGGAAATCGCACGCACGCTCGATGGCAAGCCGGTGAAAAAATTCATCGTGGTGCCGGGCCGCCTGGTCAATGTGGTAATCTAAAGTACAAGGATGAAGGCGGAGGGACGAAGGATGAAAACAGGCATTAGCGGCATGCACGGAGCGGCGGGAACCTCGCGGAAGGTTTTCAGCTTTCATCCTTCATCCTTCATCCTTATTGCGGTATTGCTGCTGTCCGGCTGCGGCTTCCAACTACGCGGCGCCGCCCATCTGCCGTACGAAACCCTGCATGTCGCGGCCTCGACCACCTCGACCTTTGCCACGCAGTTGCGCCGCGCGGTGACCTCGGGCAGCCAAACCAAAGTGGTGGACAATCCAAAAGAAGCGCAGGCCACGCTGCATGTACTGAGCGAGCAACGGCAAAAGACCATTCTGTCGTTGTCGGGCGGCGGACGCGTGCGCGAGTTTCAATTGATTTACCTGGTCTCGTACCGCGTGGCCGACAAGGACAACAAAGAGCTGCGCGCCCCCACGCAAATTCGCCTGCATCGCGATTTTTCGTTCAACGATTCCGACACGCTGTCGAAAGAATCCGAAGAAGCGCTGCTCTATCGCGACATGCAAACCGACGCCGTGAATCAACTGATGCGTCAGTTGCAGGCGACGCGCGCCACCGCCGCCGCCAGTCTGTAGCGGCCCGCCTCTCGCCGGCCTCTCGTTACCCGCGCGTGCGACTGTCTTCCGAACAACTGGCCGCGCAGCTCGCGCGCGAATTAAAGCCGCTCTACACCGTGTTCGGCGACGAGCCGCTGCTGGCGCTTGAGGCCGGCGACCGCATCCGAGCCAAGGCGCGCGCCGAAGGCTATATCGAGCGCGAAGTGCTTACCGTGGATACATCGTTCAAATGGCCGCAGCTCATGATGGCGGCGCAATCGCAGTCGCTGTTCGCCTCGCGCAAACTGCTGGACTTGCGCATTCCGAACGGCAAGCCTGGCACGGATGGCAGCGAAGCGTTACAGACGTTCTGCGTGTCGCTACCTGCTGATACCGTCACGCTGATTACGCTGCCCGGTATCGACTGGCGCGCGCAAAAAGCCGGCTGGTTTGAAGCGCTCGATGGGGCCGGCGTCACGGTGGAAGCCAAGGCCGTGTCGCGCAAGGCGTTGCCGCAATGGCTGGCCGCGCGTCTCAAGGCGCAAGGACAGGACGCCGACGCCGAAGCGCTCGCCTTTATCACCGATCGCGTGGAAGGCAACCTGATGGCTGCGTTTCAGGAAGTGCAAAAACTCGCGCTGCTGTTTCCGCCGGGTCCAATCAGTTTTGAGCAGATACGCGAAGCGGTGCTCGACGTGGCGCGTTTCGATGTTTTTCATCTGGGCCTGGCGATGCTCGAAGGCGACGCGTTGCGCCTCACGCGCATGCTCGACGGCCTCAAAGGCGAAGGTGCCGCGCCGCCAATGGCGCTGTGGGCCGTGTGCGAGGAAATCCGCGCCATCGGCCGCACGCTCGTCGCCGCCGAATCGGGCCGTCCGCTCGGCACGGTATGGCGCGACGCCAAGGTGTGGGGCGTGCCGCATCAAACCGCCATGCAGCAAAATCTCGCGCGCTTTTCCAAAGCACAGGTCGCGCAGGGTCTGCGCCACGCCGCCGCCATCGACCGCATGGTCAAGGGCCTGGCAAAAGGCGACGTTTGGGATGAGTTGCTGCAACTTGCGATGCGGTTTTCACGTAAACGCGCCGCCGTACGCGCCTAGCACGGCCCCGGGGCAAACCTTCTCCACCAATACAAGGCAAGGAACCGGCGAATGACAAAGACGATAGGGATAGCGGCGGCGCTTGCGCTCTGGATATTTTTCGCGCCCGCCACGCACGCACAACGTGCGGAAACACCCGTCGCGCCGGCGGCTTTGCTCGCCAATGTCGCTGGCGACAACATCGATCCCAAACCCTATCTCGTCAGCGAAAAATATGATGGTGTGCGCGGATTGTGGGACGGCCAGACGCTACGCACGCGCGCGGGCAATGTCATTGCGGCACCGGCATGGTTTATTGCCAGACTGCCCAAGCGCACACTGGATGGCGAATTGTGGCTGGCACGCGGGCAATTCGAAAAGCTGTCGGGGATCGTGCGTAAATCAATGCCACAGGATGACGAATGGCGGCAGGTCAAATACCTGGTGTTCGAATTACCCGGCGCGCCCGGAACGTTCGAGGAACGCTACGCGGAAATCAAACGCATCACGGCGCAAACAGGCTTTGCGCAACTCGCCGCCGTCGAGCAGTTTCGCGTCAAAGACAATGCCGCGCTCAAGCAAAAGCTCGCGGAAACTGTTCGCGCGGGCGGCGAGGGCTTGATGCTGCATCGCGCCGATGCGCTTTATGTCACCAGCCGCAACGACGCGCTGCTCAAGCTGAAACCGCTCGACGACGCCGAAGCCACCGTCACCGGTTACGTGCCCGGCAAAGGCAAATACGCCGGCAAGATGGGCGCACTGCAAGTCGAAACCGCAGACGGCAAACGCTTTCAAATCGGCACCGGCTTTACGGACGCGGTGCGCGACAAGCCACCCGCGATAGGCACGCAGATTACCTACACCTATCGCGGCCTCACCAGCAAGGGCCTGCCGCGCTTCGCGAGTTATTTGCGGGTGCGTGACACCTTTTGAACGATTCACCGTCGCGCGCGACGACCGGGCAAAATAGCCGGCCATCCCCCGCACGGCGGTTCGGCATGGCACGCCAACCCCTTGTTAAACAGGGTAAAATCCTCCGATGGATGTGCAAACTTACATGCAGGGCGTAGGCCGGCAGGCGCGTGCAGCGTCGCGGCTGATTGCCAAGGCGGGCACCGCCGCCAAGAACAAGGCGTTGACAGTAACGGCGCAGGCGATTGAGCGCTCGTCGCAATCATTGCTCGACGCCAACGCGCGCGATGTTGCGGAAGCGCGCCACAAAAAACTCGACGAAGCGGCGATAGACCGGCTGATCCTCACGCCCAAAACCATTGCGGCGATGGCCGACGGATTGCGGCAAATCGCGGCATTGCCCGATCCCATAGGCGAAATCAGCGGCCTGAAATACCGGCCTTCCGGCATACAGGTCGGCCAGATGCGCGTGCCGCTGGGCGTGGTCGGCATCATTTACGAATCGCGCCCCAACGTAACGGCGGACGCGGCGGGCTTGTGTCTCAAATCCGGCAACGCGGCGATTCTGCGCGGCGGCTCGGAAGCGCTGCATTCCAATCAGGCGATTGCCGCGTGCGTGCGCGAGGGGCTGGCCGCCGCGAATCTTCCCGAAACCGTGGTGCAGGTCATCGAAACCGCCGACCGCGCGGCCGTGGGCGAACTCATCACCATGCGCGACTTTGTCGATGTGATCGTACCGCGCGGCGGCAAGAGTCTGATCGAGCGCCTGCTGCGCGAATCACGCATCCCGATGATTCAGCATCTCGACGGCGTGTGTCACGTATACATCGACGACAAGGCCGATATCGACAAGGCGATTCGCGTTGCCGACAATGCCAAGACGCAGCGCCTGGGTGTGTGTAACGCCATGGAAACGCTGCTGGTGGCGCGCGGCATTGCGCAAAAAATTCTGCCGCCGCTGTGCGCGATTTACCTGCAAAAAGGCATCGAACTGCGCGGCGACGACACGGCGCGCGACATCGTGCCGGAAATGAGCGCGGCACGAGACGAAGACTGGTACACCGAATATCTCGCCGCGATTCTGTCCGTGCGCGTGGTCAATGATCTCGATCAGGCCATCGAACACATCAACACTTACGGCTCGCGCCACACCGACGCCATCGTGACCGAAGACTTGTCGCGCGCGCGGCGTTTTATCGCTGAAGTCGATTCCAGCTCGGTGATGGTCAACGCCTCGACACGATTTGCCGATGGCTACGAATACGGCCTCGGCGCGGAAATCGGCATCTCCACCGACAAGCTGCATGCGCGCGGGCCGGTGGGGCTGGAAGGATTGACGTCGCTCAAGTACGTCGTGTTCGGCGATGGACACATCAGGGCGTGAACAGGTGTACGGGTTAACGCGCAAACGAGTAGCCACGACACTGCCGGCACGCATTTATCCCGTTAACCCGCTCACTCGCTCACCCGTTCACGTGGTTTAAAAATGCCCAAGCTAATCGAAGTCAAAGTCCCCGCCATCGGCGACTTTAAAAATATTCCCGTCATCGAATTACTGGTGAAGCCGGGTGACACCGTTAAGCCGGAAGACGCGCTGGTCACGCTGGAATCCGACAAAGCCACGCTCGATGTGCCCGCGCCCGCTGCGGGCGTGGTCAAGGAGCTCAAGGTCAAACTCGGCGACAAGCTGTCGGAAGGTTCGTTGATACTGATCCTGGAAACCATCGACGCAGGCGCGGCGGCAAGCGCGCCGCCGCCATCTCCGGCACCATCGAAAACGGCCGCACCACCAACCCCCACGCCTCACGCCTCACCCCTCAAGCCTCTCACGCAAGCCGACATACACACCGAAGTACTAGTGCTCGGCGCCGGCCCCGGCGGCTACACCGCCGCGTTTCGTGCCGCCGACCTGGGCAAGAAAGTCGTGCTGGTTGAACGTTACCCGACGCTGGGCGGCGTGTGTCTGAACGTCGGCTGCATACCCTCAAAAGCATTGCTGCACGTGGCCAAGGTCATTACCGAGGCCGAAGAAGCCGCTCATACCGGCATCGCTTTCGGCAAGCCTGCCATTGATATCGACAAGCTGCGAGCCTGGAAATCCGGCGTGGTCGGCAAGCTCACCAAGGGGCTGTCGGGGTTGGCGAAGCAGCGCAAGGTGCAAGTCGTCACTGGGCGCGGAGAGTTTGTGTCGCCGCATACAATCAAGGTTGAAACCACCGAGGGCGTAAAAACCATCGCGTTTGAAAACTGCATCATCGCGGCCGGCTCGTCGGTGGCGCGCATTCCGGGCTTTCCATATGACGACAAACGCATTGTTGATTCCACCGGCGCGCTGGAACTCGAAGCGATTCCGAAGCGCCTGCTGATTGTCGGCGGCGGCATCATCGGGCTGGAAATGGCCACGGTTTATGACGCTCTCGGCAGCAAGGTCACCGTCGTGGAGTTGATGGACGCGCTGATTCCCGGCGCGGATCAGGACATTGTGCGCGTGCTGCAAAAACGCATCGCCAAGCGCTACGAAAAAATTCTTTTAAAAACAAAGGTTTCCAAAATCGAAGCGCTGAAGGAAGGACTCCAGGTTACCTTCGACGCGGGCGGCACGATCAGCACCGACACCTTCGACGCCATATTAATGGCGGTGGGCCGCCGTCCCAACGGCCGTGACATCAAGGCCGACTTGGCGGGCGTGACCGTCAATGAACGCGGCTTCATCCCCGTCGACAAGCAAATGCGCACCAACGTGCCACACATCCACGCCATCGGCGACATCTGCGGCGAACCGATGCTTGCGCACAAGGCATCGCACGAAGCCAAGATCGCCGCCGAGGTCATCGCCGGACACAAGGCGTTTTTCGACGCGCGCACGATCCCGTCCGTCGCCTACACCGATCCGGAAATCGCGTGGATGGGCCTCACCGAAACACAGGCCAAGGCGCAGGGCATCGAGTTCGAAAAGGCGGTATTCCCGTGGGCCGCCAGCGGCCGCGCGTTGTCCACCGGGCGCGACGACGGCATGACCAAGCTGCTGATTGACAAGAACACGCGTCGCGTACTGGGCGCGGCGATCGTGGGTGTGAATGCCGGCGAACTGATCGCCGAAGCTGTGCTGGCGCTGGAGATGGGCGCCGATGCGTCGGACCTTTGTCTCACCATCCATCCGCATCCGACACTGTCGGAAACGGTTGCATTCGCCGCTGAAATCGCCGAAGGTTCGATTACCGATCTTTACCTGCCCAAACGCTAGCCGGCCGAGCTATTGCTGCCGACACACAACAACCCGCTCCATTGAAACGCGACAATGAAATAACCGGCAAAAAGTCCGTTCCCGCGGGGCCGGATGCCGGTCAGGATGTGCGCATGAGGCGATTTTTGCTGGCCTCAGCCACCTATGGGCTAGCGATCGTGCTGGCGGGCATCGGCGTAATTCTCGGCCTGTGGGAAAAACAGGTCTTCTACACCTACGCGGTGATTGCGTTGGTGATTAACGCCGCGCTTTTTGTAGCGTTCGCATCGGGCCTGAACAAAAAAGCCAATGACCCCAGCCTGACTGAAGTGCAAATTTTCGCCGCGATCGGCGCGCTGTTGTTCATGGTGTACCACGCCGGCGCGGCACGCGGCGTTGTGTTGCTGTGGGTACTGGTGATCTTTGTGTTTGGCGTCTTTCGCCTGAAGACACCAGCGTTGTGCCGGCTCGCCGCGGTGACCTGGATTGCACACGGCGCCATCCTGTACCTCGATCACCTTTACCATGCCCTTCGCTTCGATGCCGGTCTCGAATTGTTTCAGTGGATCATGCTGGGTGGCGCGCTGGCGTGGTTTACGTTCATGGGCGGCTACGTCAGCACCATGCGTTCGCGCCTGCGCCGCAACGAGGCGTTTTATCGCACGATGTGGGAGATCGTGCATGACGCCACGCTGATCCTCGATGCCCAGGGCCGCGTTGAATACGTCAATCCAGCGGCCAAACAGGTGTTCGGCCATAATTCCTATCTCCTTCCCGGCGCCGACGCCATGCCGCTGCTGGCGGCCCGAAGCCGTGAAAATCGAGGCGCCCACTTCGGGCAATTTCTTGAATCGTGCCGAGTATCAGACGACAGTTGGGACCGGCTGGATATGCGGTTCGTACGCGCCAACGGCGAGGAATTTCCCGCGGAAGTGTCCGCCGCACCCATGCAAATCGACGGGCAGGAAAAATTTCTCGTCATTATTCGCGACATCACGGCCCGTAAACAATCCGAGAATGCACTGATCGCCGCCAAGGTCGTCGCCGAAGCCTCGAATCGCGCGAAAACACGGTTTCTGGCCAATATGAGCCACGAAATCCGCACGCCCATGAACGGCATTATCGGCATGGCGCGCATCCTGGAGTATGAGCCGCTCAATGACAAAAGCCGTGAGTACGTGCAAACCATACAGGCGTCGGGCGACACGCTGCTTAACGTGGTGAACGGCATTCTCGATTTCGCCAACATCGAATCCGGGAAAATCTCGCTCGCAAAAACCGCGTTCGATCCGTCCGCCGCCGCGCGCGAGGCGCTCGACCGGTTTGCGGAAGCGCTGCGTACAAAGAGTCTGCACGCAACGTGCAGTCTCGCCCCCAACCTGCCGCCGCTGATCACCGGCGATCCGACGCGTCTGCAGCAATTGCTTTCCACCTTGCTGGCCAATGCCGTCAAATTCACCGATCGCGGCGAAGTCGAGTTACGCGTGGTGTGCGACGAAATGCCCGGCAATCTGCGCTTCGAAGTGCGCGATACCGGCATCGGCATCGCGGCCGACAAACTGGATTTTATTTTCGACGCCTTTGCCCAGGCAGATGACTCGTTGACGCGCCGTTTCGGCGGGACCGGTCTGGGACTGACGATTGCACGGCGCTTGGTACACCTGATGGGCGGCGAGATCGGTGTGCAAAGCGTGCCGGGCGAGGGTTCGCAATTCTGGGTGCGTTTGCCGCTGCCACAGGCGGAGCGGGTTGCAGCACCCGTGCCGGCGACGCAAGGCGTGCCGTCGTTTGAAGGCAAGTCCGCGTTGCTGGTCGAAGACGACGCCGTCAACGCACGCATCGCGCAGGTGCTTTTGACCAAGCGCGGCATCAAGGTCACCCACGCCGCCGACGGCGCGCGCGCGGTGGTGGCACACAGCGACGCGACATTCGATATCGTGCTGATGGATTGCCAGATGCCGGTGATGGACGGCTTTGAAGCCACGCGCCACATTCGCGCGGTCGAACGCGAACGCAATATGCGGCACACGCCCATCGTCGCGCTGACGGCGCATGCCTTCGCCGGTTATCGCGACGAATGCATCGCCTCGGGCATGGATGACTATCTCGCCAAGCCTTTTACCATCCCCGATTTTGACGCCATGCTGCACCGCTGGCTTGATGAAAACGCCTCGGCCACGCGTGAAGCGCTGTAGCCCGGATTCCTCCAACCTTTCTGCTTCCACTCATGAAACTCCCGCTTGAAGGCGTCAAAGTTCTCGACCTGACCCATGCGCTTGCCGGTCCGTATTGTTCCACCATGCTCGCCGATCACGGCGCCCAGGTGATCAAGCTGGAGGCGTTCGGCGCGGGTGATATTGCCCGCACCTGGGGCACTGCGCTACCGGGCGGCGAAACAGCGTATTTCGTCAGCCTGCATCGCAATAAGAAAGGCATCGAGATCAATCTGAAGCATCCGCGCGGCAAGGAACTCTTTTTCGAGCTGGTGGAACATTGCGACATCGTGATCGAAAATTTCCGCGTCGGCACGCTGCAGAAACTGGGGCTTGATTACGAAAAGGCGAAAGCGCGCAATCCCGGCATCATCTACTGCTCGGTCTCCGGCTTCGGTCAAAGTGGGCCGTACCGCGACCGGCCCGCGCTGGATCTGATATTGCAGGCCGAAAGCGGCATGATCAGCGTCACTGGCGAGCCGGGCGGACGCGGCGTGCGCTGCGGCGTCTCCATTGCCGACCTTACGGCGGGTCTTAACGCCGCCTTCGGCATCATGGCGGCGCTGCGCGTGAAGGAAAAAACCGGGCAAGGCCAGCAGGTTGATGTCTCGATGATGGAAGGGCAGATGTCGCTGCTGCATTCAATGATCGGCAGCTATCTTGCCGACGGCAAGACGCCCACGCCCATGGGAACCGCCTATACCGCGCTCACGCCCTACCAGACGTTTCGCACACAGACCAAGGATTTTGCGCTCGCGGTCGGCAGCGAAAAGCTCTGGAAAACGTTTTGCCCCGCCATTGGCCATCCGGAACTCACCGACGACCCGCGTTACGCGACCAATCGCGCGCGCATGAAAAACCGCGACACGCTGATCCCGACGTTGCAGGATATTTTCATGACCCGCACGTTCGACGACTGGGAAAAAATTCTGCTCGGCGCGGGCATCCCGTTCGGTGCGCTGAACAACATCGGGCAGGTGATCGATCACCCACAGGTCAAGGCGCGCGGCTCGATGGTGGAAATCGACCATCCGAAAGTCGGCAAAACCAAAATCGTCGGGCCGGTGGCCAAGCTCTCGCTGACGCCAGCGACCATACGTTCGCCATCGCCTTCGCTGGGTGAACACACCGAGGAAGTGCTGCGTGATTTTCTCGGCATGACGCAGGACGCCATCGCGCAGTTACGCGCCGACGGCGTCATCGCCAAACGCTGATCATCAACTTTCCATTCAAGGAACCCAACCATGAGCCGCTTGCAACCCGTTGATCCCGCCACGTTGCCGCCCGAAGGCCGCGCCGTGTACGACAAAATCGCCAACTCGCCGCGCGGCGGGGTGCGCGGGCCGTTTCTCGCGCTGTTGCACGTGCCTGAAATGTGCGACCGCATACAGCACCTGGGCGCGCACCTGCGCTACGGCACGAGCTTCGAACCGCGCCTGTCGGAAATGACCATCCTGCTCGTCGCGCGGCATTTCAATTGCCAGTATGAATGGTTTGCCCACGAGCAGCACGCGCAGAAAGGCGGTCTCGCGCAGACTATCATCGAGGCCATACGCGAGCGGCGACGGCCTGACACCATGAAAACCGACGAAACCGCGCTGTACGATTACGTCACCGAGCTCATTACCCACAACAGCATTTCCAATGTCAGCTATCAGCGCGCGCACGAAGCATTCGGCCAGCGCGGCGTGGTGGAACTCGCCGGCCTCGCAGGCTACTACATCATGATCGCCATGACGTTGCTTGCGCATGACTTGCAACCGCCCGCCGGAACGCCGCCGCTGTTCAAGTAAATTACATTTAAATACAAACGCTTATTGCGTTTTGCCGGGTTTCACTTGCGACACAAATCGGCGCGCAGAAACACCGGCGCGCGATTTTCGGCATAGCGGATCATCACGGCCTTGCCCGCCATGTCCTGCGGGAATCCGTCGGGCAAGCTCACGCTGACGGCATGACCGCGCGCGCGCATCATCGCCGCGAATTCATCGGGCGACGACGGTGCCTGTGCCAAGCGTTCCATTTTCACCAGCAGTTGCAGGCTGACGCAGCCCGACTCGCGCGACAGCAGCATCCATTCCTGGGCGAGTGCTGATGGCGCCGCTAGCAGCGCCGCGCACATTGCAATAGCGCATCGCTCAATCATCATTCCGCCCGGATACCCATGTCGCGAATCACACGCGCCCACAGCGCGGTATCCGCCGCGATGCGCGCACGAAACACTTCCGGCGTACTGGCGGCAATCTCGGCGCCGTCACGCGTGACACGCTCGGCGACGGCCGGCGAACGCGACGCTTTCACAATGTGCTCATGCAACAGTTTGATAAGCGGCTGGGGTGTCGCGGCGGGCGCCAGCACGCCGACCCAGGCGTTGAATTCGTAATCCGGCACGCCCGATTCGGCAATGGTGGGCACGTTCGGCAGCGCGGCGAAGCGTGTTTTGCCGGTGGCGCCAATCGCGCGCAGCCGGTCCGACGCGATATGCCCCGACGCCGACAGCAGCGTGTGCAAACTGGCGTCGCATTCGCCCGACATCAGCGCCACCGATGCCGGACCGCCGCCCTTGTACGCCACATGCACCAGATCCATTTTCGTCAGATAACGCAGCAGCTCCATGCCCATGTGGGGCAGCGTGCCGGGGCCGGACGACGTGTACTTGATCGCGCCCGGACGGGCTTTGGCGAGCGCGATGAATTCGCGAATATTGCGCGCGGGCAGCGAAGGATGCACCACCAGTACGCTCGCGCCATTGACCACCAGCGATACCGGCGCGAAATCGCGCTCTGGCACGAAGGTCAATTTAGGAAACAGCGCCGGGTTGGCAACGGTGGGAATGGTGTTGATCAGCAGGGTGTAACCATCCGCCGGGGCACGCGCCACATACTCCATGCCGATGTTGCCCGACGCGCCACCGCGATTATCTATCATCACGTTTTGGCCCAGCGATTCCGACAACGCGGGCGCGATCAGGCGCGCGACATTATCCACGCTGCCGCCGGGCGGAAACGGCGCGACCAGCCGCACTGGTTTGACGGGATACGATTGCGCGCACGCGATCACCGGCGCAAACAGCAACAGCCCCAACGTCCTCACGATACGTTCACGACGCGTTTCCGGCTCGTGCATTGCGGCCCGTTCACGATTCATTTCGGCGCTAGGCCAATGGACTGCATGAACTCCAGTTGCTGCACGCGCCGCGCCGCCAGATGCTTCGCGTAGTCCGCGCTGCCCATCCAGAGGTTTTCCCACAAGTGTTTGGCGGTGTGATCCTTCCATTCCGGACTCTTGTAGACGCGCTCGAGTTGCGCCTCCATGAAACCAACTGCATCCTTCGGCACGCCAGCAGGCATCGAAAAGCCGCGGCCGGTGCCGAAATGGATGTCATAGCCTAGCTCTTTCAGCGTCGGGACCTCCGGCACGATGGCAAGACGCTGGCCCGAACTGACGGCCAGCACACGCAGCTTTTTGGATTCCACCGCCGATACGGCCTCGCTGATATTTTCGGTGGTGAAATGCACGTGCCCGCCCATCACTTGCATAATCGCCTCGGAGCCGCCCTTGAACGACACCGTTTTGAATTTCGTGCCGGTCGCCCGCTCGATCAGCCACACCAGCAATTGGCCCGACCCGCCCGGCGAGGTAATGCTCGCGCTCAGCCCGCCCGGTTCGCGCCTTGCCGCTTCGATAAACTCCTTGAAGGTTTTGTAGGGCGCATCGATATTCACCATCAGCGCCTGCGGATCCTGCGCGAGAAACGCAATCGGCGTGTAATGCTCCGGCCCCAGTTGCAGGTCGGGCCGCAAGCCAACGGTGAGCATGGTAAGGCTCGCAACCGCCATCAACACGTGCGGGTCACCGCGCTTGTTCTTCACGTAGCCATAGGCGATCGCCCCGCCGCCGCCCGGCCGGTTGGATACGTTGATGGGCTGTGTTATCCACTTGTTGCGCGTCAGGATATCCGCCGTCACCCGCGCGAGGATGTCGGTGCCGCCGCCGGGCGAGGTATGCACCACGAACTCCATGGGGCGCGAGGGAAACGGTTGGGCGTTCGCCAGGCCGGCGTTGATCGCGCTTGCCGCCAGCAGCAGTAGCGCACCCATGCGGCGGCGCATCGCAAAAGCGTTTGTGGTAATACCGGGGTTCATGTCGATTCCGCTACGTTATTTTTTGATCAATCCGACGTGCAGCAAAAAGCCGCGAAACTCTTCACGCCGCGAATCCAGATACTTGCGGAATTGCGCGCCATCGAGAAAATTTTCCTCGAAGTTGTTGGCTGCCGAGTAGTCTTTCCAGATCTTCGTGGTCATCGCGCGGCGCACCATGCCTTCGAGCGTAGAGGCGGCTTCTTTCGGCACGCCCGCCGGCAGCGCCAGACCACGGCCAGTGCCAACCACGATGGGATAGCCGAGTTCTTTCAGCGTCGGCACGTCGGGCAGCGGCACCATGCGCCGTTCGCCGGTGACCGCGAGCACGCGCACTTTTTTCGATTCCACATGCGCGGCGACCTCGCTCAGGTTCTCGGTGGTCAGGTGAATATGCCCGCCCGCCACCGCGGTGCCCGCCTCCGAGCCGCTCTTGAACGATACATATTTGAATTTGGCGCCGGTCTCTTTTTCCAGCATGTACTGAAACAGCCGCCCCGATCCGGTGGCGGAGGCTATCGCGCTGACGATGGTATTCGGCTCGCGCCTGGCGACATCGATCAATTCCTTGACGTTTTTAAAGCGGCCATCGCCCGTCACCGCGACCACTTGCGGATCCATCGCCATAAACGCCAGCGGCGTGAAGTCATCGATGCTCAAACCCAAATCCGGCCGCGTCATCGCCGACATGAAAGTGCCGGTCGCGATCGCGAGAATCACGTGTGGATCGCCACGCTTGCTCTTCATATAGTTATAGGCAATCGCCCCGCCGCCCCCCACGCGATTTGAGATCACGGGCATCTGCGGCACCATTTTTTCGCGCACGAAAATTTCCGCCATCAGCCGCACGAACTGATCGGTGCCGCCACCCGACGCGGTATGCGCAACCAGTTCCAGCGGCTGTGACGGAAAGCCCTGTCCCGAGCTTGTCGCGGGGGCCTGCGCCGCCGCAGAGGTTACGATGCATGCGCCAACCGCCATCAGCATCGCTGAAATACCGCGCAAATTTGCCGTACTCATATCACCTCCAGGGTCGCTTAGATGCAAAGTGTATCCGCTGGCTGTATAGAGGAGAATCACCAAATTAACCCTTGTGCCAACTGCCCTTTTCAGGGGCGTTGCAAAGGGGTAGTATTACCGCCACTTTACCGCCCAGCCCCATCGGCGATACCAAAATTATTCAATAATAACATATAGTTGTGTTTGCTCGCCGATTGCCTGCCTCAACCCCGGAGTGCTGATTGAAACCCACCGATATTTCGCGTCCCGATTACTTCCATAAAGTTGTCGATTGCCAGTACGCGTGCCCCGCGCACACGCCCGTTCCCGAATACATCCGCATGATCGCCGCAGGCAAGTACGACGATGCCTACATGGTGAATTGGAAATCGAATGTTTTCCCCGGCATTTTGGGCCGCACCTGCGACCGTCCGTGCGAGCCGGCATGCCGCCGTGGCCGCGTGGAAGAAGGCAACGTCGAGCTGCGCAAGCCGACCGAACACGGCGAACCGCACGCCGAGCCAGTGGCAATTTGCCGCCTGAAACGTGTAGCCGCCGACAACAAGGCGAAGGATGGCGTCGCCAAGCGCATGCCCAAAGCGCCTGCGAAAAAGAACGGCAAAAAAATTGCCTGCATCGGCGCGGGCCCTGCGTCGCTGACCGTGGCGCGCGATCTCGCGCCGCTGGGTTATCAGATCACCGTTTTCGAAGCCGACCCCAAGGCGGGCGGCTTCATGCGCACGCAGGTGCCGCGCTTCCGTCTGCCCGAAGAAGTGATCGATGAAGAAGTCGGCTACATCCTTAACATCGGCAATATCGATTACAAAGGTGGCCACCGCATCGAGAGCATGAAGGCGCTGATGAAAGAAGGCTACGATGCCATCTTCGTCGGTACCGGCGCGCCGCGCGGCCGCGATCTTGAAATCCCCGGCCGTAAGGAGGCTGCGGCGAATATTCACATCGGCATCGACTGGCTGAACAGCGTGTCGTTCGAGCACATCAACAAAATCGGCAAGAAAGTGATCGTGCTCGGCGGCGGCAACACCGCGATGGATTGCTGCCGCTCCTCCAAGCGCCTCGGCGGCGAAGACGTTAAAGTCATTGTGCGCTCCGGCTACGAGGAAATGAAGGCCTCGCCGTGGGAGAAAGAAGATGCGGTGGAGGAAGGCATTCCGATCCTTAACTTCCTGGTGCCGAAAGAATTCAAGCACGAAAACGGCAAACTCATCGGCATGACCTTCGAAAAAGTCAAAGCCGAATACGACGCCAAGGGTCGCCGCAATCTGGTGCCCACCGGCGAGCCGGATCATTTTTACCCCTGCGACGACGTGCTGGTGGCCATCGGTCAGGAAAACGCCTTCCCGTGGATCGAGCGCGACATCGGTCTCGAATGGGACAAGTGGGGCATGCCGAAAGTGGATACGGTCACCATGCAGTCGAATGTGCCGACGATATTCTTCGGCGGCGACGCGGCCTTCGGCCCCAAGAACATCATCTGGGCCGTGGCACATGGCCACGATGCCGCCGTGTCGATAGACCTGTTCTGCAACGGCGAAGATCTCAAAGTGCGGCCCGATCCGATGGTGAATCTGGTGTCGCAAAAAATGGGCATCCACGAATGGAGCTACGACAACGATATCTCCGAACAACTGCGCAATCGCGTGCCCTGGAAAGACAAAAAGCTCACGCTTAAGGACATTAAAGTCGAGGTGGAGCTGGGCTTCGACCCGAAATCCGGCTTTGCCGAAGCGCAGCGGTGTCTTAACTGCGACGTGCAAACCGTGTTCTCCGAAAAGCTCTGCATCGAATGCGATGCCTGCGTCGATATTTGCCCGATGGATTGCATCACCTTCACGCCAAACGCCGATGAGGCGGAGTTACGCACGCAGTTGAGCGCGCCCTCGCTACACGCCAAGACGCAGGATCTTTACATATCGCCCGAGTTGAAAATGACCGGACGCATCATGGCCAAGGACGAAGATGTTTGCCTGCACTGCGGCCTGTGCGCCGAGCGCTGCCCGACCGGCGCGTGGGACATGCAAAAGTATCTGATCGAGATGACGCACGCGGGACCGGCCTGTCACAAGAAAACACCGCAGAAAAAAGCTGCGTAAAATATCGTTTATAAACAAATACTTACATGAAATCAATCACAGCCACCAACGACTTCGTCGTTAAGTTCGCCAACGTCAACGGCTCGGGATCGGCATCCGCGAACGAACTGTTCGCACGCGCGATCTTGCGCATGGGCGTGCCGGTGTCGCCACGCAATATTTTCCCGTCGAACATTCAGGGTCTGCCCACATGGTACGAAGTGCGCGTGACCGAAGCCGGGTATCTTGGCCGGCGCGGCGGCGTGGACATGATGGTTGCGATGAACCCGCAGACGTGGGACAAGGACATCAAGGAAATCGACGCCGGCGGCTACCTGTTTTACGACAACTCCAAGCCGCTGCCGAAATCGAAATTCCGCGACGACATCAACATCATCGGCATGCCGCTGACGGAAATCTGCAACAAAACCTATTCCGATCCGCGCCAGCGCCAGTTGTTCAAGAACATCATTTATGTTGGCGCGCTGTCAGCCCTGCTTGACATGGGCCCGGCGGAAATCGAAAAACTGTTCACCGAGCAATACAAGGGCAAGGAAGCGCTGCTGCAATCGAATTTCAAGGCGCTGAAACTCGGCCGCGATTACGCGCTCGAACATCTGACCTGCCCGCTGGGCATCAAGGTGAAGCGCGCCAACAACGTGGGCGACCGGATCTTCATCGACGGCAACAGTGCAGCGGCGCTGGGCGCGGTGTACGGCGGCGCTTCGGTGTGCGCATGGTACCCGATCACGCCTTCGTCTTCGCTCGCCGAAGCCTTTATCGGCTATTGCCAGAAATTGCGCAAGGAGCCGGAAACCGGCAAGGCGCGCTACGCCATCATTCAGGGCGAAGACGAGTTGGCGTCCGTCGGCATAACCATCGGCGCTGGCTGGAACGGCGCGCGTTCGTTCACCACCACCTCCGGCCCGGGCATTTCGTTGATGACGGAATTCATTGGCCTCGCCTACTTCGCGGAAATCCCGGTGGTACTGATTAACGTGCAACGCGGCGGCCCTTCCACCGGCATGCCCACGCGCACACAGCAAAGCGACTTGTTGTCATGCGCCTACGCCTCGCACGGCGACACCAAACACGTGCTGCTGTTCCCCGAAGACCCGACCGAGTGTTTTGAAATGAGCGCGCAGGCCTTTGATCTCGCCGAACGCCTGCAAACGCCGGTGTTCGTGATGACCGATCTCGATATCGGCATGAACACGCGCCTCTGTCGCCCCATGAAGTGGGACGACACCAAGGCCTACGACCGCGGCAAGGTGATGACCTATGAAGCGCTCGAAGCGGGTGCCGATTTTGGCCGCTACAACGACGTGGATGGCGACGGTATTCCCTACCGCACCTATCCGGGCACGCACCCGACGCATGGCGCTTATTTCACGCGCGGCACCACCAAGGACAAATACGCGCGCTACAGCGAGGCCGGCCCGGATTACATCGAAAACGTCACGCGCCTTCTGCGCAAGTTTGATACCGCCAAGAAGCTGGTGCCGCAACCAGTGTTGCACAAGGCGAAAGAACCGGCGCGTTTCGGTGCGCTGTATTACGGCTCCACCAGCCCGGCAATGACCGAGGCGCTCGATGCATTGGCCGAGCAAGGCATACACGTGGATGCGATGCGCGTGCGTGGCTTCCCGTTTGCCGCCGAGGTCAAAGAGTTTGTGATGTCGCATCCGGGCACGTTCATCATTGAGCAAAACCGCGACGCGCAGCTCAAAACCATGCTGGTCACAGAAGAACAAATCAACGTCGACCGGCTGATCTCGGTGCTGCACTACGATGGCACGCCAATTACCGCGCGCTTTATATCCGATCACATCGCCAAACATATCGCGGCACATACGGTGGTGCCCATGAAAAAGGCTGCTTCTTAATTCGGCGCATCAGCGCCTGACCTTTTCCCCTCTCCCGCCTGCGGGAGAGGGGGTAGGGGAGAGGGAAACACGAGGATTAAATGACCTACATAGCCAAACCCAAACTGCACCACCCCGCGCTGACCAAGAACAGCGTCGGCTACACGCGCCGCGATTACGAAGGCAAAATCTCCACGCTGTGCGCGGGCTGTGGCCATGATTCCATCAGCGCCGCCATCGTGCAGGCCTGCTGGGAACTCGACATCCAGCCGCATCGCGTGGCCAAGCTGTCGGGCATTGGCTGCTCGTCAAAAACGCCAGATTATTTTCTCGGCAACTCGCATGGCTTTAACAGCGTGCATGGGCGCATGCCGTCAGTGCTGACCGGCGCCAACCTCGCCAACCGCGAATTAATTTATCTGGGTGTCTCCGGCGACGGCGACTCCGCCTCCATCGGCATCGGCCAGTTCGCGCACGCCATGCGTCGCGGCATCAACATGGTGTACATCGTCGAAAACAACGGCGTGTATGGCCTCACCAAGGGCCAGTTCTCCGCCACTGCCGACAAAGGCTCCAAGTCCAAGCGCGGCATCATCAACTCGGATGAGCCGCTCGACATGATCGGCATGGCGCTGCTACTGGGCGCCACCTACGTCGCGCGCAGCTTCTCCGGTGACAAAAAACAACTCGTGCCGCTGATCAAGGGTGCCATGGAACACAAGGGCGCCGCCTTCATCGACGTGGTGTCGCCGTGCGTGGCGTTCAACAACCATGCCGGCTCCACCAAGAGCTACGAATACGTGCGCCAGCACAACGAAGCGGTGAACCGCCTGGACTTCATCGAAGGGCGCGAGGAAATCACCGCAGACTACGCGCCGGGCGAAGTCATCAACGTCGAGCAGCACGACGGCAGCATCATGCGCCTGCGTAAGTTATCGGAAGACCACGACCCCACCAACCGCATCAAAACCATGAACTACGTGCAGGAACACGCGGCCAAGGGCGAAGTGGTTACCGGCTTGTTGTATATCGACCCGAGCGCGGTGGATTTGCATGAACATTTGAATACGGTTACGACCCCCTTGAATCAACTGACCGCCAAGGAACTTTGCCCAGGCTCAAGCGCACTGGACAGGATCAACGCAAGCCTTCGGTAAGTAATTTGTTTTATTTATTAAAAATCCCGGCGCGACCGGGATTTTTTTTACAGTAAGCCGGTTGATTGTGGCTGATGAAACCGACGAATGATTAAGATGTAATGAGGGAAGTTCCCTTGCGTATGTGCGTGTGCTTATGCCCCCATACGCGTACCGCTGCCAAACCCGTTTAGTGCGCCGTGATAATCCAACTTTTGTTTCGGTCAAATGAAGAACAAATATCTAAATGCGCTGCTGAACACCGCGCCTTCCAGAGCGGCACCTATCGCGGAGTACCTTTCGCGCTTTCCCAAGGAGCGGATATTTGTTGATACCAATGGGGCAATAGGAATTGCAAGGCGTCAGTTTGTCATCGGCGAGAATCGGCTTTTTCATGTTTTTTTTCCGCCGCTTCATGTTGGCCGCTCGACTGGCCGTAAGGAACTTCACAAGAGAAAACTGCTCAAGGTCGGTGGTGCCTATTTGGACGAGTCTTTGGCCGATGACTACTCGAAAATCATCCCAGACGAATATTTTGAATTTTGGGCATGGACGAACGGTGCTTCGTTGTTCGGAGGACACTTGAGATTGTTGGGGCTGATAGGCACGGCTGGATTTAATACTTCTGGCGAAATTCGAGGACCAGGTTCCATGGCGCTTGCGAATTCCGAACAAATCGAAATGATGGGCAATCGCTGCCTATGTTTTGGGAGTTATCTATTTGATGGATCGGAGTTGCTGTTTGAAACTGGAAGTAGATCCGTCGCGCGAATTGAAAGAGGAAGACGAAAACTCTTGAACAGGTGGAGTTCGTTTTGGATTTTCTTGACCAGCGAATTCGAAAGGATGAACGTTCTTTTTGATAGCGCATACGCGGCTAGGGATATGCATACTGCTCCGCCCGAAGGATCAAAGGGGTCAGTTCTTTTAAGGGGATAGGGGTCAGGGAGCGGGGTCAACGCGCGTAGCCCGCAACTCGTAGGGCTTCAATAGGCGACGCGCATTGCACCGAATGTCTAAAGTGATGCCTCGAATTCGGCGAATTGCCCTTCGGCTAATGCGCCCTACGCGACTTAAGTCGCCGTCGCCATGCACAGCATAATATTTTCGTACATCCTATTGACACCAACCCTTACAGCGGTAGAATCCGCGCCTCATTGCATTCGTACATTCGCGCCTTGTCTCGCAGCACGGTTCCGCGGCAAGATTTTTTCAACGCAGCAGACTTATAAGACCCCCAGATGACGGCAGTAACGCTCTACGCGCGCTGACCTTTCAAGACTTCCCTGGCTTGAGAGGATCGGTTACCTCCAAGCCAAGGCCACAGTCTTGCGGCGCCTGCCGTCTCGTCCTGTCAAAGCCCTGGTGATTACACCCAGGGCTTTTTCTTTTTAAGGATTTGAAATGGGCATTCAGATTACGCTCAACAAAGGCCGCGTCCCGGTAAAGGTGTGGACGCAGGAGATTGAGCACGAAGCAATACAGCAGTTGGTGAACGTGTCGCAATTGCCGATCGTTCACGGCCATATCGCGGCCATGCCGGATGTACACGCGGGCATCGGGGCCACGGTGGGTTCGGTGATTCCGACCTTGTCGGCGATTATTCCTGCCGCGGTGGGCGTAGACATCGGCTGCGGCATGAACGCGGTTCGTTTATCGATGCAGGCGTCGGTGTTGCCGGATAGCCTGCATCGCATACGCAGTGCGATCGAGGCGGCCGTGCCGGTGGGGTTTTCGCAACACGCGGCGAGCAAGGTGCTTGGCTCGCGGCATGCGCGCACCGCACGCACGCTCGATCAGCGCTTGGACGCCATCGTGGGCAAGCACCCGGGGCTTATGAAAATGCAAAAGCGTTTCAACGAGACGTGGGTGTGCCAGTTGGGCACGTTGGGCGGCGGAAACCACTTTATTGAACTGTGCCTCGACGAGGCGCAGAACGTGTGGGTGATGCTGCACTCGGGCTCGCGCGGCATCGGCAATTGCATGGGCCGGTATTTCATCGAGGCAGCGAAGAAAGACATGCGCCGCCATCACGTGAATCTGCCGGATGCCGACCTCGCTTATTTTGCCGAAGGCTCGGCGTGGTTCGAGGATTATGTCGAGGCGGTGGACTGGGCGCAGGATTACGCGCTGCTCAATCGCGCGGAAATGATGCGCCTGGTGCTGGAAGTGCTAGAGCGCGAACTCTCGCCGCGCATCAACGCGTGGCAGGTGCTGGGCGAGGCGATCAACTGCCATCACAACTACGTGCAGCGCGAGACCCACTTCGGCGAAAACGTATTCGTTACCCGCAAGGGCGCGATCAGTGCCCGCGAGGGCGAACTGGGCATCATCCCCGGCAGCATGGGTGCCAAGTCCTACATCGTGCGCGGCCTGGGCAACGCGGATTCGCTGTGCTCGTGCTCTCACGGCGCGGGCCGCCGCATGAGCCGCACCGCGGCCAAACGCAAGTTCAACCGCGAGGATCTCGAAGCCCAAACGCAAGGCGTCGAATGCCGCAAGGACGGCGGCGTACTGGATGAAATCCCCGCCGCCTACAAGGATATTGACACGGTAATGGCGAATCAATCGGATCTGGTCGAGGTGATACACACCTTGAAGCAGGTTCTCTGCGTGAAAGGGTGAAGGGTGAATTCATGAAAACCATTAACCCAATTCTCGCGCGCCAGGTCGCCAAAGCGATGAAACCGCGCAACCCCGTGCTCGCCGCGCTGAAGGACCGGCGCGGCGGCGCGGGCGCGCACGTCAAATCGCGCGGCGCGTTGCGGCGCGAGGAAAACATGGCCGTCGCACGGGAAATGCGTGCTTTGCGCAAAGAAGAACCCCATGCGTGAAGATATGATCAAGGTGATCTTCGAGCGCCGGCGTCGGGGCAGCCGCATGCGCACGCGCGAAGGCCGGCGCTATCGCGCAAGCGTTCTACGGCAAACCGGATGTCTACGCCGCGGCCAAGCGGCAAATATCCAGCGCCGAACTTAAGCACCATGCACTCACCACCGCAAACGCCGGGAAGTCCCGCCGTTTTCGCTGGTACGAACGAACGGTATCGGGAGCAATGCGTCAGCGCTGGATCGGACACGAGGGGATTTCCTAATAACTTATTGTTTTTAATAGATAATTTTCGTTTCCTTCTGAAAATTCTGTTGCAGCGTCACCCTTTGCACCGGCGCGCCTTGGGTGTAATCTCAAAGTCTCTACAAGGGGAGAACATAACCATGAGCAAGAAGCCATCGCCGCAAGCCATTGCTGCGGCCAGTGAAACTCGCGTTTTACCAACCGATGCACCCAGAGACACCCGGCGGCGGCGCTTTCTGACGCAAAGCGCATCCGTCGCTGGCACGCTGGCCACGGCCGGTGTGGCAGCCAACGCCGCAGCCCAGGAAGTGCCCGCGTGGATGAAAACGCCCGGCACACCGATGCGCGCCTACGGCACGCCATCCAGTCATGAAAAAGCCGTGCAGCGCCCTTCCGCTTCGGGATACGCCACCGTATCGCCGGGCACCGGCAGTTCGCGCACGCCGCATCAATCGCTGGAAGGCACCATCACGCCGAGCGGCCTGCATTTCGAGCGCCATCACAATGGCGTGCCGGATATTGATCCGGCAAAACATGAATTGCTGATCCACGGCTTGGTGAATCGTCCGCTGGTGTTTAATCTCGCCGCGCTGTCGCGTTACCCCATGGTCAGCCGCAATCATTTTGTTGAATGCGCGGGCAATAGCAGCCCCAATGCAGGCCCCAAGCCCCCGCAGATTACCGCCGGGGGCATACACGGACTGGCCTCCACCAGCGAGTGGACTGGCGTGCCGTTGTCACTGCTGCTTAACGAAGCGGGCATTGCGCCCGGCGCGCAATGGATCGTCGCCGAAGGCGCCGATGCCGCCGCAATGACGCGTAGCGTGCCACTCACCAAGTGCATGGACGACGCGATGATCGCGCTGTATCAAAACGGCGAACGCGTGCGTCCGGAACAAGGTTATCCCATGCGCCTGCTGCTGCCGGGTTGGGAAGGCAACATGAACGTGAAGTGGCTGCGCCGTATCAAGGTCACCGACGGCCCCACGCACACCAAGGACGAAACGTCGAAATACACCGACCTGCAACCCGACGGCAAGGCCCGTCAGTTCACGTTTGAGTTGGGCGTGAAGTCGGTTATCACTTTCCCGTCGTTCGGCCACAAACTGGATCGGCGCGGGCTGTATGAAATCACCGGCATCGCATGGTCGGGCGCCGGTCGCATCGCGAAGGTGGAAATCTCCGCTGATGGCGGCAAGAGCTGGCAGGATGCGCCGTTGCAAGGCCCGATTTACGCCAAGAGCTTCACGCGCTTTCGGTTGCCGTGGGAATGGAACGGCGCCGCGGCCGTGCTGCAAAGCCGCGCCACCGACGAAAAAGGCAACGTGCAGCCCACGCGCGCGGCGTTTACGTCGCAGTACGTGGCCGGCATGAACTATCACAATCATTACATCCAGACTTGGGGCGTCAACGCCGACGGGAGCATCAGCAATGTTTATGCATAAGAAAATCGCGGGCAGTCTGATTGCGGCGGCCCTGGTGGCCGCATGCGCGTCCACCCCGGAAGGCACGGTGACGACACCCTCGCGCGGTCCTAGTCTCGGGGCAACGCCCTCGGCGGCGATGCTCGCGGCCATGGACACCAGCATACCGCCCAGCGGCGCGGGACTGCCCGCCGGCAGCGGCACGGTGGCACAGGGCGCAAAAGTATACGATGCCAAATGCCAGACCTGTCACGGCCCCAAGGGTGCGGGCAAACCGGCCGATCCGCTAGTCGGCGGCATAGGGTCGATTGCATCCGGCAAACCCATGCGCACCGTCGGTAGCTACTGGCCCTACGCCACCACGTTCTTCGACTACGTGCGCCGCGCGATGCCCACCAATGCGCCGCAAACCCTCAGCAACGACGAGGTGTATGCCGTCACGGCGTATGTGCTGAACCTCAACGGTATCGTGCCGGAATCCGCCGTGATGAACGCGCAAACGCTGCCGCAGGTAAAAATGCCAAATCGTGATGGATTTATTGATTATTCACGCAACTGATTCACGCAAGTGATTCATCCAAGTGAGTCACGCACACGGGTGACGCAAGCCCGTCACACGCGCAAACGGACCAGTTAGCGGGATCAGTGACCAGGCGGCGCGCGTTATTACTCCGCGCGCACGCCAGCCGCCTTGACCACCTTCGCCCACTTCGGCAATTCGCTGCGGATGTGGGCGGCCGCCTGTCCGGGCGTGCCGCCGATCGACTCAACCCCTTGCGCGGCAAGCCGCTCCTGCACGTCGGGCGAACGCAGCACGCGCACAAACGCCGTGTTGAGTTTTGTCACGATGGCATTGGGCGTACCCGCGGGCGTGAGCACCGCATACCAGGTCGTAGCATCAAACCCGGCCAGCGATGCCGCCTCCGCCACGGTCGGAACATCAGGCAATGCCGGTGAGCGCCGGACGCCCGCCACCGCAAGCGCGCGCATGCGGCCGCCCTTGATGTGCGGCAATGCGCCGGGGATGGTCGGGAACCACAACGACACCTGACCGCTGATGAGATCGGCAGTCGTCTGACCGATGGATTTGTACGGCACATGCGTCAACTCAATACCCGCCTGCGAGCGAAACATTTCCATCACCAGATGACCTGAACTGCCGCTGCCGGTGGAGCCATAATTGATCTGGCCCGGCTTTGACTTGGCCAGCGCGATCAACTCCTTCACCGACTTCGCGCCAAAGCCGGGATACGCCACCAGCGTGTTCTGCACCGAGGCAAGAATCGTCACCGGCGAGAAATCGCGCACCGGGTCGTAGGCAATCTTGGCATACAGCGCGGCATTCACGACCAGCGAGGGCGAACAGATGTAAATCGTGTAACCATCGGGCGCGGAGCGCGCGGCAATCTCGGCGCTGAGATTGCCGCCAGCCCCGGCGCGGTTGTCCACCACCACTTGCTGGCCAAAGCTTTCAGTCAGCTTTTGCGCGAACTGCCGCGCAAGCAGATCGATACTGCCGCCCGCCGCGAATGCGACGACGAAGCGGATGGGCTTTTCAGGATACGATGCCGCTTGCACAAGCGATGCGCCCGCCAATAACGCCCCTGTTATTCCTGACAGAACTTTATTTCCGCACACCGGGCGTCTCCACTATTAATCCCTGCGAACGCCACGCGAGAAACAGTTCGAGGTCAAGCAAATCCTGCGAGCCCGCCGGCGGCAACTCGGCGCGCACGCCGAAAAAACACGCGCGCAGGCGGCGGTGCAATGATCCCATGGTTTGCCATTCGAGACGGTAAACCGGATACGGGTTGCCATGCCCCTGGCTGATGGTGTCATTCAGCAACTTGCGCCCGAAATTGCGATCGTGACAGTGTGTGCAGGCAAGATTCATCTGTCCCATGCGCGTGTAAAAAATATCGGCGCCGCGCCGGAAGTTGCGCTGGTTCTGCGGATCAATCACCACGTTCACCGGCACACCGCGCGACTGCATGCCGACATATGCCGTCAGCGCCAGCAATTCGTCGGATTCATAACGCAACGGCGCCGTCTGCTGGTTGCGTTCGCGGCACTGGTTGATTCGCCCCTCGATATTGGTCAGCCGCGCCGTGCCGGGATCGACTTTCGGGTACTTCGCCGAGACACCCTTCATACTGGCGCGCGCATCCTGATGGCACCCGGCACACGATTTTTCGCTTTTGCCCGCCGGCTCATTCCACAGTTTTTCGCCGCGCGTGATCCACAGCATCGCCGGACTGGAAAAGTCGTCCTGCTGCAAAGCGCGAACTTCCGCGCCCGAAAAATCAATGCCCGATTTCAGGGGTTCGGGGCGCTTCGGTTCGGCGGCAAGCGCACTGGCGGTCAAGACCAGCGCAACCGGGAAATACCGAAAGAATAATCGGGTTAGCGGGTAACCCCTACGCTGCGCGCTTTTCACCCGTTCACGCCGTTACGGTGATTACCGCGCTCGCCGAGCCCTTTTCGCCGCGATCATCGATCCAAGAAAACTCGACAGCGCCGCTTTCCCGGGCAACGATGTAAAACTGCAAGTAAGGGTTGGCCGCGATGCCGGAACCCATTTCCGCGCGAAACACTTCAGTGCCGTTGTAACGGCACACCAGATTGCTGACGGTGTTCTTGGGTATGACTTTACCCATGTTGTCCATGCGAAAGCCGGTTTCCATCGGGTGCTGAATCGCGATGCGAATTTCCACCAGCTCGCCGCGTTTGGCTCGTGGCGGCACGAGTAACCTGGCGACACTCATTTACATTCTCACGTTATATCCGACGCATCGAGACACGCGGTTTCGGTCACGATCACATCCGCCGATGCCGCCCAGAAGGAGCCATCCGACATTTGCGCCAGTGCCACCACATGCTGCGCGCCCGCCAGCCGTATGCGCGTGGTCAGCGCGGCACGCCCGGCTTCAGGCGACAGGCTGATCTTGGCAATAATGGGCCGCGGGTTTTTCTCCGAAAGCAAATACAACGTGCTGACGTAATCCGCCGCCGTCATCGGACTTTCCACCGTCACCGTCAGCGGCACCAGGTGGCCGTTCTCCGCCAGATGCGGAATATCCAGCTTGACGCGGCTCTCGCGCACCGGCGCACCGTTGGTGATTTGCTTCATGACCGGCACCAGTTGCTCCAGCGGCGGCCGCACCGTGGGTATCTGCGCCAACACCGGCGATGCAGCAGGCAACAGCAGGCCGCCAGCGATGCTCTTCAGCACGCTGCGTCGCGCGGGATAGGGTTGGCGTATTTTCATTGGAGCGTCTGCAAATAGGCTATCACATCTTCGATCTGCTCTGCAGTTAGAACCGGCTTGCCGCGCAGGGGTTCCGCCACGCGATGCAATCCTTCGACGCGATAGTAAGCCGGCATGATCGATTCGGCGTTAAATGCCTGCGGATCCACAATGCGCGCGCGCATCTGCGCCGCTGAACTGCGCTTGCCAACGCCGGACAGCGGCGGTGCCAGATTGCCGTAAAAGCGCTCGCCGGTTTCGGGCACGGCGTGGCACAGAATGCAGTTGGCCTCGCGGCTCACCAGCACCTTGCGTCCGCGCTCGGCATCCGGCACGCCGTTCGCGAGCGGCTGACGGATTTCACCGCCGCTCATTTGATATGGCGGCCCGCCGCCCGGCGCCACGCAACCGGCCAACGCAACCGCGACCATGGCGATGACGCTCGCCCAATGCTTCATGGGCATCATAGGCCTCATGGCTGTTGTATCACAACGATCACGCGATCACCCGCGCGGCGGCACGCGCCACAAGTAAATGGGTGCGCCTCCCACCATCTCTGATTTCTCCGGCTTCCAGTCGCCCATGTCGAACGCGTGCGACACGATGCGCGTACCGGGCTTGAGTTCCTTCAGCAGCTTCGGCCGCAGTTTGAGATTCAGACGTGTCAGCAGATACAGCGTAACCACCGTGGCCTCGCTGATATCCGTCTCGAACAAATCGCCCTGTATGAAGCGCACCTTATCGTCCGCGCCGGTACGCGCCGACAACTCGCGCGCCTCCTGGATACGCTCCGGATCGATGTCGATGCCGACACCGCGCGCGCCAAATTGTCGCGCCGCCGTAACCACGAATCGGCCATCGCCGCAGCCGAGGTCATACACGATGTCCTTACTGGTCACTTCGGCGAGCTTCAGCATTTGCACGACGACATCAAAGCTGCTCGGCACGAAGATGACGTCGGGTGTACGCTGAGCCAGAACGTCCCGGCCCGCGCCAGCGAGGGCGACGCCGTTCATCACGCTCATCGCGCCCAGTGCATTCAGAAATCGTCTGCGATCCAACGTGTGCTCCCGTTACAATATGGTGCGTATTATGCCGTAGTCCCGATAAAATAAAACACAACAAAAACAATGGGTTATTTTCGGCTCTGCTGCCTCAAGCCGTTTGTATGTTTCAAGGTGAAATGATGATCAAGCTCTGGTCCATTCTCGGCAATTCGCAAAAGCTCGACGGCGGCGCGATGTTCGGCAACGCCCCGCGCCTGATGTGGTCGCGCTGGCTCGCGCCCGATGACCAGAACCGCTTGCAGTTCGCCTGCCGCGCGCTGCTCGCCACCGGATTGGGTGAGCGCGGTGACAAGCGAGTGCTGTTTGAGACCGGCATTGGCGCATTTTTTGAACCGCGCCTGAAAGAACGCTACGGTGTTGTTGAAGAGGACCATGTGCTGCTCGCCTCGCTTGCCAAAGCCGGCTTCACGCACGAAGACATCGACGCCGTAGTGCTGTCGCATTTGCATTTCGATCACGCCGGCGGATTGCTCGCGCCGTGGCAAGCCGATGCGCCGCCGACACTGCTGTTTCCCAATGCGCGATTTATTGTCGGACGTGAATGCTGGGAACGTGCGCAAAAGCCGCATCCGCGCGACCGCGCCTCGTTCAT
>DHVE01000066.1:105847-108143 GCA_002412495.1 Betaproteobacteria bacterium UBA5216
CAGCCACGGCCACACGCCGGGCCTGTTGCTCTCCACCATCAGCGGCGATAACGGTCGCGGCGGCGTGACCTTCTGCGCCGATCTGATCCCCGGCCGGCCGTGGGTGCATGTGCCGATCACCATGGGTTACGACCGCTATCCCGAGCTGCTGATCGACGAGAAAACAAAATTCCTCGATGACAAACTCGAGCGCGGCGTGCGGCTGTTTTTCACGCACGACGCCGAATGCGCCATGGCATCAGTCACGCGTGACACCAACCAGCGCTACAGCGTGACGGATGTGATGTCCGAACTAAATGGGCTTGCGCTGGCGGCTTAGATAGACGCGGCGGAACGTCGTGGTATCGCCTGATTGCCATGCTCGAATGGTTGCTTCGGGCGGCGTTGCCCCCCGCTCTATGGTTTTATGGCAGACCGGCCGACGACCGCGTATCGGGGCAGTAGCTTCTGCCGCGTACTATTAGCGACGAACGACCACGGAAGTTCGATTGTGACAGAATGACAACAGCCATCCAGCGATGATGGGCGCGCCGCTTTTCGCCCAATTTTCATGCTGTGCGAGACCTTACAGGGCTGTTATTACGATGTTGTTTTATATGACTTTTATTGAAATAATTGGCGCCAAGTTAAACGGACGGCGTGGCGAGTTGGAACGCAATTCTGTCGCCCCGTATCAAAGTTAGCCCGCATGCGCCTACCAGCGTACTTTTACTTCAGTGCAGCATTCACGCTCCTGCTGCTTGCCTGTTGGGCGGCTTGGCCAAGTCGGAATCTTCATGGGAACCCGTCTCTTGAGCATCTGCTGGCGCAGTGTGCGACTTTCTCCGGTGATGTTGTGCGCCTATACGAGGGCAACGGCGGTGCAACGACAAACTACTGGTACACCGTGACTGTGACGCCTCGTTCATTCGCCTCCGAACGGCAGATTCTCTTCGCGTATGGGTCGCCTGTCCTGCGCGGGCTGACGTGCGGTGCCGAGGCAGTGCACATCGAGACCGACGCCGCCCCAATCTCCATTCCCGAGTCCAAGTTTGCCCATCTGCATGAACGGCCGCGTGCGCTTTGGCATAACACCGAACGCGACGTCGGAACACAACCGTTTCTCAATGCGCGGCGCGCACTGGCCGCTGCCTTCGCCGTCTGTGCGGTCATCGCGTTCTATTTGGGTCGCCGCAGCTTGCCGCGAGCCGTACCAAGTACGGGCTAACTCCAACGTTGTATTGCATGAACAATAAAGAGCCATCACTACTCCCCCCGCATATGCCCGGCGGCACGCCACCGCCCGGCGCAGTCCTCGCCGACATAACAAAGCTTGCTCACATCAATACCTATGGCAAGTTGCCGACTCACTACATTGACTACCCTTTTCAATGCGTGGATTGTGCATCCCGTGAAGTTTGGACCGCAGAAAAACAAAAGTGGTACTACGAAGAAGCCAGGGGCCACATCTGGGCGGTCGCCTTGCGTTGCCGGACATGCCGGCAAAAAAGAAAGGCCGGGGGAGGGTCAAGCAAACCTTAACCAGTCGCTCGGGAACGAAGGCCTTGCCACCGCACCGTCATTGTGGCGCACACAATCACGGCACCCGCACCATATGCGCCCGCGCATAAATAATCGACGTGCGCTTGCGCAGGTAAGCCGTGTTCGACCCCGGGCCGTAGAGCCGCGGGCTGGGCACCATGGCCGCGAGGCGTGCAGCTTGCTCTGCTGTCAAGCCTGCGGCGGTACCACCATAGTGATAACGCGCCGCCGCTTCGGCGCCGAAGACGCCATCTCCCCACTCGATCATGTTGAGATAAATTTCGAAGATGCGCTGCTTGGACATCAGTGTTTCGAGCATCACCGTGACGACGGCCTCCTGCCCTTTGCGCCACCACGTGCGCTTGCCGGAAAAAAACAGATTCTTCGCGAGTTGCTGCGTGATGGTCGAGCCGCCGGCAACAAGAGCGCCTTCGCGCCGGTTGCGCTCCCACGCCGCCTTGATGCCGTCCCAATCGAAGCCGCGATGGTCGAGAAAAGTGGAATCCTCGGCGGCGATGAGCGCGCGCTTCAGGTGCACGGATATTTTTTGATACGGCACCCATTGATGCCGCAGCTTCGCCTTGGCGTCGTCGGAGCGCATCAGCTCCAGCCGCCCACGCATGAACGCCGTTGATGACGGATTGAATTTCACCCAGTACGCGATATGCACAAAAAACCACAATTGCACCGCGATCAGCGCCGCGATGGCAAACAGGAATAGGCGGCCGATCCAGCGCATGGGATGAAACTAGGGATGAAGGCGGAAGGATGAAGG
>DHVE01000066.1:108487-122901 GCA_002412495.1 Betaproteobacteria bacterium UBA5216
CATCCTTCCGCCTTCATCCTTGGAAATCTTCATCCTTCATCCTTCATTCTAAGCGCCGCCATCACCGGCGCGGTTTCCGGACGCACACCGCGCCAGATGAAAAACGATTCCGCCGCCTGCTCCACCAGCATGCCCAGCCCGTCGGCAATCCACGCGCCGCGCGCTTGCGCGAACGCCATGAACGGCGTGGTTTTGCCGTACACCATGTCGTAGGCCAGTGCACCGGAGGCAAACAAGCGGGCGGGCAACACAGGCATCGTGCCGCTGAGTCCGGCGGACGTGGCGTTCACCACCAGATCGAACGCGTGCCCGTCGAGCGCATCGTAACCGCATGCATCCACGTTGGCTTGGGCGGCAAAGCGCGCACGGAGCTCCGCTGCCTTCGACACGGTGCGATTCGCGATGGTGAGCGAAGAGGGTGCGCATGCCAGTAGCGGCCCCACCACGCCGAACGAAGCGCCGCCCGCGCCCAGCAGCAACAACCGCTTGTCACGCAGATCGAATTGCAGATTCCGGGTGATGTCACGCACCAGCCCCACGCCGTCGGTGTTGTCGCCGGCAATTGCGCCGTCGGTAAAGCTGAGCGTATTCACCGCACCGGCTTGTTGCGCGCTGACGCTACGGCGGGTGGCAAGGTCAAAGGCCTCGTGCTTGAAGGGCAAGGTGACGTTCAAGCCCTTGCCGCCGCTCGCGCGAAACGCCTGCACGGTCTGCGCGAACGCGCCCAACTCGCAAAAGATCGCTTTATAAACCATCTCCTGCGAAGTCTGCCGGGCGAAAGCCGCATGGATACGCGGCGATTGGCTATGGGCGATCGGATTACCAATGACGGCGTAGGTATCAGTCATGCATGCATTGTAGTGCAGAAGCGCGCGGCGGCAGGAACCGCGCGCGCTGCCCGCGGGGCTACTCGGTTTGCAAGCGGTCGGACGTGGTAAAACGCCAGGTGCGGCTGATATCGATGATGTCGGTATCGCGGGCGATGTCCGGCGGAAACGGTGCGTACGGCGCGGAGAGTTTGACGATGTTGATCGCCGCGTCGTCGAGAAGCTTGTGGCCCGACGAGCGCCGCAGTTCAATCTTGTCGACGGAACCATCGGCCTTGATCGCGACCGACAGCAACAGGCTGCCATAGATTTTTTTGTCGCGCGCGGACTGCGGATAATTCAGTTCGCCGATGCGCTCGATTTTCACGCGCCAGTCCTCGACATAGCGCGCGAAGCGGTATTCCTGCGCCCGCGCGCCGACGAACGCCTTGCGCGGCCGCCGCTGGTAAGTATCCATGTCCTTGGCGATGGCGGCTTCGAGCCGCTGGATATTCAGGCTGCGCTGAATGTCGGCTTCGCTCAAGGTGGGCGGCGCATCGGGCGTGGGCTGCACCTGTGGCGTGGTTTGCGGCGTCGCGGTGTCGAGCCGGGTTTTGGATTTCGCCTGGGTCATCAGGCGGCGGGCTTCCTGTTCCAGTTGCTCGACGCGTTTTTGCGTCATCGCGAGATCGGTCGATTTCGGGTCGTCGCGCAGCACCGGCAGCGGACTCTTGGCGCGGCGATCGGCATCGGTATTGCCGCCGCCATCGAGATTGTGCTGCGCCTGAACGTCTGCCTTGGTGGGCTTGGTCTTGCTCTTGGCGTTGACCAGCACGACTTCCATCGGCTGGTTATTGAACAGCTTGGATTTATCCGGCACCGCGAAGGTGACGAACGCCAGCAGTACCAGATGCACCAGTATCGACGCCGTCAGCGTGATCTGAAACCGGCGATTGAAACTGCCGCGCGCGATGCGATGGTCCAGCGCGGCCAGAAGGGTTTCGAGCTGTGCCACGCGGGCATCGAGATTTGAAATAGCGCTCTTTCGTGCAGCCTGATGCGCGCGCTTGGCGCGACGCGACACATTGGCAAGGGGAACGACTTTTGCGGAAGACTTGGCGCTCATATCCGGAGATATTGTAGCGAAAGGCCATTATTTGGCAAGAAAAATTTGTTTATTTACTGATAGTTACATCACTATTTTCACGTAAAACCACATCAGTCGCTCGATGTTAGTAAGCGCTATCAACACGGCGCTGAAATTCGCAATGCAGTGTCAGTTGGAGCATGTCGATCTCGGAAATCAAGAGTTCGACCACCGCGTCACCCGGCAGATCCGGCAGCGACGGCACGCGCTCCACCAGCGGCAGATCGTCAAATCGCACCAGATTATCGCGGATGACCGTGGCGGTCACTATCGTGCGTGCCTCCTGCGTCAGCCAACGCAGGCACCAGTAGCGCTCCATTTGACGCTGAAACTCGGCATAGGCGTCGTGCGCGAGTTCGAAATCTCGCATCGCGGCCAGCAGCACCGCGTCGCGCGCCGGGTACGGCGCCGTCTCGCCGCGCACCGCCGCGATCAACTGGCGCTGGTTGATCAAGTCAACATAACGCCGCAGCGGCGAACTCGCCCACATGTATTGCGCCACGCGCAACCCTTCATGCGCCGCCGGCGCGGTGCTCATGCGCACCTTGCCCGCGCTTTGCACTCGGTAAATCGCCGCCACGCCCTTGTCGGCCAGCTCGCGGCCCCACGTGCTGTTCACATGGATCATCAGCTCCGACACCAGCGTGTCGATCGCCGACCCGCGCACGCGGCGGCCGATGCGCACACGGTCATTTTCCACATGAAAAGTGTATTCGGCGCGCTGCGGCTGCTCTGGCTTGTCGCCCAACCGTGCTTTCATCAACTGTTTGGCGAATTCGGCCAAGACCTTGAGTTGCGCGCCCTGCGGATGATCAATCTTGCCGCTTTCAAGCGTGGTGTCGTTAAACACCGGCTCCAGCGCCTCGTGACGCAAATTGCCGGCGATGTGCACGCGTTCCACGCGGGTTTCGGTAGCAGCGATTTCACCGTTGGCATTGACATCGATATACAGCGACAGCGCCGGACAGTCATGCCCCGCCGCCAGCGTGTAGCCGCCGATCAGCGCGTCGGGCAACATGGTGATCTTGCCTGCCGGATGGTAGACCGTGGACAGCCGCTCACGCGCCACGGTATCGGCTTCGCTGCCCGGCGTAACCCCCAGCGCGGGCGCGGCAATATGAATGCCGATGCGCACGCCACCCACGGTGCGCGGCGACACCGAAAACGCATCGTCGATTTCCGTTGTGGCCGCGTCATCGATGCTGTAGGCCGCCGCGTCCGACAGCGGCAAATCCTCGAACGCCGCCACCGACGCCGCCGGCATCAGCGCGCCATGCAACGCGCCGCGCGGAAAATATTCGAAGAGAAACCGCTCCAGATGATAATCGTGCGTCGAGGGTAGCGCGCCGCAGCGTTCGAGCAATCGTGGCATCGACACGTGTGCCGCCGTGGCGGCTTCGTCGAGCGCCTTGAATTCGATGCTGTTTTTGTCGGGCTTGTAGAGCAGCGTTTTCAGATACGGGCGCAGCGTGTCGGGCATGCGCCCCGCGGCGAGTTCATCGATGTAGTGCTGCTTCTGCTCGGCCTGCTGGCGGCGACGCTCCACGCCCGCCAGCGCGGCCTTGAGCGCCGTTTCGGGCGCGGCCTTGTAGCGCCCGCGGCCCTTTTTGTAAAAATACATCGGCGCGCCGTGCAGCCGGAGCAACGCCGCCGCGGATTCCAGCGCACTCGGTTCGTGACCGAAATACTCACGCGCCAGCGCCGCGACGTCGAACTCCGATTCACCGCAGCACTGCCACAAAAAATCGATATCGATGTCTTCCGCCGCGCGCTGTGCTTCCGCCATGAATTCGCCCAGTGCCGGCCACTCAAAACGCAGCATCACCGCGGATGACTTGACCTTCGAGCGTTTGCCGTGCGGCGCTTCGATTTGCAGCGACGTGTCATTGTCGGCCAGAATCGCGCCGACCTTGAAACCGCCGTCTTCTTCGTAAAAAACGTTCATGGCGCCTGACTGTGTTTTTCAACACGGTAAAAAAAAGCGCGGCCCGGAAAATTCGGGCCGCGCCGCGATTATACCCCGTGGGTTCCGTGAAGACGCTACTTCGCGTCGAGGTCGATCACCTCGTGCACGTCCGAATCGATGTGCGTGCCCGGCGCGCCGCCCGACGCCGCATCGCCACTGACCAGATGAAACTTGCCGTTGATGATCGCGCCCGCCAGCCCGTGACGCGGAAACTCCATCGGCGGCAATGCCGTCCAGCGATTCGATGCCGGATCATAAGCCTCGACCGCGCGGAAGGTGCGTTGAAATTGGCTGGTGCGCTGTTCGCCGCCGGCCACGTAAATCCGGTTGTTGTGCGTGCCCCACGCCACCGCGCTACGCGGCGTGATCATCGGCGCAAGCAACGGCCCCCATTGATCGGCGGCGGGATCGTACACTTCAACAATGTCGGTGTTGCTGGCGCGCGTGATGAACGCGTTGCCGACGCGGCCGCCGATGTAATAAATTTTATTGTTCACCACCCCGATCGCGCCATGGTTGCGCGCGGTTGGCATGTCCTGCAAGGTTTTCCACGCATTGCTCGCCGGGTCGTAGACTTCGTTCGTGCCGAGCGCGCGGTGCGGACGCGCCGGATGCAACACCGTCTCTTTCGATCCCGGATGCAATCCCGCGCCGCCGATGGCGTAAATCTTGCCGCCATGCACCACCGCTGCGGGCGCGCCGCGTTTTTTCGGCAGCGGCGCGAGCGCTTTCCAGGTATCGGCCGCCGGATCATATTCCCACGCGTTGTCGATCGGCTCCCACGCGGTCGGCCCTTTCGCGGGTTTGACGAAGCCGCCGATCACATAAATCTTGCCGTTTAATTCAGCAAGTCCAAGATGATGCGCCGCTTGCGGCATGTTTTTTTTCTTGGTCCAGCTATCGTTCGCCGGATCGTATTCATAGACCAGCCCCTTGGGCGTCCAGCCCGCGCCCAGTCCGCCGAATACATACAACTTGCCGCCGGCGCCTATGCCGTACAGTTCTTCGGAGGCCTCGGGAAACGGCGCGGCGCGCGACAGTTTTTGCGCCGACGCCCATCCCGGCGCGAGCAGCATGAACAGTGCCGCCATGCCGGCAACGAATTGCAAGTATAGGTTTTTACGCAACATTTTTACGCCCCCTCATGAGTTTTACCGCCCTGGCGCTGTGCCAGCATGTTCCTATCCTACGCTAACCCTGCGCGGCTTTGTAGCAGGCTTTGCTACCGACCAGCGTGATTTACGGCGTGATGCCGCAGAACGCCAGCGCCTCATCGAGGTATTTTTCAAAATCGCCGAAGCCGTGATCGCCGCCGGGAATTACCCACTGCCGCGCGCCGCGATATTTTTCGACGGCATCCCGGTAGTCCAGCACTTCATCGCCGGTGCGCGTGATCAAAAAGTAGCGTTCCGGTGTCACGACATCCACCTCCAGCGCCTTTAATTCCTCGATGTGCCGCGAGGTAAGTTCGTAGGCGTCGCCGGTATAAATATTTTTTTGCGCGCCAAGCAGGTCGTCCAGCAGGTCATAGGGCCGCACGGCGGGGTTGACCAGCACCGCGCGTACCGGTTGCTGTTGAAAATGCTCCGCCAACCATGTCGCATAAAAACCACCCAGCGAACTGCCGATCAACGCGGCGCCGGGATTTTGTTCCACCAACCCGCGCAACAGCGCCATTGCTTCCGCCGGCCGATGCGGCAATGCCGGCACAACGTAATCCGCCGCACGCCCCAACGCGCGCATGCGTTCGCCGACCAGACGCGCCTTGAAAGAACTGGGCGCGCTGTTAAACCCGTGTATGTAAATCAGCAAGGCCGGTTCTTTTTTGCCGTGTTATTCCGCTTTCGCACCGGAAATCTTGATCACCTTCGCCCACTTGGCGATTTCTTCGCGAACGAACGCACCGAATTGCTCCGGCGTCGAGGGCAGCGAATCCAGACCCTGTACGCGCAATTGCTCCTTGATGTCGGCTGCGTTAAGCACGGCGACAAACTCGCGATTGAGCCGCGCGATCATGTCGGCGGGGGTTCGCGCTGGCACGAAAACGCCCTGCCAGATGCTCGCATCGAAGCCCGGCAATCCGGATTCGGCTATCGTCGGCAGCCCCGGCGCGGCGCTGGAACGCGCGGCGGTTGAAATCCCCAGCGCGCGCACGCGTCCCGCCTGCATGTGCGCGAGCGCGGTGGCAGGCGAATTGAACTGCATCTGAATTTGCCCCGCGATCAAATCGGTGGTGCCCTGCGCCACGCCCTTGTAGGCGACGTGCGTAAGCTGCACGCCGGCCATGGAACGAAACAACTCGGTGATCACATGCGCGGAACTGCCGCTGCCGCCGGTCGCATAGTTGAGTTTGTTCGGATGGGCTTTTGCCAGCGCGATGAGTTCCCTGATCGATTTCGCTGGCAGCGACGGATGAATGATCAGCACCATCGGCGCGGACGTGGTGCGCGACACCGGCGCAAAATCGCGCTGAATGTCGTAGCCAAGCTTGGGGAACAAACTCATGTTGATCACATGCGTGTTGGTGCCGAGCATGATGCTGTAACCATCGGGCGCGGCGCGCGCGGCGAGTTCCGCGCCGATGTTGCCCCCCGCACCGCCGCGATTGTCGATGACGATCTGCTGGCCGATCTGCCCGGTCAACCTTTGTGCAAGAATGCGCGCGACGATGTCGCCGTTGCCGCCCGCCGCGTACGGCACGATGAAGCGCAACGGGCGATTGGGGTATGTCTGCGCGGCGCTTTGCGCGAGGGCGCTGCCGGAAGCGAATGCAGCACCCAGCGCAACCAAGGCGAATCCAGAATACCTCAACAAAAACATATAGTTAAGTAATATCGCCTTCGAGTTATCCTTTCGGCGGCATGGTGCCTGCAAACGACGCGCGCGCAAACAGTTTGTCCGAGTAACGCTTTAGCGCCGGATACTTGTCGCGCCAGTCGAAGCCTGCGTAGGCGCGGTCGAGATACCCCAGCGCGCATCCCGCCGAAATGTCGCCCAGCGTAAAAGCGTTGCCGAAACAGAATTCGCGCGCGCCGATATCGTCTTGCAAGACGGCGAGGCCGCGTTCGATTTTCTTCAGTTGCTTTTGATACCAGTCGGCGTTCTGGTCGCAGGTGTTGGTAAAACGCGAGTCGTGCGTCAGCGCGACGATGCAATCGGTGATGCCATCGCCCAGCGCTTCAAGGCGTTTGACCTCGATGCGATCCTCGAATTTCTCGGGCACGAGCTTGGGTCCCGTGCCGAGATGATCAAAGTATTCGACGATCACCACCGAATCGTAGAGCGCGCGGTCATCGTCGCGCACCAGCACCGGCACCTTGCCGAGCGGATTGTGCTTGGGCACTTGCGAACCCGGGTTGGAAGGGCGATCCGCGATGAATTCGCAGTTCATGTTTTTCTCCAGCATGGCGATGCGCGCCTTGCGCGCGTAGGGGCTGCCGGGAGAGCCGAGTAATTTCATGGGTGACCTCTTCTAAGAATTGCCGCGACCAAGGCGGAATGCGATATGCGGAATGAAAAAAGGCGGATTCTACGCGCCGGCGCGCGGCGCGAGCAGCGCCATGATCTCGCGGCTGTCAGCCACGCTGGCGGCGCGCATCACCGTGTCTTCGAGTTGCGCGATTTGCCCGGCGTCGAGCGTGGCAGCGGCCGCCGTGCGGAATTTCGCGCGCAGCTCGTCCTCGGACAGCGGATTTTCACTGTCACCGCGCGCGATCAGCACGCGGTCGGTCAACACGCGTCCATCCTTGAGCTCCACGTCCAGATACGGTTCGTCGCCGTTGGCCACCGAGGGTTCGAGTTTCAGATGCACACGCCTGGCGAGATCGCGCACGTCAGGACGCTTCAGTGCATCGGGCGTGTACTGATCAACCATGGCGCCGCCGGTGGTTAGCGACGCGGCGATGCTGTAAGGCAAACTCATCTGCGCATCCAGCATGGTTTGCACGTCCTGCTTGCCGAGTTGCTTGAGATGCGTGGGACTGCCGCGCACCGTCACTTGTTTGACATCGGCGGCGCGCACATTGTGCTTGTTGCGCATGCCGAGCGCGACATCGACGCTGCTGTGGATGCCGCGGCAAGCCGCATAGGGCTTGAAGCCCACCAACCGTATGCGGAAGTCGCTGCCGAGATCGCGTGTGGCCGCTTCCGGTGTGGCCACGCCCGGCACATACGTCGGATAGTAGCCGCCCCACGGCGCTTCGAAAATACTCGCGGGGCCGGTGACGCCGTTGGATGCGAGATAGGCCGCGATAATGCCCGTGTGCGCGGCGAAGCCGGGATGCACGCGTTTGCTCATGGCACCTTCGGGAATGTACGCCCAAGTGCCGCCCGCATTACTGCCGGCGTAGCCCAGCGCCCATTGCAATTGTTGCGCATCGAGGCCCAGCAACCGCCCGGCCGCCGCCGCCGCGCCGAAACCGCCGCAGGTGCTGGTGGAATGCCAGCCCCGATCTTTCATTGCCTGATAACCGCCGCCGCCATCCATCGCACGGCGCGCGATGTCGTAACCAATAACAATCGCGGTGAGCAATTCACGTCCGCTGGCGCCCACGCGCGCAGCGACGCCCAGCGCGGCGGGAATCACCACGGAGCCCGAATGCGCGCAGCCGCCGAAATCATCGATCTCGCGCGCATGTACCGCGGCGCCGTTGGCGAGAGCCGCGAGCGGCAATGGCGCTTTGTCGTGCGTGCCCCAGAACATCGCGTCGCCACCCGGGCCATTGGCCTGCGTCATCGCGCGGCGTATCAGCGCGACCTCCTCGGTGCCCGCGCCGGTCATGGCGCAGCCCAGCGTATCGAGCAACACGAGATGCGCGAGCTTGCGCACGTCTTCGGGCAAATCTTCGTAGCGCAGGTTTGCCGCGTATTGCGCGAACTGGCCGCTGATGAATTGGGCGTGTTTCGGGTCCATCGTGATGTTCCTTGCTTTAATTCATGCGCGCGAATTTGTATTTACTTATTTGGCGCACAGCGTCTCGACCAGTTCATTCATGTTGGGTAGCGTCTCAAAGCGCTGGCCCAGCGTCACCAGCTTGTCGGTCTTGCTCTTGCCGAGGGCGCGCGTGGCGATCAGGCGCACTTTGTCTTCGATGTCCGCATCGGTGGGCGTGAGGTAACGGCCCCGCTCACTGCGATCCACCTCGGTGGTGACTGTCTTGCCATTCTTGAGTGTGAGCGTCACGCGTGCGAGACTCTTGGCCGGGTACTGGCGCTCGTAGTCTTCGTTTTCAATAATCTTGACCTTGCTCGCGTTGGCACGGATCACCGGGTCTTTCAAATATTCCGGCGTGAACGCCGGCCCCACCAGCAGCGCGCGATCCTGTTTGACCACGGCCACCGCGAGGCAGAACGGCAAGCTGCCGCGGGCAGCCACGTCGTTTTCGGGGTGCACGGTATTAAACACCGCGGTGCGCTTCATCGCATCGACCTTGATTTCAACAATGTCGTCGGCCTTGATCTTGTGCTCCTGAATCAGGTCAAAGGTCGCATCGAGCGACGCGGTGAGCGGCCCAACGGTCGAGTAGTGTTTGGTGACAATGCCGTCGGCCACTTCCCAATAGGTGAATTTGGCGTCGTCGGTCACGGTATCAGTCAGACGCTCGGGCCACGATTCGTTCGCCAGCACCGGCAGCCAGCCACCGATCACATCACGCATGCCCTTCACGCCGCGCGCGGCCATTTCCGCCGCCAGAATGCCCGCAGTGCAGGATTGCCCGCCAATCAGCCATTTGATGGTTTCGCCTTCTTCGTTGGCCCGCGCCATGGCGGTGGGCAGCAGGTTCAGTGCAATGCCGATTGCGTTGTCCATCTGCACCGGCGAGAGCTTCATCAGGTGAGCGGTGGCGACCGTCGCGCCGATGCCGCCGAACAGCCCCGGCGTCCACCAGCCGCGATAAAACGCGCTGGGAAACAGCGCGCGGCCAAAACGGATTTCAATTTCGTACCCCGCGACCACCGCGGTAAGCACATCTTTGCCGCTGCGGCCGAGCTTCTCGGCCATCGCGATCGCGGGGGGCACGATTTCATTACCCGGGTGGCAGGTGCCGCGCGGCGCGGCATCGGTCAGTTCCAGCCCGTGCATAAAGGTGGCATGTGCCATGCACACGTGCGACACCGTGGTTTTTTGTCCGCCCGGCAGCAGCGTGGCCTCGGGCGTGCCACCTTGCGAGGCGATGTAGTCGCGCAATTCTTTCGCGATGCCCGCGTCGTAACCCGCGACCAGACAGCCGATGGTGTCGAGCACGCGCTGCTTGACGCGCATGACGGTGTTGGGCGGCAGATCCTCGAAACGCAAGCCGGCAGCGGCGCGGCCGAGCAATGGCAATACTTCCTTGAAGGCGGCGTGACTCACAATCACCCTTTCATTTGGTTAAATTTATTGTTTAAAAACAGATAGTTACAACACAAGAAGTAACCGGGAGGCCTTGCAATTTAGCCGAACCCCGGTACGGTGTCCATCACAAGCCCGTACCCTGAACTTTACGCGGGCGGCAGCTTACGTAATCGGCGTTGCCGGCGGTAAGGGAAACCCATGCTCACCCGCCACGCGGCGCAACACATCCGGGTAATCACTGATGATGCCATCGACGCCGAGTGCAATCAGGCGGCGCATCTCGGCCCCGGTGTTCACCGTCCACACCACCACGGTCAGTCCCAGCGCGTGTGCATCCGACACGCTCACGGCATCGACATCATGGGAACACGGCGACCAGACCGCGCCGCCGGCGGCCTTGACCAAACGCGGCACGGAACCGTTGAACTGGCTGACATGCAAACCGGCGTTCCACGGTGACGACGTTTCACGCGCGAGCAGGTTATCCATGAAGAGCTGCTGCGCGGTGAGATAAACCGTTTTGATTGCCGATGCATCGCGCTGCACCACCGCCAGCGTGCGCCAGTCGAAGGACTGCACCACGGCGCGGTTCTGCATCTGATGGCGCTGTATGACCGCTATCAATGATTGTGCGAATGCCTCCGGCGCCACCGTGCGCTCCGGATGAAGTGGCGAGAGTTTGGTCTCGATGTTAAATCGCACTGTGTCATTGCACGCTTTTTGCGCGAGGGCGAATACGTCTTCCAGCTTGGGCATGCGCGTACCGTCGATCGGCTGCTGATGTGGAAAACGTCTTGCATAGTCGGACGCCGGGTCGATGCGGCCCACATCGAAACGCCGCAGTTCGTCATATGTGTATTGCGAAATCGGCAGATCGGCACGCGTGATCCAAGCGCCGTCGTCGCCACGCGTGATTTCCGGATTCAGCGTCGAATCGTGACTGACCACCACCACGCCGTCGCGCGTGATCGCACAATCGAGTTCCAGCGTGGACACGCCGATGGACAGCGCTCTCGCGAAAGCGGGCAGTGTGTTTTCCGGTAGCAAGCCACGCGCGCCGCGGTGGCCCTGGATGTCTAAGGAGCGCATGCGCCATTGTGCCACGGGCTATTTATCGGGCTACAATGAAATGACACCTACTCGCGCGTCGTTCCCGCGCAGGCGGGAACCCATAACACAGCGGCGCGGGAGAAACCCCATCGGTTCCCCTCTGCGCGGGAACGACGCGGAAAGAAATTTGCGCTGATCTGATTGCACTGGATTCCAGGAAAACCAAAAAATGACCACCCCGCTACAACGCACACCCCTCGGCATCGCCGTCATCGGCGCGGGCCGCATCGGCACCATGCGCGCCCGCCTCGCGGCGCAACACCCGGCGGTGAACTTCATTGCCGTATCGGATCTCAATCGAAATGCCGCGCAGGCACTCGCCGACAAAGCTGGCGCACAATTGGTCGCCGCCAGCAACCGAGAAGCCATCGAACATCCGTCGGTCAACACGGTGATCGTTTCCACCAGCGAGCACGAACATACGGAAGCCGTGCTGATGGCGTTGGCGCTGGGCAAAAAAGTGATGGTGGAAAAGCCCATCGCACTAAAACTCGAAGACGCCGACAAGATTTTGCGTGCGCTCGAAAAATCCAGCGGCAGCCTGCACGTCGGTTACAGCCGCCGCTTCAAGCGCCGCTACATGCTGGCGAAAGAACAAATCGTGCAGGGGCGACTGGGGCAAATCACCGGCATCTCCGCGCGACTCTACAACTCGCGCGCGCAGGTGTTCGCCATGCTCAAACGCGACCCCGGCGCGACGCCCGTCGTCGATTCGCTCACCTACTACATCGATTTCGTCAACTGGTGGCTGCCCAACAACCCCGTGACCGAAGTGTGGGCACGCGGCCAAGGCGGCGTGATTCGCGACGCGGGTTATGACTGCGACGACGTCACCTTCGCCGTGCTCACGCTAGCCGACGGCGCGCTGATCAACTGCAATGTGAGCTTCGCGCTGCCCGAAAAATATCCGTCACTGGGCTACTGCGGCCGCATCGAAATCATCGGCAAAGACGGCGTGTTGCTGATCGACGACGATCACATGGAGCAGTTACTCTACACCGAAAAAAGCATCCCGCACATTTACCTGCCGGAGGTCAGCGTCAACATGGCCTTCCTCGGCAGCAGCGCGCCCGGCGACTGGGCTGGCGGCGAATTCTGGGGGCCCCTAGCATCTGAAACGCGCAACTGGCTGGATTATGCTGCCACTGGCAAGCCTTGCGCGCTGACCACGCCGCAGGACGCGCGCAGTAATCTGGAGGTGACGCTGGCTATTGAGGAGGCGGTGGAGACGGGGGAGTCGGTGCGATTGGCGCGGTAGGGGGCGGATTTTCAAACATCCGCAGCGTTGCGCCGATACTTTGAGTTAATCAACATACCCAAACGAGGCCTGTCATCGAAGCTCCTTGGAGTGACCCACGCTGCATAGTGTGCCTTGCCCCGTCTAAGTTCAGTCTGGAACACATAATTCCGGACTCACTAGGCGGCAAATTGACGTGTCGCTTCGTTTGCGTGAGTTGCAACTCACGAATGGGGCGACTTATTGAGGGTCATGCGAAGGCTGATCCCACTATTCAGCTGCTTGCATCCAATCTCGCACGGAAGATTCCACAACTGGCTGCAAAGTTGTCGGAAGGTCAAAAATATGTATCAGTAGGTCCCGGCGGGAAGTCTCTCGGAAAAGTAAAAGAGGGTGAGTTTGTCGTTCATTCTCGAAAACTCGACGACGGCTCACTCATACAACCTACGCCGATAGCCGCACAGTCTATTCAACGCATGCTCGAGCGTGCGAATTACAGCAAAAACATCATCTCAGATGCGTTGCGCCGCCTTGAGCTTGCACCAGAAAACACTCGTGTAACGCTTCCTGATGGACTCGCGGCAGTCAAGTGGAGCATCGAGCAAATTCACCCGGCGCTTGATGGCCCGCTATTGAACCCAGTGGTTCCTCTTAAATCAGCATACGAGTTTTTGGCGCTTCACCTCAACACGACGGTGTACGAGGACGCCCCCGCACTGGCGGCTATTCGAAGTGCACTGGCGGGCGCACCGCTGGATCCCGCGCACCTTATAGTCGAGCGGTTGCATGCCCCAAAAATGAACCCGTTTCATGGACTTGTATTCGAGGGCAATACGCCCTATGCGAAGGTTCAGGTTCGATTGTTTGGACAACTCGCGTTTCGAGTTCACTTTAAGACACTCGCGGTCGGCGGGCCTCGATTCATCTACACACACGATCTCGAGGCAAATACAGAACATGTAGCGCAGTCTTCGTCCGGCGATGAGCAAGGGTAGGCATCAATGAACGAAACGAATTAAGGGATAACCCGTCGTCTCAAATTCCGTGCTGCCTGCTAGCTACACATGCCCAAACCGCCACCGCTCCATCGTCGCACGCTCGTAAACGCCCGCGCGGTTGAACGGCTCGTTTGTCCAAAACGCTTCCGCCTCGGCCTTGTCGGCGACATCCACCAAGATGAGGCTGCCGATGGTCTGTTTGCCATCGTCGTCAAGTAGCGGGCCGCGTGCGATGAAAAGATGCGGGTGGCGATCCAGATACGCGTGATGCGTCTCGCGCAGCGGCGCGCGGCGCGTGGCGCCATCGGCTTTGTCGTGCGCGTGGATCACGAACTGCATGGTGTTGGGCTTGCGCGGATAGTCGCGTTGCCGCACATCCAGCGTGGGTCTCCACCGTTCGATGCTGATCGACTCGAAGATGCCGGCCTTGGTGTAGGGGTCGGCGTTGATATAGGCGTTTGCTGCCGCGCGATCCGGAAACTCGATCAGCCGCAGGCTGCCGATGGCGTTTTTGTTGTCGTCGGTAAAGAGCGGCCCCGAATACCAGGTGACTTCGGGATAGCCGTCGAGAAATCGGGTATGTGCGGGCAACGTCGCCACGCGCAATTCGTCGATTGCGGGTCTGGCGCGGCATTTGATCAGCCAATGCATCGGAAAAATCTCCTTGTGATAATTGCTTGAATTCCACGGCCGCGCGCGTCGAGCAATCATTTCATCATCGATCACGCGCGCGGCGCGATCAATGTACGCCGTCACTTGGCCGAATGCAAAGGTTGACTGGCGCAGCGCCCAACGCCGTACACCCACCGGCGGCGG
>DHVE01000028.1:0-15369 GCA_002412495.1 Betaproteobacteria bacterium UBA5216
AAGGGAGTGCTCTGCCACTGAGCTACATGGGCCAATTCCATCACCTGCACAACCTACAGAACAACTTACAAAATACAATTTAAAAACAATTGCTTATAAAAATATCACCTACCCCTGCCTACTCAACCCTACTCAACATCTGGCGGTCCGCAGCAGCCTACAGTGACAAGACCTGCCACCTCCACCTATCCCGTCCACCACCCGACCGGAAAAAACCCGTTACCGTGGAGCGGGTGAAGGGAATCGAACCCTCGTCGTAAGCTTGGAAGGCTTCTGCTCTACCATTGAGCTACACCCGCCTGAAATCACCGCCCAACGAACGCCAAACGTACCACTGCGAACACCCTCAAAAATACCTATGCATTCAACGAACAACGAAACTACCCGAGAAAAACAAGAAAAATTCGCAATTCATTGTTTTTAAAAACAAAAAACGACTTCGTTCTTTCATGCTCAGACCGATTAACAGAACCCATCAGAACCAGCCGCCTTGCCACTCGCTCGCCGACTTTTCGTCCGCGCGTCGTTCGTACTTCATTCTTCTACACTTGCCTACTTTTGGAAACGCCCGCTCTTACTGGTTGTTCCCTGACACTTGGTGGAGGAGGTTGGATTCGAACCAACGTAGGCGCAAGGCCAACAGATTTACAGTCTGCCCCCTTTAACCACTCGGGCACCCCTCCGAACGAAACCGTTAATTATCAGTTTTTTCCAAACCAGTGTCAATGAACTTCCCTTAATTAACGCTTTACCCCGAATTTGCTGGATAGAACTGAAGAGGCCTGAAATCGCGCGACTTTTTCCTTCGCTTCCGATACTTGCGCGCCGTCCACCGGCAATCCTGATTACCAGATCGCACTCCGGCCGCACGAGCCATTTCCAATGCTTAAATCACCACCTGTAAGCCCCCCGAAAGTAAGTCCAAACAAAATGCGCGACAGTCGCGTTTGGTGGTGGCATAATTCGACGCGGAAACGTATGGGGACGTGTATTTATAACAAAAAGTGTCCACACAGTTTCCGGTGTCAACCCGTTTCCCTGAGGAGGGGCCGGTAGTCGTCCAGTGCCACATTCCGTGGCCGTCATTCCTAAATTTACACGTTGGAGAGTTGAATGATTAAAAGCAAGAAAGACTTGTACGCGGGGATCATGTTCATCACCATTGGCGCGTTTTTTGCGCTTTGGGCGCTGAACTATCCGATGGGGACCGCTGTTCGCATGGGGCCTGCTTATTTCCCCAGCATTCTGGGTTGGCTGACGGCGGCGCTTGGCGTCATTATTTTTGTGCGCGGCTTTACTATCCCCGATGAAGACCCAAGACCGACGCAATGGAAACCCTTGTTGTGGATACATGGCTCTGCTATTTTGTTCGGCATACTCGTAGACGGCCTGCACGGCACGAACCTTCCCAAAATGGGGTTTGTGACTGCCGTTGTCGTATCGGTGATTGCCTGTTCTTACGGCGGCTATGAGTTCAAATTGAAGGAAGCCTTGATTGAGTCCGTCGTACTGGTGGTGGTTTGTTACCTCGCCTTCGTTTATGGACTGGGCCTGCCGTTCCGCCTGTTCCCGTGGTCTTGATCAACCGTAAAACCACTGAATGAATAATTCGAACAAGTCTGGAGAATTTATGAAAAAAACCATTCTGGGATTTACGGCGGCACTGGCGCTCATCGCCACGTCGTTCGCCTTTGCACAAGCCACCGGCAAACCCGCCGACTATGTCGATCCGGGTCTGTTCAAGAACCTGATTCTGGGTTTCTCGGTCGCGCTGAGCTGGACCAACCTGTGGTACTGCTTCATCGGCTGCTTCTTGGGCACGTTGATCGGCGTGCTGCCCGGCATTGGCCCGGTGGCTACCATAGCCATGTTGCTGCCGATTACGTTCAACCTGCCGCCGATTCCCGCGCTGATCATGTTGGCGGGTATTTATTACGGCGCCAGCTACGGCGGTTCCACTACGGCTATTCTGGTTAACCTCCCTGGAGAATCTTCCTCGGTGGTGACCTGTATCGACGGTTACAAGATGGGGCAACAGGGTCGAGCAGGCCCCGCGCTGGCAATTGCCGCGTTGGGTTCGTTCTTTGCCGGCACCGTGGGCACCATCCTGATCGCGTTGTTCGGTCCGCCGCTGGCTGAGTTGGCCTTTGAGTTTGGCGCCGCCGAATACTTCTCGATGATGGTGCTGGGTCTGGTTGCCGCAGTAGTGCTGGCCTCCGGCTCCCTGATCAAAGCGATTGCGATGATTCTCGTCGGCCTGCTGCTCGGCTTGGTGGGAACCGACGTGAACTCCGGTATCGCGCGTTACAGCTTCGGCATTTCTGAATTGTCCGACGGTATCGGCTTCGTGTCGGTGGCGATGGGCATGTTTGGTTTTGCTGAAATCGTCGGCAACCTGGAGGCCAAGGAAGCGGATCGCTCCGGCGCCACGATCTCCGAAGTGAAGAGCCTGATGCCCACGGCTGAAGACATCAAGATGTCCATCGGACCGATCGTTCGTGGTACCGCCATCGGCACCATCTTCGGTATTCTGCCGGGTTCGCACACGGTTATTGCCGCGTTCTCTTCCTACACGCTGGAAAAGAAACTGGCCAAAGACCCGTCACGTTTCGGCAAAGGCGCGATCGAAGGCGTTGCCGGCCCGGAATCGGCCAATAACGCCGCCGCGCAAACCTGCTTCATCCCGCTGCTGACGCTTGGTATTCCGACGGGCGCGGTGATGGCGTTGATGGTGGGCGCGATGACGATTCAGGGTATTGCTCCCGGCCCGCAAGTCATGACGCAGAAGCCGGACCTGTTCTGGGGCATGATCGCCTCGATGTGGATCGGCAACGGCATGCTGGTGTTGTTGAACCTGCCGTTGATCAGCATCTGGGTGATGTTCCTGAAAATCCCTTATCGCATCCTGTTCCCCGGCATCTGCTTGTTCTGCTCGATTGGCGCCTACTCGCTGAACAACAGCGCGATGGAAGTGTATCTGGCCGGTGCGTTCGGCGTGTTCGGTTACTTTGCCTCGAAGTGGGGCTGCGAACCCGCGCCTTTGCTGCTGGGCTTCGTATTGGGGCCGCTGATGGAAGAGAACCTGCGCCGCGCCATGCTGATCTCGCGCGGTGATCCGTCGGTGTTCTTCACCCGCCCGATTTCGTGCGGCATGTTGATTGTGGCTGGCGCACTGATGCTGATGATCATCTCGCCGCAACTTAAGAAGAAACGCGAAGAAGTGCTTACCGAGGGCGACGGTCTCTAATCGTCTTGGGGTAAAACCAAAAACGCCGCGAGTTTCGCGGCGTTTTTTTTGGGTTCGTAAGATTCAAAACGTTTAAACTTTTCAGGGGCCACTTCCCCGCAGTCGAGATGGTGGCATTACATCGCCGTCGCAAGTCGTAGGGAAATTACGGCTTTCGCCTGGGAATCACAATTTGCGTCTGAGTGATGATCGCCACGCGGCTGCCATCACCGGAATTGGTGATCGTGGTTTGCCATACCATGGTGGTTCTGCCGACATGCAGGGGAATCGACTCGGCGAGCAATAACGGCCCCACCCCCGCGCCCAGAAAATTGGTTTTGGATTCCAGGGTCGTGGTGACATAACCATCGGGCAGATTCATCACCGTTCCCGCCGCGCCGATACAATCAGCAAACGCCATCAGGGCCCCGCCGTTGGCGCGCGCGTTACGATTGAGCACAATTGGCCTTATCGGCAGTTCCGCAATAATTTTTTTCTTGCTGGCGTACGTAATTTTAACGCCCATCGCACGCGGCAAGCCGCCGCCAAAACCTTTAAGAACCGCCGGCAGCTTGCCTGGCTCGCCTTTGATACTTGACGGTCTTGTTTTCGTGGCTACTTTTGCTTTTTTCGTTTCTCTTGTTTTAGGCATGTTCCGATATCAGTCAAATCATCCAGTCCAAACGTTCAACTAAGGCATCCCGCGCAAAAACGCCAGCGTATGGCGGCCCACATCAACTGCGCGCTCCCATCCCATGCACAGGCGCGCGCCGGGGATGACCTCGGATCGCAAACGCGGGTTTCTCTGGTGAAACACGTCGCGATATTTCAGGTAATGAAAATGTTCGCCGATTAACAGCAGCGCCGGACACGCTACGCGCTGCAGATTCGCGCCAATGTCGTATTGATGCAACGCGTCGAGCGCCTGCCAGCGATGCCGGCCGGCTTCTATCTGCGCCACATTGATGCGATCCATCCACGATTGCGTGGGATGCATCGGTGCATGACCGGCATCGTTCGTTAACAAAAACGCTATGGTGCGCGTAACCGGAAAACCCGACGAATCTTCGGGCCGAAGACCGCTTTTTAACGGCCCATGACGCGCATCGGCCGCGCCGCGGTCCTGGTAATACGGGCAATTCAACAGCACGATCCTGTCGATGCGCGACGCGTGATTGACCGCCAATTCTATCGATACCGCGGCCCCCGCCGCCTCACCCAGGGCACTGAATTGCTTGATGCCCAGCGCGTCGGCCACCTCGATCACACAGCGCGCATAATCAGCGATGGTGGGCTGCTGCTCGACGTGATCGGAATCGCCATGACTCGGGTAATCCATCGCCACCACGCGCAAATGCGGACCCAGTTCGGCCATCAACTCAAGATACACCGACGACGACTGCTGATTCATGTGCAGCAGGAATATCGCCTCGCTGCCGGCAATGCCGCTTGCACTGGCCGCGGCAGTGGCGCCGGCCGCCCGATAGTGCAGGTAGCCCCTCGCGGTGTTTACCAATCCACGTTCGATTTGCATCGGCATTCAGTCGGCACGAATGCCGTGTTCCTTCACCACCTTGGACCAGCGCGCGATTTCAGTGGCTACAAACTGAGTCATCGCCTCCGGCGTGCCCACCACCAGATCCATGCCAAATTGTTCGGTGAGTTGCCTGCGCAGTTCCGGTTGTGCGTACGCTTTCATCAGCTCGCCATGAACGCGATTCAACAGCGGTCTCGACAATCCTGCGGGCGCAACCCATCCCCACCACGCCTGCGCGGAAAATCCCGGCAATCCGCTCTCAATCAATGTCGGCGTATCGGGCACCACATGCGAGCGCTTCTCACCAGTGCTCACCACCGCGCGCAGCCTGCCGGCGCGTATGTGCGGCCCGGGGACCGCAACCGAAGTCACCGCAAAATCAATTTGCCCCCCGATCGCATCGGTGGTCGCAGGGCCGCCGCCCTTGTAAGGAATATGAATCATTTTGATGCCGGCCTGCTGCTGCACCAGCATCATCGCCAGATGACCAAGGCTGCCGCTGCCGACCGAACCAAAAGTCAATGTCGCAGGCTTCGCCTTGGCGGCCCTTGTCACATCTTCAAAACTCTTGAACGGCTTGGCGGGATTGGTTGTCAGCACCATGGGCGCGGTACCCACCAGCATGACATTGGTCAAATCCTTCAACGTGTCATAGGGCAGATTCGGGATCAGCGCGGGATTCGCCGCATGCGTGTCGAACACAATCACGAAGGTATAACCGTCCGGCGCGGACTTCGCGCCCAGCGCCGTGCCTATCGACCCCGAACCGCCCGTGCGGTTGTCGATCACAAACTGCTGGCCCAACGCGATATTCAGGCGTGCCCCAGTGAGTCGCGCCAGCGGATCAACCGACCCGCCCGGCGGAAACGGCACGATGAAACGCACCGGCTTATTCGGCCAATCCGCCACCTGCGCCATCGACTGCGCACCAGCGCACGCTGCCGCGCCAAACAAGCACAAGCTGGCCGCGCCCCTCAGAAAGCCGCCGGCACTCCCGCCCATCAATGCCTCCCCGCCCGCAACTGGTTGTGTTTACTGTTTGGTCGCGGTCCACTTGCCGTTGCCGTCGCCGCCCTTGTAGGTGCCCTCAATCGTGTTGCCATTCACGCGCCCCGTGTATTGGGTGCCGGCTGCCGTGAAAGTGATCTGATCGCCATTCATTTTGGCTTCCGAGATGATCCCCGTCACGTTGCCACGCGCGAGATTGCCACTGAGCATCTGATATTCCTGCTTCAGCGTGAGGTCGCCGCGTGACGTCTTCCAGTTGCCGGCCACTTTGGCGGGAATGATCCACAGATACGCCGTACACCACGAGGTGCAATCACCACCTGCGGAAATTTTTTCGTCCTCTTTCCAGTCACCCATGGTGAACGAATTGGAGACGATGCGCGTGCCCGGCTTCATGTCGAGCAGCGTGGGCCGCAGCTTTACGTTTAAGTCAGGCAGCAAGAACAACGTGATCAGGCTGGCCTGCATGTAATCTTTCTTGCTCGCCTCGGTAAATATATCGCCCTGCTTGAAAATCGCCTTATCGGCCACGCCTTCTTTTTGCGCGTTGCGCCGGGCGAGTTCCACCATGTCAGGGTTGTATTCGATACCGTAGGCTTTGCCACCGCGCTTGGCCGCGGTGATCACGGTGCGGCCATCGCCCGAACCCAGATCGTAATGCACATCCTGCTGCGTCAGCTTTGCCATATCGAGCATGCGATCCACCAGAGCCTGTGGCGTGGGCACCCAAACCACATCCTTGCCCGATTGACCGACCGTCGGCTCGAAGTCCTTCTTCGCGGCCGGCTGAGCCAGCGCCATGCCTGAAAAAATCGACAACAAAACCAGCAGCGCAAACGCGCGGAAATTCGCAAACATGGAAGTCTCCAATTGAGAGTAAAAATAGCGAACACGCATGATACCGGATACCGGATTCGCGCGAAACGCGATGCTATCATGCGTGCTTGCCAATTCCCGCCCAGAAAGGATGCTCATGGCCTTTTCTTCCAATACGTCTGATTCGTCTGTTTTATCGGCTTCCACCGCTTCCGTTGCCAAGCCCGGCGAACTGTCGTTCATGTACTTCCCCGAGGACTACCGTTGGTCGCATGGCGTGCTGATCGGGCTGAATTCCGCACCGTGGGGCGGCGCCGAGATTGATGAAGTCAATCGTATCGGCCTGCGCCTGAAAGGCAAAGTAGGCGACGACACCGCGTGGTTCACCGAGTGGGCGCGCGAGGCCCGCAAGGTCGAGGACGCAGGACGCGCCCACATCGCCGCCGGGCGGCGCACCACGGGCGCGCAGTACCTGTTTCGCGCAGCCAATTATTACCACGTCGGCGAGCGCTTTTTGCAGCCCAAAACCGATGGACTCGCCGCCTACAAGCGCGGCGTGGATTGTTTTCGTGATGCCGCGCAACTGATCCGCCGGCCGAAAATAGAGCATGTCGAAATTCCGTACGAAGGCGCATCGCTGCCCGCGATCCTGATTCACGCCGAAGCAATACCGGGCCGTACGGGACCAGCGCCCGCCATGGTTTTTTTCGACGGTTTCGATGTCACCAAGGAAATCCAATATTTCAAAGGCGTGCCCGATCTGGCGGCGCGCGGCATTGCGTGCCTCATCGTCGATGGCCCTGGCAACGGCGAAGCCGTGCGTTTTCGCAATCAATGGCTGCATCACGAGACCGAGCGCTACGGCACTGCGGCTTATGAATTTTTGGCTACCCGCAAGGAGATCGACACCAGGCGTATCGGCGTGATGGCAATCAGCCTCGGCGGCTACTACGCGCCACGCGCCGCCGCATTCGAACAACGTTTCGCGGCCTGCATCGCGTGGGGCGCACAGTGGGACTACTGGGAAATCTGGCGCAGCCGCTTTGAAAAACTCGACAGCGGCAAACTCCCGTCGCTCTCCGTCGCATGGCAACACCTGCTGTGGATTTTCAACGTCAAAACCCGCGACGAGGCGATGAAAAAGCTCGAAGGCTTCCGCCTCGATGGCGTGGTACAAAAAATCACCTGCCCGTTCCTGATGGTACACGGCGAAGGCGACGAACAGATTCCGTTGCCGGTCGCGCAAAAATGTTTCGACGCCGTAGGGTCGAAAAACAAAACCTTCAAACTCTTCACCCGAGAAGAGGGCGGCTACCACCATTGTCAGATCGACAACGCCAGCATCGGTGTTGCCGCCATGTGGGATTGGCTGGAGTCGGTGTTTTTTGCGGCAAAATAAAACAACCTCAAAGGCGTTTTGATGCGGATTCACGCAGATGAACACAGATCACCCCCTCTACTGTCGTTCCCGCGCAGGCGGGAACCCATAACGCACTACCACGCGAGACCCCTTGTGGATTCCCGCCTGCGCGGGTACGACCAGCCGGGTTCTTAATCTGTGTTCATCTGCGTGAATCCGCAGCTAACGCCGTCTTGCATTTTTTAACCCGAAGCAATCATGGCCATCTTCCCCAACCACACCAAACAACAACTCGACGCCGGGCAGTTGGCCCTCGGCCTGGGCATGCGCGTGATGCGCACGGTCGATGCCGGCATGATCGCCAAGAACACCGGCTTTGACTGGCTGTTCATCGACATGGAACACAGCGCGATGGATGTCGATCTTGCCTCGCAGGTCGCCATTGCCGCGCTGCCGCTGGGCATTACGCCCATCGTGCGCGTGCCCGGCAAGGAACATCACCACGCGTCGCGCCTGCTCGATTCCGGCGCGCAGGGCATCGTGGTGCCGCATGTGGATACCGCCGAAGAAGCCGCGCGCGTGGTGTCGCATTGCAAGTATCCGCCGATAGGCCACCGCTCCGTCGTCGGTGCGCTGCCACAATTCGGCTATCAGCCCATGTCCGTCGGCGAATCCACGAAAATCGCCAACGCCGAAACGCTGGTGATCGTGATGGTCGAAACGCCCAAGGCCATTGAAAACGCCGACGCCATTGCCGCCGTGCCCGGCATTGACGTGGTACTCATCGGCACCAACGATCTATGCGCCGAGCTAGGCATCCCCGGCCAATTCGGCGACGCCAAAGTCGAAGACGCCTACCGCAAAGTGATCGCCGCCTGCAAAAAACACAACAAACATCCGGGCATGGGCGGCGTGTATGAACCGAAGCTGCTGGAAAAATACATCGGCTTCGGCATGCGGTTTATTCTGAGCGGCGGCGATTTGTCGTTCCTGATGGCCGGGGCCAAGGCGCGCACGGAATTCCTGCGGGGTGTAAAGTTGTAACCACCTACCGGCTGCAATCACCTACCGCGCGCGCTCCGCCCGCCATTCCCGCGAGGCGCCGCCGGTTGTCACGGTGCCGGCAATCACGTCCCCGTTCACCTTGCCGCTAAATTGCGCGCCGCCCGCGCTGAATCTGATCTCGTCTCCCCGCAGCTTCGCGCTGGTAACCGGCGCCGATTTTCCTTGCAGCGTCACCGACCCGGACACTCTCTGGTAGCGTTGCCTGAAATTCACGCTGCCGCCGGCAAAACGCCACGCGCCCGCCACTTTTGCCGGCACGATCCACAACAACGCATTGCGGTAATACACCGTATTTTCATCGTCGGCGGATTCCGCCGATTCGTCCGCCGGCCAATCGCCGATGGGGTGAGTATTCGAAACGATACGCGTGCCGGGTTTCAGATTAAGCAGCTTCGACATCAGTTTGCGATTCAGATCGGGCCCCAGAAATAGCGTGACGACGGTTGCCTTGGAAAAATCGCTGTCAAACAAATCCGCTTTCGCGAACGTTGCTTTGTCTTCCACGCCCGCGCGCTGCGCCGTACGTTGGGATAGTGCCACCAGATCCGCGCTGTACTCGATGCCATGCCCCTGCGCGCCGCGCTTCGCCGCCATGATCACCAGACGGCCATCACCCGAACCCAGATCGATGAGGTAATCCCTGGCTGAGAGTTGCGCCAGGTCGAGCATGCGGTTTACCAATGCATCGGGCGTGGGCACCCAGACCACATCCTTGCCGGATTGTGCGAGCTCGGGTTTGTAATCCGGCGATGGTTGCGCCATGGATACCCCCACGGCGCAAAACGCCCACAGAAACGTAAACAGCGGCAGTCCGCGCGGCATGCAAAAGAATAAAACTCATTTAAAAACATATACTTAAATTACTTTTGCCGCGTAGCGCTCCACTCCTTGCTGGCGCCGCCCGAGGTCACGGTACCGATGATCGTATTGCCGTTCACTGCGCCGGTGTATTGCGCGCCGCCCGCGCTGAAACTGATTTGGTCACCGCGCAATTTGCCACCGGTCACCTGGGTCGAAACACCGCCCGCATTGATCGAGCCGGAAATTTTCTGGAATTCCTGCTTGAACGTGAGTTCGCCGCTGGCGGATTTCCACGCGCCATCCACTTTCGCCGGAACGATCCACAGCAATGCCGTACGGTAATAACTCGAACCTTCATCGCTGGCGGCGGTACCGGTTTCATCGGCTTCCCATTCGCCCATGGTAAAAGTATTGGACACGATGCGCGTGCCAGGCTTCAAGCCAAGAATTTTCGGACGCAACTTGAGATTGATATCCGGCAACAAAAACATGGTGATGACGGTCGCCTTGGAGAAATCCGTTTCAAACAAATCCGCTTTCATGAACGTGGCGCGCTCGGTGACGCCCTCCTTCGCGGCGGCGCGTTTGGATAGCTCCACCATGTCCGGGTTGTATTCGATGCCCAGCGCCTTGATGCCGCGCTTGGCCGCGGTGATTACCGTGCGCCCGTCGCCGGACCCGAGATCGATCACGAAATCGCTGGGCGTCGCCTTGGCCATGTCGAGCATTTTGTTCACCAGCGCGAGCGACGTCGGCACCCACACCACATCCTTGCCCTGCTGCCCGACCTCGGGCTTGAACTCCTTCGCCGGTTGCGCATGGGCGGCAATGGCTATCAATGACGCGCAGGCAAACATCGAAAACAGACGCAACGCTTTCATGAAAAGTCTCCGGTAATAGTCAGCTTGAAATCATAACGCGCGAAGCGACGGGCGCGTTCACTTGTTACGCGCGGCGCTCCACGGCGAGCGCGTCGCGCCCGCCGCCATCATGCCATCCATCGCGTCGCCTCGCACGCGTCCGCTGTACGACACGCCGCCGACGCTGAAGCTGATGTTTTCGCCATCCAGCTTCCCGCTGGAAATCGCCAGCGTCTTGTCGCGCATGCGCAACTCGCCTGCGAGGGTTTGATACTGTTGCGTCAGCGTAAGGTCGCCATGCGGGAGCTTCCACGTGCCAGCGACTTTCGCCGGCACGATCCACAAATACGCTGTGCACCACGTCTCGCAATTGCCTTCGACGCGCGCAGTCTGGTCTGGCTTCCAGTCACCCATGTCGAACGAATTAGCCACTACGCGCGTGCCGGGCTTCATGTCGAGTATCGTCGGGCGCAGCTTGACGTTGAGTTCGGGCAGCAGAAACAGCGTGATCACCGTGGCCTTGGAAAAATCCGTCTGAAAAATATCCGCCTTATCAAACGTGGCTTTCGCCGCAACGCCTTCCTTGGCGGCGTTGTGTTTCGATAACTCGACCATGTCCGGGTTGTATTCGATGCCAAATGCCCGCGCGCCGCGTTTCGCGGCGGTAATGACGGTGCGCCCGTCGCCGGAGCCGAGGTCATACAAAATATCCTGCGGCGTGAGTTTCGCCATGTCGAGCATTTTGTTCACCAACGTCAGCGCGGTGGGCACCCACACCACGTCCTTGCCCGATTGGCCCACTTCGGGCATAAACGCGCTGGCGGCAGCAGCCGCCGGTGCTTCTTTAGCCGCTGGCGCTTCCTTTTTCGCAGGTTGCGCCCACGCGAACGAAACCGACGCAAACAACACAACCAATGTAAACGCCGCAGCGACGGCACGTGATTTGTGAATCCCCTGCAATGCCAACATGACTATCTCCGAACAAGAATTGAGGAAGCGTGTAAAAAATATGTACTACGGCTGCGGGCCCGGCTTCGTTTTCCGGCGCGCTGTCCATTTAACCGCGGCAGCCCCCTCGCCCGTCGTGCCCTCGATCAGATCGCCGTTAATGCGCCCGCGGTACGACATGCCGTCAACCCTGAAGTTCAGTGCATCTCCACGAATGCGGCCCTCGGTAACCGACTTGGTACCGTACGTACCTTTAAAAAACTGATGCTGCTGCACGATTATCAACTCACCCTGCGGCGTGATCCACGTGCCTTCCACCGCCGCCGGCACGATCCACAGATACGCCACGCAGTAGATCTCGCATCGTGCCGATTCCGGAACGCGCACCGACTCATCGGAAGACCAATCCCCGATGCCAAAATAGTTGGCGACGATACGCGTGCCGGGCTTCATCGCAAGAAATTGCGGACGAAGTCGCAGATTCATCTCCGGCAGCAAAAACAGGGTCAGTACCGTGGCTTTGGAAAAATCCGTGGCAAAAATGTCGGCCTGCACAAAACGGGCCTTGCCGGACACGTCCTCCTTTTGCGCTTCACGCGTCGCATAGCGCACCAGATTGTCATCATATTCAATGCCCAGCGCGCGCGCGCCGCGCTTGGCCGCCCCGATGACCAGCCGTCCATCGCCGGAACCCAGGTCAATCACGTAATCCTCGGGCGTCACCCGGGCGAGGTCCATCATGGTTTCCACCATGACCAGCGGCGTCGGTACCCACACAACATCCTTGCCCGGCTGACTGTACTCCGGTTCGTAGATCGACTCCGCGGGCGTCTGCGCGCACGATGCCAAGGCCGCGAGCAGCAGCCCGCATACCCCGGCCCTGACCATGCACCCCAGCCTCATTTGCTGTTTTCGAGGCACTCGATCAACAGCGTAAGCGCCGCCTGTCCGAACGCAATCATATTGGCCTGCCGGTCGCTGCTGGCGGTTTCGAGCGTGATCGCTTTCTCGATGCCCGGGCCGGTCGCCGCCATCACGCAATGCCCCGCCGCATAGCCGTACCGGCTGCCGGTCGGACCCGCAGCGCCGGATTCGCTCAGCCCCCAATCCGCATTGAAGCGCTCGCGGATGATGCGCGACCGGAACAAGGCAGAGTCCTCGGTGCCACCGCGCACGCTCTTGGCCATTTCTGGCGTCACGTCGCGCACGGCCAACAACGCGTCGCGTGTATACATCACCACGCCGCCCTTACAGTAAGCCGATGCGCCAGCCAGTGCGAGCAACGACGCATTGATCAAGCCGCCGGCGGACGATTCCGCCACGGCTATGGTTTGGTTACGCGCTTTTAAGAGAGCCGCAGCTTTTTCCGCGAGGGGCAATAATTTTTCCACGATGGGTTGTCCTGTATCAGATGCTGGATTGCGCAAACGTGTGTGCGTTGCGAGTGATCATTTTGCGGTATAAACGGCTTTTCGCAAAACGTGCCCGTCGTAACCTGCCGCAGATGCCAATGCATAAGCATTTGTTTTTGTTGTTATTTTTATTTTCCGTGCCACACGGAAAATTTGCGTACGCGCAGGACTACCCGGCGCGGCCGATACGTTTTGTCGTGCCGTTCCCGGCCAGCGGTGGCGGCGACATCATCATACGCGCGCTCTCGCAAAAATTGAGCGAGCGGCTGGGGCAGCCCGTCGTTGTCGACAATCGTTCCGGCGCGGGCGGCAATGTCGGTACCGAAATCGTCGCGCGAGCGCCGGCCGATGGGTACACGCTGATCATGGCGAACGTATCACCGATGGCCATCAACACCAGCATCTACAAAAAGATGCCGTATAACCCGCTGACGGATTTCACGCCGATTTCGCTGGTGGCGTCGTTTCCCAATGTTCTCGTGGTGCATCCTTCGCTGCCGGCGCGATCGGTGGCGGAATTGGTGGCGCTCGCGCGCGCACAGCGCGGCCAGCTCACCTACGCGTCCGCGGGCGCCGGCAGCACCACGCAACTGTCAGCGGAGTTTTTCAAGTCGCAGGCAAAAATCAACATGGTGCACGTGCCGTACAAAGGCGGCGGACAAGCATTGATCGATGTGATCGCGGGCCACGTCACCTTGTATTTCAGCAGCGTGCCCGGGGCCATGATGCATGTACGCTCGCAAAAACTGCGCGGACTGGCCGTCACCAGTCTCACGCGCTCCAGCGCGGCGCCCGCCATACCAACGTTTCATGAATCGGGTTATCCGGGTTTCGAGGCGGCCACCTGGATCGGCGCCGCCGCGCCCGCCGGACTCGCACGCCCCATCGTCTCGCGGCTCAACACCGAGATCGTGGACATCATGCGCGCCCCCGACATGCGCGAGCGCCTGATCACGCAAGGTGCGGAACCGCAAACCAACACGCCCGAACAATTCGCCGCCTACATCAAGAGCGAAATCGCCAAGTGGGCAAAAATCGTACGCGACACCGGCATCGCCGCGCAATAAATCATGGCCAATTTGCCACCATCGCCACCATTGCCACCATTGCGCCTCATCGTCGGTTTTTCGCGGGGCAGCGCTTCGGACGACATCGCTCATCTCATCGCCAAGCCGTTGGGTGAACAACTGCAACGTGCGGTCCGCATCGAACGCCTCGCCGGCGACAATGGCGCGCATGGCGCGCTGGCCGTGGCACGCAGCGCACCCGACGGCAATACACTGTTCATTGCCACACTCGGCACGCACGCACTGGCGCCTCATGTGCGCAAGGATCTGCCCTACGATGCGCAACGCGATTTCGAGCCGGTAACGCTGCTGACGCAATCGCCGATGCTGCTGGCTTGCCACCCATCGCTGCCGTCACAGAGTGTAAGCGAATTCGTCGCGCACGCACGCGCACGTACCGGCGCACTGGCGCTGACCTATGGCACCTCCGCCATCGGCGGCGCGCCGCATCTGGCAGCCGAGTTGTTTCAGTCCGTCACCGGCGTTGCGCTGCGCCACGCGCGTTACGACGAAACTCAAAAACTGTACGCGGATCTGGAAGCAGGCCGCATCGACCTGAGCTTTAATAACATCCTATCAATGCTGCCGCGGTGCGCGTCCGGAAAAAAATCCGGAACACTGCGCGCGCTGGGCGTCACCAGCGCGCAACGCTGTGCCATTGCCGCACACATTCCAACGCTGGCGGAAAGCGGCCTGCGCCGCTGCGAGGTATCGAACTGGGTCGGGCTGGTGGCGCCGCGCGGCACACCCGTGGCACGGGTTGATGCCATCGCGGCGGCCGCCGCGACCGTGATTCAGGGTGCCGGTGTGTCCACCGCCTTGAACGATGCGGGCATCACGCCGTGTGGTTACACCCCGGCGGCATTTGCACAATTCATGGCATCGGAGCTTGAACGCTGGCGACCGGTGGTTGCAAAATTTGCACACCATTAAGCGCCCCCCCAGAAACGCACCCAACGAGGAGCACGCAGTGACCCACAACATCATTCTAGATCCCGCCGCCCCTTCCGGCACGGGCACGCAGCGCCCCTGGAAATCGCTCGATAGCCTGCAAGGCAAAGTCGTCGCTTTTATTGATAATTCCAAGCCCAACTTCAACCACCTGGCGCAAGACCTGGGCGAGTTGCTGGTGAAACATCACGGCGTGGCGCGCGTGATTCACCATCGCAAGCGCGCGGCGTCGGTGCCCGCGCTGGAATCGGTTTATGCCGACATCGAAGCCAATGTCGATCTCGTGATCACCGGGTCCGGCGACTGAGGCTCCTGCAC
>DHVE01000028.1:15670-17733 GCA_002412495.1 Betaproteobacteria bacterium UBA5216
ACGTCGTGGAGTGTCCACGACACGGCGGAATCGGTAAAACGCGGCGTGCCCGCAATCACGGTATGCTCCGACCAGTTCATCGTGCTGGGGCGCAAACAACTCAAGGCGCTGAGTGCCGAAGGACATCCGATCGCGGTGATCCCGCACCCCTTCGGCTTGCGCACGCGCGACGAAGTGCGCGCCATCGCGGAACAATGCGTGGCTGACATCGCGCGCATCGCCGTCGATCCCAAGGCCGGCGCGTTAGCGGGCGGGAAAGCCGCCGGCAGACCCGCGCGCGCCGCGCGCATCGAAGCACCGGAAGACGCCGACGAGTTTGACAAATTCTGTATCGACCGCAAATGGAGTGACGGCCTGCCGCTGCGCCCGCCGACACTCGACAAGGTGGAGCGCATGATCGCGGCGAGTGGCCGCGCGCCCGACGAAGTCGTCGCGGTGGTGCAGCCCGGCTTTGGCGCCGCCACGGTGGAAGGCATCGCCATCAACGCGGTGATGGCGGGTTGCCGCCCCGAATACATCCGCACGCTGATCGCGGCGGTGGAGGCCTTTACCGACCGGCGGTTTAACCTGCAAGGCATACAGGCCACCACCAATCCGGCGACGGCGATGATTCTTGTCAATGGCCCGGTGGCGCGCGAGATCGGGGTGAACGGGCATTTGAATTGCCTGGGACAAGGCACGTGGGCCAACGCCACGCTGGGACGCGCGCTGCGGCTGGTGATGCAGAACATCGGCGGCACGCTGCCCGGCGAAATGGATCGCGCCACGCAGGGCCAGCCCGGCAAATACACGTTCTGCTGCGCGGAAAACGAAGCTGACAGTCCGTGGGAACCGCTCCACGTGGAGCGCGGCTTCAGTAAGAACGACAGCACTGTCACCCTCATCGGTGCCGCCGGCACACAGAACATGAACTCGCACGCGAAAGATGCCGCCGATGTGCTGCGCGTAATTTCGGACAGCATTTGTTATCCGACCAACAACGATTACCACTTCGGCGGCGAACCGTGGCTGCTGCTCGGTCCCGAGCACGCGGAAATTCTGCACCGCGAGGGCCTCACCAAGGCCCAAGTCAAACGCCGCATCTGGGAACTGTCGAAACTGCCCGCGCATCGTTTCGCTGCCAAAGACATGATGCGACTGAAGCACACCCGCGGCGCGGAACTGGGCGCGATCAACGAAGACTCGCTGATTCCCATTTCATTCAAGCCCGACGACATCGCCATCGTGGTCGCGGGCGGGCCGGGCACGCACTCGGTATACGTGCCGACGTTCGGCCACACGCGCTCGGTGACACGCAAAATTGTGTAGCGCCGTATCACGGCCCGCGGGTGTATGATGCCTTTAGTTGATGCAAGAATAATGTTTTAAAAACAAATACTTAGGAAATATCATGTATTCCCTCATGAGAGTATTTGCAGGCGCGCTCACGGTGCTCACAGCACTGACCGCTGGCACGGCCAGCGCACAAACCACGCAGTCGTTCCCCACGCGGCCACTGCGGCTGATCATTCCGATGGGCGCGGGTGGCGCCACCGATATATTCATCCGCACCATCGTGCCGAAGTTGTCCGATATCCTGGGGCAGCCAGTGGTGGTTGATAATCGTCCCGGCGCCAATGGCGTAATCGGCGACGAGATGGCGGTAAAGGCCGCGCCCGACGGCTACACGCTGATGGCCAACGCGCTCTCCATCACCATCAATCCGAGCCTGTACAAACTCAACTACGACGTCACGCGCGATTTACAAGGCCTCACGCGGCTGGGCTCGATTGATTTGTTGATGGGCATCCACCCTTCAATACCCGCCAAGACCGTGGCTGAGTTCATCACCCATGCCAAAGCCAATCCCGGCAAACTGAATTACGCCTCGTTCGGCATCGGCAGCATTTCACATATCGCGGGCGAAATGTTCAAGCAGGCGGCGGGCACGCAGCTCGTGCACGTCGCCTACAAAACGTCACCGCTGGCGGTTCAGGAAACCATTGCCGGACAAACGCATCTGGTCATCGGGGGCATTTCCTATATGCTGCCACAAGCGCGCGCAGGCCGTCTGCGCGGCATTG
>DHVE01000028.1:18006-87647 GCA_002412495.1 Betaproteobacteria bacterium UBA5216
GCATTGCGATCTCGTCTCTGCAACGCAACGCCAATGCGCCAGACATCCCCACTGCCCACGAATCCGGCCTGCCGAATTTTGACGTGAACGCCTGGTTCGGCACGTGGGTGCCCTCGGCCGTACCCAAACCGGTGCTGGCCAAGTTGTACGAGGCCATGAGCAAAACGCTGAATCACCCCGAAGTGCGCTCCGCCATCGAGAAACACGGCTACGTGATCGGTGGCGAATCGCCCGAGGTCTTTCAGAAATTCGTGCGCGGTGAAGTCGAAAAATTCAGCAAGGTGATCAAGACCGCCGGGATCAGGCCGGAAGGTTGATTTCGAGTTAACACCACCGCAAAGGCGCAACGGCCACACAGAGAACGCCAGGAATTTTTGTCGGTTTTCTTTGCAGCAGATGTTGAAGTTCGTTTTTAACGGAGAACGCAATGCCCCAAGTCCAGATACGCGGTGCGCACATCAACTACGAAATTCTCGGCAACGTCGGCAGCAAGGGACCGTGGGTGACCCTCTCGCCTGGCGGACGGCGTCCGCTCGAAGGCGTGAAGCATCTCGCCGAGCGCGTCGCGGCGCAAGGCTACCGTGTGTTGATACACGACCGGCGCAATTGCGGCGCTTCCGATGTGGTACTGCAGGGCACGCCCGACTCGCCGACGGAATACGAAATCTGGGCTGAAGATCTGTATGCCCTGCTCAAACATTTCAACGCAACGCCCGCTTGGGTGGGCGGTGGCTCTTCAGGCTGTCGTATGTCGCTGCTGCTTGCACTGCGCCACCCGGACGCCGTCAAGGGCTTGCTGCTGTGGCGTGTGACCGGCGGCGAGTTTGCGGCGAAGCGGCTCGCCAATCAATATTATTTTCAGTTCATCGAGGCCGCGAAAAAAGGCGGCATGGCCGCCGTGTGCGCCTCGGAACATTTCGCTGAGCGTATCCGGCAGCGTTTCGCGAATCGTGACGCCCTCCTTAACATGGATGTGAACCGCTTCATCGCATCCTTTGAAACCTGGGCGCAAGGTTTCCTGCAAGACGCAAGCAAACCCGTGATCGGCGCGACACAGGCGCAACTGCAATCCATCAAGGTTCCCACTCTGGTGGTGCCGGGCAACGACAAGACCCACGACCGCGTGGTAGGCGAACGCGCGCAAAAACTCATTCCCGGCAGCGAACTCTACCTGCTGTTCCCCGAGCATCAGGATATCGACATCGTGCCGCCGCAGGAGTGGGAATTCAAGGACGATGAACTCGCCGGCGTTTTCGCCGGGTTCATGAAGCGCCATTCGTAGTCATCCACGATAGCCTCCCCTGCGTTATGGCTATGCACCCAAGCACTCCGATACAATTTCACGAAGTCAGTAGCCAGATTTTTTGCCGGTTTTAACGCAACAAGGATGCCCATGAAGAACGCCATCACCACGCTGTTTTTATACTCAACTCTGCTCGTCACCGGCGCGGCGTTCGCCCAAGGCACGCCGCTTGGCAAATCCCCCGCGCCAGCGACCAAATCCGGCGAGGCGGTCTACAAGGAAACTTGCGCCGCTTGCCACGCTACCGGGCTGCTCAAAGCACCGAAATATGGGGACAAAAAAGACTGGGGCCCGCTCATTAAGGAACCGCAGGCCGCGCTCACCGCCGATGCCTGGGTAGGCGTGCGCGACATGCCGCCCAAGGGCGGCAAGCCGGATATTGCACTGGAGGAATTTTCACGCGCGGTTGCCTACATGGCGCGCGCCGCCGGTGCCACATGGAAAGACCCCGATGCCGCCATGATGAAACAGATTCAGACCGCGGAAAAAAATGCCTTGGACAAAAAGGCAAAGGAAAGTAAGGCTCAAAAATAGCGGCACGCATCTTTCGACAACATCGTACAAAGGAATTTCCCCATGATAGCCGTCATTCGTACCACCATGACCGCCCATGCGGTTTTGGCGCTGCTCACCATCAGCCTTAACGCTGGCGCCACCGGTCTAGCCACCTGCGAATCTGGCCCTAAATCCGGCTGGCAGCCGCAGGAAAAACTTGAAAAACAACTGGTCGATCAAAACGGCTGGAAAATCCGGCGCATCAAGGAAGACGGCGGCTGCTACGAGGTGTACGCATTCGACAAGAACGGCGACCGCGTCAACGCCTACTATCATCCCGTCACCTTTGCACTGATACCCAACACGCTGAGCGTGCGCAAACCCTGATGCAGCAAGACAGCAAACCGGCAGTCAAGGTCTGGGACTTGCTGGTTCGCATCGGCCACTGGAGCCTGGTGGCCGGCATCGCCACCGCGTGGTTTATCCACGGCAAGTGGCATGAGTGGGTGGGCTACGCCGTGCTGGGTATCGTGGTGGTGCGCGTCCTCTGGGGCCTGGTTGCGCGAGGGAGTTCGCGTTACGCGCGCTTCAGCCAGTTTGTGCGCCCCCCCGCACGCACGCTCGACTACACCCGGCAAATTCTCGCGCATCAGGAGCCGCGCCACCTCGGCCACAATCCGCTCGGCGGCTGGATGATCGTGGCGTTGCTCCTCACTATCATTGGCGTTTGCGCCAGCGGCTGGCTCTACACCACCGATACTTATTGGGGCGAAAAATGGGTCGAGGAATTACACGAAGCGCTGACCAACGTTTTGCTGGCATTGGTGGCCCTGCATGTCGGCGGCGTGATTTTTTCGTCGTGGCGGCACGGCGAAAATCTGGTCACGGCGATGATACATGGGCGTAAGCGTGCCGCAGGGGAGCGCGATATAGCGTAGCTGGCCCAAGCGCGTAGTGCGGAAAAGCGCAGCGCTTTTCCGCCCTGCCTATCCTGACTCACGTCAATGGCGCGAGCTTCCCTTCCGGTACCGCCAGCAGCGCATCGTAAATAAACTTGTCGATGACGATGCCTTCGCGCAGATGTTTAGTGCGTTCCTTGAATGAGCGCTCGCCCGGCAAACGAATTTCATCCACTCCCGGCTGACGTGGGGTGGCCTTGATGCGCGCAAGTGTTTCGCTCAGTTGTTTTCGGTAATCCGCCAGCGGCATCAGCAAATCGGGCTTCATCGCCATCATCAGGTAACCGTAGTTTTTCTCCTGATCGCTACCCGAGCCGGCGAATACGCCCAGGGCCTGTGCCGCCATCGCCAGCGCAAACCCCTTGTAACCGCCAAACGCCAGCAACGCACCGCCTTCGCGCGCGGCCTTGGGGTCACGTGTTGGATGTCCATAGACATCGATGGCAACCCCTTCCGGCAATGGCTCGCCGCGCCGCTCGCGGAACATCATGTCCGTGGACATAAAAGCCGAGGTGCCCAGATCGATCACGAAGGGCTCCCCCGCCGTCGGAAAACCAAACGACAGCGGATTGGTACCGTACCCCGCCTTCGCGGCGCCCGGCGGCGCCACATGCTGCGTGGAACTGACGGTATGAATACCGATCAGTCCCGCGCGCGCGATGGTCTCGACGTAAATCGCGCCGCGCCCGCTGACCCAGCTGTTGTTGACGCCGATGATGCCGATACCGTGTTTTTGCGCGCGCTCGATGGCCATTTCCGCCGCGCGCATCAATGAGTACATGCCGCAACTGTTGCCGCCATCCACCATCGCGGAAATCGGCGTCTCGAATACGGCCCGCATGCGCCGCCGCGGCTTGTGCAAGTTTTTGTGCTCAAATACATTGAGTAACTTCGGCAAGCCCGAATATTCGTAACCGCACAACGCGGCATCCATCACGTGATCGGCAATCACGCCGGCTTGTTCATCGTCGTAGCCGGCCTTTTTTAATGCGGCAACAGACAGGGCGCGCGCTTCGTCAACGGTGAGGCGAACGCGGTCGGGGGTAATCAGTTCCATGTTTGAGTCATCCGGTTTGGGTGTAAGTCACCTACCCCGTCAAGTCGTTCCTGCTTACACGGGAATAACGGACGGGGAAGTTTTTCGCAATTTGATGTTACGCAGGGCGGCTATGGCAAAATCAACGCTATTCGTCCCCGACAATACCAAGGTTAATCATGCGGAACAAGAACCATGGACTTTGAACTCCCCGAAGAACTGCGCATGCTGCGCGACAGCGCCGCACGCTTTACCGCGCGCGAGCTGATCCCGCATGAACCGCTGGTGATCCGCCGCGAAGCCGAGCGCGGCTTTACCGATCTGCCACTGCTGCCGCCGGAACTGGAAAAACAAATACTGGGCAAGGCACGCGCCGCCGGACTGGTGGGCCTGGAAGTTCCCGAGGAGCACGGCGGCGCGGGCGCGAGCATCCTCGCCAAGTGCGTGGTGGTCGAGCAATTGAAACACAGTATTTTGTTCCCCTTCGGTTTTGCGCCGAATTTTCCGGATGTGTTCATGCTGATCGAGTCGTGCAAGGGCACGCAGATCGACAAGTATTTGAAGCCCTTTCTGCGCGGTGAAACGCAATCGTGCATCGCCATCACCGAGCCGGGCGCGGGCGCGGACGCGTCCGGCATCAAAATGCGTGCCGAGCGCAAGAACGGCAAGTGGATACTAAACGGCAACAAGATATTCATTACCCACGCGCGCTACGCCGATTTCATGATCGTCGTCACGCTCACCGATCCTGCCAAGGGTTCGCGTGGCGGCATGACCACGTTTTTGCTCGATGCCAAACAACCTGGCATTACCACACCCACCGCACATCCCACCATCGGCGACTATCAGCCCTACGACATTCATTTTGATAATGTCGAAGCCACCGATGATCAGGTGCTCGGCGAAGTGGGGCAGGCCTTCGCGCCGCTGCAACGCCGGCTCGGATTGCGCCGTCTCGAAATCGCCGCCACCTGCGTGGGCCTCGCCACACGCTGCCTGAAAATGATGATCGAGCAGGCCAAGATACGCCATACCTTCGGCGAGCCGCTGGCCGACCGGCAAGCCGTGCAATGGTGGATCGCCGACAGCTACCGCGAAATTGAAATGACACGGCTGGCACTCTACAAACTCGCGTGGGATCTCGATCAAAAAAACGACACGCGGCGCGATGCGTCGATGGTCAAGCTGCAAGCGAGCGAAGTCGTGGGTGTCGTCGTCGATCGCGCCATGCAGTTGTTCGGTGGCATGGGCATGACCAAGGATTTACCACTCGAATATATTTCGCGCGTGGCACGCATTTACCGCATTGTTGAAGGGCCGAGTGAAGTGCATCGCTGGGTGGTGGCTCGCGATCTGCTGAAAAACGGCCTGCCGTTTTAATTTAACTTTTTATATTAAAAACAAATACTTATGGATCTACGCCTCAAGGGAAAAACCGCCATCGTCACCGCATCCAGCGGCGGCCTCGGTGAATACGCTGCGCGCGCGCTGGCTGCCGAAGGCGTCAATCTCGTGATGTTTGCGCGCTCCGCCGACACGTTGCGCGCCAAGGCCGCCGACATCACAAAACTACACGGTGTGCGCGTGCTGCCGGTGGAAGGCGACATGCGCAAGACCGCCGACGTGAATCGACTACTAGCCGAAACAGAACGTGAATTCGGCGGCGTCGATATCCTCGTGCTCAACACCGGCCGCCCGCCGGTGCCCATGCGAGAGGTGCTCGACGAAACAGAAGACGAACGCTGGCAAGAAGCTTACGAAACACAGCTGCGCGGCGCGATCCGTGTCGTCGGCAAAGTCGCGCCGCTGCTGGTCGCGCGCGGCTGGGGACGCATCGTCGGCATCACCTCCGCTTCCGTGAAGCAGCCGATGACCAAGCACGGTTTATCCACGGTGTTTCGCGCGGGACTCACCGGCTACCTCCGCCACTTGGCGAACGAAGTCGCCACCACCGGCGTGACGGTCAACACCGTATGCCCGGCGTCGGTGGGCACCGAAGCGATGGAAAAGAGTTACGACCTTAAAGTGCGTGCGCAACAAGTCCCCATGCGCCGCATCGGCCGCCCCGAAGAACTCGGCGCGATGGTGGCATTTTTGTGCTCCGATCTGGCCGGGTTTACGACTGGGGCTGCGATACAGGTCGATGGGGGAATGGTGGCGTCCCTGACCTAATACTTCCAGCCCAACCAATCGCAAATCCCCTTCCCCATCACCTGTTCCAGATCGTCGCCCTTCAGCCACGGAATCTCCTCGGTAAACTGCGTCACCGCCTGTCGATAGGTGCAGGGCAAGCGCGTAAAGTCCGTGCCCCAGAACATGCGCTTCGGGCCGAACGCATCGTAAACGCGGCGCAGATACGGATGCAGCCAGCGGTACGGATAGGCGTCGCTGGTGTAGCCGCAGGTGCCGCTGGCTTTCACCGCGACGTTCGGGCGTTTGGCGATGGCGAGCAGCAAATCGAGGTTGGCCCAACCGGCTTCGTCCTTGTCGCCGCTGACCAGACCGAGATGATCGATGATGATTTTCAAACCGGGATGCCGTTCGGCAATGCGGTCGATGTATCTCACCTGCTGGTGCGTGACCAGAATCATCAAACGAATTTGATGTTTTTCGGCAGCCTCCCATAACCAGTCGATGCGACCTTCCACCAGCGGCGCCGCGAGTTGCGGGCGCCTAAAGGTGAAGCGCATGCCGAGCATGCCGGGCTGCTGTTTCCACGTGGCGATTTGGTCTTTGGCATCCGGCGCCTCCGCATCCAGCCGCCCCATCACGGCAAATTTATCCGGATAGCGGCGCGCGGCGTCAACCACCAGATCATTGCGTTCGCCTTCCCAACTCGGCGGCACGAGGATCGCGCGATCCACGCCCGCCGCCGCCATTTCTTTCAGGCAATCTTCCGCGCCCAGCGGCACCGGCCGATGCGGCGCATGGCGCGCGGGCCAAGGACGCTCGGGTGTGCTGGCGGCCCAGATGTGCACTTGTCCGTCTACGATGAGCATTTTGATTTCACCTTTCAGTTTTCATCCAATGCGTTTTTAAACGCAGCCTCAAAACCAATCTGTCGTTCCCACCCGCGCAGTAACGATAGCGCTGTTGAAGCAACAGTTACTCCTCACGCCTCACCCTCACTCCGCCTTCATCCCCGACGCCTTAACCACCAGCGCCCAGCGCTCAATCTCACTCTTGATGAAGGACTGAAATTCCTGCGGCGTGCTGCCGATGGGTTCCGAACCTTCCGCGGCGAAACGTTCTTTCATGTCCGCCGATTGCAGCGCGCGCGTCAGCGTGGCGTGCAAGCGGTTAATGATGGGCATGGGCGTTCCCGCGGGCGCGAGCATGCCGTACCACAGCGTCGATTCAAATCCCGGGACGCCTGCCTGCGCGACCGTTGGCAGTTCCGGCAGCGCCGCGATGCGCTTGGGGCCCGACACGCCCAGCGCGCGCAATCGCCCGCTACGCGCATAGGGCAACACGCCCGGCACGGCGCCGAACGACATGGTGATCTGCCCCGCCAGCAGGTCTATCATTGCCGGCCCCACGCCCTTGTACGGAATATGCACCATGTCCAGTTTGGTTTGCAGCCTGAACAATTCCATCGTGAGATGGCTGCCGCTGCCGCCGCCACCGGTGCCGAAGGTCAGCTTGCCGGGCTGCGCACGCGCCAGGGCAATCAATTCAATCACGTTGCGCGCCGGCAGCGACGGATGCACCGCCAGTATGGTCGGCACTTTGGCAATCAGCGTAATGGCCTGCAAATCCGTCACCGGGTTGTAGGCCAGCTTGCGATACAACGTCGGGTTTACCGACAGGTTCGCGATGTTGCCGAGCACCAGCGTGTAGCCATCGGGCGGGGATTTCGCCGCAACCTCCACGCCAAGCGATCCGCCCGCACCGCCGCGATTTTCAATCACCACTTGCTGACCATGTGCTTCGGTAATTTTCATGCCGACCACGCGGCCGATCATGTCGTTGGCGCCGCCGGGCACGAATGGAATAATCAGGCGTATCGGCTTGACCGGATAATCCTGCTGCGCGCGTGCAGGCATCGTGCCGACGCACGCCAGCATCACGAATATTTGGATTCCCTGTTTCATCATTGGCATTCGGTGGTCATCATCTCTGGCTGTGTGCGCAATAAAGCGGCATTCCCATTTACAATACAGCCCGCAAGTTCGCGGAATATCAACGTGCCGGGAGTATAAAGCGTGCATGTCGTTTTTCCGGCGAATTCCTTATCGTGAACAGTCATTCAACAGATATTAATCAGGGAGCACGTTTTTCGATGGCCAAAAAATCCACGGCGAGCGCAAAAAAAACCACCGCCAAACCCGCAACACCATCCCCCGGCATGCCCAACCCAAGCCGCGTCTTCAAGGGCGGCATGCCCACCACGCTGGGCATGAAACTCGTGTCGGTCACCAAGAAAAAAGTCGTCGCGGAAATGCCGGTGAAAGATCAGCATCGCAACTGGAATGGCCGCGTCAATGGCGGCGCGATTATGTCACTGGCCGATGCCACGGGCGCGGCGGGCGCGGTGGCGAACATGCCGCCAGGCCATCGCGGCGGCACGCTGGAATCAAAAACCAATTTTTTCGCGGCGGGCGTCGGGCCGGTAATGCGCGCGGTGGCGATTCCACTGCATATCGGCCGTACCACGTCGGTGTGGCAAACCACCATCACCAACAGCGGCGACGGCAGCCGGGTGGCCATCGTGACGCAGACACAAATGTGTTTGCCGATTCCGCCCAACCGGGGCGGTTATAAAGACAGCCCTTGATGCGGGCGATAGCGATGGCGATAGCAGCGGTCGCCGCCTGACGCGGCGACCTGTCGCGACCGCCGTAACTACGCCGCTGGCCAGAGCCGCGCCGCCAGATTCGGCGAACCCGGCGCATGCACCAGCTTGCGCACCACGTCGTCGGTCCACTGCTCCATTTTCGGATTCGCCTTTTCGTGCTCAACGAACTTGGCGTCGCGCGCGCGCGTGGACAAGAACTCATACAAAATCATGTGCTTGGCCCAGCCCGACACTGATGCGTATTTGCGAACGCGCACGCATCCGGGCAGTTTTTCCATCGACGGCAAGCGCCACTGCGCGTACCACGCGGCAAGTTCGTCTTCATCCTGGCCCGGGCCGGCATTGAAGCTGCCCAACTGAATGCCGGGAGCGGACGCGCGATCCGGCGCATATTTTGCCGCATCAAATTCCGGACCGTGGATGCGTTTTTCCTCGGTGGCGATGTTGTAACGCTCGCCGATGCGCAGGGCGAGCATTTTCTTGTCGGCATCGGACAACCGCGCGCGCATCTGTGCGGGCGTCGGGTTGACGAACACGTGCGCATCCGCCGCGCCGAACAACAAAATGTAGCGGTCGCCGATGGGTATCGACGGATCGTTCACATGGCCCAGCCGGTTCGGCGCGCCGGTCATCTTGACATTGGTTTCCGACGCGTAGTGCGCGCCCCACAGGTAACCGGGCTGCCGCAGCATATTGGGAATATAGTGGCCGTGCAGCCACTGCAAATATTCGTCGCGCCCCTGCTCCGGCAGGTTGTACCATGTCATCCAGATGCCACGATCCATGCTGTCCACTGTGCTCTCCATTGGTTGATGTGCAGTACGATTATACGGCTACAATTGCCGCTACGTTTCCACAGGAGGCTCCCGTGAAATTCCCCGTCGCATCCATCGGTCCGCTCGATGCATTGTGCTTTTTGTGCTGCTTGTGCCTGTCTTGGCTATGGTGCTTCGGCGCAACGCCCGCAGCCGCACAAGGTCTCGGCAACATCGGCGGACGCCCGATCCGCATCATCGTGCCCGTTGCGCCGGGCGGACCTTCGGATACCGCCGTGCGCATTCTCGTGCCGCGCCTCTCCGAGGCGCTGAAACAAACGCTGGTGGTGGACAACCGCCCCAGCAATAACGGCGTGGCCGGCACGGAAATCGCCGCGCGCGCCAATCCCGATGGCCTCACGCTCAACATCGGCAACAGCGGCACGCATGCCATCAACCCCAGCCTCTACAAAACGCTGCCTTACGATCCGGTGCGTGATTTCGTGCCGATCATCCAGATTGTCACCAGCGGCATGGTGCTGGTGGCCACGCCCAAGCTGCCGGTGAATTCGTTCCGGGATTTTGTGGCGCTGGCAAAAAAAGACCCCGGCAAACTCAATATGGCGGTGGCCGGCGCGACAGGCGAACTCGCCGGCGATGCGATGATGGCAATGAGTGGCATCCGCATGAACAACGTGCGCTACAAGGGCAGTTCGCCGGCCGAAATCGCAACACTTTCCGGCGAATCCGACGCCAGCATGTTGACACCGCTCGCCAGCATGCAGCACATCGCATCGGGCCGGCTTAAGGCGATGGGCATTTCCAGCAGCAAGCGTTCGCCCCTGCTGCCCAACGTGCCGACGCTGGCGGAACAGGGACTCTCGGGCTACGACTTTCAGATTTGGCATGGCCTGTTCGCGCCATTAAAAACACCCGAAACCATAACACAAAAAGTACACAAGGCCACGATGCAGGCGCTCGACGCGCCCGAAGTTAAAGAGCGATTCTCCATGCTGGGCTTCACCATTATCGGCAATACCGCCACGGAATTCGCCGCCGTGGTAAAAAGTGAACTGGCCAAGTTTCGTAGAGTCGTCGCGGATGCGGGTATCAAACTGGAATAGGCCGCAGCGTGCCACGCCTAGCCGGGTCGCGGGATGCTTAACCGTGGTATTGCCTGTCACCGTGATCTGGCGTAAAGATGGGCATCAATGTGCGGGATCGCACTTATAAATAGCGGAACATGAGCAATCGTCACAAGCTGCTGGCTGGACTGGGCCTGGGCGCCCTGGCCGTGATGGCGCTGGTGGTGCAATTGATCTGGTCGGGTTATCGCGAGACCATCAACGTCGCACAGACGACCACGCGAGGCTATGCCGCGCTGCTCGAAGCGCGGCTGAGCGACGTGCTGCGGCGCGTTGACGCCGATTTGCAGGCTCTTCAGCATACAACGCCGGCCGTGGCGATGAATCCGGATAGCGCCGCCCAACACGCGCAACTAAACGCCACCCTTAAGGCGCGACTGATTCAATTCCCCGAAGTCGCCGGGCTTTCCATCCTGGATGCCAAGGGCGACACCCGGTATACCTCCTACACGGATTCGTCGCGGCCGAATTTCGCCGACCGCGGCTTCTTCCGTACGTTGCGCAACAATCCGCGCGCCACGGTGGTATTTTCCGAAGTCATCGCTGCACGTAACACCGGGCGTCACGGCTTTGCAGTGGCCAGACCGCTGCGCGATCAGGATGGTATTTTCCGGGGTGTGGTGGTGGCATTGATTGAACTGGAGCACTTTCGCAAGTTGTTCCAGTCGCTTCACGTAGGCGCCAACGGCAATATCGCGATCTATCGCAGTGACGATTTCCGGCAGGTGCTGCGCTGGCCCGAGATCAAGGGCAGGCTCAATGTACCGTTGCCAGCCGGAAATCCCGCGCAAACGGCGTTTGGCGGCGGCGATAGAACCGTCACGATGGAATTCACATCGTCGACAGACAACATACCGCGCATCTACAGTTTTCACGTGCTTGATCCTTACCCCTTCTTCGTCGCCGTGGGCGTGGCGCGTGACGACGTGCTGGCGGGGTGGCGGCAACGCTCGTTGACCGCGGGATTCGCCGCGCTGTTGCTGATGGGCCTGTTGCTGGGACTGCTGTATCGAATGACGCGCGCCGACGCGGCACGCGCTAGGCTGGCTGCCATCGTCGATGCCTCGAACGATGCCATTGTCAGCCGCGATGCGACCGGCAAGGTATTGAGCTGGAATCGCAGCGCGGAACGGCTGTTTGGCTATGCAGCATCGGAAATTATCGGGCGCAACATCTGCCAGCTGGTACCACCCGCGCAGATGCCGGAACTCAGAATTGGCGAAGAAGTGAATACGGATTTCGGCGCGCGTTCGCACGATTCAGTCCGGGTTACCAAGGACGGGCGCCTGATCGATGTCTCGATCAGCGCGTCGCCAATCAAGGATCCTCTGGGACACGTCAATGCCGTCGCGCTGATTTTTCGCGATATCAGCGAACGCAAAAAGGCCGAAGAGGCGCGCAGCCGGCTCGCCGCCGCCACGGAAGGCTCGAACGACGCGATTTTCATCCGCGATGCCGACGGTAAAATCGTCTACTGGAACCCCGGCGCGCAAAAACTCTATGGATACACATCCGAGGAAGTGCTCGGTCGGGACAGCAGCTTCCTGGTGCCGCCGGAATACCTTGAAAGTCGCGCGCGGCACTGGCAGGTGCTGCAACAAGGCGGCACGGTTGAAAATCACGAGACTGTGCGCCGCTGCAAGGACCAATCGTTGGTGGATGTTTCAATCAGCGTGTCGCGGGTAAAAGATGCCACTGGAAACACCATTGGGCTGACGACCATTGCCCGCGACATCACCGGGCGCAAACGCGCGGAGCGCGCACAGGCGCAACTCGCGGCCATCGTGGAAACCAGTGACGACGCCATCGTCGGCCGCGCGCCCGACGATACCATCGTCAGCTGGAATGCGGCCGCCGAGCGCATGTTCGGCTGGAGCGCTGGCGAAGCAATCGGTAAATCGTTCCGCGGCCTGCTGTCGCAGACGCCGGAGGTCAGAAAGCAGAGTCGCTTCGAAAAGGTGCTGCGCGGCGAACCCGCTCCGTCTTCGCTGGAAGATATCCGGCGTTGCAAGGACGGCTCAACCATACACGTGCAGACCACCATGTCAGCGGTCAGGGATGCGAGCGGCAATATCCTGTTTGTTTCGTGCATCATGCGCGATGTCACCGCCCGCGTGCTCGCGGAACGCCACATCGAACAACTCGCGACCAAGGACACGCTGACGGGTCTGTCCAATCGCAGCATGCTGATGGAGCAAATGCACGGCGCCATCGCGCGCGCCGCCCGCTCACAAACACAACTGGCCGTGATATTTGTCGATCTCGACCGCTTCAAGGCGGTCAACGACACGCTCGGGCACGCCGCCGGCGACGAGTTATTGCGCGAATGCGCGAAGCGCCTTACCGATTGCGTACGTGACGGCGATGTCGTGGCGCGTCTCGGCGGCGATGAATTCGTCGTGCTGCTCGCCGACATCACCGACACTGCCATCGTAACGCCGATCGCCAGCCGGATGCTCAAGCTTTTGACGACGCCGTATCGCCTTCACGGTCACGACGCGCAGACCTCCGCCAGCATCGGTATCTGTTTCTATCCGGCGGATGGCGAGGACGTCACAACGTTGATGAAATACGCCGACATCGCGATGTATCACGCCAAGGATCTGGGACGCAATAATTTCCAGTTCTATGCCGAAGAAATGAACCAGCGCATGTTGCGCCGCCAGCAGCTGGAACGTGAATTGCGCGCCGCCGTGCAGAACAACGAATTTGTCCTGCATTACCAGCCGCAGATTGTCGTGTCCACCGGCGAAATTCAGGGTGCCGAGTCGTTGATCCGCTGGCAGCACCCGGTGCGGGGACTCTTACCGCCGGGAGAATTCATCCAGGTCGCCGAGGAGACGGGCTTGATCGTGCCCATCGGCGCATGGGCGCTGGATCACGCCTGCGGCACCATCAAGAAATGGCGGGATACCGGCGTGGGCATACCTTATGTCGTGGTCAACGTTTCCGCGGCGCAACTGGAATCCGACCTGGTGACAACCATGCGGCAGGCGCTGGTTACGCACAACATCGAACCCGGCTGGCTGATGCTCGAAATCACCGAAACCATGTTGATGGCGCGCGTCGAAGAAGCCATTACCATCCTGCGGCGCATACGCGAACTGGGCATACGCATCGCAATGGACGACTTCGGCACGGGTTATTCCTCGCTCAGTGTGCTGCAACGCCTGCCGCTCGACACGCTCAAGATCGACCGCAGCTTCGTCAGCGCCATCGACGACGAAGCCAACAATGCGCGCGCCTGCGCCATCATCGGCGCCATCATCGCGATCGCCAAGGAACTCGGTTTGAGCGTGGTGGCGGAAGGCGTTGAAACCACGACGCAACTGGCCTTCCTGCGCACGCTCAATTGCGACACCTATCAGGGGTATCTTTACAGCATGCCGGTGGACACCGTGACGCTTGAGCGGCAGCACGCCGCACCGGTAAAGTCGGTGCTCAACGACGAAGACGGCAGGGCAATCACCATGACAGCCCGGGTCACCATGGAGTTGCCGCTCGATTTGCCTTAGCGCTCTGTCGTAACTCGCTCGCACCACGCCTCGTGGCGCGCACAAAGAAATGTAAGAACGAAAAGACTACACCACCGGCTTTACGTACTGCGGCAACGGCGCCAACGGCAACAATCCATTGGGCGGAGCGGTGCGCGCCACGTTCATCAGCATCGCGATCATCGCGTAGTAGCCCACCACGCCGACGAGATCGACCACGCTTTCTTCACCGAAATATTTGACGGCGCGCGCGTAGGTAACGTCCGACACGCCGCGGTTTTTCAGCAGTTCGTTCACAAAATCATAAACGATGGCTTCATCTTTTTTCATTTTCGCCGGACGGCGGGATTCCGCTAACGCATCGACGGTGTCCTGGCTTAACCCCCCCTTGAGTGCGTGCGGCACGTGCACCGCCCATTCATACTGGCAAGACCAATCGCGCGCCGCCATCAGCCCCGCGAACTCCGCCAGCCGAAACGGCACCTTGACGCCCCAACGAATGTAAGCGCCGAGTGCCTGCGTCGGCCCGGTCAATCCGGGGCTGCGCATCATCGGCACGAACGGCCCGCGCACATCCTTGCGCGGCCCCGCGGTGATATCCGCCGCGACTTTTTTCTGCGCGGCATTCAACTTTGCCGGCGGAATTTGCGGCAGACGTTCGCGCAGAATATTGACGCGCATTTGTTTTTTCTGCTTGACAGCGGGAGCGTGCCTTGCGGTGCTGGTCATGATTTTCCTTTAATGGATGTTGAAAGTTCGTGGAAGGTTGAAAGGTTAGGGTGAGGTGTAACGGGGAGGCATAAGATGTGTCGTGCAGTGTACAAAAGAAAGTTTAGCGAGACATACTACGCCTCACGCCTAAACCCTCACTGCGGCACGATGCCCGCATCCAGCATGATTTTTCGAAATCGCGGCACGTCGCGGCTCAATTGCGCCGCAAATTGCGCTGGCGTATTCACGATTAATTCACTGCCGCGATGCGACACAATCTCCTTGATCTCCGGCGCGTCGAACACGCGCACGATTTCGCGATGCAGTATACGCACGATGCGATCCGGCGTTTTCGCGGGCACGAACACACCGTGCCAGTTGCCCGAGGTTTCATAGCCGGCGATACCCTGCTCCGAAAACGTTTGCACATCGGGCATCAGCGGCGAACGTTTAGAACTGATGATGCCATACACCTTAAGCCGCCCGGATTTGTAGTGCGGCGCCACTACCGGCACGGATAACTGCACCAGTTCCACTTCCCCGGAAATCACCGCCACTTCCGCCGGCGCACTGCCTTTGTACGGCACATTGTTCAACACGATACCCATCGCCGCCTTAAAGACCTCGGTGCCTACCGCGCCGTTCGCGCCGGCGACGCCGACGTTGATTTTTCCCGGATTGGCCTTGGCGTAGGCAACCAGTTCCTTCATCGTTTTCGGCGCAAACCGGATATGCCCGACCAACGCCGAGCCATTGGAAATCAACTGAGACACTGCAACAAAGTCGCGGATCGGATCGTACGGCAGCTGTTTATACAGCCCGGTGTTGATCACATGCGTGCCGTTGTTGCCGATGCCGAGTGTCAATCCGTCGGGCGGCGCCTTGGCGACCAGCTCCGTGGCAATCACGCCGTTCACGCTTTGACGGTTATCGACGACGATGTTTTGTTTTAGATACTCGCCGAGTTTGGGTGCCAGCAACCGTGCCGCAAAATCGGAAGGCCCGCCGGCTGGCGAAGGCGCAATCAGCCGCACCGATCGAGACGGATAATCCTGCGCTGCCAGTGGGAATGCCGCCAACACACCGCTGCCGAATAGGCCGAACACGCAGACCGCGCGCGGCAGCGCACTCGGCGATATCATCATAAATACTTGTTTTTAAACGACTATTTATGGTGCGTAATGAGCATCCGCCGCCGACTTGGCACCCAGCAGGCACGGTGGGTGCGCGTACTCCTTGCCTCGCCAAGGCGGCGCGCGATCCATGTTCAGTGTTTGCAAAAAGGCCACCAGATCGGCGGATTCCTGCGCCGTCAGCTTCAACGGCTTCAACAGGCTTTCACCGTCGGCATGCAAGCGATCCACGTTCAGTTCGGAATAATGGCGTACCACGTCATTCAGCGACAACATTTCACCGCTGTGCATGTAAGGCCCGGTGTAACCCACGTTGCGCAATGAAGGCACTTTGAATTCGCCGAAATTGCGATGCTCCGGTTTCACATGAGTGGTTTTGGTCGCGCTGGCTCGCGTGGCATCGTCGTTATAGGGGCCCAGGAGATTGAACTTGCTGGCGGTCAATTTTTTGATGCCGTCGTGGCGGCCTCCATCCACTTTTTTGCTATCGCCATCGATGAAGTGAGACACGCCAATATCGTGAAACTCGCCGTTGGTGAACATCGGCCCGGTGTGACAGGTACTGCAATTGCCCTTGCCGATAAAAATCTTCAGGCCGCGCCGTGCCTCGCGCGGATAAAGTGCCGCCGTGGCGCGATCCCCGCGCGCCAGCGCATCGCGAAAGGTGTCGAACGGCGTGAATTCCGTCACCAGCGTCTCCTGAAAAGCTGCCATCACTTTGCCCACCCCCACCAGCACCGCCTCGTCGTCCTGCTTGGCGGGGCTGACACCGAAGGTTTTTTCGTAACGGCACGACAGATCCGCGTCGCGACGCAGGTATTGCGCGACATGCGCCGCGTTCGACGCCAGTTCGCGCGGGTCGACAATCGGGCGCATGCTTTGCGCCCACAAGCTGTCCGCCGCGCCGTCCAGCGCAAACCAGCGGTGATGTCGCATGTTCATCAGGGTGGGCGTATTACGATCCACCATCGCCTGCCCCTTGTTGCGCTTAACGCCGTCGGTCCAGTTGTATTCGGCGATGTGGCAGGTGCCGCACGACACGTTTTCCTTGACCGACAATTTCTCGTCAAAGAACAACCGCTCTCCCAGATCAACCGCGTGCGTATTTCCCGAAACACGATTGGTCACGTCCGGCGTCCACGACATCGGCCACGGCCCGTGGCTCAATATGCGGCTGATTTCCGCCTGGGTAAACTCGACAACGCGCGGCTCATTGGCCTGCGTCACCCCTATCAGTGACGAGACGCATACCCCCGCCGTCAATACCCCGCCCCAAAGTACTTTCCACGCCCTCGATTTTTTCATTGCAGCACCACACTGGTCGTTATGCGTTCCGTCGCGCCACTATTGCCACTCGCGCGTACCTCGAAAATATACTCCCATCGCCCGGGCATGTGAAACATCAAGCCCTCCGCGCGATACTGGCCGACGCCGCTGCGCGTCACCGTGGTCTTGTAATTCATGCCGTGCCGATGCTCGGGCATGTGCGCGTCTACCCGCACGCTGTCGGGCGCGGCGGCCCCCTCCTTCGTGCACAGCGCGAGCTCGACCGCGAAGTGCTGGCCGATGACGATTCTTTCCGGCTGTGTGCGAAAAGCGAGCGCGTATTGCTTCGCCTCCACGATTTGCGGCTTTTGGCCCGGCGTTTTCGACGCCGGTAACTCTGGCGTACAGGCCCAGGCAACCGGTGCGGCACAGCACAATATTGCAGACAGCAGATATCTCATGGTTTTAGCAGGTTCCCAAAAATGGCATCGCCGTTACGATACGCAATACGTTCCGCCACGTCTCGCGGCAGATCCGCCATCCAGCCGCGCGACCAGTTGGCGTGTTCCACCACATAATGCCAGCGCTCGGCGGTGTAGGTATCGGTGCCGACCATAAAACGGTCGGGAAACGCCATGAATGCCGCGCGCCAATCGGCATCCAATTTACCACCCGAGGCATGATCGTTACGAAACGCCAGATCACACCACAAATTCTTATGCTTGCGCAGCATTTCGCGCACCTTCTCGGGACGCTCGAAGCCGGAATGCGCCCATAGCACGCGCGCGTCCGGATCCTGCTTGAAAATGCGCTCCACCGCGTCGATGTCGGAATGCGCATGCAAAAACAGCTTGTGCTGCTTCGCGAGTTGCACCGCCAGCCGCGCCACCGGCGCGTCCGCGTCCGCGCCATACACATGAAATTCGCCTATCGCGACATAGCGGTATTTTTTCAACCGCTCCTGTAAATACGCGGCCACGCCCTCATCCTTGAACCACGTGCCGATGTCGGCCCGTGTGCGATACGTGCGCAGCGACGGCAAAATCAGATCGGGCGCTTCCGCGTATAACTTTTGATTGCCGTCGTCGTTGGAACTCGACACCAGCGCGCGTTTCACGCCCGCCTTGCGCAGCAGCGCGATGGCCTCTTTCGGCGGCATGCGTTCCCACGCGTCCTGACTGTAATGCACGTGCGCATCAAAAATCGGCAGCTCATCGGCCGCCCACGCCACGGGCATGGCCGCCACCCACGCGCCCAATAACCAACCAAAGCACTGGTCAATTTTCTTCATGCGCAAAGTTTATCAGGTTCAATACCCGGCCACCTATTCCGCGATACGAAATAAATTTATAAGCAATTGTTTTTATTGCCATTTTTTAAAACCTCAAAATTTCACTGCGCGCGCGCTGTTTGATACACTCAAGTGGTAGTGACGCCCTGTTGCATCCGCTTTACTCAAACCTCAGTCCTCAATCCTCAATCCTCAATCCTGAAAAGGGACTCGCCATGATTTACGAAGTCAGAACCTATACCGTCAAGCCGCGCTCCATGCCCGAAGTCGAAAAACGCTTCGGTGAAAAATACGAGCAGCGCAAAAAATATTCCGAACTCGCCGCGTTCTGGAAAACCGAAGTCGGCCCGCTCAACCAGTTCATGCATGTGTGGGGCTACAAAGACCTCGCCGAGCGCGCCACCATCCGCGCCGCCGCTGTCAAGGATGGCGCATGGCCGCCACCCATTTCTGAATTTCTGGTCAGCCAACAATCCGAAATCATGATGCAAACCCCCTTCTCACCCGAACTGAAGCCCAGCAACAACGGCCCGTGGTTCGAGTGGCGTCAGTACACCCACGCCGCCGGCCAACTGCCGGTGATGATGAAAAACTGGGAAGTCGCGCTGGAAACACGCCTGAAATTCGGCCCCATCACCGCACTGTGGTATACCGATCTTGGCGGCCTGAACAAGTGGATCCACGTGTGGCCATACAAATCGCTCGACCAGCGCAATGAAGTGCGCGATCAGGCCCACAAGACCGGCGCATGGCCCCCGTCGGCACGCGCCAAGACCGACGGTCGTCCGATTGAAAATCTGGTGGCACAGGAGAACAAATTCATGACGGCCGCGAGCTTTTCGCCGATCAAGTAAGTTTTTTCAGTGCTAGAAAAAAGGGGAGCCACGCTCCCCTTTTTTTACGTACTGATGTTCGCGATGGTTACCACTTGCCCATCGTTTTGCCCGGGGGCCAGTATTTGGGGGCGCCCCGTTCGTACTGCGGCGGATAAAATGCCTCGGCTCCCAGCGTCACAGCCGCGTGCTGAGGCCAGCGCGGATTAAACAGCAGCGCGCGCGCAAGCGAAATGAAATCCGCCTTGCCCGCCGCCAGAATATCCTCGGCCTGCTGCGCATCGGTAATCAAACCAACCGCGCCCGTGGTGATCCCGGTTTCATTTTTCACACGCTGCGCGAACGGCACTTGATAGCCCGGGCCGATCGGCACCTTGGCATCGAGCACCACACCGCCGCCCGACACCGTGACGTAAGCCGCACCGGCCTTTTTAAGTTCGCCCGCGTAAACCACGGCGTCGTCGGGCATCCAACCCCCTTCGGCGAAATCGGCACCGGAGATTTTCGCACCGATGAATTTATCCGCCGGCCACGCCGCGCGCATCGCGCGAAACACCTCCAGCGGCCAGCGCATGCGGTTTTCAATACTGCCGCCGTATTCATCGGTGCGTTTGTTGGCGAGCGGTGACAGAAACTCCGAGAACAAATAACCATGCGTTGAATGCATCTCCACGAAATCCAGCCCGATGCGCGCGGCGCGTTTCACCGCCGACACCGCCGCCTGCTTGAGACGCGCCATCTCCTGCACGGTGAGCGCGTGCGGCTCAGGCCAGCCCGCGGCCAGCGCCACGGCGGACGGCGCCTCGGTGGTCCACGCACCATCGTTGGGTTTTAATGCGCCGCTCCCGCTCCACGGCCGGTACGCGGAAGCCTTACGGCCCGCGTGTCCCAATTGAATACCGAGCACAATGGGCGACACGCTGCGCACGAATTTCACCGCGCGCGCCAGCGCCTCTTCATTGGCATCGCTATACAGGCCCACGCACTGCGGCGTGATGCGCCCTTCGGGCACGATGCCCGTCGCCTCGATCACCAGCATCGACGCACCCGACAACGCCATATTGCCCAAGTGCATCAAGTGCCAATCGGTCATCGAACCATCGACTGCGCTGTACTGGCACATGGGCGCGACGGTAATACGGTTGGGTAACGTGTGCTTGCCTATTTGCAGCGGGGAAAACAGTTTGCTCATGATCTACCTTGTCGAAGTCAAAAAAAGGGTCGCGGGGTTCGAAGTCTATCGAAAATATCCCAACCAGCGCCACCACAGAAAATCCAGCGGCATCAACACAAAAATACATACCGCCGCGAGCGGCAGCGTGAGCCGGAGTATTTGCCGCAACGTCACGCCCGCCACCTGCATGCCGACCATCACCGGCGGCGCCTGATAGGGCAGGATCATCAGTGAAAATCCAATTACCATGGTCATCAGCGCGGCTTCAATGCGCCAGCCGGTGGCCTGTGCGAGTTGCCCCGCGAGCGGTGCGAGTAGCGCAGGCTGCGATGGGTTGGTGGTGAACAGGCCCGTCACCGTTGCCATCGTGGTCAGTTTGACGAAATTCATGAAATCGTTGCCGGCCTCGATATGCAGTGCCGCCAGCATCGCACCACCCAGCACCTTGCCGAGTCCGCTGTCCTGCAGCACAGCGCCGAAACCGAGCACGGCGCCCACGTAATAAAACGACCCCAGCTTGATGCGTTCCGGAAACATCGCGTGCGGGATCGCACCCACGCGCGGCATCAGGGTGATGATGGCCGCACCCAGCGCGATCCATCCCGGCCGGATGCCGTGCAGAAAATCCGTCGCCCACAACGCCAGTGCGCCGGCGAGTATCACCGACAACCGGCGTTCTTCGGGCGACATGGGCGCCAGCGATTGTTCGGCGTCCGGCGTGCGCGTGCGTGCCGGAAACAACCAGCATACCAGCGCGACTATGATCGCCGCCTTGACGCATCCCAGGATCGGGAAATGCAGCAACAAATAATCGGCGTAAATAATCGGCTTGTTGTAGAGCGTTTCCGCGGCGCCCGCCAGCACCAGATTCGGCGCATTCGCTGGCAGCACCGTCACGCCGCACTGAAAGCTGACGATAATCCCAATCAGCGCCAAGCCGGTATGACCCGGTGTGCCCGCCGGCAATCCTGCACGCTGTGCCATGGCCGCGAAGATCGGCAACAGCAGCAATACGCGGCTCACCGTCGCCGGCATTACAAACGCCAACAACAAGGCGATCAGCGCGGCGGCAGACACGAGGCCTGCGTACGACAGCGCGAAGCGCCCGAACAAGGCACGCGCCATGCGCACACCGAGCCCCGTGGCGCCCACCGCCTCGGCCAGCACCAACCCGCCCAACACCATCCACAGGGTCCCCGACGCAAAACCCGAAAACACCACGCCGGACGGCGCAATGGCCAGCAACATGCACAAACACAAAAACATCAACCCCGTGAGGTGTTCTGGAATCACCGCCGTCGCCCACAAGCCGATGGTGAGCAGCAAAACGGCCGCCGCGTGCATGATTTGCGGCGGCGCACCGGCGGGCGGCGGCACAAAGAAAATGACCGTCGCGGCTACGGTCAGCGCGGCGGCTATGAGATGTTGTGGTTTCAACTTGTTTAAATCGCGTGAGGGGTGAAGCGCACGACGTGAGGCCCACGGCCAAACCTGTTTGGCAGGATGTGAAACTACGCCTCACCCCTCACACTTCACCCTCTAGTGAATTTCCGGATCCACCGTCGCTTCGGTCTGATGCAGAAAATCAAAGTCACAGCCTTTGTCCGCCTGCGTCACGTGCTGCGAGAACAAAGCACCGTAGCCGCGGCCGAATTTCCGGGGCTGCTGCTTCCATTCAGCACGGCGGCGCGCGAGTTCGGCATCGCTTACTTTTAATTCCAGTTTGCGCGCCTCAACATCCAGCTCGATCAGATCACCCTCGCGCACCAGCGCGAGCGGCCCGCCCACGTACGACTCGGGCGATACATGCAGCACGCAGGTGCCGTACGAGGTGCCACTCATGCGCGCGTCCGAAATGCGCACCATGTCGCGCACACCTTTTTTCAGCAGCTTTTTCGGGATCGGCAACTGCCCCCACTCCGGCATGCCAGGGCCGCCGAGCGGACCGCCGTTTTGCAGAACCAGCACCGAGTTTTCGTCGATTTTTAAATCGTCGCTGTCAATGCGCGCGTTCATCTCGTTGTAATCCTTGAACACCACCGCCGGGCCCGTGTGTTTGTGCAAATGCGCCTCGGCGGCGGTCGGCTTGATCACCGCGCCGTTGGGCGCGAGATTGCCGCGAAGCACCGCCAGTCCGCCGGTCGCCGACACCGGATTGCTGCGCGGCCGGATCACATCCGCGTTGTACGTTTTCGCGCCTGCGATATTTTCGCCGAGTGTTTTACCATTGACGGTTTGGCAACCGAGATTAAGCAGATCGCCCAGTTCATTGAGCATGGCGCGCAGGCCGCCCGCGTAGTAAAAATCTTCCATCAGATATTTGTCGCCCGCCGGACGGATATTCGCCAGCACCGGCACGCGGCGGGCAAGCTCGTCAAAACGCTCCAGCTTTAAATCGATACCAGCGCGCCCTGCCATTGCAAGCATGTGGATCAGCGCGTTGGTTGACCCCGACAGCGCGTGCGTGGCGATGATAGCGTTGTCAAACGATTTAGCCGTCAGAAAATCCGACGGCTTCCAATCGTCCCACACCATATCGACGATGCGTTTGCCACTGGCGGTGGCCATGCGCGGATGATTGGCGTCCGCCGCCGGTATCGACGCCGCACCCGGCAAGGTCAGGCCCAGCGTTTCGGCGATCGACGTCATCGTCGAAGCCGTGCCCATCACCATGCAGTGCCCGTACGAACGTGCGATGCCTTCTTCGACTTCCTGCCAGTCGCGCTCGGTGATGTTGCCTGCGCGCAGTTCGGCCCAATACTTCCATGAATCCGTGCCCGAACCGAGATGCTCGCCATGCCAGTTGCCGCGCAGCATCGGCCCCGCCGGCATGTAAATCGTCGGCAGATTCATCGACAGCGCACCCATGATGAGCGCCGGCGTGGTTTTGTCGCAGCCGCCCATCAGCACGCAGCCATCCACCGGGTACGAGCGCAGCAATTCTTCGCACTCCATCGCCAGCATGTTGCGGTACATCATGGTCGAAGGCTTTTGAAACGGCTCGGCCAGCGTAATCGCCGGCATTTCCAGCGGGAACCCGCCCGCCTGCCACACACCGCGTTTAACTTCTTCCGCACGCGTGCGAAAGTGCGCGTGACACGGATTAATGTCGCTCCAGGTGTTGATGATGCCAATCACCGGCTTGCCGGCAAAATCCTCGCGCGAATAACCCATTTGCAGCGTGCGCGAACGGTGGCCGAACGAACGCAAATCCTTTACGCCAAACCATTTGTACGAACGCAGTTGCTCCGCGCTTTTTTTGCGCTGTGTCATGAAAATTCCTTTCGTTGCTTTCGCTTGAATCGGCGCCCATTCATTGTGGGAGCCACAAGCGGTTAAATCGCGATGGGTTCACTCGTTATTATGCAGCAGTAGCCGTTGTTCGATTACGCCGCCGCCCACACCAGCACCAGCCTGCCACGTACACCCTTGGCTTCGATACGGCGATGCGCCTCGGCGGCTTGTGTCGCGGGCAGCGTCGCGGCCACGCGCAGCGTGATACGCTTTGCCTCGACCTGCTGACGCAACTTGTCCAGAAGATCCGCGCGGTGGTTGTAGTCGCGCACCGAAGTCTTGTGGAAAACAATACCGCGTTCGTTGCCAGCCCAGCCGCGCACCGTGGCAAAGCTGCCGCCATCGCGTACTGCGCCGACCGCTGCGCCACTTTGAAACGAACCATCCGCCAGACCATCCACGCCGCCGGGCAGGACCTTGCGAATTTGCGCGGCAATGTCGTCACCGCGCGGCACCACGATGTCCGCGCCCAGCGCACGCACCAGCGCGGTATCGGCTGGCGATGCATCCGCGATAACGCGCAATCCGTCCGCCTTGGCGAGTTGCACAACGTACCCCCCATAACACCCGGCCGCGCCCGTAACCGCCAGCGTTTGGCCGGGTTTCAACGCCAGCTGATCCAGCGATTGCCGCGCCGTGAGTCCGTTCATCGGCAGCGTCGCGGCCTCGATCAACGTAACGCCCGCCGGCGCGCGCACCACGGCGTCGGCCGGCAGCACGATACTTTCGCTATAACCGCCATGACTTGCGTGATTCACCACCATAGCCATTACGGCGTCGCCAATGGCGAGGTGGGTCTTTGTGCCCGCACCGATTTCGTCGATAACGCCGGCAACATCCATGCCGGGCACGTAGGGCGGCGGCACATTGCGCAGCGCCTCGGCGCGCGCGCCTTTGCGCAAATAGGTATCGGTCGGATTCACCGTGGACGCCTGCACGCGGATGCGCACTTCGCCCGCCGCCGCGTGCCGCTCGGGAAAATCCACCTCCCGCAACACCTCGGGACCGCCGAATTCAAAAATGCCTATGCCGCGCATGGGGGGCTGCCTTTCGTGGATTTATCCGCCAGCAACAACGACTAAAAAAAGTCAAAAATAATTTTTATAAACAAATACTTATCACGCGGAAGCATCCGCCTTCAAACCCGCCGCCTCAACCCCCTTGGAGGCGCACTCTTCATCTTCATCGCCGCTCGCGCCACTGATCCCTGCCGCCCCCAAGATCGCGCCGCTGGCATCGCGTATCAACACCGCGCCCTGTTGCGGCAAGAATTTGCCTTGCGCGGTAGCCGCCAGTGTCAGAAAAAAATTCTGGTTCCCCTTTGCGCGATTCGCCAGCGCGCGGCTGGAGCAGCTCATTGCCACCGCGCCCCATGCCTTGCCCAAAGCGACGTCGTAACGGAACATGCTCGCACCGTCTTCACGCTGCGCGGCTTTGAGGTTGCCAGAATCGTCGAGCACCACCACGGTGAGCTTGGCGTAATTTTTCGTACGCGCGTGTTCGAGGGCTTTTTCACAAATGGTATTGGCTTGCTTCAAGGTAAGCGGCATGGTCGACTCCGGGGACTGGGGTGAATTCGAATGGAATGAAACGGCGGGAATACTCCGTTCCGACTATACAAACCACACTATGGGCTGTCAATTTATCACTCGCGCCGCGGTGCGATACGACTGCGATGGGTTGGGTGTATGGGGACACAGCAAATTGCACGCTGGCATCGCAGCGCCCGCAAGCATAAAATCGTTACCGGGTGGCGGTGTGGAATCCACATTGCAGCAACGCAGTTTAACCGGGAGGGGAGCAATGAAAAGATATTGGACTATCGGGTTGTTATCCTGTTGCGCATGGCTTGGCAGCGCCAGCGCACAAACCGCCGACGAATTGATCAACGCCGGCAAAAATACCGACAATGTGCCCGTGCAGGGGATGGGCTACGACCTGAAAAACTACAGCCCGCTGAAGCAGATCAACAAATCGAACGTCAAACGCCTGGTGCCCGTGTGGGCCATCAGCCTGATGAACATACATGGCGAAACCGCGCAGCCCACGATTTATAACGGCGTGATGTACGTGGTCAACGCCACGCAAACCTTTGCCATCGATGTCGCCACCGGGCAGCAAATCTGGCGCACGGAAGTGCAGTGGGCGCCGGATGCCGCAGCGAAAGCCTGCTGTGGCGTGACCGCGCGCGGCACCGCCACGATTTACAACGGCAAACTGTTCCGCGTCACGCTCGACAATCACGTGCTCGCGCTCGACCTGAAAACCGGCAAGGAAATCTGGAAACAGAAATTTGCCGATCACAAGGAAGGCTACACCGCCACCAGCGCGCCGCTGATCGCCAACGGCGTGGTGATCACCGGCATGGCGGGCGGCGAATTCACCACGCGCGGCTTCCTGAACGGCTGGGACCCGGAGACCGGCAAACACCTGTGGCGCCGCTACACCGTGCCCGCCCCGGGCGAGCCGGGTTCGGAAACGTGGCCCAAGGATAGCGACGCCTACAAGCAAGGCGGCGCGCCCACGTGGCGCAGCGGCGCGTACGACCCCGAGCTCGACCTGGTCTATTGGGGCACCGGCAACCCGGCACCGTGGACGCCCGGTAGCCGCAACGGTCTCGATGGTTTGTATGCCAGCACCCTGCTCGCAATACGCCCCAAGACCGGCGAAATCGTCTGGCACTACCAGTACACGCCGAACGATGTGTGGGACGTGGACGGTACCGATGAACCGGTGCTCGCAAATATCACGTTCGAGGGTAAGCCGCGCAAGGTACTGTTTCAGTTCAACAAGAATGGTTTTGCGTACACCATCGACCGTACCAACGGCAAACTGCTGGCGGCGCATCCGTTCACGCGCGTGAACTGGGCTTCGCGTATCGATTTGACCACGGGGCGCCCCGTGGTCAACGCGGAGCTGTACGACCAGATCGTCAAAGGCGAGGAAGTATCCGTTTATCCGCAGCGCGGCGTGAACGCGGTGCCGATTGCATTCAATCCGAACACCGGCCTGGCCTATACCAGTTCATGGAACATCCCACGCATTTTTAAAATTGCGCCGCCGACCGGCAAACCGCAGGTTATCGGCCAGCGCTCGACGGGGACCATCGCGCGCGCCTACGTGCCAAAGCCCGGCGAAGTGGTTGGGCACCACATTGCCTTCGACCCGATAACCGGCAAAAAGAAATGGGAAATCCCGTTACTGGATCGCGCCAACTCGGCAGGTATGCTGGCCACCGGCGGCGGATTGTTGTTCACCGGTTCTGTCGAAGGCAAGTTCCTTGCGCTCGACGAAGAAACCGGCAAAACGCTCTGGGAATTCCAGACCAGCTCCGGTATCAACGCCACGGCCGTGACCTACACGCACAAGGGCCGACAGTACGTGAGTATCGCCTCCGGCATCGGCGGCAACTCCGCGCGCGCCATGTCACGCGGCGGCGTGCCGCTGGGTGGATCGATGTGGACGTTTGCGCTGATGCCGGATTGAGTGCCTCCTCTCCCCTTCCCATCTCCCGCGAGCGGGAGAGGGTGGCCATGGGCCGGGAGAGGGCTGCCAAACGACCGGGGTGCCACGTGTTGTCGTCTTACGTTAACCCCTGCGAATCACAGAGTCGCACACACTGACCGGAACCCGTGATATGAAACCTCTGCATCACCTTATGTGCGCGTTAACAGCCGCGCTGATTGCGCCCACCGTGCCATGCTCGGCAGCAGATTTTCCAGAAAAGCCCGTGCGCTTCATCGTGCCGTTCCCGCCCGGCGGCGGCACCGACGCACTGGCGCGTATCCTCGCGGCAAAGCTCTCCGAGTCGTGGGGCCAACAAGTCATCATCGACAATCGCGGCGGCGCGCAGGGCAGCCTCGGCACCGCGCTCGGCGCAAAAGCCGTGGCCGATGGCTACACCATCACACTGGGCCACTCTGGCGCGCTGGTGATCAATCCGCACATGTATGACAACCCCGGCTACGACACGCTGAAGGATTTCGCACCGGTGACGCGCGGCACCGACATGCCTTACATCCTGATCCTGCACCCCTCCGTGCCGGCAAAGACGATGAAGGAACTTGCACAACTCGCGAAACAGCATCCGGGCAAACTCACCTTTGCCTCCACCTCCGCCGGGCCGCAGTTGATGGGCGAACTGTTTCGCCTGATGACAAAAACCGACATGGTGCATGTGCCGTACAAAGGTGCAGGGCCCGCCGTGATCGATCTGCTGGGTGGCCACGTCGGCATCATGTTCTCGGTGCCCAGCTCGGTGAACCCGCACATCCGCGCCGGCAAACTGCGCGCGCTGTCGGTGTCCGGCATGAAACGCGAAGAAAGCCTGCCCGACGTGCCCACCATGACCGAAGCCGGCTTCAAGGATTTCGGTGACGCACGCGAGTGGTACGGGATCGTCGCGCCGGCGAATACGCCCGCCGACGTGATCGGCAAACTCAACAGCGCCATCGTCCGCGCGCTCAACGCGCCCGACGTGCAAAAACGCTTGCAACCACTGGCACAAAAAGCCGTGCCGGGAACAGCGGCTGACTTTAGCGACTACATCCGCACGCAGTTTGGGTTATGGGGCAAAGTGGTTAAGGCTACTGGGGCGAAGGCGAATTAGTGGCGCGAGAGGACAGGTCAATACAAACTTGCGGCAATTTCAGGTTTGCCACTTTTCGCAGAAACTTAATGCTTTATGAAGTGTTACAGGATTGACGCTAAGATGTTGTTTAATATAGCTATTGCTGAAATACTCAGTAACAATTTAACGTACAGCGTGCTGAGTTAGAACTGTGAAGCACTGATGCGCGTTAGAGACTTGATCACCGCCGTTGATGAATTCCGCGGAAAGCTAATTGAGCACCGGGACTTGTGGTCTCAATCTCTCAGTCAGCCGATACCGAGCTTTCCCGTGCGGAATCAAAAAGAACTTGAGGAGCAATCGCATTGGCTAACACGTCGTCTGGGGGCGCTTCGCCCATACATTGAGCGCTTCGACAAGCACTGGCTGATGTCGCATCAGGCAACCGGGAGCCTATGGGACACTTTGGACGCGTCGGTTGGATTGAGCCAAGTCTCGCAAGTCAAGGGGCCCTCATTGAGGACTGTGATTGAAAAGCTCAATACCATCGCTGGAAAGCTAGAGACGCTTGAACAGGACGACGAAATTCCCGCCGATCCGACTAAGCCTCTCAAAGCCGGGTTACCCGCTGATGGACTGATGCTGGCTTATCTCGATCATCTGCATCCGTACATCGCTAGGGGTTGTGGTCAGTTATATCGAGACGGCCACTATTCGCAGGCGGTTAGCGAATCAACGAAAGCAGTCTTTCAGTACCTCCGCGATATTTCCGGTTTGAGCGGGGACGGAGCGGCATTGGCACAGGCGGCGTTTAGCTTGAACAGGCCTGTCCTGGCCTTCAGCGATTGTTCGGATCAGACGAAGAAAGATGAACAGGTAGGGTTCATGGAAATGCTCGGCGCTTTTGCCAAGGGTGTTCGCAATCCGCTCGCCCATACACACGGGAAACAGGAGGAAGCACAGAAAGCCTTCGAATATATCGTGCTAGCTTCCCTACTGTGTCGGCGAATAGACGATGCCGCGCCCAAGGTTAAACACCCCTAACTTTAGCGAGCGTAGCGTGGGAACGTCATTTGTGCCCACCTTACAAACAGCATTCGGTTGGCTTGCCCTATTTCGAGTGCAGCCCTGATGTAACGCAGTACAATCCGGGTGCATACGCACCAACGGCTGGACGACCGGCGGCTTTCCCACCATCCGTTATAATTACCGGGCCATGATTTTCCCGCCCTCATCTGCGTCCCGCCGCTGGCCCCACGCCGCGATTTTTCAGACGCATCCACCGTCCCGCCGATAACGTTCGCGGGCGCGTGCCGCCGATCCAGCAAGTAAACACCTTACGGTAACACCGTACGGCCTCGCGCAATTCGCGCAAATTCCTTCATCCAATTCCATCATTCCCTCGCAGGAGTATTCATGAATTCCATACGCAGAAATTTGCTCAAGGGCGCCGCCGCAACCACACTCGCGGCTGCCGTTTCCATCAAGGCACAACCGCTGATCATGAGTCCGTCGTCGGAACTCCTGCCCAAATCCGGCAAACGCCGAGTGCTGATCCTCGGTGGCGGCTGGGGCGGGCTGACCGCCGCGCGTCATGTACGCGAGCAGGCACCCGATCTTGAAGTGGTGGTGATCGAACGCAACCCGGTGTTCTGGTCGTGCCCGCTCAGCAATAAATGGCTGATTGACGTGGTTGACACGAATTTTCTGGTGCATTCGTACCTGATCCCGGCACGTAAACACGGCTACACCTTCATACAGGCCGAGGTGTCGGACATTGACCGCGGCAAGCGCCGCGTTCACACCGCGCAAGGCCACATTGATTACGACTGGCTGGTGATTTCAGCGGGCATCCGCTACGGTTTTGAAACGTGGTTTGGCAATGACCGCAAGGCGATCGATTACACGCGAACGAATTACGCCACGGCCTATATTCCGAGCGCGGAGCATGCGTTGGTCAAACAGAAAATCCACAACTTCAAGGGCGGCACGTTTGTTATGACGCTGCCCCCGCCGCCACATCGCTGTCCGCCGTCGCCCTATGAGCGCGCTTGCTTGATGGCGTGGTTGTATCAAACGAAAAAGGTCAACGCCAAAATCATTATTCTCGACCCGAAGCCGCGCATCGCGCCGATTACCGCTGGTTATACGCAGGCCTTCAAGGAGTTGTATCCGAACACGATTACCCATGTGCCCAACGCGACCATCAAGGAAGTCGATCCCTTCAACAAAGTCGTCAAGACCGCCGCCGGCGATTTCAAATTCGATGACGCGCTGCTGATGACGCCGCACCAGGCGGCCGACCTGGTATGGAAAGCCGATCTCATCGGCAAAACACCGGACGGCAAACCCACCGGGTGGGCAGGCGTGCATCCGCTGTTTTACAACGCGCCCAATGACCCGCAGGTGTTCGTCATCGGTGATTCCGTGGGTGCGGTATCGCCGCACTTCGGGCACTACCCGAAGGCAGGCCATGTGGCGAATCGTCAGGGGCGTTCCGTCGCGCAATACATTGCCGCCCAGGCCAAGGGTCAGGAATTGAAGCCCATCATCATCGACAACCTGTGCTACATGCTGGTGAACAACAATCCGCGCGAGGCCATTTCAGTTCAGTTCGATTACAAGATCGGCGCGGACGGCCTGCTGCTGCAAACACAGATCGACGATAACGAACGGCGCGAAGAATTGTGGAAAGAAGACCTGCGCTGGGTGGATATCATGTACAAGGATTTTGTTGTTTAAAAACAAAATCCACACATCAGCCCCGGTATGACGCCGCAAGCTGACGGCAGCCGCGGGGCTGCGCGGCGCAATGTAGGGTTCTGCGACATTCTTGAACCCTGCAAACTGCCTTGCCACTTGCAGGCGATAGCGCCTGCGTCACAACCCCCGAGTTAAACCGGCCGATCCCCCCGCACCAGTATCCGATACAACATGCGATGCTGGCTGTGGTCGAAATCGAAACCTGCCTTGTGCATGGTCGAGCGGTCATCGATGATCAGCATGTCGCCCAGCCGGTATTCGTGCACGTAGGCAAACTCGGGGCGGATCGCGGTATCAAGCAACTCCTGCAAAAACACCTGCGTATCTTCCGGCGTCATGCCGATGATTTTTTCGGTTTTGCTCTTGTGAAACCAGATGGCCTTGGCGCCGGTTTCCGAATGAGTGCGCACCAAGGGCTGGATAGTCGGGGGCTTTTTCGCCATCAGTTCAATTTGCGCCTTCAGGATATCGGGATTGGCGATCTTGAAACGCGCGCTGCTGATCAGCGTGTTTTCCGTTTTCATCGGCGTGATGCGCTGCTTTAAATCTTCCGGCAGCGCGTTGTAGGCCGCCTGCATGTTGCACACCGAAGTGCCGCCGCCTTTGTCGGGCAGCGAGATCGGGTAGAGCATGGTGAACTTGGGCGGCACTTCCTGATTGGTGTGGTCGGTGTGCCAGGTGGAGTTGGTCGCGACCTTGGCCGGATTGCCCTTGCTGTCGCGGTGACGGTTCGACAACACGCTCACCAGCGGATGGCCATCGACGAGGTAGCGGCGATTCTGGTCTTCCATCAGGTCACCGAACAGCCGCGCCGCGGCCTCGTATTGCGCGGGCATGAATTCCTGGCCGCGTATCACCAGCACCGTATGATCAGCCACGGCCTGATTGAGCCGCTTGCGGGTTGCTTCGTCAACCGGCTGGCGCAGATCGATGCCGGTGACCTCGGCGCCGATAAATTCCTTGATCTTGGTGATTTTCATGGTCTGCGGTTTTGCCACTGCGTCTATGCCGTCCATCGGTTTATCTCCTGATGTAGCAGGTCCGGACTATCCGGATCAGCGTGTCCCACAACTCTGGCGAAGATTCTACTCCCGGAATGACAGCCGGTGATTGAAGATAGCCCACGATGCGGTGGCAAGGTTCCCTCTTCAATCCGCTTTTACGTTTGCAACCTTGACCACTTTCGCCCACTTTGCGGATTCCACCTTCAGGTAGTCGCCAAAGCGTTGCGGGTCCATCAGAACGGATTCCGCGCCCTGATTCAGGATGAAGTTTTTCATCTCGGCACTTTCCACGATCTTTGCCACGGTGCCATACAGCCGTTCGATGACGGGTGCCGGTGTTTTAGCCGGCGCAAGCAGTCCGGTCCACGAATTCACTTCAAAATCCTTCAGCCCCTGCTCGCTCAATGTCGGCAAATCAGGCAACAGCGGCGAGCGGTTCAGCGCCGCCAGGCCCACCGCGCGCACCTTGCCCGATTTGATTTGCGACGTGACCGACGTGAGGCCTGTGCAATACATCTGCACCTGCCCGCCCATCAAATCCACCACTGCGAGCGCGCCGCCCTTGTACGGCACGTGCGCGGCCTCGATGCCCGCCGACTGCTTGAAAAGTTCGGCGCACAAATGCGTCGTCGTGCCATTGCCCGAGGCGGCGAAGTTAAGCTGCCCCGGCTTCGCGCGTGCATACGCGATCAATTCCTTGAGGGTCGCCGCCGGCACGGCGCGATTCACCAGCAGTACAAACGGCACCGACGCGAACATGGCAATGGGCGCCAGATCGATGAGCGGGTTATAGCCCAGATGCGCGTACATGCTGGGGCCGATGGCCAGCGGCCCGTTAATGCCGATGAGCAGCGTGTAACCATCAGGCGGTGCCTTCGCCGCCAGCTCCGAGCCGATATGGCCACCGGCGCCCGCGCGGTTGTCCACCACCACCTGCACCCCCAGCGCCCGCGTCATATGCCGGGCGAGTTCGCGCCCGAGGATGTCGTTGGTGCTCGCGCCCGGCGGATACGGAACGATCAGACGAATCGGCTTTGAAGGATATGGCTGCGCCCAGCCGAAATGCGGCATGAATGTGCCGGCGAGTCCCAAGTATCCCAACAGCCCGTTCAATACAACGCGCATCGACTCTCCCGGAGCATCCTAAATTGATCCATCCACCGCCAGCCCGCCGTGGTTGATCATACAATACGCCCATCACACGAACCGCGACCGGTTCAAACAACGGAGCAAACGCATGCCCATCGCACGCATCAAACCGGATCTCGACATGCATTATGTGATCGACGATTTCACCGACCCGTGGCGCAAGCCGGAAACTATCCTGTTGCTGCATGGCAACGCCGAGAGCAGCGCCGTGTGGTTTGGTTGGGTGCCGCATCTGGCACGCCGCTACCGCGTGGTGCGCGCGGACATGCGCGGCTTTGGTGCGTCCACGGTGATGCCGCGCGATTTTCCGTGGTCGCTTGACCTGATTGTCGATGATTATGTGCAGCTTTTGCAGCAACTGAACGTAGACCGGTTTCATTTGGTGGGTGCCAAACTCGGCGGCACCATCGCGCGCCGTTTTGCGTCGCGTTTTCCACAGCGTGTTCGCACCCTGACGGTGGCCGGTACCCCGCCGCCACGGCGCGAAGGCATAGCCGCCACGCGCCCGGCGCTGGTGAAGGAGTTCGAAACCGAGGGCGGCGTCGCGCACTGGGCCAGCCGCACCATGGCGGGCCGCCTGGGTAGCCGCTTTCCGGCAGAAGGCGCGCAGTGGTGGATCAATCTGATGGGGCGCACGGCCGCCTCCACGCAGGTGGGGTTCAGCACCAAAATTTCACCGACGGACATCACCGATGATCTGCCGCGCATCACCTGCCCCACGCTGGTGATCACCACCGAAGGCAGCGCGCTGGGTTCGGTTGACGTCACCCGCGCGTGGCAGCAAATGATTCCCAACTCACGGCTGCTGGTACTACCCGGCAATTCATACCATGTCGCCGCCAGTGACGCGGATCGTTGCGCGCAAGAGACGTTGGCATTCATCTCGGGCGAGGACGCTGCAACACCCGCTCGATGAAGCCGCTTGTGTAATGGCGGCACCAGCAACCCTGTCGCCTTCCGTCGCCACCGCATTGACCTCGCCCAAAAGTGTAATGGCGGCACTCGCCATTATTCTGCTCGATCTCGCCAGCCGCTCGGGGCTGGACAAAATGCTGGCGCGCAACGGCAGCCCGGCGCTGGTTGCGCTGTGGGCGCAACTGCAAACGGTGGTGGAACTGGTGAGTGCCGTGGCGCTGGCGGGTGTGTTACAGGGGCTGACGGTCATGGTCGCGCAAACACGCCATGTGCAGGATGAACGCGCGTTGCTGCGCGACGCGCTCAAGCTCGGCGTGGCCACGGCGCTGGCGGTCGCGCTGGTGATCGCCGTGGCGGCGCCAACACTTGCCCGCCCCTACACACAGGGCGTCATTGCCGCCGAATTGTTCTGGCTCGCGGCACTGGCGGGCTGCATGACCGTGTTGCCCGCCACGCTCAACGCCTATTGGCTGGGCAAACACCAGCAGCCGCGCATGTTGCTGCTGGCGCTGCTGACGGGCGGCGTGTTGTGGCTGATCGCCGCGGGCGCGGCACTCGGCATGTCGCTGCGCGGGCTGATGGGGCTGCAATGCATGGCATTGGCTGTGTGCGGCTTGGTCGTCTGGTGTGTGTTGCGAACGCTGATGCGTCCCGCCAATCAACACGCCGAAACACCACGGGCGACCGGTCATCCGGCGCAGTTGGCGCGGCTGATGCGATTCGTGCCGGTCGGACTGACCATCGGCATCATGGGGCCGGTGTCGATGCTGCTGATGCGCGGCATTTTGTCGCGTTCGTTGTCGTGGGACGACGCGGGCTATTTTCAGGCGCTGTGGCGTTGCAGCGAATGGGTAACCGCCACCGCCGCCGGCGTGCTGTCGCTGATTTTTTTGCCGCGCTTCAGTAACGCTCACGGCAACACCCGCGGTGCCGCGCATTTCCGGCGCGAGCTTTGGCGCGCGGGCGTGCTGGTGCTCGGATCCGCGGCGGTTTTGTTAAGTCTGATTTACTTCAATCAGGCTGCGCTGCTGTCGTTGTTGTATGACGCGCGTTTTACCGTGAGCAACACGACCGCCGCCCTGTTTCTGCTGGGCTGCTGGATACGCGCCGCCGCGTGGCTGTTTCTGTTCGGACTGTTTGCCGCACACCGCACGCGCTGGCTCATCACGGGCGAATTTTTGTCGCTGCCGCTGTATGCCTTGCTGTTGTGGTACTACGAGGACGGCATGACACTGGAACGCGCGGCGCTACTGTTCCTGCTGAGCTACGCGGTTTACCTCGGGTTTAATGTCGCCGGCCTGTGCTGGCCACGGCAAGCCGTGAAAAACGACGCGAACAACACCGTGCGCAATTAAACCGAAACTTCTAAACCGGCACTTCTCCGCGCACCAGCACGCGATACAGCAGACGGAATTCTTCCGGATCGTAGTCGAAGTACGCACGGTGCATCGCCGCGCGATTGTCCCAGATCAGCATGTCACCCTTGCGCCATTTGTGGCGATAAACGAATTCGTCCTTGATGGAGCGGTCCAGCAGATCGTCGAGCAGTGCCTGCGAGGCTTCGGCACTCATGCCCACGATGTTTTCGGTTTTCACCGGATGAAAATACAGCGCCTTCTTGCCGTTGTCGGGGTTGGTACGCACCAGCGGTTGCAGTACCGGCTCGGGTTTGCGCTCCTGCTGCGCATCGGCCGACTGGCCGGAATATTGCGCCGACGCACTGCCCTGAAACACATTCACCGTTTTCATGTCCTGAATTTTCTGCTTGATATCGTCGGGCAAGGCATCGTAGCCGGCGCGCATGTTAACCACCGCGGTATCGCCTCCGCTTGAAGGCAACGCCACCGCGTACAGGCTGGTGTTTTTGGGTGGCCGCACATGGTTGGTGTGATCGGTATGCCAGCCCGCGCCGTGCTTCACGCGCTTGCCGGATTTATCCTTGTGCCGGTTCGACACTTCATGCACCAGCGGACACTGCGGAAGCGCATATTGCGTGAAATGCTGATCCATCGGTTCGCCGAACAGTGACACGGCAGCGAGGTATTGCTCCGGCGTGAAGTCCTGATCCCGTATCACCAGCGCGACGTTATCAACCACCGCGGCATTCAGGAAACGGCGTGTCTCCCCATCGACCGGCTCGCGCAAATCAATACCGGTAATTTCCGCGCCGATGTTCGGCGAAAGTTGTGTTAGTTTCATTGCAGCCGTTCCCTGTGGTTTGTAGTTATTTGCGCCGCCGTTAGTTTGAATCACCACCCTTGCCCTTGCCGTTGCCGCGCCCTTTTTTCTCGGAGTGCGCCCAGTCTTTTTTGCCTTTGCTGCGCGCGTCGTTGCCGCCGCCCTGGCTTTGTGATTGTGGTTGCGCTGGAACCGGGGCTGGGGCCGCGGCCTGCGTTTTCTGACGCTCCCGCTCGCGCGCCTGACGCGCCTCCTGACGGCGGCGCTCGTCCTCGCGCAACTGCGCCTGGCTCTTTTGCGTCTGCTCGCGATTCGCCTGGGTTTGTTTGCGGTCAGCTTCAGCCTGTTTGCGATCCTTGCTGACTTCCTGCCGCTGCGCATTGACCTTGTCTTCCGCAGCCTTGATCCTGGCGGCGTCGCCGCTCTTGCGCGCGTCTTCAAGCGCCTTGCGATCTTTCGCCAGCGCGTCGCGTTCGCGCTTGAGTTCGGCTTCACTCGCGGCTTGCTTCGCGCGATCTGCCTCCAGCTTCTTACGATCCGCTTCCACTTTGGCGCGGTCCGCCTCGATCTGCGCGCGCGTGGGTGGTGGTGGCGGCGTTGTGGGTGCCGCCGCTGGCGCCACCGGTGCTACCGGCGCGGGGGTGGTTTGTGCGTTAACACCCGCCCACGGCAATGAAAAAATAGACAATGCAATCAATCCTTTAACGACTTTCATCGCAATCCCCCCCTGTTGAATTAAATCGTGTGAATGACCAGTGAACGCGCCTGCGAATCGTCACGTTGACGATCACCCGGCAAACGGGAATCGGGTGTCCTGCACGGTGACGATACGCGCGCCCTGCGTGCCCGCGATGATGCCATGCGACACGTTGGGCGGCACGTGAATCACAAACCGTTCCGCCACGCGATGCGAATTGCCCGCGACATACGCGTGCACGCTGCCTTCGGCCACCAGCGTGAATTGCTCGTTCTCGTGCCCATGTGTGGGCAACACCGCGCCGGGCGCAAGATCAATCACCGCCACTTGCAGTTTTTCACTGATTAGCAGGCCACCCTTGGCGCCGCTGGCCAATTGCAATCCGGGTACCACGCGCGCGCTGTCCGAGCGTCCGGCCTTTTCCGCCAGATCGTTAAAATCATAGATGTAGCGGGTTTTTCCGCCCAGCGGATCGGTGCCGGATTCCGCCATCATCTGCGCGGTGGTGCGTTTGGACTCGTGCGCGCGCTTGCCAAACCCCGGCAGGTACAACGGGCCGTCGTGCTTGCCGTCCACCGGTGGCCCGGTGATGCCGTGGCGTGTGTCTTTCATGGCAAAAAAATACAGGTCTTCGTCAGGGCAAGCCTGCCCGGTATGGATCGACATCGCCGGCGTATGCACGATCATGCCTTTCTTGCCGAAAGTCTGCTTCGCGTCGGCAATGTCCGACACCATCACGCCCTGCACGATGTAATTGAATTGCTCGTTCGAATGTGAATGCGCCTTGGCGCCGGAGCCCGCCGCCTGCATCGCCAGCGCCACCGCCACGTGCTCGCCATACAGCACCGCGCCGATGGTGGACGACTTCGCGGTTTCAATTGTGTCGCCCGACAACACCCGGCGCGGCGCGACCTTGGCGCTGGTCGGGTTGTCGGGTGCGGTGTTCAGTTCGTTATAGCCGTAGATATATTGCATGCCTTCTCGCCGTGGCTTGCGCCGGTGAATGATTCAGTGCCAATATAACCGCAAATATCACGAGGAGGAAGCATGCGCAATCCATGGTGGGTGCTACTGGCGGGATGCGCGCCGGCCATCGCGGCGCACGCCGCCGAGACTTACCCCGCGCGCCCCATTCGCATGGTCATTGCCAACGGCCCCGGATCGGCGGGCGATATTCTGGGCCGCATCGCGTTCATGCGCGCAGCCGAAAGCCTGGGGCAGCAAATCGTGGTCGACAATCGCGTAGGCGCGGGCGGCACCATCGGCGTGGAAATTGTCGCGCGCGCGGCCCCCGATGGCTACACCTTGCTGGGCACCTCCTTCGCCACCCTCTCCGTGGCGCCTCACACCTACAAAAACGTACCCTATCACCCGGTCAACGATTTCGCGCCGGTGTCGCTCTTCGCCATCACACAGGCGGGGCTGTGCGTTACCGCGTCGCTGCCGGTGAAATCCACCCGCGAACTCATCGACACGGCACGCGCGCGTCCGGGCAAGCTGCTGATGGCGTCCGCCGGTATCGGTTCCACCAGCCATCTTGCCGGACTGATGTTCGCCACCGCCGCGGGCATCGAAAGCACGCACGTGCCGTACAAAGGCGGCGGCCCATCCGCCACCGCCATCGGCGCCGGCGAAGCGCATTGGTCGCTGGGGCCACTGGCGGCGTACCTCGCGCCTTGGAAAGCGGGCCGCGCGCGTTGCATCGCCGTCAGCGGCGAAAAACGTTCGGCGATTTTTCCGGAACTGCCCACCATTGCCGAATCCGGCGTGCCGGGATTCCGCTTTCTCGGCTGGAACGGCGTGCTCGCGCCCAGAGCCACGCCACGCGCCGTTGTGGACCGGGTCAATGCCGCGCTGGTACAGGCGCTGAAAATGCCCGAAACACGGCAACTCTACGCGGCACAAGGCGAAGAACCTGCCTGGACCACGCCGGAGGAATACGCCCGGATCGTGCGTGAAGACTACGAACGTTATGGCAAGGTGGTGAAGCTGGCGGGCGTTAAGGCTGATTAGGGTCGATTAAGCGTGGATTGAGCGCGCATTGACGCGGATAGCGTGCAAAGCGCATCATCAACGGCACATTTTTGAATGACGGACACAGGAGAATGTTATGCGAGACAAAGTAACCAGCCTCGAACAGGCCGCCGCGCGCATCAAGGATGGTGCGCGCGTCGTAATGAGCGCCAACCTGCAACGCTCGCCGATGGCGCTGTTGCGCCAAGTGGCGCGGCAAGGCACGCGCAAACTGCGTGTGGTGGGTGTGGTGGGCGGCGACCTCAACATCGACTTTCTGGTCGGCGCTGGCGCGGTGGGCATTGTCGATACGTGCAGCGTGACGCTCGGCGAATTCGCGCGCACCGGCCCCAACTTTGCGCGCTATGTGCTGGGCGGCAGAGTGGTGTCAATGGACAATACCTGAGGGGTGCTCTTTGCACAGGCCCAGGCTGGGTCTATGGGAGTACCTTACGTGCCGGTGGTTGGTTTGTTCGGCACGGACATTCTGAAGCGCCGCGACGACATGGTCGTGGCGGTTGATCCGTTCGACGGCAAAACCCGGAGCGTGGTGGCGAAAGCACTCCGGCCCGATGTCGCGATTTTTCACGCGCAAACCGCGGACCGGCACGGTAATGTGTCGTGCGGCTACGAAGCCGAGGCGGTGATACTGGCGGAAGCCTCCGCGCACGTGATCGTGACCGCCGAGCGCATCGTCGATCAGTTGACAGAAAAAGAAGCCAAGGGCGCGTTCATACCCGCGATCCACGTGGACACCGTGGTGCACGCGCCGTTTGGCGCGCACCCCTCCGGATGCGCCGGTTTATACGGTCCCGACAAAATCCACATGCGCGAATACGTGCTGGCATCGAAGGATGACGCGTCCTTTGAAACGTATCTGAAAACTTATGTGCATGGCGTGCGCAACCATGACGAATACGTCGAACGTTTCGTGCCGCTGGAATGGAAGCAACCGACACGCGCGGCGGGTGCATGATGGCGATGCCTTACACCGATTCCGAGTTGATGGCGATATTGCTGTCGCGCGAAGTGCGCGACAGCGAAGTGTCCGCGTGCGGCGCGTTATCGCACATACCTGCCGCCGGCCTGTTGCTGGCGCAGGCCACGCACGCGCCCAACACGGAATTGATCATTCTGAATTCCGTGTTCAATCCGTTCAAAACATCGCGCCAGTTTCACTATCTCGCGCAACGCGGCGAACTGGGGCTGTTTTTTGTCAGCGGCGTACAGATCGACCGTTACGGCAATTACAACCTGCATCAAATCGGCCCCGATATCGATCATCCGCAGATGCGTTTCCCCGGCGGCTACGGTGGCGGCATGATTTATTACGGCGCGCGCCGCACCGTGGTGTTTCGCACCGAACACACCAAACGATCCTTCGTTGAAAAGGTGGATTTTATTTCCGCCGCCGGCAGTTGCCCGCCGGACGTGCTGCGGCACGGCAACCCCAGCAAGGTGGTTTCGCCCAAGGCAAATTTCCGTTTCGACAAAAGCGCTGGAGAACTGCGGCTTGATTCCGTGCATCCGTCGTACACGCTGGATGACATTCAGGAAAACACCGGCTTTGATCTCGGAACCGATCCGGTGGCAATCACGCCGGCACCTACCGAAACGGAGCTGCACACCTTACGTCACGTGATCCGCGACAAAATGATAAGCACCGGCACCTATGCCGACTGGGCGCGCAAGTCACTAGGGAATTTTGCGGCACAGGTTGCGTAGTTTGTCGCGCGAGGGGTAAGCATAATGATGATCCGGAAGGTTCTGGTCGCCACGGCCATTGCCGCGGCGACCGCATCAACAACCGCCACGGCCCAAGCGCCATACCCCACCAAGCCGGTGCGCCTCGTCGTGCCCTACCCGCCCGGCGGCGGCAATGACACGCTCGCGCGCCTCTTCGGCCAGAAGCTCACTGAAACCTTCGGCCAGCAAGTCATTATTGAAAACCGCGCGGGCGCCGGCACCACCATCGGCACCACCTTCGTCGCGCGGTCGGCCCCCGATGGTTACACGCTGCTGCTGTCTTCGATTGCGACGCACGCGTTCAGTCCGCATCTGTATGCCAAGCCCGGCTACGACGCGCTGCGCGATTTTGCGCCGGTGTCGTTGCTGGTGATCGCACCCACGCTGCTGGTGGTGAACCCGGCGCTGCCGGCAAATTCGCTGAAGGAGTTGATCGCGCTCGCCAAACGCCGGCCCGGCCAGATTGAATTTGCCTCGGCGGGCACTGGTTCCTCCGCGCACATGCTCGGCGAAACGTTCAAGAGCCTCGCGAAAATCGACATTGTTCAAATCCCGTATAAGGGCGGCGCGCCCGCCATCGTCGGCGTGATCAGCGGAGAAGCACAAATGCTGGTGGACCCCGCCGCTTCCGCGCTGCCGCACGTGAAAAGCGGCCGGCTGCGCCCGCTGGCCATTGCACGCGCGACGCGCCTGCCCGATCTGCCGCAAGTGCCGACATTCTCCGAAGCCGGCATGCCGGAGTACACCGCGAGCGCATGGTACTCGGTGCATGCGCCCGCCAAAACACCAGCTGACATCATTGCGCGGCTCAACAAGGAACTGGTGCGCGCGGTGAGTCTGCCCGACATCAAGGATCGCCTGAAGGATCTGGGTAGCGACGGCGTCGGCAATACGCCCGAAGAATTCGGCCGCTTCGCCGCGGACGAACACGCAAAATACGGCAAGCTCATCAAAACGATGGGTATCAAACCCGAATGATAAAAGTACGACAAACGTGAAGGCCGCGCGTTATCACGCGCTCGTCGCGGGCGCCTCCGGCGTGGTGGGGCGCCGCCTCGCGGAAGTGCTCGCGGCCGATCCCGATTGGGAAGTCACCGGTCTGTCGCGCCGCGCGCAGGTGGGCGCTTGCGCATTCAAAACCATCGCCGTCGATCTCACCGACGCAGCCGATTGCAAACAAAAACTCGGTGCGCTCGCCAACACCACGCATATTTTTTATGCCGCGCGTTACGATCACAACTCATCCGGGCCGGAGCCGATAGACCTCAACACCAATATGTTGCGTCATCTCGTCGATGCGGTGGAACCGGCCGCCGCGAACCTGCAACACATACACATGGTGCAGGGATCCAAGTATTACGGCTCGACGCTGCCCGCCTATAAAACACCGGCGCTGGAATCCGATCCGCGCGTGGCGAACAACGCCAATTTTTACTACGCGCAGGAAGATTATTTGTTCGCGCTGCAACAGGTCAAACCAGTCAAGGGCCGCTGGACGTGGAGCGCGAGCCGCCCGCATGCCATCTGCGATCACTCCACGCAATACGCGCGCGCGCTCGGCATGGTGATCGCGGTGTACGCCAACCTTTGCAAGGCGCGCGGCGAGCCATTGCATTTTCCCGGCACGGCAGGCAATTATCGTGCGCTGTATCAATGCACCGAAGCGGCGTTGCTCGCGCGCGCGATCCGCTGGATGAGCACCGATCCGGCATGCGCCAATCAAAGTTTCAACATCACCAACGGCGATTACATCCGCTGGGAAAATCTGTGGCCGCTGTTCGCGGATTATTTCGGCATGCCCCTCGGTGACGTCAAAACCGTGCGCCTCGGGGAAACAATGACCACATCTGGCATGGCTGCCGCGTGGAAAAACATTACCAATAAATATCATTTAAAAACAATATCTTACGATAGACTCGTGGTATGGCCGTATGGCGACTTTGTGTTCGGCCCCACCTTCGACATCATGTCGTCCACCATCAAGGCGCGGCAGTTCGGCTTTCATGAATGCATGGACAGCGGGCGCATGTTCATCGACCTGTTCGACTACTACCGGCGCGAGAAAGTGATTCCGTAGCGATACCGTAGTCACACCATCCATGCCCCATCACGCAGATCGGAGGACAGCATGCTCTCGAAACGAACACGAATATCGTTTGCAGCACTGGCGTTTCTGATACCCATGGCCGCGCATGCGCAAACCGCATCCTCGGCCAAGGCCGCGGATGACCGCTATCCCAACAAGCCCATCCGCCTGATCGTGCCCTTCACGCCGGGCGGCACCAATGACGTTTTGGCGCGCATGATCGCCACGCATTTAACCGCCACGCTGGGCGAGAGCGTGGTCGTGGACAATCGGGCGGGCGGCGAAGGTTTGATCGGCACTGAAATCGCGGTGCGGGCGCGCCCCGACGGTTACACACTGCTGCTGGTTTCGTCGGCTTACGTGATGAACCCGGCGGTGCGGAAGCTGCCGTTTGATTCGTTGAAGGCGCTGGATTTCATCGCCAAGCTCGGTGCGAGTTTTATTGTGTTGAGCGTGGGCCCATCGATGCCGGTCAACTCGGTCAAGGATCTGCTGGCCGTGGCCAAGAGCAGGCCGGGCGAGATCGTGCTGTCCACCTCCGGCGGCTTTCAGTATTTCGCGTCGGCGCTGTTCACCAGTCTGTCGAAGCAGGATTTCAATATCGTGCTCTACAAAGGCGCCGTGCCCGCGATGATCGATGTCATCGGCGGACAAGTGCATTCAACCTTTGCCGTGAGCGTGCCCGCGCTGCCGCATCTGCGTTCGGGCAAGTTAAAAGGGCTGGCCGTCGGCACGCTGAAACGCGCGGAGCTGTTGCCGGACATACCAACGCTCGATGAAGCGGGTGTCAAAGGCTATGAAGCGTCGAACGCCTATGCCATCGCCACCGCGGCGGGCACGCCGCGCCCCATCGTGATGAAACTGCACGATGAAATTTCGCGCTACTTCAAAATGCCCGAGGTGCAAAAACAGGTGACCGCCATGGGCGCGGTCATCGACCTCAAGACACCGGATGAAATGCGAAAAATCATCCCCGCTGAAATCGCCAAGTGGACCAGGGTCGCCATCGACGCACGCATGCCGCGCGAGGGCAATTAGTATCGCGTCCCACATCACATCGCGCCGCTTGCGTGACATCCTGTGCGCGGTTATTGTCCCGCATCAAAGAACTTCACAGGAAACGCCATGGCAAAATCGTTCGCCCGATCACGAAGCCTAGTACCGGTAGCCGTCGCGGGTAACGGCCTGCTCGACCGCCGCACCTTCATCAAGGGCGGCGCGGCGTTCGCGGCCACGCTCACCGGTTATACGGTTACCCAGAGCGCAGCCGCACAGCCGCTCACTAACGATCCGTGGAGCCTCGCGCAGGGCGCCACCACGCCGCCCTATGAACGACCCTCACGCTTTGAAGCCGGCGTCGTCCGCACGCTCACCAACCCAAAGGGTGAAGCACGCGTGCAAAACGCGCGCACGCCGCTGCAATTGAGTCAGGGAACGATCACGCCCAACGGTCTGCACTTTGTCGTGGCGCAGGCGGGCGCCCCGGACATTGATCCCGCGCAGCACAAGCTGGTCATACACGGCATGGTGAAGCAGCCGTTGATGTTCACGCTTGAGTCGCTGTCGCGCTACCCGATGGTGTCGCGCATGGCGTTTGTCGAATGTGGCGGCAACAGCGCGCCGATGTTTTCGCCCAAGCCGATACAGGCCAATCTGCAAACGCTGCATGGCATGGTGAGTTGTTCGGAGTGGAGTGGCGTGTTGTTATCCACGCTGCTCGCCGAAGCCGGCGTGGACCCGAAAGCCAAATGGCTGATAGCCGAGGGCGCCGACGCGCCCACGCTGACGCGCAGCGTGCCGCTCAAAAAGGGCCTCGACGATGCGATGATCGCACTGTATCAAAACGGCGAGCGACTGATGCCCGCGAATGGCTACCCCATGCGTCTGCTGCTGCCGGGCTGGGAAGGCAATATGAGCATCAAATGGCTGCGGCGCATACAAGTGACCGACACGCCGGGCATGACCTTCCCGGAATCCAAAACCTACACGCAACTTTTGCCGGGCGGCAAGGCGTATCAGTTTTATTTTATCGAAGAGGTCAAATCGTTCATAACCCGGCCCTCGCCCGGCCTCGCCATGAACGGCCCAGGCTATTACGAGATTTCAGGCTTGGCATACTCCGGCGAAGGCTGCATCAAGCGTGTGTTGGTGTCGGCCGACGCCGGCAACGTGCAGCCGACCCGCGCGGAATTCGTCGCGCATCGCGGCGAACTCAAGGAACCGTTGCCGCCCACCGCGTTCCCCAATCAACATTTCAACGCCATCACCAGTTGGGCGATCGACACCCAAGGGGAGGTGAAACATGTTTACGCGTAAGTTACCGGCGCTTGTGTGCGCACTGGTCATCGGCGCAGGCGCGGCACATGCCGCGGACAGCCCCAATCTCGGCACGCCCGTCACCAACGCCGACATCGCCGCGTGGGACATCAGCGTTCTGCCCGATGGCCGCGGCCTGCCCGGCGGCAGCGGCACCGCCGCGCAAGGCGCGCCCCTGTATGCGCAGAAGTGCGCGGCATGCCATGGTGAAAACGGCAAGGGCGGAACCGCCTCCGCGTTCCTAGCGCGCGGCCCCATCACCAGCATCAATGGCGGCGAAAGAGCCATCGGCAACTTCTGGCCGGTATCCACCACCCTGTTTGATTACATCCGCCGCGCCATGCCATGGCAAGCGCCCAAGACCCTGACCAACGACGAAGTGTATGCGCTGACGGCTTACCTGCTGGTGTTAAACAAAGTCATCGGCGAGGGTGAAGTGATGAACGCAGACACGCTGCCCAAGGTGAAGATGCCGAACCGCGATGGATTCATTGTGCGGTTTCCGGGGAAGATGTAGTGGCCGCGAATCCGGTCATGGACTACCAAACCCTCCTAGATCGTGTGCACGCCGCGGTCAAACCGCTTATCGGCGCCGGCAAGGTGGCAAGTTACATTCCGGAGCTCGCCAAGGTTTCGCCAGACCACTTCGGCATCGCCATCGTTGACCTTCAGGGCAACGTCTATCAGGCAGGCGATGCGGAAATTCCCTTCTCGATTCAATCGATTTCGAAATTATTCGGACTGACGCTGGCGTTTCATCTGGAAGGCGACTCTGTATGGTCGCGCGTCGGACGCGAGCCCTCGGGCACGCCGTTTAATTCACTGGTGCAGCTTGAACAGGAACGCGGCAAGCCGCGCAATCCGTTCATCAACGCCGGCGCACTGGTCATTACCGACATGCTGCTCACGCACCATGCGGCGAGAGGCGGCGCCGAGAACGCCATGATCAGGTTTATCCGCACGCTGAGCGACAAGGCTGATGTCGGCTACGACCGTGCCGTCGCGGAATCAGAACGGCTTACGTCGCACCGCAATGCGGCCATGGCGAATTTCATGAAAAGCTTCGGCAATCTCAACAACGATGTGAACGACGTGATCGAAGCCTATTGCCGTAATTGCGCCATTGCAATGAGCTGCGTCGATCTTGCCCGCGCCGTGACCTTTCTCGCCAATCAGGGCGCCGTGCCGTGGTCAAATGAAAAAATTCTCGATGCCAACGCCGCCAAGCGTATCAACGCACTGATGCTCACCTGCGGCACCTACGACGCAGCAGGCGATTTTGCGTTTCGCGTGGGCCTGCCCGCAAAAAGCGGCGTGGGCGGTGGCATCGTCGCGGTAATGCCCGGCGAATGCGGCATCTGCGTGTGGAGCCCCGCGCTGGAAGCGAGCGGAAATTCCTATGCGGGTTCTGTTGCGCTGGAAATGCTGACGTCGATGAGTGGGCGGTCGATATTTTGATTGCATGCCGAAATCATTTTAAGTATTTGTTTTTAAAACACTTTTAATGTTCGACTGGCATTACCAGTACTACTGCGGGTTGAATACCGTTGCACCGCCACTTACCGATTACCGGCTGGCATCACTCCACCCTCAACCCCGCCAACTTCACCGCCGCGCCGTTCTTCTCATAGTCCGTGCGCAAAAACGCGGCAAACTCCTGCGGACTGTTGCCCACCGGATCGCTGCCCTGCGCGATCAGCCGCGCGCGCATGTCCGCCGATTGCACCACCTGCACCGCCACGGCGTTAAGCCGCGCCACGATGGCGCGCGGGGTGCCGGCCGGCGCGAGAAAACCGAGCCAGCTTCCCGCGTGCACACCGCGCAGCCCGGTGGCTTCATCGATGGTCGGCACTTCGGGCAACAGGGGCGAACGCGCGGCACCCGCCAGTGCCAGCGCGCGCAACTTTCCGGTTTTGACATGCGGCAACGCCGGCGGAATTGAATTCAGCATCACGTCCACGCGGCCGGCAATCAAGTCGATCACCGATTGCGGCGCGCCTGCGTACGGCACGTGGGTGATGTTGATGCCCGCGATGCCCTTGAAGATTTCCATGCCGATGTGGTTCGCGGTGCCGTTACCTGCTGTGGAATAGTTGAGCTTGCCGGGTGCGGCCTTGGCGCGCGCGATCAGGTCTTTGGTGTTGGTAACGGGCGACGCCGCATGCGTCAGCAGCAGCATCGGCCCGGTGGAAATCAGGCTGACCGGCACAAAATCGGTCAGCGTGTGATACGGCACTTTCGACATATGCGGCAGGATGGTCAAACACGGCGGACTGGTCATGAACACGGTGTAGCCGTCGGGCGCGGCAGTGGCCACCATTTCTGCCGCGATGCGTCCGCCCGCGCCGCCGCGGTTATCGATGACCAACTGTTGCCCCAGCAAGGCCGCCATGCCTGGCGCGACGGTGCGCGCCAGCACATCCGGCGTTCCGCCCGCGGGCACGGGCAACACCACGCGGATGGGTTTGGTGGGATAGGCCTGTGCAGCCGCCAGCACCGGCAGCAAGGCCGCGCACGCCACTATCAGCAAGCGTTGAGGAATCATTCCGCGCGCATGCCGGAGCTTTTAACCACCGGCCCCCATTGCTCAATCTGCGCCTTGATAAAAGCGCGATAGTGCTCCGGCGAACCGGCGCTGATGTCCATGGCAAAACCGTTGAGTCTTTCGGTCACGTCGGCGCGCTTTAATATTTTCGCCGTTTCGCTGTTAAGGCGCGCAACAATGGCCGCGGGCGTATGCGCCGGCAAATGCAGCCCATGGAAATTCAGCGCGTCGTAACCGGGAATCACGCTGGCAATCGACGGCACATTGGGCAGATGCGGGGTGGTTTGCACGCTGGTGACGCCAAGCGCGCGTATCTTGCCTGCTTGCACTTGAGCAATCGCGGTGGAGACCGCGACCATCGCGTAATCCACCTCGCCCGACAGCACGCCGGTCAACGCGGGGCCGCCGCCTTTGTAAGGCACGATCACCACTTTGATTTTCGCGAGGCTGTTCATCCACTCCGCGAAAATATGCGACGAGGTGCCGATGCCCTGCGCGCCGAAACGAAGCGTGCCGGGCTTGGCGCGCGCGTGATCCATGAAACTTTTCAGCCCGGTCATCGGCGAACCCGCGGGCACAATCATCGCCAGCGGAAACGTCACCCACAACCCGGCGTGCGCGAAATCATTCAGCGCGTGATACGGCAGTTTTGCATACAGCGCCGGCGCAATCGCCATGGTGGAAATCGCGCCCACCAGCGAGGTATACCCATCGGGCTGCGATTTCGCCACCAGATCGGCGCCGACGATGCCGCCCGCCGCCGGACGGTTATCGACCACCACCGGCTGACCCAGACTTTCCGCCCAGCGCTGCCCCACGATGCGCGCCAGCGTGTCGGTTGATCCACCGGGCGCGAACGGCACCACCAGACGCATCGCGCGCGCGGGGAAGGCCTGCCCCACGCCTGCGGTAGCGGGCTGCGCGGCCGCGGATTGCGGCATCGTCAGAAACGCTATCGCCGTCAACGCACCCGCGCTAACGTATTTCCTGTACGTCATCGCAAAGATTTGGTTTGGATGCAATGACGGCATACCGCTTCTGATCGTTTTCATATACACGTCCTTGTGGGTAACGCACCTGCACCGTTAGTCCGCGGCGATTGCGGCAGCCTTGATAACGCGCGCCCACATGGCCGACTCGGACTTGATGAGTGCCGCCATTTCCGCGGGCGAGTTTGCCACGGGATCGTAGCCTTCGGCGCGCAATCGTGCCGCGACCTGCGCCGACTGTAACGATTTGGCTATTTCGGCATTGAGCTTGCCAACATAAGCCGCTGGCGTGCCGCGCGGCGCCAGCACGCCTATCCAGGTCGAAACTTCAAAGTCTTTAACGCCCGCTTCGATCATGCTCGGCAAATCCGGCATGGCATCCGTGCGCTTGCGGCTGGTCACCGCGAGCGCCTTCAGTTTGCCGGCCTTGACCTGCGGAATCGCGGAAGGCATCGTCGCGAACAGCATCGACACTTCACCGCTGATGGTAGCCAGCACCGCCGGGCCACCGCCTTTGTAAGGCACATGCGTCAAATTCACGCCCGCCAGGAACTTCAGCAACTCCCCGGCAAGATGGTTTGAGGTGCCGTTGCCGCCGGAGGCATAGGTCAAGGCGCCAGGCTTTGCCTTGGCCATCGCGATCAGTTCCTTAACACTGCCCGCCGCAAACGACGCGCCAACCACCAGCATATTGGGCAGCGACGCGACCACCGTCACGGGCGCGAAGTCCGCGATGGGGTCATAGGCCAGCTTGCGGTAAAGGCTCGGATTCGCCACGATGACGCCACTGGTGGTCGCCATGAGGGTATAGCCGTCCGGTGCGGCTTTCGCCGCCAGCGACGCGCCAATGGCGCCACCGCCGCCGCCGCGGTTATCGATCACGATCGATTGACCCAGTTGCTCAGTGAGTTTTTGCCCGACGGTTCTGACCAGAATATCCGTCGAACCGGCAGGTGCGAACGGCACAATGATCCGTATAGGTTTGTCCGGGTAAGCATTCTGCGCCGCGTGCGCCGAACCGGCCGACAGCAGCAAAAACAACATGAACATCGCCTTGATGGGACGCATGATTGACTCTTGGCGATTACGCGTATTTGCGTCGCAACGCATCAAAAGCGCTGTCGAGGCGATTACGCGACGCGGCAATCGCCGTGGCTTTCTGCGTTACAAACTGCCGGTCGCGCGCGAGTTGTTCACGCGCGGCAGTCACGTGTTCGGCCACGCGATCGGGCGCGGCGCCCGCGCGATACTTGCGTTCGCGCACGCAATGCATGGCGTCAAAAAGCTGGTCCAGTTTCTGCTGGGTTACGCCGATACGGCGACCCGTGTATTTCTCGACGGCATTTTCCAGCACGTCCGGCGTCACTTTCGAGGGCGGAATATTGCGATCTGCCACATCCTGCATCATCAACGCCAGCACCTGGTGCCCAGTGCGGTAAGACATGCCGTGCTCTTTCACCAGGAACCCCACCACCGTGCTCGCCTGCGACCAGTAGTCGTTCGCGCACTGCGCCATGCGCGCCTTGTTTACCTTCATGTCGGCCAGCGCATCCACCATGGCGTCCATTGCGCGGCGCGATTCATCGGCGCATTTCCAGAATTCGGCGGGCAGCATCGTCGCCATCTCGAGCTGATCCGAAGCAGTCTTGGTAATGGCCAGCGCGCCCGTCAGGCGGCCCGCGATTAAGCCGCTGGTACCATGAATAAATTCAAGCACATAGGGTATACGCATCTGCGGCGAAATACTCGAGGTGATGCTCAGCCGCCCCGGCAATTCAATAAAATCAAACTCGCTGCTGTGCCATATCAAAAAGTCCATCGCCACGCGCCCCAGCGTGTTGTGCATCAGCGCCAGGGCCATGTAGGTTTCGATCATGTAATCGTAGTTGCGGATGGAATCGCGCGCATTCCACGGCGCGGCCTCGAAGCCCAGCAACTCGTCGAAGCGTTCGAGATCCAGCGGAAACTCGATGCCGTACGCGGCACCGGTGCCGACCGCGCTGATGTTGGTGTTTTTGTAGGCAAGGTTAAAACGCTGGAAGTCCCGTTCCAGCGGCTCGACAAACGACATGAGATAAAAACCCAGCGTGCCCGGCTCGATGTGCTGTATGTAGCTATAGCCCGGCATCAATGTATCAAGGTGTTGCTCGGCAACGTCGATGATTTTCGCGCGCAAGTCCAGCGCAGAAGCCATGATCTGAATCTGCAGATCGCGAAACGCAATGCGCGACGCCACCACCCGTATGCTGGGGCTGGAACGCCCGAGATGCAGCCAGCCGGATTGCTCTTCCTCGCAATGCTTGCGCATGTATTCCTCGCCGCCGTGGATAACATTCCACAATGCCTTGCGCGCCTCGACGACCCCTTCTTTTTCCATTTCCGTGATGGCATGCACCAATGAGCGGGTTGCCGCCGGCGGTGCAATGCCCTGCTCGCCCAACACCACCACCTGCGCCTTGTCCCACTGATGCAAAGCCTCCAGAAACAGCGGCTCGCGCATGGTTTCCGCGTAATAGTGCTTGAGCAAGTCGCTCGGCTTCTCGCCCAATCGGCCTTTCCAGAAAAAACTCATGCCACTTCCTTCCTCGTAAGAATAATCCCGGTGTAAGGTCTTTTAACGGATGAACCGTTCAACGTAGTTTTCGCCCAGCCCAACCGACGTGTAGTGCGCGCGTGCCTTGTCGAGCCGCGTGAACACATCGTCGTAGCCAGTGGATACGCCCTGTGGATCAACATACATCAGACTGCCCGTCACCTGAAACAGCGTGATCATTTCGTTGCAGCCTTCGGGCACCACCAGTGTGTGGGTCTCGCCCGGCGGCTCGTAAATGTAACTACCTTCCTCGGCCACCCAGTCGTGCTCCAGGTACAGCCAGCGCCCCTTGAACACCCACGCATGCACGCCGCCCGAGTGGCGATGGCGCGCGATCATACCCGCCTTGGTAACGCGCATTACGTGCGTGTACTGGCCTTGCGTGACATTAAATTGCAGCGGACGCACCGCGATGTGAGCCGTCAGCGGCACCCATACGCGCGGATCATTCTGGCTCATCGCGTCGTGTATGACCATGTCGGGCCGCATGTCGCGCGGTTGCGGCTTTTGGTACGGGATGCGCTCGGGATCGGCTACGCCTTGCGCGAGTGGTTTGTTCAATGGTGTCTCCTTGAGAAGCTGTGATCGGCAGCCCGGTTTTACCCCGGAATCTCGCCGCGGGTCTTCGTTTGAATGCGGTAAACGCTGGTGCGCGCCGTCACAAAAAGCACACTGCCATCCTCGCCCCACGCCAGATTGGCGGGCAGTTCCGGCAAAATCAGGCGGCCCAGAAAAGTGCCGTCGGCGCGGCATACCCACACGCCGCCCGGCCCCGTGCAAAACACATTGCCCCGCACATCCACCTTCAGGCCATCTGGCACGCCGGGGTCGCTTGAGGCCATATCCAGCAGCACGCGGCTATTGGTCAGGCTGCCGTCCGCGCGCACATCAAAGGCGCGGATGTGCTTGCGCGCGGAATCATCGATATACAGTATCGACTCATCGGGCGAGAACGCCAGTCCGTTCGGCAACGCGATATCGTCCACCAGTAATTGCAGGGCGCCATCGGGCGCGATGCGATACACGCCGTTGCACGATTGTTCCTTGCCGGGAATCGGCGCGTCCCACCAGCCCTCCGGCCGCACCGAACCCGGCGCGGCGCCGCGTACCGCGTACGGCGGATCGGTAAAATAAATCGCGCCATTGGAATAGGTGACAATATCATTCGGGCTGTTCAGCGGCTTGCCCTGAAAACCGGCCATCACGACCGTGCGCGCGCCGTTGTCGGCGAACCGCGCGACATCACGTCCGCCGTGCCCCGCCGCCAGCACGTTGCCCTCACGATCCAGCGTAAGACCATTCGAGCAGCCGGTGGCGAACGTGGTGAGTTCCGGGCCTTCCGGCAAGCGGCGCCACCGAACGATGCGTTTGTTGGGAATGTCACTGAACAGCAGCGCGTTTTCCCGTTTGCGCCACACCGGCCCCTCGGTAAAAATCAGTCCGCCCGCGATGCGTTCGATGAGCGCATCGGACGCAATCAACTCATGCAGACCCGGATTTTTCACTTCAAACGACAGCATGGCGACTCCTTGATTAAACGGCTTCGGCTCACGTTGATTCGCGCGGATTCACATTGACTCACTTGGACACCGGCAGTCCCGCCGCCTTGATTACGCCTGACCAGCGCTCCGATTCGGCGCGCATGTACGCGGTCAGTTCCGCCGGCGTGGTGGACTGCGGCTCCTGCCCCTGATCTGACAGCCGCTTGGCGAACGGCGGATCGGCCAGCATTTTTTGCAACTCGCCGTTGACTTTGGACAGGATGGCGACCGACACGCCGCGCGGCGCCACCAGCGCATACCAGGTGATGCACTGAAAGCCCGGTATGGTTTCCGCCATTGTCGGCACCTCGGGCGCGGCCGGCGAGCGTTTCGTACCCGCATGCGCCAGCGCGCGCAGTTTGCCCGCCTTGGCCAGCGGCCACACGGCTGGCATGCTGTTGAACATGAACTGCACCTGCCCGCCCACCACGTCGTTCACAGCCAGCGACGTACCTTTATACGGAACATGCAGAAAACTCACTTTCGCCATCACCTTGAGCATTTCGCAACCCAGGTGATTGGATGTGCCGGTGCCGGGCGACGCGCAATTGAGTTGCCCTGGTTTTGCGCGCGCCAGCGCCACCAGTTCTTCCACGTTGGTGGCAGGCACGCCCGGATGGCTGACCAGCATCTGCGGACTGACCACCACCAGCGACACCGGCGCGAAATCGCGCGCCGAGTCGTACGGTGCCTTGGTCAGCATCGGCGTGATAATCAGGCCCGCCGACGTGGACATCAGCAGCGTGTAGCCGTCGGGCGCCGCACGTGCCGTCAACTCGTGCCCGATCATACCGCTGGCGCCCGCCCGGTTATCCACCACCACCTGATGTCCCCAGCTTTCGGCGAAGCGCTGCGCCACCATCCGCGCCACGGTGTCGGTTGCGCTACCCGCGAGATTTGGCACGATCATGCGCACCGGGCGTGACGGATACGGTTGCGCAAACAGCCCGCCGGCAAACAGCACCAGCGCAATCGCGCCCAGCGTCATCAACTCGTGCAATCCGGGCAAACGTCCCTGAAAGGTATGTGGACACATATTGTGCGCGCCTCCGTTGTCACACGCCCGAGCCGGTTCGCCGCTCAGACAATCACTAACATGGAATCTGATGGCAATTTATGCCGCGCTGGCACAACGGTCAACCGTGTAATCCCAAAACCGACGCGCCGCGCGCGGGCCGTGCATCCGCGCTGTAAAATCGCCACTGGCCTGATTCCGCTCAACATTCTCATTCAAGGAAACCCCCATGCGCATCAATCGTATTAAAAAGCTCTGGCGTGAAGGCAAACCGGCGGTCGGCGGGTGGCTGTCCATTCCTCATTGCTTTCAGGCCGAGGTCATGGCGCATACCGGGCTCGACTGGTTGTGCATCGACATGCAGCACGGCTGCATCGATTACTCGGACACCGTGCCGATGCTCACCGCGATTTCCACCACCAACGTGACACCCTTCGTACGCGTGCCCTGGAACGAACCCGCCATGATCATGAAGGTGCTGGATGCCGGCGCGTACGGCGTGATCGTTCCGATGGTCAGCAACCGCAAAGAAGCCGAACAAGCCGTCGCCGCCTGCCGTTATCCCCCGGTGGGCATGCGAAGCAACGGGCCGAACCGCGTAATGCAATATGCCGGCGCCGATTATCAGAAACACGCCAACGATGAAGTTGCGTGCGTGGTGATGATCGAAACACCCGAGGGCATCGAAAAAATGGACGAAATTATTTCCACGCCGGGCGTCGATGCGGCCTACATCGGCCCGACCGACCTCGCGCTGGCGCTGGGCCTGGCCCCGGTGATGGATAACGACGAACCGAAGCACATCGCCACCGTCAACCGCATTCTCGAAACCTGCAAGCGGCACAATAAAATCGCCGGCATGCACACCTCGAGCTCAAAATTCACGCAGCGCTACCTGGATCAGGGCTTCAAGATGGTGATGCTCGGCACCGACCGCGTGGCCATGTCGAATTACATGAAAGCCGAAGTTGGCCGGCTGACCGGCTGGACGCCGCTGGTGCCGGTGGGCGCGCCGGACAAGGGCGGGTACTGATCGGTTCAAGTCGCGGCCCCCTTGCCGCGCCTGCCATTGATCGAAAACACTTCCCGCGCGGCGGTTTGACAAACCGCAATCGTCGCGGGATGCCGGATACGACGTTCGGTGGTAATCGCGTAAATCTCCTCTCTTACGGCGTCGATGCGCCCCACCACGCCCACGCCATGCTGCTTGCAAACATAGCTGGCGATGGCGCTGGGAGCCGCAAACAGTCCCGCGCCGCTTTGTCCAAACGCCTTCATCAGCGCGCCGTCGTCGAACTCACCCACCACGCGCGGCGCAACCCCCGCTGAGTCAAACCACCGCTCGAGCGCCGGCCGCATGGCGACCCCCTCGCCCGGGAAAAGAAAGGGGGCATCATCGAGACACTTCGGGAAATCGCCCTTCAGCGACTTTATCAGCGCGCGCACCCCGAATACCGTGAGATCGCTCGTACCAAGCAGATGGTTGTACGCCTTTACCCTGACATCGGCGGGCATCTGGCGATCCGCGATAACCATGTCAAGCCGGTGTACCGACAGTTCCGCCAACAGCGACGCCAAGCGGCCTTCGCGGCAGATCACCCGCATTGGCTCTTCAAGACGCAGTAACGGCTCGACAACGTGGTAGGCAATCGATTTGGGAACCGAGTCAGATATCCCTATGCGAAACGGAAAAGCGTTCACCACTTTTTTGTCCCGCAGCGCCTCGACCAGTTCGTCGCCAAGACTGAAAATCTCTTCGGCGTAGCCGAGTATCCGGCGGCCCGCGTCGGTGATTTCGATGCCTCTTCCCGCCCGCCGGAAAAGCTCCGCGCCCAGCGAATTCTGGAATTCAGTCAACTGCCCGCTGATCGACTGTGGCGTGACATGCAGCTGCTCACTGGCGCGAATGATGCTGCCCGCCTTGGCCACCGTCCAGAAATAACGCAAATGCTTGTAGTTTAATGATGCCATGTATCAAATCATCGAGAAAATGGATTAATAGGTTAATTATATTCGATTTGTTAGATGTCTCCAGCTTTCCTACACTGGCGCCTGATTGCATTGCAACCGGCCTGAACGGAGACTCACATGCCATTTGAAATTCCTGCCCTGCGCGGTTACCGCGCCGCCTGTGTGCAGGCGCAGGCTTGTCATCGCGGTAGGCTTTCATGAACGCCCCGCAAAAAGCGGTTCTGTTGATTGGCACGCTTGCCCTGCTGTTCGTGCTGCTTTTCATGGACGGCATGAATCACGACGGGATCGGCGCGGTGGCTGCCGGCGGTGTGATCGCGGTGACAACCGGCATCTACCTGCTGCGCGATGCAGATTCGTAGCCCGGCCGTGTCCAACAACCCATTCCCATCCGGAAAATCCTCGCCAGGAGGAACATCAATGAAATCACTAACCACGATGGAAGAATTGCGAAACAATATCTTCACGCTGGCTTGTGTCGAGGAATCAGTAACGCCTTTCGTCAGTTGTTACCTGAATCTTGAAAAAGGCGATGGCTGCGGCATCAAGACGCTGGATGACCGTTTACCCGCCCTTCGTAGCACTATTACCGGAGAGGCACTGAGCCACTTCGACGCGGCGATACAGTCCATCAAGGCCTATCTGGCCAGCCAGCTAATGCCGGATGCCAAGGGCGTGGCGATTTTCTGCCGCCACTACAGTACCGGCCGCTTTTTGTTGCCGATGCAATTTGCCGCCCCTTTGCCGGACTGGATCGCGGTCTATGACACGCCCCATCTCTTTCATCTCATGGCGATGAAAGACAACTATCACCGTTATGTGGTCTTGATGGCCACCCGGAACTGGGTACGCATACTCGAAGTCAATCTCGGCGCCGCAACTGTCCAGACCTGGACCAGACACCCCGGGTTGCGCGAGCGTGTCGGGCGGGAAATCACCAAGGAACACTACGAAAGCCGCAACCGCGCGCACACCTCGCGTTTTCTCAAAGAGCAAATTGAGCTGCTCGGCGACCTCATGAAAGCGGGGAAACACACACACTTGATTCTCGCAGGTGACCCGCGGCTGACCGGCGAAATTCGGCAAGCGCTACCCAAATCCGTGGCCGCCAAGTTAATCGACACCATTCCGGCCGCCAGTCGCGACGCAGAAAGCGATGTCGTAACCGCCACCCTGTCGGCCTTTGTCGATTGGGAAGAGCAGGAATCCCAGGCCGTTGCTGCACGCTTCGTCAAGGGCATACGCACACAGGGGCGTGCCGTGGCAGGCGCAGCAGCTTGTCTTGAAGCGCTGCGTCAGCGGCGCGCGGATACCGTGCTGCTGGCGCAGGGCGTCTCGGCACGACCCGGTTGGCTTTGCTCTGCTTGTTACGCGATTCGTATCACGCCTCATGCGCCGGACAGTTGCCCGGCGTGCGGCGAAAAGTCTCTGCGCCAAATCGACCCCGTAGCCGAAATCACGCGGCTTGCCGGACAACAAGAGTGCCCCATCGAGGTGGTCGAACACTGCGATCCGCTCATGGCTCTGGGCGGCATCGGCTGTCTGCTGCGGTTTTAACATGGGTCATCCAAGTAACAAATAGCGTCACCTTGACTGCATTTACTCACTTACACACCACCACCCCCGCAATACACCATAAAGGAGATTCATCATGCAAATAGGCGTGCAAACCAGAGGATTCGACCTCACTGAGGCATTACGCAACTATTGCGAGAGGCGAATGCGTTTCGCCCTGGGATCATCCAGCGCGAGGGTTCGAAGCGCGCTGGTGCGCCTGACCGACGAAAATGGACCCAAGGGAGGCATCGATAAACGCTGTTCGATCCGGGTAGTGCTGCACGAAGCACCCATGGTCGTCGTCACGCAAGACGATAGCGACATTTATATAGCGGTAGACCGTGCCGCAGACCGGATTTCACGCACGATATCGCGGCGGCTTGGTCGCACATGGGCGGCACGCCGCCCCCCTCTGCGAGGGCGGAATGACAGCAGCGAGTTTGAGCAGGGCACCTATTGACTGTGCGTTCAGTGGCGGAAAGGGGCGATCGGCAAATGCCGGTTGCCCTCTACCAGCGAAAGGCAAGGGACTGCGGCTTACCCATTCCCGCGTCTCAACGGGCAGATGACTAAGCAGGGAGAAAAATAATGGAATCCATAGGAACCTGGTATTGGTACACCGGATTTGCGATTTTCGTGATCGTGGCGATCGTCGTCGATCTGCTGGTGCTGGAGTCAAAAGGCGCGGCAAAGGTTTCGTTCAAGGAAGCACTGAACTGGTCGATCGTATGGATCGTGCTTTCGTTCATCTTCAATGCACTGCTATGGTGGTATCTCGACGACAAGCTGGGACGGGAGGTCGCCAATGCCAAGGCTGCGGAGTTTTTCACCGGTTATTTGATCGAGAAATCCCTCGCGGTGGACAACATCTTTGTGTTCCTGATGCTGTTTACGTTCTTCGGCGTCCAACCGCAATACCAGCGCAAGGTGCTCATCCTGGGCGTCATACTCGCGATCGTGCTGCGCGCGATCATGATCCTGATCGGCGCATGGTTGATCGCCAAGTTTCACTGGATCCTCTATTTGTTCGGAGCGATCCTGTTGATTACCGGCGTGAAAATGCTGCTGATGGCGGAAGCCGATCCGGATATCAACAAGAATCCAATCCTCCGCTTCATCCGCCGCCACATCCCCGTCACCAACGAATACCATGGTGAAAAATTCTCCATCCTCAAGGATGGCAAGCGCTGGTTCACGCCGTTGTTCGTGGTCATGATCATGATAGGCATCACCGATGTAATCTTCGCGGTGGACAGCATCCCGGCGATCTTTGCGATTACGCTCGACCCATTCATCGTGCTGACATCCAACGTATTTGCGATTCTGGGGCTGCGCGCCATGTATTTCATGCTGGCGGATCTGGCGGATCGCTTCCATCTGCTCAAATATGGACTGGCGTTCATCCTGGTATTCATCGGAATCAAGATGCTGCTGCTCGACGTATACAAGATTCCCATCGGGTTCGCCTTGTCGGTCGTGGGCGTCGTGCTGGTGATTTCCGTCGTGGGCAGCCTGTGGGTGACGCGTCCCGGCACATCTTCCACGCTCGCGCCACACAAGGATAAGGGCGAGTCGACCTGATTCACGGACGGCAAGACGAACATGGAAACCATCGGCAGTTTCTGGTTGTGGGTGGGGTTCACCGCGGTTGTGCTGGTGATGCTCGCTATCGACCTTTTCGTAGTGGGGGGCGGCAAGGAACATCGCGTTTCCATGCGCGAAGCCGCCACCTGGTCCGGCATCTGGGTCGGCGTTGCCTTCATATTTGCCGGCTTTCTCTGGTGGCATCTGGAAAGCACCGCGGGACGTGCCGCCGCCAACGAAATCACTCTGGAATTCATTACGGGATACCTGATCGAAAAATCCCTCGCCGTCGACAACGTTTTTGTCTGGCTGATGCTGTTCTCCTACTTCGCAGTGCCGCTCGCACTGCAAAAGCGGGTGTTGATTTATGGTGTGATCGGCGCCATTGTCATGCGCACCATCATGATCTTCGCAGGCGTATGGCTGATCGCAAAATTTCACTGGCTGCTGTATGTGTTTGGCGCGTTCCTCCTTTTCACCGGCATCAAGATGTGGCTGTTTGCCGACGAAAAACCGGATCTGGCGAAGAACCCGGTCGTACGCTGGATGCGCGAACACATGAAAATCACCGACCAGCTGCATGGCGAGCGTTTCTTCGTCATGAAGGAAGAGGGCCGCACGATCGTGCGTTATGCCACGCCGCTGTTTCTGGTGCTGGTGCTGGTGGAAATTACCGATCTCATTTTCGCGGTCGATTCCATACCGGCGATTTTCGCCATTACCACCGATCCATTCATCGTGCTGACTTCAAACGTGTTCGCCATTCTCGGACTCCGTGCCATGTATTTCCTGCTGGCTGATATGGCGGACCGCTTTTCGCTGCTGAAATACGGACTCGCCATCGTGTTGATGTTCGTGGGCGTGAAAATGCTGCTCATTGATATCTTCAAGATTCCGGTACTGATCTCGCTCGCCATCGTGGCTACGATCATCGCCAGCGCTATCGTGCTGTCGCTGCGCAAGGACGCGCGATCGCCAACAAACACCCCAAACTGATGCACATGCTTACCGGCAAGGTGACAAGAGTTGCATCGTGCTGGATTCTGGCGGCAATGGCCGTGTGGACGGGCGCTACCGTCGCTTGTCCAGACGGCCTCTGCTACACGCCGGTACTGGATAGGCAATTGCTGGATGCCACGTTCGCCGCACAGATGCCGTGGCTGAATAGCGCCATGAAATTCGTCACATGGCTGGGCTCCATGGTGGTTTTGGTACCGGCTGCGTTGCTGCTCACTCTGCTCTTAATGCGCTTTTTTCCGCTCGCCAATGCATTGCGCCCCGCGCTGGCACTGGGCGGCGCGTGGCTGATCGCCCATGCGGCAAAACTGGCGGTCGCGCGACCACGGCCGGACCTGCATGCGGCACTGATCGAAATACCCGCGGATGCGTCCTTTCCGAGCGCCCACACCATGCAAGTCTGCGCCTTTGCGCTTTCGAGCGCGCTGATTGCGCATAGGCAGTACCGCGCGCCTGCCCTGACGCTCGCCCTGATCGTCATACTGACCGTCGCATTTTCGCGCGTTTATCTGCAAGTTCACTTTCCCAGTGATGTTCTGGCAGGACTGCTGGCTGCAACGGGATGGGTACTGGGGCTGCACTTTCTTGGAAGGAAATCGCCATGAGAAACAAATTTCTGGGCACGGGGGAGGCGGGCTACCATCCCTTGCGCAAATTGCGAGTAGTCCTGTCCGGACTGCGCTACGCGGTAATCTACGATTTCTCGGTTACCTACAAACTGGCACTGTCGGCCGTGGTGCTTGCCGCGGCGATCATGCTGCATGCCTGGGTGGATGTGCTGCTGATCATGCTGGTCACCGCGCTGGTGCTGATCGCGGAAATGATGAACAGCGCCATCGAAGCATTGTGCGATTTCATCGAAACCCGCCATAACGAAAAAATCGGGGTCATCAAGGATATTGCCGCTGCCGCGGTCGGCATCAGCATCCTGGCATGGGTAATTGTGATAGCTGTCGAAGCAAGCCGTCTGTGGGCGTTACGCTAACCTGCCCGGTCCGACCTCCTCTCACACGAGCAGCAACCTTCAACCGCCTGACAACGCCTGCACAATCACCACGTCATCAGTGACCCCGAGCGGCTGCGCAAGATTGTTCACTTGCTTTCCGTTGACGAAAATACGGATGTGACGCCGCACCTGTCCCTGCTCGTCGATCATGCGAAAACGGATGCCTGCGTACTGCCGCTCCAGGTCGTCGAGCAGTTCCGATAGCGTCGCGCCGCCTGCATCGGCTCGCCGGTTTTGCGTGTAGGAGAGCAACGCATCGGGGATGAGCACTTTCATGGAGCGCCGCCTACAGCACTGCGGCTTCCAGCGCGTAAATCTCCGGCAGGTGTTCGGCAATGCGCGACCACTGCCGGCCTTCGTCGCGGCTCATCCAGACCGCGCCGCTGGTTGTGCCGAAGTACAGCCCGACCGGGTCACACACGTCGCCCGTCATCGCCTGGCGTTTGACCGTCCACCAGCCTTGCGACTTGGGCATGCCGGAATTTTGCTTTTGCCAGGTCTTGCCGGCATTGCGCGTAACGTACACCGCAGGCTTGCCGTCGGGGCTGACGCGCGGCCACACCTGCGTGCCATCCATCGGGAACACCCAGGCCGTCTTGTCGTTGCGCGGATGTACCACCAGTGGAAATCCAATGTCGCCGACTTTCTTCGGCATGGCGCGGCCGATGCGCACCCATGTATCCGATGGCCGGTCGATGCGGTAAATACCACAATGATTTTGCTGGTAAATGCGATCCGGATTCGACGGGCACATGCGCAAACAATGCGGATCGTGAAACGTCGGCAGCTTCGGATCGAAGCCAAAGCCTTCGACGACCTCCATGCCACCGATCAACACCTTCCAGCTTGCTCCCCCATCCAACGTTTCGTGTACGCCGCCGCCCGACATGCCGAAGTACAGATGCTTGGGGTCGCGTGGATCCACGATGATGGAATGCATTTTCGGCCCGTCCGGTGTTCCGTCCTGCACCGTGCCCATCCATTCGCGGTATTGCGGGTCATCGTTAATGCTTGAAAATGGCTTCCAGGTGTCGCCGCCGTCGTCGGTGCGAAACAAGCCCTGCGGCGACGTACCCGCGTACCACACATTCGACTCGTTGGCATGCGCCGGCGTTAACCAGAAGGTATGTCCCACCGCACGGCCTTTCTCGCCCTCGGGTACTTTGGCAAACGCCGGCGGTTGCGTGCATTCCTTAAAGGTGCGCCCGGCATTTGTCGACCGAAACAGCGTCGGCCCCAGATGCCCCGTGCTGGCCGAAACCAGCAGTGTGCGCTTGTCACGCGGGTCGAGCACGGCGTGGCTGATGATCTGACCGAGGAATTTTGGACCTTCAAGCTTCCACGTGCGGCGTGCGCTGTCGCCGCGCATAATCCACAGGCCTTTGCGCGTGGCGATGAGCAGCGCAAGTTTTTGCGCGGCGGATGATTTACGTTGGGTACTCGCTTTACGTGTTGTTGCCATGGTGATCCTCCTGTTGCCTTGCCGCGGCACTATGCCGCGACGATCGTCTTGAACCCGCCCCAAAACATGCGCTTGCCGTCGAAAGGCATCTTTTTACCTTTCATCCACGCCTCAAAGCGCGGATCTTTCATGACCTTGGCGTTCACACTGTCGCGATGTTTGCGCGATTTATAAACAATGTAGGCAAACACCACGGTCTCGCCTTTTTTCAGCTTCACGCTCTGCGGAAACGACGTGTACTTGCCCGGCTTGACGTCGTCCGCGACACACTCACGGTAATCCAACGCGCCGTGTTCGAGCCACACTTTGCGGCCCAAGCGCGCCATGCTCACATACTGCCGCAGATTGCGTTTGGGGACTGGCAGCACAAAACCATCAACGTAAGACATAAGCACCTCTGTTATTTAGACGCCGCGCCGGCCCGTGCGGCCACGGTTTCACGCACAGTTTCACGAATGGGCCTGATCGGCCGCACCTCGATGCTACCCACCCGCGCCGGTGGAATTTTCGCGGCAAGCTGTATCGCCTCGTTCAAATCGCGCGCCTCGATCATGTAAAAGCCCGCCAGCTGTTCCTTGGTCTCCGCGAACGGCCCGTCGGTAATCGACATTTTTCCATTGCGCATGCGAACCGTGGTCGCGCTCGTTACCGATTGCAGCGCTTCGGATGCGATGCAATGACCGCTTTTGCGTATGCCTTCGTCGAACGCCACGCAGTCTTCGTCGGGCAGTTCGGAAAGACGGTTTTCATCGAGATACACCAGGCACAGATATTTCATCGGCTGGCCCTCACGGCTTTTCCGCAATCGCTTTCAAATTCGCCAGACCGGCCTCGAAATCCGGCCCCACCATCTTGTCCATGTTCATGAACACACACATGATTTTGGACATAAAGTTATTTTTGCCGTCCATGCTCCAGGCGACTTCCGTGCCGCCTGCCGCGGGCGTCAGCACAAAATTGACCGTGTTGTTGGCTTCGAACGGCTTGATGAAGTTAAGCGCGATAGTGAGCTTGTTGGGCGCGGCGGCATCGGTGATTTGCATGCCGCCCTGGCCGACATCCTTGTTGCCTTCCCAGGTGTACGTTGCGCCCTTGCCGGCGGTGATGGGGCCGAAATTGCGTTTCATCGCGGGGTCTTTTTTCTCCCACGGCGACCAAACGGCCCACTGTTTGAAATCATTGAGCACGGCAAAGATTTTTTCCGGCGGCGCCTTGATGACGGCCTTGCGCTCGATGCGAAACGTGTCCGGCTGCATCGCCGCAAGAACGAGAATGGTGGCGATCGCCAGTACAACAATGATCCCGATGATTTTCAGCATGGCTTGTCTCCGTTATTTGGCGTGATGGATTAAACGCAAAATTTCGCGCCCGCGGCCTGAATCTCCGCCGGCGTCAGGTCGCGCACATGCGTGGCCACCGACCAGTGGTGACCAAAGGGATCGACGATCTTGCCATAGCGGTCGCCCCAGAACATGTCTTGCGCCGGCATGGCCAGCGTTGCGCCCGCGGCCACTGCACTGGCTATCGTGGCATCCACGTCGGGCACATTCAGATGCACCGTCACAGGCGAGCCTTTCAGCGTTTTGGGGCCCAACGCACCCCACTCCGGGGACTCATCCACCAGAAACACGCATGAATTGCCAATTTTGATACAGGCGTGCATCAAGCGGCCGCCCTTGCCAGGCAGGCGCATTAACTCTTCCGCGCCGAAGGCTTTCTTGTAAAACTCGATGGCGTTCGCGGCGCCATCGCAAACAAGATGCGGTACAACGGATTGCGCAACCGGGCGTTGTGATTCCTGCTGGCTCATGTGATTTCTCCGGATTAAACGAATGTCTGAAAACTAACCGGCGCACGCACGTTGCAGCGTCACGATATCGGGCTTGCCCATCTGCAACAGCGCCTGCATCACCTTGCCGGCATGCAGCCCGCTCATCAATGCCGGCAGCATCGAAGGCACGATTTGCCACGATACACCAAACTTGTCCTTGAGCCAGCCGCACCGCTGCGCGGCGGGATCGCCGCCATAGCCCAGCTTGGCCCAATAATGATCGATCTCCTCCTGCGTTTCGCAGTTCACCACGAACGACACCGCTTCATTGATTTTGTAATACGGCCCGCCGTTCAGCGCGACGAATTTCTGCCCGTCCAGTTCAAACGCAACGGTCATCGCCGAGCCTTCTTTTTGTCCGGATGCGGCGGCGCCCTCCTTGCTGAAGCGCGCGATGGTCACGATGCGCGCGTTCTTGAACACGGATACATAATAGTTGGCGGCTTCTTCGGCCTGATTATCGAACCACAAAAATGGCGTAATTTTCTGCATGACAAAATTGCTTATAAGTAATTGATTTAAATGTATTTAATTCACAGGAAGCCCATCGATCTCCAACACCTGCCGCACTTCCACATACCCCAGCCGCGCACCAGGAATGCGCGTGGCGATTTCGATGGCCTGCTGCAAACTGCTCGCCTCAACCATGAAATACCCCGCGATGTGTTCGTGCGTTTCCGTAAACGGGCCATCGGTGATCGATGCCTTGCCGTCGCGCACGCGCACGCGCGCACCGGTGGCACTTGGCTTTAACGGCGAGGCATCCAAGTACTGCGTGTTCGCGTGCAATTCATGTGTGAGCCGCACGGATTCCGCCAGCAGGTCGCGCTTGACGGTGTCGCTCATCGCGGCAAAGCGGGTTTCGTTGTGGTGCACCAGCAGCAGGAATTTCATCGTTGAATTATTTCTTCTCGTTACGTCTGGCCTCTTCGCGCATACGGTCTTCCTGCGCGCGCAATTCCGGCGTCAATGCTTCGCCGAAATCTTCCGACTCGAAAATTTGCCGGATCTCGACTTCGCATTCGTCGGGATGCGGATTAGGACATTTCTTCAGCCACTCGACAGCCTCATCCATCGACCGGCATTGCCAAATCCAGAAACCTGCCGCGAGTTCCTTGGTTTCAGCGAATGGACCGTCGATCACCGTACGCTGCTTACCCGAGAAACGCACCCGTTTGCCTTTTGAAGTCGGGTGCAGCCCTTCGCCGGCAAGCATCACCCCGGCTTTCACGAGTTCTTCATTGTATTTACCCATTGCTTCCAGCAACGCCTGATCGGGCATCACACTCGCTTCGGAATCCTTGCTCGCCTTGACTATCACCATGAATCGCATTTTCCTATCCCATTGATTTTATTGCATAACTTTTCAGGCACTCAGCGCGACAGTATGCCGCTTGCAACACATAGTCGAACAACAGCACGCGCAATCGACAACCACCAAAATTATTTTTTCAACTCGGCCAGACGGCGCTGAAAAAAGCGCCGCTCCGGCGCCGATTGCGTCAGTTTCAGCGCCTGTTCGTACGCGCGGCGCGCTTCCGTGTCGCGCCCCAGCCGCCGGCACAGATCGGCGCGCGCGGCATGCGCGAGTCGATAATCCCTAAGTTCACCACGCGCAAGCAATTGATCAACGATGGCGAGACCTGCCTCCGGGCCATCACGCATGGCGAGCGCCACGGCGCGATTGAGTTCCACCACCGGCGAAGGCTCTATCGTAAGCAACACATCGTAGAGGCCGGCGATTTCCGTCCAGTCGGTTTCGTCCGCGCTGGCCGCTTGCGCATGCATGGCGGAAATCGCCGCTTGCAGCGCGTATGTCGCGCCACTCGTACCGATGCGCCCGCCCGACAGTGCGTGCGCGGTGAGCGCCACGCCCTCGTCGATGTATTCGCGATGCCACCTCGAGCGATCCTGCGCTTCAAGCAAAATCACGTCGCCATTGGGCGCCGTGCGCGCGGCACGCCGCGATTCATTGAGCAGCATTAACGCCAGCAGTCCACTCACCTCCGGATGCACCTGCGATTCGGGCAACAGCGCCATCAGCAGCCGCGCCAGCCGTATCGCCTCGGCGGACAATTCCTGCCGCGTCAACGCTTCGCCCGACGAGGCAGAGTAGCCCTCGTTGAACACCAGATAGATCACGCGCAGCACGCTGTCCAGCCGCCCCGCCAGCTCGTCGGCCGCGGGCACCTGATAGGGAATTTTCGCCTCGCGTATCTTGGCCTTCGCGCGCACGATGCGTTGTGCAATCGTGGTCGCGCTACTCAAAAAAGCACTGGCGATTTCCTCGGTCGTGAGCCCGCACACTTCGCGCAGCGTCAACGCCACCTGTGCATCGGGATTTAACGCAGGGTGACAGCAGGTGAAGATCAATCGCAGGCGGTCGTCTTCGATGTCTTCGTCTTCAACTTCGGCCGGTGCGGCGATGTGTTCAGTGTCCTCGTCCGACAACGGCTCGATACGCGCGTCGCGACGCAGTTTGTCGATGGACTTGAAACGTCCGGCCGACACCAGCCAGGCGCGCGGATTCGCCGGCATGCCGTCGCGCGGCCATTGTTCGAGCGCGGCGCGAAACGCATCGTGCAGCGCTTCTTCCGCGCGCTCAAAATCGCCCAGCAGACGAATCAGCGTCGCCAGCACGCGCCGCGATTCTGCGCGATAGACGGCATCAAAGTCGATGGGCGGCGTATTATCCACGCGGCGCCACGCGTCAGGCTTCCAGCAGTTCCCAGCGCTTGTTGCGCCACAGATACATCAGCTTTGAAATCGCGCGTTCGCCGGCCTCTTTGTGCGCGCGCTCGGTATTGGCGCGCAGATTGCTCACGTTGTCGGCCGGCTTGAGGCCGGTGAACCAGCACACATCACGCGCGGGCACGGCACATACGATCTCGCCGCCGAATCTGGATTTTTCTTTTTCCCAGAAATCGAAGTCGAGCATTTTGCTCGGCTCAAGCTCACCGCCATTGGCGAACATGCCGACAAACGCCGTCGGCCGCTCAACCGTGATCTTGGGATACAGCCGGCGTTGATTGGCCAACGCCAGCGCGGCCAACTGGTCGCGCGTGAGCTTGAGCGTTTTCAGATCCCGCTCCGTGAGATAGCGATAGCCGCTGTCGGCGTCAAACACATAGCGAATGTCCAGATCGCCGACGAAGGTATCGATCAGCGGCAGCAAGTCGGGCTGGTTCTCAAGACCCTGCACCTTCAAGCCGGTGAGCGGTTTGATGTCCTGAAACTTGCGTAGCGGCCCCTCAAAACGCCGCACCAGCGCAACGATGGTGTCGCGCGTACCGGGCGGCGGCGCCATCACGGGCGCTTCCGCGGGCTTGGATTGCTGCGCGTGGGCAGGCAGGCTCGCCGCGCCGGACAAGGTGGCAAGTGCGGCGAGCGTTAGGTTACGGCGGCGGTATTGCATGATGGTTGAGACCCTTTTTTGACACAGATTTACGCAGATTTTGAACTAACCGCGCCAGTTATCCGCCGCGCCGTGTTGATCGATATGCGCTTCCACCGCCGGCATTGACCGCACCCCCGCGTGGCGCACGGGGTGAGTCACCGTCCAGCGATACGCGGCGCCGCGCGGAATCTGGATCACATCGCCTTCGACCACATGCTTTTGTTCACCGTTCACTTCGGCATCCATTTCGCCTTGAATCACGTAGGTAAAGTATTCGTGCGGCGCTTTATCCACCGAAACCTCGTGCCCCTTGGGCGATTCGACAAATCCGAACGCGAGATTCGTGCCTTCGACCCATTGCTCGTGATGGCCCGACGATGCCGGCGCATCCAGCGCATCAATCATCGGGTAGTAACAACGGCCCAGCCCATCGAGAATCGCCTGTGATTTCGCTGCGTCTTTTTTCTCGCCGGGATATTTGCCCGCCGCAAAATCGCGCGCGACTTCGGTGGCGGATCGCGCTTGTTCGGGCAACGCCTCGTCCTGCGCGGCGCCAATCAGCGTCCACGTGCGATCCTTGATGTAGAGGTAAATCAGGTCGCCGTCTTCGCAGGCCGTGAAACCATGCCGGGCATACGGCGGCATATGCACAAAGGTGCCCGGCATGACGATGCGCCGCTCACGTCCAACCAGCGCGTTGATCTTGCCCCGCAGCGGAAACGCCATCAGCTCGTTCGGGTGATAGTGCAGCGTGGAACCGGTTCCCGCCTTTTTGGTGACGATGCGAAAATACATATACTCGCCTTCGATCACCGGGCCTTCGCCGGTCGAGAGATGCGGGTTCAGATGATGCACCCGCAGATTTTCAAAACGATGGAATGGCATGAGGTTATTCCGGTGGATGCGCGTTACGAACGATCTACCGCGATTTTATCCGGCGCGTTTCTCGGCGTCGCAGCGCCATGACGGGGAATAACACAAGCAATTGTTTATAAAGTACTTTTTGTTTTAGGTGCACGCGGCTTGATTGGGCCGTGTGGTATGCTTGCTGCCTGCATCCCTCTCTTTTTACAGCGACTATCATGAACACCACACCCCCCGGTGCGCCGCCGTGCGCGCCGCCGGATTTCCATCCGCGCAAACCCAAAATCACCCTGCCCAAACTCACCTGCGACACGCACGCGCATATTCTGGGCCCGATCGCGAAATACGCTTATTCACCCGCGCGCGTGTACACGCCGCCCGATTGTTTGCTCAACGAATATCAGAAAATGCTCGCGACACTCGGCGTGGAGCGTGCAGTGCTGGTACAGCCCAGTGTATACGGCAGCGACAACACGGTCATGCTGGAAGCCATGCGCGTTGCCGGCGGTGCGTTCAGAGGCGTGGCCGTGGTCGATGACGATATCGCCGACGCCGAACTCACCAGGCTCAACGCCGCCGGCGTGCGCGGCGTACGCGTGAACATCGTCGATGTCAAAGACCGCAAGCCCGGCACGCTGCCGATGACGCAACTCACCGCGCTTGCCAAGCGCATTGCCCCCATGGGCTGGCACATGGAATTCCTGATGCACTGCGATGAATTTCCCGACATGGATTGCACCTTCGCGGATTTTCCCGTGGATATCGTACTGGGCCATTTGGGTTACATGAAAACCAGTCTGGGCGTGAACAACGCCGGTTTTCAGGCGCTGCTGCGCCTGATGAAAGCGGGCAAGGCGTGGGTGAAATTCACCGGGCCGTATCGTATATCCGGCGAACCGTTGCCGCACGCCGACACCAACGCGTACGCGCATGCTTTGGTGCAAGCCAATGCACAACGCATGCTGTGGGGCACCGACTGGCCGCACGTGATGGTCAAGGCCAATATGCCCAACGACGGCGACCTGTGTGATCTGCTGTCGAGCTGGATACCGGATGCAGCGACGCGCGAGCAAGTGCTGGTTAAAAATCCGGCAAAGCTTTACGGGTTTTAATAACGGCTTTTTTGACGCGGATTTACGCAGATG
>DHVE01000047.1 GCA_002412495.1 Betaproteobacteria bacterium UBA5216
ACGATGAACACCGGCTGGCGCATGATGACGGAGAGCGGGCGACCGCTGGCGGCCCCCGGCTTTCGTGGTGGGACGGGCGGAAATGTCACCATCGATATTACGGCCATCGCAATCAGCGCCACCACGGCCAACGCCGCATACGCGCCGGCAAACGGCGCGTTACCCAGATGTTGCGTCCATTTCGCCAGATTGGGGCCGATCACCCCGCCGGCGAGTCCGCCCGCCAGCACCAGGGACACCGCGCGCTCGCGGTATTCAGGCTTGGCGAGTTCAGCCGCCGCAAAACGGTATAACTGCCCGTTGGCGCTGTAGTACCCCGCCACCACCGTGGCCGTCACCAGCAGCCAGAAGTTTTTATCGAGTACCGCATAGGCCGCCAACAGCGCGGAGCAAAACGCCACCACCAGCCCGATCTGAAAAGACACCCTGCGCCCCCAGCGTGCTTGCGACGCGGCCACCGGCCCGGTGGAAATCGCGCCGCCGACCACGTAACCCAGTATCGGCAGCGTCGCCATCCAGCTAAACGGCGCCAGCGACAGGCCCACCAGCCCGTTGACGGCGACAAACAACACGTTGTTGGTGAGAAATAGACCCTGCGCGGCGGCCATCAGCCAGAGATTGCGGTTCATGAGGCGAAGTTGTTTTGACGCACGGGCAATGTTTGCGCGGTTACCGCGCATCAGCAGCGCATGCGATGAATTTCAGGACGGAATGAGTTGCGTCGATACTAGCGGTTTTTGCGGCACGCGTCACTTGTTGAAAGGGCGCGGGTTTGTCTTGAATCAAGTCACAGCCGAGGAGCGCAGCCTGTCGCTGGGGGAGCGGGAGCTTTGCTGCACGCTGTGCTTTTTGCGCGCTCGCTGGCGAGGGCTGTTTGACCTCGACGCGACATTAACGGCAACCTTGATGCAAGTCCTGTAGTCGGCCAATACCGCCGTTGGCGTTCCGAGCCACCAACGACCGCAACGAAGTGAACAGCAGTCGCAGAAGCGAAACTCGGATCGAACCGCCGTTTCCACAATCGAGCTACAACCATACCAGCTCCACTGTGGAAGTAGCTCGATTGTGGAAGCGGACGCCCAGCGTTGCAGTTAGGCACCAGGCGCGCCGACTCTAAACGAGACTTACTGGAGCAGCCGTCGTAGCGCCCCGGCATGAACCGCATCAAGTAGGTCGTCAGCCGTGTCGTCGCTAAATTGACACTGTGGAGATCACTCGATACAGTGGTGTGAAAGTACAGGGACCATTTCATGTAGCACTTGCGGAGGAAGAATTGAAGACCACTCTTGGCGCAGTTTTTTTGACGATCACGCTTGCCGTATTAGGCGGCTGTGCAAGCCTGCCACCTGATCGCGTGCGCGAAGGTTTGGCGCCTTCGGGGATGCTGCGCGTCGGCCTTAATATGGGCAATGTCCTACTGACCAGAAGGGATTTACATGGAGGGGAACCTCTTGGTGTTGCTCCCGACATCGCACGGGAACTCGCGCGCCGTGCCGGCGTGCCCGTAAAATTCGTGCCGTATGGTTCTTCTGGCGAACTGAACGGATCCATAGATTCCGGCCAGTGGGATATTGCTTTTTTCGCTGTCGAAGCCGACCGTGCGAATCAAGTGGACTTCAGTCCCGGCTACGTTGATATCGAAGTCACCTACATGGTGCGCAAGGAATCTACCTTGCAATCTGCCGCCGATGTGAATCGTGAAGGGATCGTCGTTGCGTCAATTAGCAGCGCCGGCTATACACCAGTGCTGATAAAGTCACTTACACGCGCGAAGCTCGTGCGTACCGGGAAAGTATTTGACGACATCATCGGTCGCCTTGGCGACAAGACCGCAGACGCCATCGTTGGTCTCAGGCCAGTGCTCGTCCAGCAAAGCGAAAAAAACCCGGGATTTCGCGTGGTCGAAGGGCATTTTATGGCAGTGGAACAGGCGATCGGTTTGCAGAAAGGGCGTGGCCTCGCTAAAGATTACGTTCGCGATTTCGTTCAGGACATCAAGAATTCTGGAGTGCTGTCGAAAATAGTTGCCGATAACAACGTGCGCGGCCTCACGATATCCAGATAAAACGTTGGCGGATTCAACTTCATTTAGCATTAGTCTCGGAAAGAATGCTGGCGCGTGCATCGCTTGTGCGTCCAATTGCCGTCCCTTTGGCGTAACTCGGTGCGCCTTTCCAGAATGGTGGAGTACATGGGCGTGATGATCAGTGCAACAATTTATACATTCTGGAGGGAGGCATTGCTACTGTCGTGCCAACTGCCGTTCGAAACTACCAGATCAAGCCGATTCGCCTCATCGCGCCTTTCCCGCCAAGCGGCGGTTCCGGCCTAGCATCGCGTATCGTGCATGCATACCATGCTATTCGCAAGTGGCTAGCGAAGAGCTACCGATCGAAACGATCTTTTTCTGAGTAGAACCAATGCCGAAATTCCTGTTGTTCCCACAATCGACAGTCTTTCACCAAATACGAGATCAACCGATTCGCGCTATGAAATGTTTGGGGATCAAAATAATATTAGCAGCGGCCGTATTGGCTGCGATGAACCCGGCAAGCGCACAACAGGTCTTGCGCGTGGGGTTGCAGGGTGCCGAACCCGGCGTAGTTCGCAGCAACAACGAGATCGGAGGCTTACAGATCGAAATCTTAGATGCCATTGCTAAAAACACTGGGTTTAAGGTGACTCTCACGATCACGGAAAACACAAGGAGGTCTTTCGGATTGATGGACGAAGGTAAGCTGGATGTTGTGGCAGGGACAACTGTGACTGCTGAAAATCAGGCCAACTATAGTTTTACCGTCGGCTACGGAACGACCGCTGAAGCGCTCGTTGTCCCTAAGACCGACAAGAAGCAATATCTCACCATTGCCGATGCCAAGGCTCTCACTATCGTGACGCTGCGCGGCTCGCCCTATGCCAGATATCTGAAACAAAACGGCATAATCAACTACAAGGAAGTCGAGACTACGACCGATGCCTTAATGGCGGTAAGCACCGGGCAAGCTGATGCCTCGTTGTTCTCTGGTGTTATATCTGGCTATGTAATCAAGCAAGGCCTGTTTCCCAACCTCCAGATCGTCAACTCCTACCGACCCGCTCTAGCGCGTCCGTACGCGATGGCGTTTCCAAAGAATACCGGCGAGATTCTGAATAGGGCGAACGCTTCTATACAAAAACTGATTGACGAGGGAACGATCCGGCAGATTTTCGCGAAGTACGGGATAACTATAGATTGAAGTAGCAAGGGTCAGTCGAGCCGACTTTCGCACCTACGACGGCTGCCCCGCACATTGATGCCGTTGGTCGCCAGTAAGCCTAGTTGCCGCAATGGCCGATAAGCAGTCAATTCTTTCCAAGACAACATTGACCGTTAAAAGTATGCCGAGGCCAGCCTATTGAGACTACGGAAACAGCGCTATTCCGGACCGCCAGTCACAACTTAACAGCTATCTCACGCCGAAACCGCGGCGCCACCTTGCTCATAAACAGCCTGATGCTGTTCGCCGCCACCTCGTAAGGCATGGGCCCCAACCGGAACACGAGTATCAATCCGCCGACACCGATTTTGTCGATCTCGGCTATCGCCTCGCTCACGGTATCCGGCGAGCCGCACAAGATGGAGTGCTGTTGCTGATTACGCGCGGGCGTCACCGGCTCGTGCTTCAACATCAATCCTTGTTCGGCATAAACCTTCTTGCGCATCTGTTCGCGAAACGCCTGCTGTGTTTCCCACGCGGGCAACGCGATGCGCTCGGCCTCGGCATCGGTTTCGCCAACAAAGATATTACGCCATACCCAGGTGTTATCGACATTGCGCGCCACCGTGGCTTCGTCGTGGCCGGATTCGCGCATCGTCTTGCGATATAAATCCATGCGGTGCTGGGTGACTTCGTTCGACTGTATGTTCATCAGGAAGGGGCGGCCTTCGCGCGCCATGCCGAGCATGGCTTCCTCGCCGGAGCAGGCGCGCACGATCGCCGGATGCGGTTTCGTATACGGGCGCGGGCGCAGTTGCGGCAGCTTGAGGTTCCAGTATTTGCCGTGGTGTTCGTAATTCTCCGTGGTCCAGGCCTTGATCATGATGTCTTCGGCCTCGATCAGGCGCTCGTAAGCCTCTTTCGGATCGATGCCGTAGCCTTGGTAGTCATACACGTTGTACGCCGTGCCGCGCCCCAGTCCGACAACAAGGCGGCCTTTGCTGATGTTGTCGATCAGCGCCATTTGCTCGGCCATGCGGATCGGGTGATGCAGCGACATTTGCGCCACCGCAAAGCCGATGTGGATGCGCTGGGTGCTCGCGGCCAACGCCGCCGCGAAAGTCACCGGATCGACATAGGCGCAGATGCCGTCGAAGTGATGTTCGGCAAGCCACAGCATGTCCATGCCGAGTTCGTCGCAGAGCTGCGCTTCGCGCAAGGCTTCTTCAATGACCTGATCGTCCTTGCTCGGGTCCATCGACGCAGTGAACAAAAAGTTGCTGAATTTCATGGTTTACCTTTACTCGGTGCGCAGGCCAATTTCGCCCGCCACGCGCGTCCATTTGTCGAGTTCCGATTGCAGCACCTTGGTAAAGGCCTCGCTTGCCAGCGGCCATGGCTCGGCGCCTTCGGCCGAAAGGCGTTGTGCCGATTCCGGCTGACTCAGGATGGCGACGATTTCGGTGTTCAGCCGCTTCAACACCGGGGCGGGCAAGCCTGCGGGCGCTGTCATCCCCCACCAGGTGACGGCTTCAAAACCCGGCACCGATTCCGCGATGGGCGGCACGTTCGGCACCAGCGCCGAGCGCTTGAGCGCGGTGATGCCATACGGCTTGACCTTGCCCGCGCGTATCTGCGTAAGCGACAGCGGCAGCGTGGCGAACATCAGATTGACCTCGCCCCCCATCACCGCAAAAAACGCCGGTGCACCGCCCTTGTGCGGCACATGCAGCATCTGTGCGCGCACGTCCTTGGCAAACATGGCGCCGACGTAATGGTTAATGCTGCCGTTGCCCGCGGATGAATACGACAATGCATCGGGTTTGGATTTCGCCAGATCGATCAGTTCCCTCACGGACTTGGGCGCGAACGACGGATGCGACACCAGCATCAGCGGGCCGGCGCCGATGGGGCTGATCGCGGTAAACGATTTCACCGGCTCGTAAGGCAGCTTTTTGAACACCGGCACACTCATGATTTGCGAACTGGTCATGATGTACAGCGTGTAGCCATCCGGCGCTGAACGTGCCGCGATATCCGCGCCGATGGTGCCGCTGGCGCCCGGGCGATTATCGATGACGATTTGCTGGCCCAGGCGCTCGGCGAGCCGCGTGCAGAGGAAACGCCCGACGACATCGACGCTGCTGCCGGGCGGAAAGCCGGATATGGCGCGGATGGGGCGGGTGGGGTAGCTGGATTGCTGGCCATGAACCGGCGCTGCAATGACGAATGCAGTCAGCGTGCTGATGTAGGCAGAAATTCGCATCAGGTTCATGCGGGCGTCTCCGGCAAGTGATGCGTGCAATGTAACATTTCTTCTTGTGCCGGCGTAAAGGCCTGATATGCCGGCGAGACAAGCCGGGATGCGATAATCCATTTTTTCCGCGAAAAATGGAGGCGGCCCGTGCATTCCAAGCGTTCTCTGCATACCGTGCGATTTCGTTGCGGACCTTTTTCGTTTCTTCTTCCGTTTCTACTGCCGCTTCTGTTGGCGGACGCTGGCATTGCATTCGGCCAGCCGTATCCCAACCGCCCGATACGTCTCGTCGTGCCTTATCCGCCCGGTGGTGCAAATGACACGGTGGCGCGGCTGCTCGCGCCGAAGGTGTCCGAGCAACTGGGCCAGCAACTGGTGGTGGACAACCGGGGTGGCGGCAATACGATTATCGGCACGGACTTGGTGGCGAAGGCCGCGCCCGATGGCTACACGCTGCTGATCGTGGCCGCGGGGCAAGCGGCGATTCCCGCGCTGTATCCGAAGTTGCCGTATGACACGGCGCGCGATTTCGCGTCCGTGGTGCAGTTGGGCGACGGTGCGTATGTGCTGGTGGCGCATCCGTCGGCGGGTGTTTCAACCGTGCCGGAATTGATCGCGGCGGCGAAAGCCAAGCCGGGCCAGTTGGTATATGCCTCGTCGAGCATTGGCAATCTCACGCACTTGTCGGCGGAATTATTTTGCGCAATGGCGGGTGTGAAGATGGTGCATGTGCCGTACAAAGGCGGCGGCCCGGCGATGCTTGATTTGCTGGGTGGCCGCGTGGCAATGTTTTTTTCCACCATCGCTGTGGCGCGCCCGCACATCCAGTCCGGCCGGATTAAAGGCCTGGGCGTCACGACGGCGAGGCGCAGCGTGGCGCTGCCAAACCAGCCCACCATTGCCGAAGCGGGGCTGCCGGGCTTTGAAGTCAGCGGCTGGTATGGTCTGGTGGCGCCCGCAAAAACCCCGCCTGCCGTGATCGAGCGTATCAATACCGTCGCGCGCGTGGCATTGCGTCAGGCTGATACCAAGGACAAATTGCTGGCATCCGGCGTCGAGGCGGTGGACGTCTCCGCCGACCATTTCGCCCGGCACCTGCGCGCGGAACTGGCGAAGTGGGACAAGCTGCTCAAGCCGCTGCGCATCACGCCGGAATAAATCATCAAAAGGCTTTACGTGCCGGATTCGAACACCAGTACCACCGCCGCCGGCCATCGCGCGCTCGGCGTGTTGCTGATCCTTGCTGCGTTTGTCATTGCCGGCGGCATTCACTATCAGACGCCGATGCTGGCGGCGATTGCCGCCGACTTTCAGGCGAGTCCGGCGCAGGTGGGCTGGATACCCACGCTGTCGTTCGGCGGCATGGTGATTGGCGTCGCGCTGTTTATTCCGCTGGGGGATCGTATCAACAAACGCTGGCTGATCATCGGCATGATCAGCGTGCTGGGCGCGGCGCAGGTGGTGATGGCGGTGGCGCCGTCGATCACCGTGCTCGCGGCGGCGAGTTTGGTGACCGGCATCTGTTCGTCGGTGGGACTGGTGTTTATTTCCATTGTGGTGGAAATCGCGCCACCCCGGCATCGCGGCCGCGCCGTGGGCACCCAACTGATGGCGATGTTTATCGGCATTTTGTTTGCGCGCATCGCCGGCGGGCTGATTGCAACGCACCTGGGCTGGCGCTGGAGCTACACGTTCTCGGCGGGTTTGCACGCCGTGCTGGTGTGCGCGCTGCTGGTCCGGCTGCCCGATACGCGCGCTACCACGCAATTGGCGTATCGCCAGTTGTTGTGGTCGCTTTTTACCATCTATCGCGCGCATGGCGATGTGCGGCGCGCGGTGGCGATACACTTTCTGCTGGGCATTTGTTACGGCGGATTCTGGGCCGTGGTCGCGCCGATGATGGCTGTGCTGCATCACGTCGGGCCATCGCAGGCAGGCCTGATCGGCATTCCAGGCGCGGCGGGCATACTGGTGGCGCGTCCGGCCGGAAAATGGATGGATCGCTCCGGCGCGGTGCCGGTGGTGACCACCGGCGTGTGCATCATGATCGCGGCGTGGTTTGCGTTCGGTCTGGCGGCCACCTCGATTGTGTTTGTGGTGCTGGGCGCGATTTTGCTCGATTGTGGATTGCGCACCTCGATGGTGGCGAATCAAACGCTGGTTAATGCGGCGGTGCCGGATTCACGCGCGCGCGCCAATACCATTTTCGGTATGCATGTGTGGTGCGGCAACGCGGTGGGGGCGTTTCTCACCAGCACCGCGTTCGCGCATTTCGGCTGGCTGGCGGTGTGTGCGATCGCGATGACGGCTTCGATCCTGGCGCTGCTGATACACCGGGGTGTTATTCCCATCGGCCGGGCCAAGGCGGTTTGAGTGCCAGAGGCGCGCGCGGGCGGCGCGGATCGGCTAATCGATTTTCAGATTCGCCTGCTTGATCACCTTGGCCCATTTGTCGTATTCCGCACGCACGAACGCGGCGAATTCCGCCGGCGAGGAGCCCACGGGTTCGTTGCCAGCCTTCACCAGCTTGTCCTTGATGTCGGGGCTGGCGAACGCGCGGCGCGATTCTTCATACAGCTTGCGCACGATGTCGGCGGGTGTGCCGGCGGGCGCGTAAAAACCGTACCAGCCGGTGACGCTGTAGCCGGGAATGGCCGCCTCGGCGACGGTCATGACATGCGGCAGTTCCTCGAAGCGCCGCTGGCCGGTCACCGCCACGCCGCGCAGCTTGCCGGATTTCACGTGCGCCACCAGGCCGATGGTGCTGGCGACGGCGAATTCCGTTTCGCCGCCGATGGCCGCGATGATCGCCGGGCCCGCGCCCTTGAACGGGATGTGCATCCAGCGTGCGCCGGTCATCGATTGCAACAGTTCTCCGGCCAGATGATTGATGCCGCCGGTGCCCGAGGTGCCGTAGGTCAATTGGCCGGGACGCGCCTTGGCGAGCGCCACCAGTTCCTTGGCGTTTTTCACCGGCACGCTGGGATGACATGCAATCATGAATTGCCCGCTCGCAAGTTGCGAGATAAACGCGAAATCGCGAAACGTGTCATACGGCATCTTCGCGCGCATGCTCGGATTGATGGCGAATTCCGGCGAACTGACGAACAGCGTGTAACCGTCGGGCATGGCCTTGGACGCCAATTCGGCGCCCAGCAGTCCGCCGCTGCTGGGGCGGTTTTCGACCACCCACGTGCCGCCGATCTGCTCCGGCAATTTTGCCGTGAGAAAGCGCGCCACGGTGTCGGAGCCGCCGCCGGGCGCGAACGGGGAGATGATGCGCACGGTGCGCGCGGGCCAGGATTGGGCGGACGCGACAAACGTAAACGCAAGCAGCGGCGCTGCAATCAGCGTGCAAAGCAAACGGGGCTTTAAATTCATTGTTGTATCCTTATCCAGAAAGACTCACATCCGTCATTCCCGCGCAGGCGGGAATCCATAAGGCGTCTCAAGTGGTACGTGTGTCATGGGTTCCCGCCTGCGCGGGAACGACAGGGTATCTTGTTACCGCGGTATTCGCGAAATTGCACTATGCGTTGTTCGCTCACTCCACCTTCGCCCCGGAAAGCTTAACCACCTTCGCCCACTTATCGCGCTCGGTCCGCAGTAGCGCATCAAACTCGGCGGGCGATCCGCCCGCGAGATCCATACCCAACGCCGCGTAACGGTCACGCAACTCCGGCAGCGCCTTGTTGATAACGCTGTTCAATCGCTCGACGATGGCGCGCGGTGTTTTGATGGGCGCCGCCATGCCGTACCAGCCGACCACCTCATAACCCGGTACGCCCGCTTCGTTGATGGTGGGGATTTCCGGCGCAAGTGGCGTGCGCTTCGCGCCGGTGACGGCTATGGTTTTCACGCGTCCGGCCCTGGAGTGCGGGACGATCACGCCGCTGGTGAACGAAACCTGTATTTCGCCGGCAATCAGCGCGCTCAACGCGGGCGCACCGCCCTTGTAGGGCACGTGCGTCATCTCGATGCCCGCCATGGTTTTCAGCAACTCGCCCGACAGATGGTTGGAACTGCCGATCCCCGATGACGCGTACGACAGCCGCGGGTTGCGCGTCTTCGCCAGCGCGATCAACTCCTTGACGGATGCGGCGGGCACATTGTTGGCCACCGACAGATAGTATTGCGCATCGACGATTTGCGCGACGCCGGCAAAATCGCGGATCGCGTCATACAGCACGTTGCGATAGAGGCTGGGATTGATCACGTAGGTGGGCGTCACGACGATCAGCGTGTGTCCATCGGGCGCAGCGCGCGCGGCCATCTCGCCCGCCACGTTGCCGCTGGCGCCGGGCCGGTTATCCACCACGAATGATTGTCCCAGCGTATCCGCGAGCTTTTGCGTGATGAGGCGTGCCACCGAGTCGGTGCCGCCGCCGGGCGCCAGGCCCACCAGCACGCGCACCGGGCGGCTGGGATAATTTTGCGACAGCGCGGGCGCTGCGTAAGCGACGCAGCACGAAGCGGTGACCGCCGCCAGCACAAAACCAAAATTCATGATTGTCCTTGATCCGATGGGGGTAGCGAATCCAATTTCGTCGAATGCGCATGCTACACCGCGTCATGCCCGCTTACGGTTCGGCATGGAGGTTTATACGTAAGTAATTGTTTTTAAATAATTATTTTTGGTTGTGCGGATGGCGTGGGTGCATCACACTGTGTCGTCAAAAAACGCACGAGACGCGTGCGGTTATGTCAGCCTCGGCACAAGGAGCGTACATGAAAAAACGAATCGGTGTGCTTGCCGCTTGCTTTGCCATTTCGGCGGCGCACGCGCAAACGTCTGCAACAGGCACGGCACAGGCTTGGCCCACTCGCCCCGTGCGCATGCTGGTGCCGTATGCACCCGGCGGCGGCGTGGATATCGTGGCGCGAACGCTGGCACAGAAACTGACCGAGCAACTGGGCGTCTCGGTGCTGGTTGAAAACCGGCCCGGCGGCACCGGCGTGGTGGCCAGTGAGCTCGTCACACGCGCGGTGCCCGATGGCTACACCCTGATGGCTTCCGCGCTGGAATTCGCCATTAACCCGGCGGTTCGTCCCAAGCTGCCGTACGATCCTTTGAAGGATTTCACGCACTTGTCGCAACTGGCCAGCGTGCAGTTTTTACTGGTGAGTCATCCGTCCGTGCCGACACGATCTGCGCGCGAGATCGTCGCCCGTGCGAAGGCGCAGCCCGGCAAATTGACCTACGGCTCGTCCGGCACCGGCGGCGGGCCGCATCTGGCGGGCGAGTTGTTTCAGGTGATGTCCGGTGCAAGCTGGACACATGTGCCGTTCAGGGGGGCGGCACCCGCCGCGATCGGCGTGATGAGCGGCGAAGTGGATTTTTCATTCGGCAGCACGATTGCGTTGGCCGAGCCCGCGAAGAGCGGCAAGGTGCGCGCTATCGCGGTAACGGGCATCAAACGGTTTGCGCCGTTGCCCGACGTGCCCACCATCGCGGAGTCGGGCGTGCCGGGATACAGCGCCATCGGCTGGTACGGTTTTTACGGCCCACCCGCGATGCCCGTGGAGTTGGTGCGGCGGCTGCACAGCGAATCGTCGCGCGCGTTGAACAGTGAGGATGCCAAGGAGCGGCTCGAACGCGCGGGAAATGAATTGGTGATGAGCACGCAGGAGGAATTTGTTTCGTTCCTGCGCGCGGAGATTGCGAAATGGACGCGGGTGGTTAAGGAATCGAAGATGCGGTTTGATTGAGGTTGTTTTGGGGCGCCATCATCCAATTCGCATTATGTAACTCGCTCAAGCCTGCGGATCCAGCCCCCGCGCCTTAAACACCTCGGCTGCCGCCGGCGTGCGCAAATAGTCGCGCAGCGCTTCGGCGAGTTGCGGCACTTTGCTGTTGGTGAACACGCCGGCGCGGTTGACCGAGAGACTTTGCACTTCGGCCGGCAGCGGGCCGACGTAATCCACGCCGGCGACCGCCATGATTTCGGGGATCTGCTGCACGGCGAGATCGGCTTCGCCGCTGACCACGAATTCGGCGATCAGGCCGCCGGCACGGGTCTTGGCCTTGGCGCGAATTTCATTGCCGATGCCGAGTTTGTCGATGAGGCCGGCAAAGTAAATGCCGCTCGCGCCCTCGGTGGTGTAGGCGACGCAGCGCGCGTTGAGCAGTGCGCGCTTGAATGCCTCCACGCTGGAGATGTCGGGCCGGGGCGCGCCCTTCAATACACCCACGCCGATGCCGTTGCTGGTGAGCGGGCGCACGCTGCCGGGGATGATGTAGCCCTGTTTGATCACCTGATCCATCACGCCGCCGCCGAGTATGCCGAGATCGGCGGTTCTGCCGGCGGTGATTTCGCGCAGCAGGATTTGCGCGGGTTCATACAACACATCGACTTTGCAGTCGTGCTCGCGTTCAAATGCGGGCAGCAGCACGCGCAATGACGACGACAGACCGTTACCGGAATAGAGTTTGAGCGGGGTGGTCATGAGCTTCCTTATTGTTGGTTCATTTCATTGAAGGCTTCGCGAGCAATGCGAAAGCTGTCTTCGGCCGCCGCAACGCCGCAGTAGACGGCAGTTTGCAATAATACCTCGCCAATTTCGTCCTGCGTGAGGCCGTTGTTGATGGCGGCCTTGATGTGCAGTTTCAGTTCATGCGGGCGGTTCAACGCGGTGAGCATTGCGAGGTTGGCGATGCTGCGGCTTTTGCGCGACAGGCCAGGCCGCGCCCAGATTTTGCTCCACACGTATTCGGCCATCTGTGTTTTGGGCAACGACAACGCATCGACATCGTACGACGCCTGCACATGCGAGGGGCCGAGCACTTCGCGGCGCACCTGCTGGCCGCGCGCGCGGGTTTCGGGATCGAGCAAGGATTCATTCATGGCGTGCTCCCTATTTCGCGGCTGCCGCGTCAATCGCCGCAAACACCTCACGCATGCAGCGAAACGCTTCCACGGCCGCCGGGGCGCCGCAATACACGTTTGCGTGCAGCAAAGTCTCCATGATTTCCTCGCGCGTAACGCCGTTGTCGAGCGCGGCGCGCATATGGGTTTTGACTTCGTTCGGGCGATTCAGCGCGGTCAACATGCCGATGGTCAGCAGGCAGCGTGTGCGTGTTTCCAGACCGGGCCGCGACCACACCGCACCCCACACGTATTCGTTGACCACTTCCTGAAACGGCGCGGTGAATTTATCGACGTTCTTGTAGGTTTGTTCGACTTGTGCGGCGCCCAGCACTTCTTTGCGGCGGGCAAGGCCGCGTTCGTGTAGTTCGGTGGTCATGATGGCTCCCTGATTGTGGAAACGGTGAAATCGAAAAACATCAGTGTAGCAGTAGAATTCACGGCTGCCCGATCAAACCCCGGAGACTTCCATGGCCGCGTTCGAAACCTACGCCCACAACTATCGCTTCATGAAACTCACGCGCGAGGAAGGCGTGCTGCAAGTGGCGTTGCACACCGACGGCGGCCCGCTGCGCTGGAACCTCGACGCGCAGGTGGAGTTCGCGCAGGCGTTTGCCGACATTGGCGCTGATCGTGAAAACCGTATTGTGATCCTTACCGGCACGGGCGCTGAATTCAGCGGGCCGCGACTCGATCCGGACGCGCCGTTTTTCCATGGCGCGAAGCTGACGCCGGGCGGCATTCATCATGTGTTCGTCAACGCGCGGCGCATGGTGAGCGCGCATCTGAACATCGAAGTGCCGATGATCGCGGTGGTCAACGGCCCGGCGAAACGTCACGCCGATCTCGCGTTGATGTGCGACATCGTGCTTGCGGCGGACGACGCCACGTTTGAAGACACCGCCCATTTTCAGAATGGCGGCATCGTGCCCGGCGACGGCATCAACGTGGTGTATACGATGTTGATGGGCCTGAACCGCGCGCGTTATCTGATGCTCACCGGGCAGGTGTTGAGCGCGAAGGAGGCCAAAGACATGGGGCTCGTGGCGGAGTTGATGCCGCGCGAACAATTGTTGCCGCGCGCATGGGAACTCGCGCGCCAGCTCTCGAAAAAATCCGACATGTTGTTGCGCTATACGCGCGCCGTGCTCACGCAGCCGCTGCGCAAATTGCTTGACGACAGCATGCCGTTTTCGCTGGCGATGGAGGCGATGTCTACACTCGATAGAAGTGAGCAGTTACGGAAATAAGTCAATAAAAACATGTGGTTATGGTGCCGTCGCGGTGCTCACCCGACAACACCTTGGGCAGCGTGCAGATATTGCAGCGTATAAACATCGCGCGTGATTCCCGGTGCGGCGCCGTTGGCGATGAGTTGCGCGTCGGTGAGCAGCGCGTCGCCTGCCTTGGTGACCGCTTGCGGGGTCATGCCTTCGATCATCACGATCCAGTTGGGGATGGTCACCGCGCGGCCCTGGCGTTCCACCGGCTTCATCCCGCTCGCGTCTTGATCGGCGACGATCCAGTGCGCGCCGCAGATGTCGGCGCGTTGCGCGGTCACGGGCAGCACGTCGCGCGTGAGATAGGTTTCAAGTGTATTTTCGCTGCCCGCGCGCGGATCGAGACGCAGCGTCAGCGCGCAGCCGCCCACGCCCGGGCCGTGTGACGCGAGCACGCGCGCAAGGCCGCGCACGCTGTCGCGCACCACCGGCGTGGTGGCGCGTGTGAGCGGGCTGGGATTGTTGGCCTTGGCCAGGTAGGCGTCGCTGGTCAGCACCTCAAGGGTTTTTACTTCGTAGAGCGTCAAAAACTGCCGGTTCGCCGTCTCCGGCGACACAGCAATGTAACGCCGGCCGCGCAGAAAGCCGGGTATCGCCAGACGCCCCGGCGTGTGTTCGTGAGACTGCCACGCGTCGTAGCGCTCGCGATCCTCGGGCGCTGCGTTGGTCCAGTTAATCATGACGCCTTTGCCGAGCAGCATGCTTGATCCTCGCTTGTTCGATGAAGTGGTGAAATTTTCGCAGTGTAGCAGCGCACAGCGTTGGGATCGATGCGAAGTTCCGACTATGGACGAATCGATTGATACGCAACGCAATGCGCTTTAGCATGGCGGCACTCTTGTCCAGCGAGGTTTCGCCCATGTCCACCGAAGTTAAATCCAATATACGTTCCGGCCCCGATCGCGAACTCACTGATATCGCGGATTACGTACTCGGCTATCGCGCCAGGAATCGCAAGGTACTCGACATCGCCCGCCTGCGCATGACCGACACACTGGCCTGTGCGCTGGACGCGCTGGATTACCCGGATTGCACCAAATTGCTCGGCCCGGTGGTCAAGGGTACGACCGTGCCGCTGGGCGCGCGCGTGCCGGGCACGGCGTTTGTACTCGACCCCGTGAAGGCGGCGTTTGATCTGGGCACGATGATCCGTTGGCTGGATTTTAACGACACCTTTACCGCGGCGCAGGGCAGTCATCCCTCGGACAACCTGGGCGGCATTCTGGCCGCCGCGGACGCGTTGAGCCGCGAGCGCGCCGCCCGGCGTGATAAACCTTTGCTGATGCGTGATGTGCTTGAGGCACTGGTCAAGACCTACGAAATTCAGGGCTGCCTCGCCATCGAGAATGATTTCAACGCGATGGGCGTGGATCACACGCTGCTGTCGCGCGTGGCGACGGCGGCGGTGGTGACGCAACTGATGGGCGGCACGCGCGATGAAATCGTCAACGCCGTGTCGAATGCGTGGATCGACGCAAGCCTGCGTGTGTATCGGCAGGCGCCGAATGCGGGCTGGCGCAAAAGCTGGGCAGCGGGAAATGCGGCATCCGAAGGCGTGCGGCTCGCGCGCATGGCGATGGCGGGCGAGCAAGGATACCCGACGGTGCTCACGGCGAAAAAATGGGGCTTCTATGATTGCCACAGCGGCGGCAAGCCGTTTACGTTTCAGCGCAAGTATGGCGACTACGTGATCCAGAATTCGATGTTCAAGTTTGTCGCGGCGGGTATGCATGGACAATCGGCGGTGGAGTGTGCGTTTCGTCTGCATGACCACGTGAAAGACAGGCTTGCCGACATTCAACGCATTGATATTTTCAGCCAGCGCGCTCTAATGGGCATCATGGATAAAACCGGGCCGCTGCATAACCCGGCGGATCGTGACCACAGCGTGCAATACATCGTTGCGGTGGGGCTGATCCACGGCAAACTCGATGCCTCCGATTTCGAAGACGCCTTCGCCGCCGACCCGCGCATCGATGCGCTGCGCGCGAAAATGACCGTGACCGAGGACAAACGTTTCACGCGTGAATTCACCGATCCGAAAAAACGCTCCAGTGCCAACGCGATACAGACCACGTTCAAGGATGGATCACGCACGCCGAAGGTGGTGGTGGAGTTCCCGTTTGGCCATCCGCGCCGATTGAAGGACGCGGGCGCGGCGCTGCGTGGCAAGTTCGAGCGCAGTCTGGCGCGGCGCTATTCGGCTAAACGCGTGAAACAGATACTGGCATTGTGTGATGATGGCGCGCGGCTGGAGGCGACGCCGGTGCATGAGTTTATGGGGATGTTGGTGTTGTAAGGCGTGGAGTGGTCTATGCTACATAATTTCAATTTTCGAAAAGTTTTTCCTTTCGTCGTTCCCGCGCAGGCGGGAACCCATAACACATTGCCACTTGAGACGGCTTATGGGTTCCCGCCTGCGCGGGAACGACGTGGTTGGGAAGTTGCGCTCGCGGGCTTTGCAAAAACGTCGCTTGCTGCAGCGTTGTCTTTCGCGGGTGCAACCCAAGCCGCCCAAGGCCCGGAATGGCGTCCCGACCGCCCCATTGAACTCATCGTAGGCACCGCCCCCGGCGGCGGCAGCGACTCCACCGCGCGTCTGCTGCAACGTCTGCTGACGGAAAAGAAACTCATCGACCGCCCGGCCAGCGTGATTAACAAACCCGGCGGTGGCGGCGTGGTGGCGGCAACGTACATGGTGCAGAACGCGGGCAGCGGGCATTCATTGCTGGTGGTGTCGCCCACGCTGCTCACCAATCACATCCTCGGCAAAACTACGATCAACCATACGCATCTCACGCCGCTGGCGCAGATCGGCACCGAATACGTCACCTTTGCCGTGCCCGCCGATTCGCCGCTGAAAACCGGCAAAGACCTCGTCGCGCGTCTGCAAAAAGATTCAGCCAGCGTGAGCTTCGCGCTTGCCAACGCGTTGGGCAATCACAACCACATTGCCATAGCGCAATTGGCCGGCGCCCTGGGCAATACGGGTGCCGACGTGAAAAAACTACGCGTGGCGGTGTTTAATTCATCGAGCGAGGTAGCCTCCACCGTAATGGGCGGCCACGTCGATGTGATGGTGTCGCCGGGCGCGGCGGTGATCCCGCACGTGCAAAGCGGCAAGCTGCGCATGCTGGCGGTGGCGGCGGGCGAGCGTCAGCCCGGCGCGCTCGCCACTGTGCCCACGTGGCACGAGCAGGGCGTGAAGGTGGTCTCATCCAACTGGCGCAGCGTGGTTGGCCCGCAAGGCATGACGGCGGCGCAAGTGCAATACTGGGATGGCGTGTTCGCCAAACTCGTGCAGCAGGACGACTGGAGAAAAGATGTGGCGGCGAATCATTTCGCCAACACCTATCTCAATGGCGCGGATACACGCAAGCTGATGGAGGCGCAGTTTGTCGAGTTGACGGCGGCGCTGCGGGGCTTGGGGTTGGCGAAGTAGATGTTGTAGGTTGGTGCTGAGCTTGCGAAGCCCAACACAAACATCGTTGAATAAGCAACGGCGATGGCAATTACAATGATCGCGTTGTTGGGCTTCGCAAGCTCAGCGCCAACCTACCCTCAACCGGCGTGTGATTTATTGAATACGCTACGTCGGAGTGCGACAATCCTCCATTAACTCCGGAGCGCCGCATGTCCACGATACGCATACTCAATCCCATAATTCACGACGACACGCCGCGCATCCCCCTCGCGCCGCAACTTGCCGCGCTGCGCAACGCGCGCATTGCATTTGTCGATAACAGCAAGGTCAATGCTGATATTTTTCTGGGCCGCGTGAAGGCGCTGCTCGGTGAAAAGTACGGTGCGGTGACCGGCAACACAGTGCGTAAACTCGCGCCGAAGGACGACCTCAGCGCCGATGATCTCAAGTTGCTCGGCGACTACGACGCGGTGATACAAGGCTTTGGCGACTGAGGGACGTCCTGTTCCGTCAGCGTGTCTGACGGGGTGAAGCTGGAGCAGATGGGTGTGCCGACAGTGACAGTGTGCAGTACCGCCTTCGCGGGTGCGGCACGCAGTCAGGCGGCGGGGCGCGGCATGGACGATCTGCCGGTGGTGGAGATTCCGCATCCCATGCATTCGGCGTCGCATCAGGCGGTGACCGAGCGCGCGGAAGCGGCGATCAGTAACCTCGCGGCGGCGTTGACGGCGCGCCAGGCCGCAACCGCGATCGAAGCGGCGGCGCGTTTGCCGGATGTGCTTGAGTTGAATACCGACCCGGTCGCGCTGGAGGAATATTTTTTCGCGCAGGGCTGGACGGATGGCCTGCCCATCACACCGCCCACGCGCGCGGCGGTGGATGCCATGCTGGCGCACACCGCGCGTGACCGTAATGAGACACTGGGGCCGATCCCGCCGCGCATGCGCGTGGTGACGCTGGAAAAAATCGCGATTAACGCGGTGATGGCGGGCTGCAAGGCGGAATATTTTCCGGTGGTGTTGGCGGCGGTGGAGGCGGTGCTCGACGAAAACTGCCGTCTTTATGGCATCCAGACCGCGACCAATAACACCACGCCGCTGATCATCATCAACGGCCCGGCGATCAAACGCCTGGGTTTCAACGCGGCGGGCAATGTGTTCGGCCCGGGCAACCGTGCTAACGCCAGCGTGGGCCGCGCGCTGCAACTCGTTTTGCGCAATCTCGGCGGCGACTTGCCGGGCGAAACCGACATGGCCACGCAGGGGCAAAGCGGCAAGTACACGTTTTGCATTGCCGAGAACGAAGCGGACAGTCCGTGGCCGCCGTTTCATGTTGAACAGGGCTATGCCGCGACCGACAGCACGGTGACCGTGATCGGCGCCTCACCGGGGCACAATCTTTTTACCTATGGCTGCGAGACGGGGGCGGAAATACTCGACCACTTCATCGGCGGCTTGACGGCGCTGGGCCATAACAACGTGATTTTTCCGACCGGGCCATTGTTGGTGATCGGCCCGGAGCACGCGGGCGTGCTGGCGCGAGACGGTTTTGACAAGCCCGCGATACGCAACGCGATTTTCGAGCGCGCACGCATTCCGCTGTCACGTTTTGCCGCGCGCACGGTGCGCGGACTGCATCACCGGCGCTCGCGCTGGTTTGAGTTCTATCCCAATGCGGATCACATCGGCGTCGCGGATGACGCGTCGCACGTGAGCATCGTGGTGGCGGGCGGTGCGGGCATACACTCGCAATTCGTGCCGGCGTCGTTTAGTTATCATCCGGTGACGCGGGTGGTGCGGTTTAAGTAACGATTCATGATGATGTTCGTGCGAAGCAAGTCAATTTTTCCCCGTCGTTCCCGCCTACGCGGGAATGACAGTGTTGGTGTGTAACGTGTGGCTATGAAAGACAAAATCCTCTGAAGGTATGAACATGACCATCACCGAATCCCTCGCCCAGTGGCTCTGCACCCAACGCTGGCAAGACCTGCCGCCTGCCGTGCAGCAAAAATCCGTGGATGTAGTGTTCGATTCCGTCGGCGCGATGATCGCGTGTTCGCAACTGCCGGAAGTGAAATCCATCGTGAAATTTTTGAACCGCATGGGCGGCGCGGCGGAATGCACCATGATCGGTCACGCAGGGCTCACCAGTGTGGTGAATGCCGCGATGGCCAATGGCGGCATGTCGCATGGCAATGAATCCGATCCGGTGCATCTGAAGTCGGTGGGCGGACACGTGGCCTCCGGCCCGGTGCCGACTGCGCTGACGGTCGGGCAATGGCTGGGTGCCAGCGGCGAAGCGGTGCTGCGCGCGGTGGCGCTGGGCTACGAAGCGGGCGGGCGCATGATGACGATTTTTTATCGCGAGCGCGATTATGTGGCGCGGCGCTTTTATCCGACGGCGGTGGTGGGCACCCTAAGTTCCGCCGTGGCGGCAGGCGTGTTGCTGAAATTGACGCCCGAACAAATGCAGGTGGCGCTATGCCTGGCGGCGTATCAGGCGGCTGGCCCCGACAACATGACCAAAGACCCGGCGCACATGGGTAAAACGTTTCAGGTGGGCGCGGCCAATCGCAACGGTGTCACCGCCGCGCTGTTGGCGCAGGAAGGCTGCTACGCGCCGCTGGATATTCTCGACGGTTCGCACAGTTTTTTCGATGCGTATTTGAGCGCGCCGGACGCGGGCGCCGATCTTTTGAAGGATCTGGGCAGTTACTATGCCATCACCGATGTCATGCACAAACGTTATCCGGTGGGCAGTCCGAATCAGACGTACTTGCAGGGCGTGTTCAGCTTGCTCGCCAAACATTCGCTGCGGGGCGACGACATTGCCGAAATCGAAGTGCAGATTCCGCAGCGTGGCTTGAAACGCATCCCCACTACGCGGCACGCGTCGATTTCCGCGCTGACGGTGTGCGCCATCGCGGCGGCGCACGGCAAACTGGATTTTTATCAGTTGCATGATCCGAAGGGCGCGATGGATGCGGCGGCACTGGCGATGCAGGAGCGCGTGCGTTTCGTCGGGCGCGATGACTGGACGGACCTTGAGGCGGGCCGGCGCGCCGTCGTGACCATCAAGACCAAGGCCGGTGCGGTGGTCACCGAAAACGTGCAACACACGCCTATGAGTAAAGATGAATTAGTGAATAAATTCAATCACTTGGTTGATTATCGCTTTGGCGTTGAAAAACGCACGCGGCTTGCGGGCCTGCTGAATGGCTTGGCGACGGCGGTGAGCGTGAAACCATTAATGACGGAACTTGCTGCGACGTGAGCATGACCAAACCGCGCCTCATTTCCGATCAACTTGCCGAGTTTGTACTCGCCGCCAGGCTCGACCGCATCCCGGCGGAAGTGCAACACTGGTGCAAGCTGCTGATGCTCGACGCCATCGGCAACGCGTATGCGTCCAGCCGTTACGACTTTGCGCAACGCGCGTTGGCGGCGCTCCAAGGGTTTGGCGAAGGCGACGCCTGCGTCATCGGCTGCGGCACGCGACTCGCGCTGCGCGACGCGGTGATGATGAACGGCACGCTGATCCACGGCCTCGATTACGACGACACCTATCTGCCGGGCGCCACCCATCTGGGCGCGAGTTGTTTTCCCACGGCGCTCGCGCTCGCGGCGCAACGCAACACCAGTGGCGCGGATTTTCTTGCGGCGTACGCACTGGGCATGGAGGCCGGCACGCGTTTGGGCAATGCCAGCAAAGGTGCGTTTCTCAAGGGCGGTTTTCATCCGACCAGCCTGCTCGGCATATTTGCCAGCACACTGGCGGCGGGGCGCTTGTCGCAACTCACGCACGCGCAACTGGTGATGGCGCAAGGTATTGCTCTGTCGTGGGTGTCCGGCAACATGCAGCCCACGCAGGAAGGCACGTGGGCGAAACGGCTGCACGCCGGCATTGCCGGAGCGGGTGCGATCAACGCAGTGGCGATGGCGAAAAATGATTTCACCGGGCCATTCGAGGTGTACGAAGGGCGCTACGGTTTGTATCCGTGTTTTCTCGGCGCCAGTGGTACGTTGGCCGCCGAAGCGGACTTGCCGTTCATCACGCGCGATCTGGGCGTCCATTGGGAGCTGCTGCGTATCTCGGTGAAACTGTTTCCCGCGTGTTACCAGTCGCACGCGTTCATGAATGCCGCGCTTGAATTGCGCGCGCAGGAAGCCATCGACATCGATGCCATTGAAAGTATCAATACGCTGATCGCCGAAACGGCGGTGGCCCTGGTGTGCGAGCCGCTGGCGGCCAAACACAAACCGCATAACAGCTACGCGGCGTCGTTCAGTCTGCCGTACGCGGTAGCCTGTTGTTTGATTCGAGGCCGCTTTGGCCTGGAAGAAACCGAGGAGGCGGCCTATACCGACCCGGCGCTGCTCAAGCTTGCGCAGAAAGTTAACTACGAGATTGATCCCAATTCCGGTTTCCCGAAATATCGTTCCGGCGAAGTGATTGTGCGTATGCGCGACGGGCGCGAACTGCGGCGGCGCAAGAACATACTGCCGGAAGATCGCGCGCCGGAGGCCGACGTGCTGCGCAAGTTCCGGGATAACACATGTTACGTGATGACGCCGGAACGGGCGTCATCGGTCATCGACATGATTTTGAATGTGGAGTCGGTAAGTAACGCGAAGTCGATTGCGCAGGCGCTGACCGCAAGCGGTAAGTAGAGCCTACGCCGTCGCCGCCTCGTTTTCTTTCACCGCATACACATTGGTGATATCGGTGAGTCCCTTGAACTCGATGGCGTTGCCGCAGCCGTCCGAGAGCGTCATCAGCATTTGTTCGCGTACTGTGCCTTTTTGCGTAACGCTGGGTTTGTTGATCCACTCCGCGCCCATTTGCTCGGCGCGCTTCGCGGTTTTCTGGAAATCCTCCAAGGTCATTACGGCCCCGAAGTGGCGCAGCGGCGTGGACAGTGCGCCGCCGATTTTGCGGCCCTTGTCGCCGACGACATCCTCGGGCGCGAGATGCGCGACGATGTGGTGGCCGAAAAAATTAAAATCCGCTCGGCCCTTGAGTTTGCGGCCCTCGGGGCATTGCAGAATCTCGCCGTAAAACCGGCGGGCCTTGTCGAGATCGTTGACGGCAAATGAAAAGTGAAACAGCGTGGCGCTCATGGGAAACTCCTTGAATGGGAATGATGCATGCTACGCCCGCGTTCAAGCGCATGCAAACGGCGGCGCGCGCCGATGATGGATTGCGCGGAATTTCTGCCCTAAACTCCGGCAACGGAGGAGATCATGCTGAAAGTCGGAATTTTGCCGGGCGATGATATCGGGCTGGAAGTCGTGCCAGAGGCGGTGAAGGTAATGAAGGCGGCCACGGCCAAAACGGGTTTGCAGCTCGAATGGCGGCCGCTGCCGATCGGGCGCAAGTCGCACGAAGCCTGCGGCCATACCATGCCGCGGAGCACGGTGGATGAAGTCGCCACGCTCGATGGCTGGCTGATGGGTCCGATTGGACACAGCCTTTACCCGCGCAACGACCCCACGTGGGCGAAGCCGGACTTCCGCAAGCGCTTTGATTTGTTTGCCAGCGTGAAGCCGGTGAAATCGTACGGCAATATCGAATCGCTGCACAAGGGCGTGGACATCGTGTTTCTGCGCGAAGTTACTGAAGGCTTGCAGAATAGCGGCGTGGTGGTGGCGGGCAACGGGGAATTCCGGCCCAATGACGAGATATCGATCGGCATGCGCGTCGTCACGCGCAAGGGCGCGAATCGCGTGGCGCGCGCGGCGTTCGAGATCGCGCGCACGCGGCCGCGCAAAAAGGTCACCACGGTGCATAAGGCGCCCACCTACAAGCTGGTGTGCGGCATGTTCGCTGAAGAGTGTCACAAGGTGGCGAAGGATTTTCCGGATTGCACCATCGAGGATGTGCTGGTGGACAGCTTTGCATTGAAGCTTGCGTTAAAGCCGCAACACTTCGATGTGGTGGTGACCACCAACCTGTTCGGTGACATCTTGACGGACGAAGGCGCGGCGTTGGTCGGCGGCTTGGGCCTCGCGCCGGGCTTGTGCGTGGGCGAGCGTCAGGCGATGGCGCAGGCCACGCACGGCTCCGCGCCCGATATCGCGGGCAAGGGCATCGCCAATCCGTTTGCGATGGTGATGTCAGGCAAGATGCTGCTGGAGTGGCTGGGCCGCAAACACGGCGAACCCAAGGCGGTTGAGGCCGCCGCGCTGATCGATGCGGCCGTTGAAAAAGTGATCGCCGAAGCGAAACACGTCACGGGTGATCTGGGCGGCACGGCCAGCACCAGCCAGATGGGAGATGCGATTGTGGCGGCGTTGTAGCGATCGTTTAAAAATCAATGGCCGCTCTTATCGCTGCGGTTACTCCGGCTTGATGCCAGCCGAACGGATGACTTTTCCCCATTTGTCGATTTCGGCGCGTATAAAATCGGCGAATTGCGTGGGCGTGTTGGTCACCACCTGCAGGCCTGCAGCGGCGAGACGTTCTTTCACGTCGCGTTCGCCGAGGATTCGGATGGTTTCGCGGTTAAGCCGGTCCACCACGGCGGCGGGTGTTTTCGCCGGCGCGAGCAGACCCTGCCAATCGGTGACATCAAAACCCGGCAAGCCATTTTCCGCGACGGTGGGAATTTCCGGCGCCGCGGGAGAACGCTTCGCGCCGCCTACCGCAATCGCACGCAGCTTGCCGCTTTTGGCGAATGGCAGCGACGACGGCATGCTGGCGAACGACAGCGACACCTGCCCTGCCACCAGGTCAATCATCGCCGGTCCGCCGCCTTTGTACGGCAGATGCACCATCTTCACCTTCGCCAGTTGATTGAACAGTTCGCCCGCGAGATGTGGCGCATTGCCGGTGCCGCTGGAAGCGAAGATCAGCATGCCGGGTTTACTCGCGGCAAGTGCAATCAGTTCTCTTACGTTATGTGCCGGCACCGACGGATGCACTACCAGCAGATTTTCGACACTGCCGGTGAGGGTGATGGGGGCAAAGTCGCGTGTGGAATCGTAGGGTATCGATTTGAACAGCGATACATTCACTGACATCGCGCCGATTGTGCCCATGGTCAGGATGTAACCGTCGGGCGCTGCACGCGCGACGAGTTCGTTGCCGATCATGCCGCTGGCACCGGGACGGTTTTCAACAATAACCTGCTGGCCGAAAGTTTCGCCGAATTTCGCACCGAGTACGCGTCCCATCAGATCGGTACTGCCGCCGGGCGGAAACGGAACGATAAGGCGTATCGCCTTGGTTGGATAGGCTTGCGCAAGCGCGACGATGGGGAGCGCAGCGCCGGTGAACGCCAGTGCCGCGAGGGAATATAAGCCGTGAGTGTGCATCGCTTGCTCCTGTTGTTCCGTGCTGTTCCGCTAAAATGCGTGTGGCTGTCATGCGCGCCGGGACAATTATGCGATGGCATCACGCAATCCATCAAGGAGTCAATCATGAAACGCTGGTATAACCCCAACATTATTTCGTTTCACCGCAGCGTTGCCGATTTCGCCACGGGCCGCGATACACCGCGCAAGTTTCTCGAACGCTGTCTCGATGTGATCGCCGCGCGCGACCCAACAGTGAAGGCGTTTGTCACACTGAATGTCGACGCCGCGCGCAAGGCCGCCGACGCCGCGGGCAAGCGCTACAAGTCAGGCAACCCGTTGTCGCCGGTAGACGGTTGCCCGGTGGCGATCAAGGACATCATTGCCACCGCCGACATGCCCACGCAAATGAACAGCCCCGTGTTCAAAGGCTGGCAGTCGGGGCAGGACGCCGCCTGTGTGGCGGCATTGCGCAAGGGCGGCGCCGTGATCATCGGTAAAACCGTGACCACGGAATTTGCCATTGGGTATTCGGGGCCGACGACCAACCCGTTTGACGTCGAGCGCACGCCGGGCGGATCATCCAGTGGCACGGCGGCGGCGGTGGGCGCGGGCATGGCCCCGGTGGGGCTGGGCACGCAAACGCAGGCGTCAACGCTGCGGCCCGCGTCGTACTGCGGCGCGGTGGGCTTCAAGCCCAGCCTCGGCCAACTGCACATGGGAGGCGTGCATCCCTTGTCGGCGACGGCAGATCACCTGGGCGTTATCGGCGCGACGCTCGGTGATGTGTGGCGCGTGGCATCGCAGATATCGCTAGGCATTGGCAGCCCGGGCCGGCGATTTATCGAGGGCGCGGGCGCGGACGTGCCGGCGGCGAAAAAGCCGCGCAAACTGATACGTCTTTACACGCGCGGCTGGAGCGAGATCGACCAAGAGACCGAGACGCAATTTGAAGCCGCGGTTGAGGCGCTGGCGGCGAGTGGTGTTGAAATTGCCAGCCGTCATACCGATGCGCGCATTGCGGCGCTCGAAGATGAACTGATGGCGAACGTGGATGGCGCGCTGGATATCGTGGCGTACGAACTGCGTTGGCCGTTTGAGGACTACATCGCGCAACATGGAAAATTGATCGGCGAGCGTTTGCATGGCCTGGTGAAGCGCGCGAACGAGATGACGCCGCGTGATTACGAACGGCTGCTTGATCAGCGCAATGCGATGCGCCGGTGGTGGCGTGAAGCGTTGGGCGATGCAGACGGCTATATCGCGCTTGCAGCATCGGGGCCGGCGATTAAAGGACTGGAATACACCGGCAGCCGCACGTTTTTGGTGTACGGTTCGTGGCTTGGTCTGCCCGCGTTCAGTTTGCCGCTGATGCAGTCAGGCGGATTGCCGCTGGGCCTGCAGGTGCTCGGCGTGCCGGAAGGGGATGGTGCGCTGGCGGGTGTTGCGAACTGGATGATGCAGGAGGGGCGTTTGATTTGAATTTTTTGCAGACTTATCGCGAAGCTCATTTCAGCACTTTCTGCCACTTCTCCACTTCGGCGCGTATCCACGCCGCGAATTGTTCCGCCGACATCGGCTCGCCATCGGTTTCCAGATCGGGCAGTTTCTTTTCCAGCTCCCGGCTTTTCAAGAGCCGCACAACCAGCGCATTCACGCGCTGCACCACGTCGCGCGGCATGCCGGCGGGCGCGATGATGCCGTTGATGGTGACGGAATTCACCGATGGAAAACCCGCCTCGGCAAAGGTAATGATGTCCGGATTAAAGCGCGAACGCCGTGCGGCGCTGATCGCCAGCGGGCGTAACTTTCCGCCGGCGATGTGCGGGTTGGCGACGCTTTGCGTGATGTACATCAGCGCGATTTGCGCGCCCAGCAGATCGGCCATCGCCTGTCCGCTGCCTTTGTAGGGCACGTGAATGATGTCGAGCGCGGCAGCCTTGTGAAACTGTGCGCCGGCCATGTGCTGGCCCGAGCCGGTGCCCGCCGATCCATAGGTGAGTTTGCCGGGTCGCGCTTTGGCATACGCAATAAAATCCTTGAGTGTTTGTACCGGCATCGACGGATGCACCAGCAACACCAGCGGCGCCGCGCGCACCATCGCCATCGGCGTGAAATCCTTTACGGTGTCGTACGGCAGTTTGTCCTGCACCGCGGGGTTGATCACAAACGCGGAATCGATCATGCCGAAGGTGTGGCCGTCGGGCGCGGCACGCGCGATCAGATTCGTGCCGATGGTGCTGTTGGCGCCGCCGCGATTGTCGATCACCACCTGCTGGCCGAATTCTTCGGTGAGATAAGGTGCAAGGATGCGGCCAATGGTGTCCGACCCGCCGCCGGGCACGTAAGGCACGATCAGCCGGATGGGGCGGCTGAGTTTGGTTTGCGCGATCGCGGCGCCCGCACATGCCAAGGCGGAAACCAACGCCATCGCCATCGCTAACGAATTCAGAATTGTGTGCCGCATGTTTTTTTCGACAGAGAATGGGGTGATTCGACACTACTGGCTTGCGGCATGTTTTGCAAGCCGGCGGGGCCGCGCGTTGCGGCGCGCGCCGTCTGGTGCGATGATTCCTGTGCCGAATAAATGGTTTACGGAGCATTCATGAATCTCATACATCGCGCGGCTGTTGTGTTGTTTCTGTTATCAGGCGCGCCGGTGCTGGCGCAATCGCCCGCTGCGGGATATCCCTCCCGCCCGATCCGTTTCGTGGTCGGCTTCGCCGCCGGCGGACCGACCGATGTGATCGCACGCATCACCGGGCAGGACATGGGGGCCGTGTTGGGGCAGACCATCGTGGTTGAAAATCGTACCGGCGCCAACGCGCAGATCGCGACGGAACTGGTGGCGCGCGCGACGCCCGACGGACACACGCTGTTGTTTTCGTCGTTGTCGCTGCTGGTGAATTCGATATTGCTGCAAGACAAGGCGCGCTACGACCCGTTCAAGGATTTCATCCCGGTCAGCAACGCGGCGGTGCTGCCGATGGTGGTGGTGACCAGCCCCTCGACCAAACTCAATTCATTAAAAGAGCTGCTGGCGGCCGCCAAGGCCAAACCTGGCGCGCTGACCTATGGCGCGCCCGGACACGGCGGTTCCGGGCATCTGGCCGGCGCGCTGCTGGAAAACCTGAGTGGCGCCAAAATGACCACGATTCCGTTTCGCGGCAACGGCCCTGCGCTCACCGATGTGATGGCCGGGCAAGTGACGTTCATGTTTTATCCGATCATCGGCATCGCGGATCACGTTGCCAGCAAACGCCTGAGAGCGCTGGCTATCGGCACCGCCAAGCGGCACGCGGATTTTCCCGATGTGCCGACCATGGCGGAATCGGGCTTTCCGGGGTTTGAGGAAACCGCGCCTTGGGTGGGATTGCTAGCGCCGGCGGGAACACCTGCGGCCATCGTTAACCGGTTGAGCGAGGAATTGCGCAAATCGCTCGCCAAGCCCGAGACCATCGCGCGGCTAAAAGCCCTGGGCGCGATTACCGTCGGCGATACGCCTGGCGAGTATTTGCAGTTTCTGAAAAAAGATCACGAACGCTGGGCGCGGGTGATCAAGGCGTCGGGTGTGAAGGCGGAGTAGTGCCGCTGCCGGGTGTCGCTATGTGTCGCTAAACGTTGCTATGTGTCGTTATCAATCCGGTCACGCACCCAGGCCAGTACGTGTGCCAGGCGCGGCGGCAGGTAATCTTCGGCTTCGTCACAGGTGACCCAGCGCCATTCGTCGTGCTCCGGGTGGCCGAGTTCGGGTGACACCGGAAGAGTGATTTCCGCGGTGCGTGTTTCCGCCACGTAATAACGCGCGACTTTGTTGTTCGCGTAAGGCACGGTTTCCTTGAAGTCCTCGCCGAACACGAACTCCAGATCGGTGATGCCGGTTTCCTCTTCGGTTTCGCGCTTGGCGGCGTCGAGCGGATCTTCATGCGGGTTGACGATGCCCTTGGGGAAATCCCAGTTCTTGAAGGCACGCAGTATCAGCAATCGCCAGCCGCCGGCCGCGTAACGTACCGGCACCACGCCGCAGGATAGGATTTTGGGCGCTACGGGTTTTTTCTCGGTATCCATGATTTTCTATTTATCCGCCCACAACCACGCCGCGCCGCGCACGCCGCTGGAATCGCCTTGCGCGTTGCGCACGAGGCGGGTGCGAACCGTGTCGGAGAATACCCACTTTCCCCACAGCGCGGGAATGTTTTGATACAGGCGTTCGATGTTGGACAGACCGCCGCCCAGCACGATGACTTTGGGGTCGAGCAGGTTGATCACGCTGGCGAGCGCGCGAGCAAGCCGGTTTTCGTAGCGTTGCAACGTTCGTGCCGCGGCTTCGTCACTGCCGCTGCGTTCAACAATGGCCTCGGCGCCCAGCGCCGCGCCGGTGTGCCGGGCATGGTCGCGCGCCAGCCCAGGTCCCGATAAAAACGTTTCGATGCAGCCGTGCTTGCCGCAGTAACATGGCGCGCCGGGGCGCTCATCGTCCGCAGGCCATGGCAACGGGTTGTGGCCCCACTCGCCGGCAATGGCATTCGGGCCATCGATCACGCGGCCGTTGATCACAATGCCGCCGCCTACGCCGGTGCCGAGGATTACGCCGAATACCGAGGCTGCACCGGCCGCCGCGCCGTCGGTGGCTTCCGACAAGGCAAAGCAGTTCGCGTCATTGGCCAGACGAACCTCGCGTGCCAGCACGCGTTCCACGTCGGTCTTGAAGGGGCGTTGATTCAGGCAGGTAGAGTTGGAATTCCGCATCAGCCCTGTCGAAGGCGACAGCGCGCCGGGCGTGCCGATGCCGATGGTGGCGATGGTTCCAATGTGTTGTTCCGCGTCGCGAACCAGCTTGGCAATGAGCGCCAGCGTGGCGGCGTAGTCGCCCGAGGGGGTTGGCTCGCGTCGGCGCAGCAACTCGGCGCCGCGCGCATCGTAGGCGGCGATTTCAGTCTTTGTGCCGCCGAGGTCTATGCCGATCTTCATACGGTGGCGCGCGCCGCGCCGCACGTCACTGCGGTTTTACGCCCAGCTGCGCGGCGAGTTTGCGCGTGACGTCGATATCCCTCTGCACGAGTTTGCCAAATTCGTCGGGCTTGAGGATATGCGCCTCGAAGCCGAGTTCGTCGAATCGCGCGAGCACATCCGGCGCGGCGACCGCTTTGGTCAGTTCGCCGTGAAACTTGTTGACGTATTCCACCGGTGTCGTGGCGGGGTACCAGAAGCCAAACCACGCGTAGTACTCGAAACCCTTGACGCCGGCTTCGTCGATGGTGGGCACGTCCGGCAACTGCTTCCAGCGTTTACTGCCGCTGATGCCGATTGCCTTGATCTTGCCCGTTTTTGCCATGCCGACGGCGTTTGATGAGGTGAGTAACGCCAGATCGATATGACCGCCCGCCAGATCGGTGACCAGCTGACCGATGCCTTTGTACTGCACGGTGTTCATCTTGATGTTGGCGGCGGCGCTGAACATTTCCATGCCCACGTGCAGCACGCCACCATAGCCGGAGTTACCGTAGTTGAGCCGCGCCGGATTCTTTTTCGCCAGCGCGAGTAACTCGCGCACCGACCCGACCGGGATCGACGGATGCACGCCCAGCACATAACCCACGGTGCGCGTGGCCGTGGTTACCGGTGCGAAGTCACGCACCGGGTCGTAGGGCAGCTTGTTGAAGGCGGGCAGTTGCGAGTGCGAACTGGAGGTGTGCAGCACGGTGTAGCCATCCGGCGCAGCCTTCGCCACGGCTTCGGTGCCGATGATGCCGCCCGCGCCAGCGCGGTTATCGATGACAAAATTCTGTCCCCACACCGCGGTGATTTTTTGCCCGACCAGACGGCCGATCACATCCATCGGACCGCCGGCAACAAACGGCACAATGATGCGTATGGGGCGGCTGGGGTAATCCGCCGCCGCGCGCGTCTGTGCTGGTGTGTTATGCGCCCATAACAGGCAGGGCAGCGCGGCAAGCGCCGCGCGAAACAAAAGCGTATTCATCAAGGGCCGCCCGCGGATGCTTACGGCAACTGCAACTTGCCGCCACCCATGCCGCCCATGCCACCCATGCCGCCCATTCCACCCATGCCACCCGCGCCGGGCACGACGATGGACGATTGCTGCTGACGGCGCAGTTCCTGCAATTCCCGCACCGTGCGCTCCACGCCTTCTTTCGCGGCCTCGCCGAATTTCGCGACGGCATCCGCCAGCGTAGTTGCTTCGATTTCAAAGTTGATCGGCAACGGGCCGGCCTGCGTCATGATTTGCGCTTCGCCGATGAACAACGTGGCGCGCGCGGCGTCGTGCGTGCCGTCACTCTTGAGCGGCGTCATCATGCGCAGCGTGCCGACTTTGCGGTCGGTAATGATCTCTTCGCGATACAGGTTATCCGCGTCCATGCTTGCGTCAACGCCGCGTTCGTCAGGGGGGCGTAATGCCATGATTGCCTCGCAATAAAATTTTGGAAAGGCGGCAAGGGTAGCAGAAAAAACGCGGCCAATCTTCTGTTAAAGCTTCATGCGGCGGATGTCAAAAATAATCAATAAAAACATGTAGTTAATGTGGGGTGAGAATTCTGTGAGCCGGCGCCGCTCAGCTTTCCCGTTACACATTCAGAACGTGTGTTTGTGTCGATTTATACTCGGCGCTATTTCGCGCGGCGCGGGCCGTCGGCAAGGACGAATCATGAACACAAGAACGGCGGCTGCACGCAGCATTCTGTTGCTGGGTGCGTTGTTAAGCGCGGGCGCGAGCCATGCACAGGGCGTGCTGACGAGGCCGCTGGAGCTGGTGGTGCATACGGCGCCGGGCGGCGGGCCGGATCGCGTGGCGCGCATATTGGCGGAGATCCTTACGCGCGAGAAGCTGGTTGCCGTGCCGGTGTCGGTCATCAACAAGCCCGGCGGCGCGGGCGGCGTGGCGTACCACTACATGAAATCCCGGCGCGGCGATCCGCACGCGCTGCTGACCGGCGTGGGCAGCGCGCTGCTGTCGGCGACGCTGCGGCCCGACATGGGCATCAACATGGATGATTTCACGCCGGTTGCGCTGCTGGCGCAGGATCCGCAGGCAATCATCGTGGCGGCCGATTCACCGCATCGCACGCTGCGGGATTTGATGGACGCCGCCAAGCGCGAATCGAACGGACTCGCCGCGAGTATCACGTCGCCTACCAGTTCCGGACGCATGCTGGGCTGGCTGATCGAACGCGAAGCCGGCGTGAAATTCAGGTTCGTCACGTTCAAGAGCGGATCCGAAGCGCTGACCGCAGTGATGGGCGGGCACGTGCAATTTTCGACGGAGAATGTCTCCGAGAGCATCGCGGCAGTGGATGCAAAAAAGTTGCGCGTGCTCGCAGTATCGTCGGGTGAACGCATGGCGGCCTTGCCCGGCGTGCCCACGTTGCGCGAATTGGGCTACAACATCCACGTTGGCACCGGACGCGGATTGGCTTTGCCGGGCGGCGTCCCGAAAGCGGCAGTGGATACCTGGGAGGCCATGATCGAACGCGTGTATCAAAGCCCGGCCTGGAAGGCGCATGCGCAAAGCAGTCTGTATGAAAATATGTGGATGGGTAGCGCGGCGTTTGGCCGTTATCTCGCGCAGCGGCGGCAGACGTTGCTGGAATTTTTGCAGGCGATTCACGTAACCACGAAGGTCAGTATTCAAGTTCCTTCGGTTACCGTAAAAACCCGTCCCGCACTGTCGGCTCCTGTCCTGCGGGACGAGGGGTGAAAAACCCTACTCCCTTCGGGAGAAAGGCTGGGATGAGGGATGCTGTTTTATCGAGTCTGAAATAATTACCAACCCGCGTAACCCCAACGCAACCGCGGACGCGGCGAAAAAGAACGCATTTCAATCACGCTACGCACGCCAATCATCCATGTCAGAATCGGCACCATGAAATTTGGTCTCTTTGGCGGCGCCCAAGTGAACAGCACCCAACTGGGCGCGGGCTGCGTGATATCGTGCCATGACGTACCATTGCGTACCATTGCTGAACCTTCCCGCACTATCGAAAGCGAGCAGACGATGACGAATACACACGCATGCTGGTGCAAGGGCGCAATTGCGCTGATGGCGGCCTGTATGGCGTTTAACGCGACGGCCCAAGGCTATCCCGCGAAAACCGTGCGTTTTGTGATTACCTATCCGGCGGGCGGCGGCTCGGATTACACCGCGCGTCCCATCGCGCAAAAACTGACCGAGCGCTGGGGGCAATCGGTGGTGGTGGACAGCCGCCCCGGCGGCAGCGCGATGATCGGCACCGATTTTGTCGTCAAGAGCCTCCCGGACGGATACACGCTGCTGCTGAGCGCATCGAGTGAAATGGCGATGAATGTCGTGCTGTTCAAGAAAATGCCCTACGACCCGATACGTGATTTGCAGCCGATTACGCTGGTCGGCACGGCGCCGGCGGTGCTGTTGGCGCATCCGTCGCTGCCAGCCAAAACGATCAAGGACTTGGTGGCCTTGGCGCGCGCAAAGCCCGGCGCGTTGAGTTACGCCTCCATCGGCAGCGGTTCGCCGCAGCATTTTGCCGGCGAGTTGCTGAAAACCACTTTCAACATCGACATGGTGCATGTGCCGTACAAAGGCGCTGCACCGGCACTGATTGATTTGCTGGGCGGACACGTGCCGCTGGGGCTGACTGCGCCTACCACGGCGATTCCGCATATCAAGGCCGGGCGGCTGCGCATACTGGCCGTGACCTCCGCGCAACGGTCCGGATCGCTGCCCGACGTGCCGACCGTGGCGGAATCGGGTGCGCCGGGGTTCGACATCGTGCAGTGGTATGCGATCTGGGTGGCGGCAAAAACGCCGAAAGACATCGTGGATAAAATTTACAGCGACATCACCAGCATTATTCAGTCGCCCGAATACAAGCAGCGGCAGATCGAGGCGGGCACCGACGTGGTGGGATCGACCGCCGAGGCGCTGAGCAACCGGCAGAAAACCGATATCGAGAAATACCGCAAAATCGCCGCGGCCGCGGGCATCAAGCCGGAGTGATGTGCGGCGTATCTAGACAATCGCCTCGCCTGCCATGCGCGGTGTACCCTTCATTTATCCACAAGGAGATTATTGAAATGAAAAAAGTGTTTTTCGGCACGCTCGCCATTGGTTTCGCGGCAAACCTCATGGCCCAGACCGGCTCGGCGCCGGTGGTGGAGGCGGATGGCAAGAAACTTCAGGTAATGAACATGGATGCCAAGGGGCGCGCACCCTGGGGTGGTTATTCGCAGATCGGCAACGCGGTGCGCAGCGAAGGCGATGGTCAGGCCAACACCAAGGCGATTATCGCGGCGGTGGGCAACAACGCGGGCCACAATAACAAGCCGTATGCCGCATCCATCTGCGCATCGCTCAAGGCCAATGGCGCGGAGGATTGGTATCTTCCTTCCGTCAACGAAATGAAAGCGGTTTACAAATCTTATAAAGCCATCGGCCTCGGCGAGAGAAACACTTATTGGAGCAGCACCGAAGTGAACGGAACACAATCGCTCACCGTATACATGTATGACGGCAGCGTCGCCAATGTTGCGAAGGTCAACGACAACCATTATGTGTGTGTGAGAAAAGCGGGTTGATGGTGGGGCAGGCAATACCGGAGCGCCTCGCCCAACACAGGAATCAATAGCCTCGAAAGGAATCAAGCATGAGCAGCAGCATCATGGGCAGTGGCAATTTCGCCTATCGCGCGCAAGAAGGCTGGGCGAAGTGGCCCGAAGGCTGGGACAGCGGCGACGTTGCCGCGGTGGGCGTGGATCGCCACGACAATGTTTATGCGTTTAATCGCGGCCCGCACCCGATGGTGGTGTTCGACCGGGAGGGTAATTTTTTGCGCTCGTGGGGCGAGGGCATATTCAAGAACCCGCACGGCGTACACATGGGCGCTGATGACACCATTTTTCTCACGGATGATGGCGATCACTCCATGCGCCAATGCACGCTCGACGGCAAGGTGCTGCTGACCATCGGCATACCCGGCAAATCATCGGCGTACATGAGCGGCGAGCCGTTTAACCGCTGCACCCACACCGCGATGTCGCCCCAAGGCGACATCTACATCTCGGATGGTTACGGCAACGCCCGCGTACACAAGTACTCGCCCGACGGCAAACTGCTGTTTTCATGGGGCAAGCCCGGCACGCGGCCCGGCGAATTCAACATCGCGCACAACATCACCTGCGACGCGGACGGCTGGGTGTATGTGGCGGATCGCGAGAATCATCGCGTGCAGGTGTTCGACGGCAATGGCCGCTATGAAACGCAGTGGAACAACCTGCATCGCCCAAGCGGCCTTTACATGACTCCGGGCAAATGCCCGATCTGTTACATCGCTGAAATCGGCCCGCATCTGTCGGTGAATATCAATCACCCGAACATCGGCCCGCGCATCAGCATCATGGACTACAAAGGCAATCTGCTTGCCACCGTGCAAGCCGACCCCGCGCGCGGCACCGGGCCGGGGCAATTCATCTCGCCGCACGGCATGTGCGTGGATTCACACGGCGATCTGTATGTGGGCGAAGTCGGTTACGTGTCGTTCTCGCGCTCGTTCCCGAATGTCCCCAAGCCCGCGCGGATACGGTGTTTGCAGAAGCTGGTTAAGGTGGCGGGGTGACGGCGGGGTAGTTGCGCATTGGCGGCCCAAACGAACTGGGTTTACCATCCTTTCTCCAGACGCCTTTCAAGGAACAAATCAGACATGGACAGCCACGCAAATCACGATCACCCCCACGACGGCAAACGCGTAGAAGATTTCCGCCTTATTACCGGCACGGGCAAGTTCTCCGCTGACTGGAATGTGCCGGGGCAACTGTATGCGCACTTCGTGCGCTCGGATCATGCGCACGCGGAAATTGTTTCGGTGAGCGCCCAGCGCGCGCTGGCGCATCCGGGAGTCACTCACGTGTTTACCGGCGAGGACGCGGTGCGCGAGGGTTATGTCAAGGCGCCTGATGCGTTATCGGCTTTCCCCGGGCGCAATGGCATGAAGCCGCGCGTGCTGGATCGGCCCGCGTTGGCGCACGGCAAGGTGCGCTTCGTCGGCGAGCCCGTGGTGATGGTGGTGGCGGAGAGCGCCGCCGCGGCGGCGGATGCCGCGGAGTTGGTGGAAGTTGACTACCGCGTGTTACCGGCACTGGTCGACGGCGAAGCCGCGCTGGCGGCGGGCGCACCGCAACTGGACGAGGCGGTGCCGGGCAATCTGGTGTTCGAATCCGAGGCGGGCAACGAGCAGGCGGTGGCCGACGCAATGAAGATCGCCGCACACATCACGCGGCTGCGTGTGGTGTCCACGCGCGTGTCGCCCAGCCCGATGGAGCCGCGCGCGGCGATGGTGCGGTACGATGCCGCAACCGGGGCGTATCGCTTTAATGTGCCGATGCAGGGTGTGACGACGATCCGCAAGGGCTTGTCGGTGTATTCAAGATTGCCGGAGGACAAGCTGATCCTTGAGGTCGGGGATGTCGGCGGCGGTTTCGGCCAACGCTCGCCTCCCTATCCCGAATACGTCGCCATGATGCTCGCGGCCAAGGCAAGCGGCCGTCCGGTGAAGTGGATATCCACGCGCACCGAGGCGTTTCTCACCGACAACCACGGGCGCGCCACCTTGATCGACGGCGAGCTGGCGATGGACCGCGACGGCAAGTTTCTGGCGCTGCGCTTTGACTGGATCAGCGACTTCGGCGCGTATCTTGCGCCGGGGCCGCAGGGCCACATTCGCAACACCACTACCTGCATGACCGGGGTGTACTGCATCCCGGCGCTCTACACGCGCTACCGCGTGCCGCTCACCAACACCACGCCGGTGGGTGCCTATCGCGGCGCGGGACGGCCGGACGTGGCGTACGCCATCGAGCGCATCGTGAGTCAGGCCGCCGTGGAGCTGGGCATCGACGCGGCGGAATTGCGGCGGCGCAATTTCATTCCCAGCGATGTCTACCCGTATAAAACACCGACAGGTTCTGTTTACGAGAACGCGGATTTTCCGGGGATGTTCGAAAAGGCGCTGAAGCTTGCGGACTACCAGGGCTTCGCCGCGCGCCGCGCGCAGTCAGCGGCGGCAGGCAAGCTGCGCGGCATCGGCATCTCCGTAGTGATCGAGCCCACCGGCGCGGGCAATTTTACCGACGAGATCGAGCTGACGCTCGAAGCCAACGGCGCGATCACCGTTTACACCGTGGCCAAGACGCAGGGCCAGGGCCACGAAACGACATTCGCGCAGATCGTGGGGAAAGCGCTCGGCATTTCCATCGACAAGATCAAGATTGTGCAATGCGCGCCCGGCACCACGCTCGAAGGCAACGGCACCGGCGGCTCGCGTTCCACCGTGGGCGCGGGCAGTGTGTGTCATCTTGCCGCGCTGAAAATGATCGAGGAAGGCAAGGCGCTCGCGGCGCTGGCGTTCAAAGTGGAGCCGTCGCAGGTGCAATATGCGAAAGGCGAATTTCGCACGAACGAATCGTCGCGCGCCATCACGCTTGCCGACCTGGCGAAGGCAAAAATGCTGACGGTCAAGGCCGAAGGTAAATTCAGTTCGACGTTCCCCAATGGCTGTCACATCACCGAAGTCGAAATCGATCAGGAAACCGGCGCGCCGCAAATCGTGTCGTATTGCGCGGTGGACGACATTGGCGAAGTGATCAATCACGCCATCGTCGAGGGCCAGTTGCACGGTGGCGTAGTGCAAGGCGCCGGGCAGGTGTTCGGCGAGCAGATTGTCTACGACCAGAAAACCGGACAGCCGCTCAGCGCAACCTTCATGGACTACATCATGCCGCGCGCGGGACTCGTGCCCGATATCCGTGGCGTGGAGCATCCGACGACCAGCACGTTGAGCCCGCTCGGCGTCAAGGGCGTGGGTGAATCCGGCTGCACCGCGTCGATACCGTCACTCGTCGATGCCGTGATCGATGCGTTGCGCCCGCTCGGTGTGCGGCAGCTTGATATGCCGCTGACGCCTTCGAGGCTTTGGCATGCGATGCAGACAGCGAAGTAAAATTTAAATTAACCAATAAAAACAAATAGCTACAATATTTAGTCATCGAGGGAAATGATTCCCTTCAATTGCGGGCTATACGCGTTAAGCGTATAGTTGGCGTTATGGTCTTTGTCGAGCTCACGCCGTTCATCTCTTTTCGCGCAACGTGGTGGAGCGACGAAGACTTGCGCCGATTGCAGAACTTTTTGCTTGCCACGCCGGACGCGGGCGAAGTTATTCCCGGCGGCTCTGGTTTACGCAAGCTGCGCTGGTCTGCACAGGGACGCGGCAAGCGGGGTGGTGCGAGAGTGATCTACTACCGGCATGTGCCGGGAGAACGTATTTACTTGATTTATGCCTACGCCAAGAGTGAGCAAGAGAACCTGACTCGCGAGCAAATTAAAACGTTGGCAACACTGATGAAGGATATCGGTCATGGATAAGCAGCATTTCGAACAGCTCGTCAAAGGCGTGCGTGAAATGAAACGCCACATGACAGGCAAGCGCGTGCGCGGCGTAAAAACTACCGAGCTACCCGAGCCGGACGTGCGCACCATTCGCGAGGCGGCCAAGATCAGCCAAAGCCAGTTCGCGAAATTGATAGGCGTCAATCTGCGTACGCTGCAAAATTGGGAACAGCAACGCACGCACCCTACCGGGCCTGCCAAGGCGTTGCTCAAAATCGTTGCTTCAAATCCAAAGGCTATCGAGGCACTGCACGGATAATTGAAAACACGATAGTAATACATTGACATTCGTTACAGTACGATACTGAAAGACTCCCATGCCTTGTGCATTGTGTGACCCCATGTCTCGTGTGGATGCCCTTTGCCCTGCCACGATCATAGTGGCGGTGAAGTAATGGTGTGTGGCAAAAGGCAAGACTTGATCCCCTGCGTGTGAGCTGGATAAATTCCTCGTCAAGCGGCTGCAATGACAACAAAGACCGAACTTGAATTTTCCTATGAGCCATTAGACTTTTTTGAGGCTCCGCTTTCCCTGTCACTTAAACATGGACAGTTGACCGTAGATCACGGCAAGGCTGTTTACCTGCTCACTAACCCTAATGACCCTATACCGTGTACATTGCGCCAAGATGTGCAACAGGAAGTATCGAATGTTTTTAAGTTACGCCAAGTAGTCGCTAACAAAGCATTCAATCTTGCTCTCCCAAATGCTACGCAGTATCAAGCTGATGGACGTCAGAATCGAGTCATACAAATCGGCATGGCAGCAGAAGTAGCGACAGCGGGCAGTCTCGACATGCTGATGAGGGACGCAACGGGCCGGGTCGTGCATGATAGCCGAGCAAAGCGCATAGAGTCTGATACAGATTTTGTTGCCTCAGTGCTACCAAAGATGAAAAACCCCACACTCTCAAAAATGGTGGGGAGCTATTGCGCTGCAGTAGCTGACCGGAAGAACGAGTTGGTTCACCTTTACGAAATCGCAGATGCTGCAAAGAAGCTATTCGATGGCATAGACACCGCCTGTTCAGAATTGGGAATAAGTAAGACAGAATGGCGCGCACTCACTAGCTTAGCCAATAGCGGAGAAATTCGACAAGGGCGTCACCGGGGGCAACAGACCCAAGGAAACCGGGACGCCACGGCGATAGAACTTGAAGAAGCGCGAGGGGCTGCGAAACATATAATTCGAGCATTCGCTGCTAAAGTGCAGTAGCTGTCGCGCTCTTGCTGCGGCGGCACCCGAAGCGATAGGGTCATTCAATATCGTACGAGAACGAAATGTATTCTAAAGGGTCAGGCTCGCCATTTTAGGAATGCGCTTCGCACTACGGCTTGATCCCGAGCAGCTTTGCCGCAGTACCGCCCAGCATGGCAATCCGCTCATCATCAGTGAAACCGGGCGTATTCATGATGTGCGTCACCGGGTCCTCGTGCCACGGAATCGGGTGGTCGGTGCCGATCACGAGCTGGCTCACACCCACCATGGTCGCGAGGTGGCGCAGCATTTCGGGCGTGAACACCAGCGTGTCGTAGTACATCGTCTTCAGATATTCGGTCGGTTTTTTCTTGAGCTTCACGCTGGGGTCGCAATGCCACGGCGCCACGCGGCACGGGTGATCCGAGCGCGGCGCGTAGGAGGGCAGGTAGCCGCCGCCGTGCGCGGAGCACAGTTTCAGATTGGGGAATTTATCCAGCGTGCCGTCGAAAATCAGGTGCGACAGGCAGATGGTGGTGTCGAGCGGGTTGCCGATGGTGTTGGCGAGCCAGCCGTTGCCCTTGAAGCGCCGGTTCAGCTCAGGCGTGCTTTGCGGGTGGATGAAAATCAGCACGCCGAGTTCCTCGGCCTTGGCCCAGAACGGGTGAAACTTCGGGTCGGAGAATTCCTGGTCCGCACAGCTTGCGCCGACGGCCGCGCCGCGCAGGCCGAGTTTTTTCACGCCATGCACCAGTTGCTCAACCGCCAGTGCCGGGTCTTGTAGTGTCACCGAGGCGAAGGCGACCAGCCGGTCGGGATACAGGGCGCACATCTCGGCGAGTTTTTCATTCTGGATGCGGCAGATTTCGGCGGCGAGATCGCGCTTTTCGCGATACCAGAACGGATTGATGCTCAACGCCTCGATGTCTATGCCCTGCTTGTCCATCGCGGCCATGCGCTTGGACCCCACTTCATCGAGATCGGGGAACTGGTGGTCGGCGGCGGTTTTTCCGGCAAGCGCGAACGCTTCCGGCACAATGCAGTGCGCATGTACATCGATGGTTTTCACCCGCTTGCCGTTGACCGACACGTGCCGCCGCTGCCCGCCCGCGGCGGCCTGCATGCCGTTGGTCATCTCGCAGCCGGTGAATATCACCGGTGATGTTTTTCTGCCGGAACGGTTTTGCTTTTGCATGTTGCTGCTCTCCCTGGTTACTGTTGTTTCATTCCCGTGTGTCGAATGATATCCGCCACGACGTCGATCTCGCGCGGCAGCGTCGCTGCTGCCTGATTGGTTGAGCTGCCGATGAATTCGGAGCCTTCCGTCGCATAGCGCACTCTACGCATTAGAGTGCGAAAGAAAGTGCGAAAGATTCAGCGTGGCAGGCTCTCCCAGCCACGATGCATGTGTGGTGTGATCTTCGATGTTTTTGCCGGTCTGCGCGTGAACGAGGATGTTCAGGCCGTTGCGGTTTGTCTCCAGCCACGGGATCAGCGCGTCGAATTGCGTTGCGTCGAACGCGAGTTGGCAGCTCCAGTGAGGATGAGGCCCCACGAGTTTTTGATGAACGCGGCCCATCGTCACGCCGAATAGCGTTGCCGCCGTTTGGCAGAGCGCGCGCGCCTGCTCTGTTGTTTTCTCATCAAAATAAACATGCGCGTGGTACTGGGCGTGCACGTTCCGAGGTCGTTGAATCATAGGCTTACCGTTGTTTGCGTCTCTGGATTTCACACCGCGTCTCTTAACACTGCGATTCATTATGCAGGAATTATGCCCATGGGGCGACGGCATCACGTATCGGCGCGTTCCCGCAAAAAGTAGCGCACGTTCACAACGGTCAAGACGCACTGGCGGCCAGCGCCGGCCCGGTTTAACATGCGCAATTCCACTATTTCGTAATCTCCAATCCGGTTCAAGGAGCACTATCAGCATGGATACCCACGCAACACACGACGCGCACTACCACGACGGCAAGCGCGTAGAAGACCAACGCCTCATCACGGGCACCGGCAAATACGCCGCCGACTGGCATGTGCCGGGGCAACTCTATGGGCACTTTGTGCGCTCGGATCATGCGCATGCTGAGATCGTTTCGGTGAATGCCGCAAAGGCGCTGGCGCATCCCGGCGTGAAGGGCGTATTCACCGGCGAAGACGCGGTGCGTGAGGGGTACGTGCGCGCGGCGCATGTGCTCGGCGGGCCGGGCAAGAACGGCATGAAGGCGCGCGCGCTGGATCGGCCGGTGCTGGCGCATGGCAAGGTGCGTTTTGTCGGCGAGGCGGTGGTGCTGGTGGTGGCGGAGAGCGCCGCGATTGCGGCGGAAGCGGCGGAGCTGGTTGAGGTGGCCTATCGGGAACTGCAACCCATTGTTGATCCCGAACAAGCCCTGGCGCCGGGCGCGCCGCAACTTGATGAATCCGTGCCCAGCAATCTGGTGTACGAATCCGAAGCCGGCAATGAAGCCGCGGTGGTGGAGGCGATCAAAAATGCCGCGCATGTGACACGGTTGCGCGTGGACAGCACGCGCGTGACGCCGTGTCCGATGGAGCCGCGTGCGTGTCTGGTTGCCTACAACGCCGAGAGCGGCGAGTATCGCTTCAACGTCTGCACGCAGGGGATCACCACGCTGCGCAAGATGATGACCTCGTGGACCAAGGTGCCGGAAGACAAACTGATTTTCGAGGCGCGTGATGTGGGCGGCGGTTTTGGCCAGCGCACACCGGCGTACCCGGAATACATCGCGTTGATGATCGCGGCCAAGGCGCTGGGCAAGCCGGTGAAGTGGGTTTCAACGCGTGTGGAATCGTTCCTTACCGACAATCACGGCCGCGGCAACATTGCCGAAGGCGAACTGGCGCTGGATAAAGATGGCCGCTTTGTTGCATTCCGCGTGAACTGGATCGCGGACATGGGCGCGTATCTCTCGCCCGGCTCGGCGGGGCATATCCGCAACACCACCACATGCCTGACGGGCGTGTATCACATCCCGGCGGCGTATGCGCTGTTTCGCGTGCCGCTCACCAACACCACGCCGATGGGCTCGTATCGCGGCGCGGGGCGGCCGGATATTGCGTATGTGATCGAGCGTTTTGTCGATCAGGCCGCGCTTGAAATTGGCATGGACAAGGCGGATTTGCGGCGGCGCAATTTTATTCCGTCGAGTGCGTTTCCGTATAAAACGGCCACGGGTTCGGTATACGAGAACGGGGATTTTCCGACGGTGCTGTCGAAGGCGCTGGCGCTTGCCGACTATGCGGGCTTTGCCGCGCGCCGCGCGCAATCAGCAAAAAACGGCAAGCTGCGCGGCATCGGCATCTCAACCGTGATTGAAGGCTCCGGCGCGGGCAATGCGCCCAAGGATGAAGTCGAAATGCAGCTCGACGCGAGCGGCACGGTCACGCTCTATACCGTATCGAAATCACAGGGCCATGGCCACGAAACCACGCTCGGCACCATAGTCGCCAACGCCTTGGGCATCACGCTCGACAAGGTCAAGGTGGTGCAATGCGCGCCGGGCAGCAAGCTCGAAGGCAATCACACCGGCGGCTCGCGCACCACGGTGGGTGTCGGCAGCGTGAGCCATATCGCGGCGCTGAAACTGATCGAGGAGGGCAAGGCGCTCGCCGCGCTCGAACTGAAACTCGAGCCGTCGCAAGTGCAATACGCCAAAGGGGAATTCAAATCGCGCGAATCCAAACGCGTGATCAAACTCGCCGAACTCGCGAAATCCAAAACCATCAGCGTCATGGCCGACGGCAAATTCGGCTCGACATTCCCCAACGGCTGCCACATCACCGAAGTCGAAATCGACAAGGAAACCGGCGCGCCAAAAATTGTTGCCTACAGCGCGGTGGATGATTGCGGCGTCGTGATCAACCACGCCATCGTCGAAGGCCAGATGCACGGCGGCATCGTGCAGGGCGCGGGGCAGGTGTTCGGCGAGCAGATTGTCTACGATACAAAAACCGGGCAACCGCTCAGCGCCAGTTTCATGGACTACATCATGCCGCGCGCCGGCCTCGTGCCCGAGTTTCGCGGCGAAGAACACGCCACCACCAGCAAGGTGAGTCCCTTGGGGGTGAAAGGCGTGGGCGAATCGGGTTGCACCGCGTCGATCCCGTCACTGGTGAGCGCCACGCTGGACGCGCTCGGCACGGTGGGGGTGAAGCACTTGGACATGCCGCTGACGCCGGCGCGGATATGGGAGGCGATGCAAGCGGGTAAGTAAAATAGTATTTAAAAACAAATAGTTATTATTATTTTCGTTGGTGAGAAATTGCGTGTAACGGAGAGGTGACGTAGTGCGGGACGATAAACTCAAGACCAGTCTTTTTCCTAAAAACGATGCTTACGGCAAGAATATGCGGGATTCTGTCTATGAGGCTGAATTGGGAGCAGCCAGAAATCATATGCGCGCGCTTATTGATACTGGCTTGAATTCTCTGCCTGGTAAGCCGTGGAGCGAACTGAAAGGCGATTTGTTAAGCAGGGCAAAAACGTCGAGTGGTGCGTAACGTGTTTGCCTTTGCGCGCATTCAAAGGATAGCAATCATCGATACGCCTTGTATGAAAACCCGTATCCCAGTGCTTTCTGACGCGGTGAAGTTACTAGCGGTACTGGCGGCAATTACAACCCCGCAAGCCAGCGCCCAAGACTACCCCGCGCGCAGTGTGCGCTTTATCGTTCCGCAGGTGCCCGGCGGCGCCACCGATGTGTTCGCGCGCGCGGTCGGGCAAAAGCTGGGTGATCGCTGGGGGCGCACCGTGGTGGTCGAAAACCGCGGCGGCGCGGGCGGCACGCTCGGTACCGACGTGGTGGCGAAATCCGCTCCCGACGGCCACACCCTGCTGGTTACCTACGCCGGCTCGCAGGCCATCAACCAGAGCCTCTACCCGAAGTTGTCCTACGATTCTGTAAAGGATTTTCAGACCGTCGCCACACTGGCGGTGACACCGTTTCTGCTGATCGTCAACAACAGCCTGCCGGCCAAATCGCTGAAGGAATTTATCGCGCTCGCGCGCGGCAGGCCGGGCGTGATGGCTTACGCCTCGTCCGGCAACGGCTCGGTCAACCACCTGCTCGGCGAAATGCTCAAGATCGACGCCCGCATCAACATGCTGCACATCCCCTACAAGGGCGTCGCGCCGTCAATCTCCGACGTGATCGCCGGCAGGTCGATGCCGCGTTCACCAGCGTGCCTTCGGTGATTCAGCATGTCACGAGCGGCCGCGTGCGGGCCATCGCGGTGACCAGCGCGCGCCGCGTGGCGATAGCAGCGGACGTGCCCACCATCGCCGAATCCGGCATCGGTGGCTTCGACGTCAACCCGTGGTGGGGCATACTCGCGCCCGCCGCCACGGATGCCCGGATCGTGCGCAAGGTGAACAGCGACGTGGCCGAGATACTGCGCACGCGTGAGATGCAGGAGTTTTTCAAGGCACAGGGCGCCGAAGCGCTGATCACCACGCCCGAGGAATTTCAGAAGTTGCTGGTGGCGGATGTGCGAAAATGGGCGAGGGTGGTCAAGGCTTCTAATGCGCGGATAGATTAGCCTCCTGACGACCAGGCCAACCAGTGCACTGAATACAGCTACACTTTATAAAATCTAGTTCCGAGTGGGTTCGAATCCGCGTTGCGCTACAGGTTAGAGGTTAGCGTTTCTTTGCATCGCTGATAAATAGCTTGCTGACCACCCCATCCATTCTTACTGGCTTGGCCACTACACTGAACCCTGTGCTTTCATTCAATGCGTTGGTGTAGACGTTATTTGGGGTGTTGATTGCAGGATCGCTAATTTTTCCAGATACCGGTTTGTCGAAACCTTCGATATCCAAAATGCAGTGCCCCGTCTTAACGTTAACCTCGGTAATCCTTCTGCATTTAAACGTTTGCATTTCGGCCACTTCCATCTGGCTACTGCCACGTATTACGGCAGCTTCCGCTTCATCTATCACAATTTCTTGCGTCTTGGAGTATTGCCGAATCTCGCGACAGGTATTTCCGATCGGCTTAACCAATTGTTTTCCGTGACTCCTGGTGGATTCGGCGAGGGTAGGTAATGTGTCAATCAGTTTTTCATTTAATGTGGCGAGGTTGTCGTTTGCGCGTATCAAACCATTTGCCAATAACGTGTGCAGTTCATGGTTTCGTAAGCTCCCCCGTCAAGCG
>DHVE01000011.1 GCA_002412495.1 Betaproteobacteria bacterium UBA5216
CGCCCGCGGGCACGCCCGCGGCGGTCATCAACAAGATCAATGGCGAGATGGTGAAAATGATCGCCGATCCGCCCTTTGCGCAGCGCCTGCTCGATATGGGTTCCGAGCCGCTGTCGAGCACGCCGGCGGGACTGGCCGAACACATGCGCAAGGAGTCCGATCGCTGGGCGCGCGTCATCAAATCGGCAGGCATCAAGATTGAACGCTGAGGCTCGCGGGGGAGGCCTGATGTATCGCAACGTATCGACACTTGTTGTCGCGGCACTGGGGTGCGCCGGGTTCATCACCACCGTGGCCCGCGCGCAAAATTACCCCGACCGCCCCGTGCGTATTCTCGTCGCCGGCCCGCCGGGCAGCTCGAACGATATTACGGTGCGCGCGATGGCGCAGCGTTTTACCCAGGCGTGGGGGCAGCAAATGGTGCTCGACAACCGGCCGGGCGGTGCGGGCATACTGGCACACGAGATCACGGTGCGCGCCAATCCCGACGGCTACACGCTGCTTTTTTCGTCGTCGTCCGGGCTGGTGTTGAATCCGCTGCTGTTCAAAATGCCCTACGACCCGTTTCGCGATCTGGCGCCGGTTTCACTGGGCTCGATCAATCCGCAGTTGCTGTTTGCCAACCCCAGTTTGGCCGCGAAATCGGTGCCGGAGTTGATTGCGCTCGCCAAGGCCAAGCCCGGCACCTTGAACTGCGCGTCGGCGGGCAACGGCACGCCGAATCATCTGGGCTGCGAGTTGCTCAAATCGCTGGGTAATATTAATTTTGTGCATGTGCCCTATAAAGGCTCGGGGCCGGGCGTGGTGGATGTGGTGGCTGGTCAGGCGCATTTCATGTTCGCCAGCATTCCGCAGGTGCTGCCGCTGGTGCGCACCGGCAAGCTGCGCGCGCTGGGCGTCGGCAGCCTCAAGCGCACGTCCGTCGCGCCCGAGGTGGCCGCGATTGCCGAAACGCTGCCGGGCTTCGAATACGAAAACTGGTACGCGATGCTTGCGCCCGCGGGCACGCCCGCGGCGATCATCAACAAAATCAATGCCGAGATGGTCAAAATGATCGACGATCCGTCATTTACGCGCCGCTTGCAGGAGCTGGGCTCCGAGCCACGATCCAGCACGCCAGCTGGGCTGACGGCGCACATGCGCAAAGAGTGGGACCGCTGGAGCAAGGTAATTAAAACGGCGGGCATCAAAGTGGAGCGATAACATGAGTAAACACAGATCGATCAAACGGTTTTTTGCAGGGGCAGTCGCCGCCAGCTCGGCGCTACTGTTTTCAGCGCCGTGGTTCCCCGCGTCGGTCGCAGCGCAACCCTACCCCAGCAAACCCATACGGATGGTGGTGCCCTTCCCGCCCGGCGGCAGCCCCGACATTGTCGGGCGGCTGATTTCGGCCAAGCTCGCCGAGCGACTGAACGCGCAGGTGGTGGTGGATAACCGCGGCGGCGCGGGCGGCATTATCGGCAGCGAGATCGTGGCGCGCGCCGTCCCCGACGGTTACACGCTGATGTTTATTTCAACGCCGCATGCGGTGCTGCCCGCGCTGCAAAAAATGCCCTTCGATACCGTGAAAGCCTTCGCCGCCATCGCGCGCATCGGCACTTCGCCCAACGCGCTGGTGGTCAACAACAACGTCCCGTCGCGTTCGGTGAAGGAATTCATCGCCTTTGCCCATCAGAAGCCGAAACAAATTAATTTCGGCGCGGCAGGTGTGGGCACGTCCACGCATCTGGCTTCGGAGCTGTTCAAGCTGATGGCCAATATCGATGGCGTCATTGTGCAATATCGCGGCGGCGGCCCGGCTGTGATGGCGGTGATCGGCGGCGAGAGCCAGGCGCTGTTCGGCACGCTGGTGCAAAATCTGCCGCACGTGCGCGCGGGTAACCTGCGCCTGCTGGGCGTGGGCAGCCCCAAGCGCAATCCGCAGGTACCCGACATCCCCACCGTCGCCGAAACGCTGCCAGGATTTGAATCCGTGCAATGGTGGGGCATGTTCTCGCCCGCCGGCACGCCAGCCGCCATTGTCGAACGTTTGAGCGCGGAGGTGAAAACCCTGCTCGGCGCGGAGGACGTGCGCAAGCGCCTGACACAGGAAGGCGCCGACATCGATTACCAATCGCCGGCCGAGTACCACCGGTTTGTGGTGGAAGAAATTACGCGATGGACCGGCGTGGTGAAGAAGGCGAAGGTTAAGGTGGAGTGATCGTGGGATTGTAGTTGTGTGAAGTTTGTCGAACTGCCGGCCCTACCCGAGCGACTTCAAGGCAACCCTCGATATACAACAATACTGTCGTCCCCGCGAAGGCGGGGACCCATAACACATTCACCTCTTCTGACTCGCTATGGATTTCCGTCTTCGTAGGAGCGACGGGAATTTCGATATTAGCTCGTCACACAACCGGGTTATTGATGACATACCGCAAAAACCCGCTATGCGGCGTGTACTTGTCATACAAGCCGCGCGCGCGGTAGTTGTTTTCCTTCGTGTTCCAGTAAAGCCGCGACCAGCCCTGCGTTTTCATCTCGGCCACCAGCCAGTCGATCAACTGTTTGCCCACGCCCACGGCGCGGCACGCCGGATCGACAAACAGATCTTCGAGATAACACACCGGCGTCAGCGTCCAGGTGTTTTCATGCAGGATGTAATTGCAGATGCCGATCACCTGTCCGCCAGCATCCACCGCGACAATGGCATGCACCGGCGATGCGCCATCCATAATGCGTTGCCAGGTGTATTGCGTCACCGGCTCTGACAAATCGCGTTCGTAAAAACGGCAGTAGCCGTCCCACAGCACGCGCCAGCGCGCTTCATCACGGGCTTCGATTTTTCGGATGGTGACCGACATTGGCTGATCTCCCTTTGATGATTTCAGATGCCGCGCCGTTTAATGCGTCAGTGTGTGGCCGCATCCCGATTGGCCGGCGCGTCCGCGTGCCAGAGATGTGCGCGCCAGCGCAGCGCGATGAGTATTGTTCCCATGATGCCTGTCGTCGCGTAGAGATGCACCATGGCCTTGTAACCGAAATGACTGATCAGCGGCCCGGCCAGCATCAGCCCCACGGGCAGGCTGTAGATCATCAGCATGCGCAGGCCCATCACACGGCTGCGCAACGCGCTGTCGCTTGCGCGCAGCAGCATCGCCGACATCGACACCGTGCCGAGGCTTTGCGCGCAGCCGACCAGCACCAGCGCCACGCAGCCTGTCACCAGCGTGGGCATGTTGGCGAACACAGCCACCAACGCGTGCCACGCGCCACAAAACACAATCATGCAGCGCGCCGGCGGCACGCCATGGCCGATGCGGCTTAACAGGATGGAGCCCGCCAGCGCCCCCACCGCAAAGCTCGCCGCGAGATAACCCAGCGCGGTCTGCCCCGCGTGAAACACCTCCTTGGCCGCGTACGGCAGCAGACCGTGCGTCACCGGAAACGCCGTCAGGTTGATCAGGATCGCGAGACACATCGCCCCCAGTATCGCGGGGGTGCGCCACGTGTAGGCGACCCCTTCTCGCAAATCCGCCAGCACCGACGGACGCGCGGTCGCGTCGGCCGCCGCCGTATTTACACCATGGCGCACGCCGGCCACCCGGGTGGTGAGCGCGAGGCTCACGGCATACAGACACACGATCGCGCCATACACCGCCCCCATGCCGAACGCGGCCACCATGCCCGCGCCGGTGAGCGCGCCCATCACGCGCGCCGAATCCTGCGTGGTGCGGGACACGCTCGCCGCCACCATCAGGGTGTTGGCCGGCATGGTCTCGCCGATCAGGGCGTAGCGCATCACCAGATCGGAGGGGCGCACCATGCCCAGCAACGCCGAGGCAATAAACACATACAGCGGCGACAACTGACCGGCCAGCACCAGCGTCAGCATTGCCGCCGACAGCAGGGCATACACCGCGCGCATGCCGCACAACAAACGCTTGGTGCCAAGGCGATTGCCCATCACGCCGAACATCGGCGACAGCAGCGTGCCGAAATACTGCATCGAGGCAAACAGCGTCAGCAGCGTGACCGATTGCGTCTCGACCAGGATGTACCAGCCGAGCACGATGTTTTCCATTTCGTAGGCCCACGACATCGCCAGATCGGCGGGCCACTGAAAGCGGAAACTGCGAACGCGAAAAGGCGCGAGCGAAGAGCGCTCCGGAATTTCGCTCAAGAGACTATGCCGCTCACGCGAGACCTATTTTTTTTCGGGCACGGTCGCGGGCTTGGTCGGATCGGACACCTGAATCACCAGGTACTTCACCGGCTGCGTGGTGCTGCCGTTGCGCGACACGGCATGCAGCGCATTGGGCGGCTCATAAAAAACTTCGCCAGGTCCGAGGCGCCGCACGGGGCCATCATCGACTTTCACCTCGTAGGTGCCTTCCAGAACATAACCGAAGGTGTGGCTGCCCGGGTGCCGGTGCGCGTCGCTGCCGTTGCCCGGATCGCGTTCGGTGCGGCGCAGGGTCACCACGCGCCCCATCACATCATTCATGGTGGTTTTGAACAAATCAATCTGCTTCACACCGGTGTTGGCCGGCGCGGCGGTCTGCGCGTGGGCCGCCCCGGGTGTCAGCATCTGCGGCCAACCTGTCAACGAAACATAGGTAACGCACGACGCAATGGCCGCCGTCGCGCAACCCAGCACGGCATGGGAAATAACGTTTTTTTTCATAACGGTTTCTCCTGAAGTGAACGATTCGATCGGTAAGGCAGTGCCTTACACCTTGATGACTTCGTGCAGCAAGGTGTGCTTCTTCAGCGCCGCCTCATCGACGGTGATGCCGAGTCCGGGGCCCATCGGCACGGTAACGTGGCCGTCTTTCACCACAAAATCCGTCAGCGGCACGATCGGATCGGGGCCGATGGTGTTCAGGCCAAACACAAATTCCGCCGCGCCCATCATGCGTTTGGCCGGAAAGCTCGCATAAAATTGCGCCGACGCCGCCGCCTCAAGCTGGCATTGCACCGCGAGACCGCCGCAATTCAACTGGATGTTGGCGGCCTCGGCCACCGCGGCAATTTTTTTAGCGGGCGTGAAACCACCGATCTTGTAGAGCTTGATACAGAAGGCGTCCACCGCGCGCGCTTCGGCAAGCGCAAACGCATCCTGCACCGTGAACAGCGATTCGTCGGCCATCATCGGCACGCCCATCGCCTGCCGGCGAATTTCGGCCATGCCCGCGAGATCACGCCGGTCGGTCGGCTGCTCGATGTAGCCCAGTCCGTATTCGCGCAGCGCATGCACCGCGCTCAATGAATCGGCCACGCTCCAGCCGGTGTTGGGGTCCACGCCGATGACCACGTCGTCGCCCACGGCCTTGCGCACCGCCGCGAAGTGCTTCACGTCCTGCCGCCAGCCGCGCCGGTCGGCGGCCTTGATGCACAGCACCTTAATGCCGAATTCGTGCACCGCGCGCACGGCTTCATTGACGATGGTCTGCACATCGTTCGCGAGACTCACCGACCACTCCAGCGGGATGCGCGGCTGGCTCGCGCCGCCGATCAGCCGGTGAATCGGCACATTAAGCGCCTTGCCCACCGCGTCATGCAGCGCGATGTCGAGCGCCGCACGCGCGCAGGGGTTGCCCGCGAGCCGCAGATCAAACATTTCGTTGGCCGATGCAATATCGAAAATCGATTTACCGATCAGGTTTTTGCCGTAAATTTCCCGGATGGCGGCCACCATGCCCTGCGTGGTGTCTGCGAGGAAATGCCCCGGCGTAATCGGGCGTATCTGCCCGAAGCCCACCACGCCATCGGCGAACACTTTCACCAACACCGGCTTGCCGAGTATTTGATTGGACGGCCCCGTGTCGTACGAGCCGCTGGAAAAAATGCGCTGCACACGCACCGGCAATTCGGTGACGTAAATTTCTATGCGATCTATCATGATTGTAAGTATATGTTTTTAAACGATTTTTAAACATCAAACCATTTGAAGCAGATTAACGCGGATTTACACAGATTTTATCTTTGAGCTTTCTGCGTTCATCTGCGTAAATCTGCGTCAAGGATCTTCTTGGTTACCGGACTCACATAACCGCCCCACAGCACCATTACGCGATTGCGATCGGGATCACCGCACACCACGATGTTAATCACATCGGCGCTGGGTAGTACGCGCACCAGATCGGTCTCTTTCACCAGATATTCTTTCGGCAACAGCCCGCGTTGCACCATGTCGGGAATTTTGAATGCCTCGGAGTGACCGTATTCGATCAGGAATTCGAGTTCCTTGTACGGCACGCGCGCGTGTTCGTACACATGTTCACGGATTTTTTGTTTGCTGTAGCCGGCACTGGCAAGCGCCTTGGCCACGGGCGGCGCAATCAAAAACGTGATCATGTTCCGGAAGCCCTTCGTGCCGCGCTCCACCAGCCGGGCGAGGCAGGGCTTCTTGGTGACTTCAATGCTGAGCATCTCCAGCGCGCTCTCGGCCGCTGATTTGTTTGGCGTACCGTAGATTGCTGGTGGCCAGCCCCAGGTGACCGTGCCGCAAGCCGTCACGGTATTGTCTTGTTTGTCGAAGCCATGCTCGACATGGTACGGCTCCCAAGGACATTCGGCTTCGTTCTCGGCCACCACAAAATTCATCGGATAACCGAAGGTGCCCATGTAGCTGGTGCCGAGTTTATAGCCCGCGATATTGCGGATGATCAGGCCCAGCGCACGACCCAAGGCGGGATTGGCGCCGCGGTTAACCAACTGCGCACCGTTTTCGATGCCCAGCTTTTGCGCATCCGGTCCGTTGATCAGCAGGAACGGCAACACACCCCACGTACTGCCGATGTTATTGAGGTTATAGTCGTTATCGGCAATCGCCTCGACGGCCGCGATCAGCACCGGCATCATTTCCGGCTTGCAGCCCGCCATCACCGCGTTGGCGGCGATATTGCGCGGGGTTGCCACCAGATTGGCTTGCGCCAGTACGGCGATGGACTCATCGGGCGCATGTTGGGTATGCTTCAGAAATGCGTCAACCCGTTCCGGTGTCGGCGGAACGATCGGCAGTTCATCCGACCACAACTGCGCCTTGAAGTGATCGTTGATGGTTTCGAACGAGCCTTCAAACACGATCTCGTCGCCGCGTCGCGTGCTCACCGCATCTTTTGATTCGCCTGCCCGCGGCTGCGTCAGACAACCGACGATGCGGTCGAACAACACATTCTCGACATTTTTTTCCACCAGCGCTTCGGCGTGCACACCCACCGCCCCCGGATATTCCGCCACCCGCAAGTCGCTGATGCCCTCGGCCTTGCCGATGGATTGCGCTATTTTGGTAAACCCGGTGGTGGTCACCACCACGCTCGGAATACCCGCCTTCTCTGCTTCTGCCGCCGGCCTCACCGAGGACGGAGTGCAGGTTCCTCATCCCCCGTTGCCGGTAATGATGGCATCGACCTCCCATTCTTTCGCCAGCGCGGCGATGTCTTTCGCCGTCTGCTTTTGCGACGCCGGATCGCCGCCGACGTAGACAATCGGGAACTTGTCGTACGGAATGATCTTGATGCCGGGATACTTTTCCTTGAACAGGCGGCGATAGGTCTTGAACATCAGCTCGCCCTTGAAGTGATTGTTATAGACCTCGCCGATGGTCTTGCCTTCAAGCGTATCGAGATGACGGCTGGCGCCTTGCGACGCCTTGCGCGGCAAACCTTCGGGGCTGATAACGCCCATTTTTTGATTCATTAAAAATCCTTCATTTGAAAACCAACACGACCATTCCCGCGCAGACGGGAACAACGGCGTGAGGTGATGTGCTGTTCTAATCGGCCTTCAGTTTAAGCTGCCGCACCATGTTGCCCCACTTCACGTTTTCAGAGCGCAGGAACGTCGCGTATTGATCCGGCGAACTGCCGACGATTTCCAGGCCAAGCTTGGTGATCTGCTCTTTCACCGCGGGTTGTTCCAGTGACTTGCCGAGTTCGCCGTACAGACGATTGATCACATCAGCCGGCGTGCCCGCCGTGGTGAGCAAGCCAAACCACGTCACCACCTCGAAGCCCGGCAGGCCCGATTCAGCCACCGTCGGAAACTCCGGCGCGATTACGGATCGCTTGCTACCGGTCACCGCCACGCCACGCAGCTTGCCGGTTTTTACGTACTGCAACAACCCTGCGATGCTCGCCGAAAACAGCGGCACCTGCCCGCCGAGCAAATCAATCACCGCCGCGCCGTCCCCCTTGTAATGTATCGGCACCATGTCGATCTTCGCCATGCTTTTGAGCAACTCCATCGACATGTGCGGAGAAGAACCAATGCCGCCGGTCGCGAAATTCACCGCGCCGGGCTGCGCCTTGGCCAAAGCAATCAGCTCTTTCACCGTTTTCACGCCAAACGACGGATGCACCGCCATCAGCAGCGGGTTGTGCGCCACCAGCGAAACCGTGGCGAATTCCTTCACCGGATCGTACAGCGGCTTCGCATACATATACGGCGCAACGGCGTGCGTGGTCTGGCTGGCAATGTAGAGCGCGTAACCATCGGGCGGCGCCTTCGCCACTACCTCTGCGCCGATCATGCCGGTGGCGCCCGCGCGGTTTTCCACGACGAACTGACGGCCCAGACGCTCCGTCAGTTGCGTGGCCACAATGCGCCCCACGATGTCCGACGGCCCGCCGGCGGTGAACCCGACGATGACGCGCACGGGTTTG
>DHVE01000137.1 GCA_002412495.1 Betaproteobacteria bacterium UBA5216
ATACCACGTTGGACAAGGCTCGGGCTTGAGCCGAATGAAAGGGCGGATTACACTGCTGTCGTGGCCACGGCAGGTGCCTGCCACACCCCGTCTTCACACCTTCGAGGAGAGCCCATGAATATCAAGCAGCTTCTGATTGCATCGGCATTCGCACTGGCCAGTAGCGTTGCGTTGGCGTTTCACTGCCCGGCCGACATGAAGAAAATTGACGACGCGCTGGCGAAAAATCCCAAGCTGTCCGCCGCGCAACTGACGGAAGTGAAAAAACTGCGTGCCGACGGCGAGGCATCACATAGGGCCGGCAAGCATCAGGAGTCAGTGGATACGCTCGCCAAGGCGATGAAAATTCTCGGTATTTAGCGCGCTCCCGAGCGCGATTCATGCGTCCCCCGCCGTATGCGGGGGATTTTTTTGTACCGCCCAGCCCGCCGGGACGTTTACATAACCATTTGTTTTTATTGCATTATTTATAGCCATGATTGAACTCACGCAAAACGATACTGCGGCCGTAACCACGCTGCCAAAACTTTTTGAATGCAAACTGCCGCTGCGATTTGCCGACATGGACGCCGACAACCACGTAAATAACGCGGAGTACTACCGTTACATGGAAGAAGCACGCATGCGGTGGGTGCACACGCTGGGACTCGCGATGACACCGCCCGCGCCGGTGCCCGTGCTGGCCGCATCGGCGTGTTCGTTTCTCGCGCCCCTGTATTACCCCGGTACGGTCACGGTGGAAATCTATCTGGGGAAAATGGGCAACAGCAGCGTGCGCACGCACTACCTGTTGAAAAATGGCGACACACTGGCGGCGGAAGGCTATTGCGTGTCGGTATGGGTGGACGGACAAACTCAGAAGCCGATCGCGCTACCGGACGCCGTGCGCAGGCTGGCCCGTTAAATCAACGCAATTACCGGCACCTACTCCACTCGCATGCCGGCATCGCGCGCCACCTTGCGCCAGCGCGCTATTTCCGTGGCGATGTGATCTCTGAAATGCTCTGGCGATCCGGCCACCGCTTCTCCGCCGTCGTCGCTTAATTTGTCCAACACGTCACGCGAGCGCACCGCGCGCGCGAGTTCGGCATTGAGCTTCGCAACGATATCCCGCGGCAGGCCCGCGGGGCCCAGCCACCCATGCCAGGTTGTTGTTTCATAGCCGGGCACGCCCGACTCCATCACCGTCGGCAATTCCGGCATCGCGCTCGACCGTTTGGCGCTGGTAACCGCCAGCGCGCGTATTCTACCGATCTTGATGTATTGCAGCGACGACAAAATATTGCCGAACATCACCTGTACCTGCCCCGCCATCAAATCCACCAGCGCCTGCCCCGTGCCCTTGTACGGCACATGCGCGATCTTCACCCCGGCAAGACTGTTGAACAATTCGAGCGCGAGATGGTTCGACGTGCCGTGCCCGGCGGAAGCCGCATCGAGACGCGCGCGCGGGCTGCGCACGAGCGCCAGCAAATCCTTCACCGAACGCGCGGGCAGCGCTGGATGCGTCATCAGCACGATGGGTGCCTGCACCACCACAGAGATTGGCGTGAAGTCCTTGATCGGATCGTAGCTAAGCTTGGGATACACCGCCGGCGTGATCGAATAACCGCTGGCAACCGCAAGCAAGGTGTAACCATCCGGCACCGACTTCGCCACCGCGGCATAGGCCACCGTGCCACCAGCGCCCGTGCGGTTTTCGACGATGAATGTGCGCTTCAGGTTATCGCTCATTTTTTGCGTGAGCAGGCGCGCGATGATGTCGGTGCCGCCGCCTGGCGCGAGACCGACGACCACGCGCACGGGTTTCGTCGGATAACCATCGGCCTGCTGCGCAAACGCAAGCGAGTGGCAACACAACATCATTTCCCCGGCTACTAGCAGTGCTGCGGTCGAACCAGCGATTCGATTAATTGGGGTCAACAATTCACGCCACTCAAAGAAGCCAGACCGACACATTTCACATTTCAGGAACGGGTTGTCGCGAATACGCACCGGAAAAGTGCATACGCATAAAGCGGCGATAAATTGCGATGCATTTGCCCTTCTTGGGAGCGCCAGCCCGATATATTAATAAATATCCTACATTCAATTACTTACAATAATTATTTGCCATATGGCCCGGCGCACTTTTCGGGCATTCGATACCAAAGTATCGATACCTTGGTATCTGTCCAAGGAGAAAAGAACCATGTGATAATAACTCAAGTATACAGGGCCTCTGTTTACAATTAATTCTCGGAATGTGTTTTTGACGCGATCGCTGTCGTTATCGCTACCGTCGTTAGCGCACTCAAGAATGAATTGTTGACACGTTATAGTAACCCAGACTCACCTGCCGTACGCCAACCCATTGGATTCGATCATGGCGGAAAAATTTGTCAGTCTCGCACCCGTCGGTGTTGTCACTGCAATCGTAGGTGAAGTCAGGGTCACCAGCCTTGACGGCACTACGCGCCTGTTGGCGGCCGGAGACACGGTCTCCACAGGCGACGTCGTGGAAACATCGGCCAATGGTGCTGTGCACATCCAGTTGGCCAACGGGCGTTCGGTGGACTGCGGCGAACAGTTCTCGCTCAAGGTGAGCGAGAACCTGCTCGACTTGCCCAGCGGAACCCGCATTGCGCTGGACGGAACAGTCAGCAGCCCAGCCGCTACTGCCGATGCCGCGGCTGGCAACACAATATTTCCAGGCAACACGGCGGGCTCGTCAGCGCCGCAAGACATTGCCGCGCTGCAGGCGCAAATTGCGGCGGGTGCCGACCCGTCACGCATTGCCGAGGCCACGGCCGCGGGCGGCGCACCCGGCGCGGGTGGCGCCGAGGCGGGCGGGTCGCACGAACCGGTGATCCTTGAGCAAGCCGACACCCGCGGCACGATCCAATCCGGATTCACGACCGGCGCGCCCAACTCGTTGTCATTTCCAGGTCCATCGCCACAGCAGGCGGTGATATTGCCCGCTTCGCCCGCGGCTCTCACCACGCCGGCTCCAGCGACGTCGATACCGCCGGTTATCTCGGTGGATCTTGCGGGTGTGCGTTTGGCGCCGCCTCCCGGTGAAAATCCGACCGGGCCAGCTGAAAACGTCACGGTCTCAGGAAATATTGTGAGCCTGATCGAAGGCACCAGTGGCGGAACGGATTCCGGAAAAATCCTCAATTTCGTGTTGACGCTGGACAAACCCGCCACCGCTGATGTCGTAGTGACGTATCAGGTTTCCGCGCTGGGATCGGAAACCGACACTGACTTGGTGGACTTGATGGGTGGTACGGTCACGATCCTCGCCAATAGCACGCAGATTCTGGTGCCGATCAGAATCGCGCAAGATCATACCGTCGAATCCAATGAAGCATTTCAGTTGGTAATCGCGAGCGCAACCAATGCCCTCATCAGCCCTGGCGCCAACACCGCAATCCTCAACATCATCAACGACGATACACCGCCACTCGCCCGCAACGACGCTTATACCGTAAGCGAAGGCGATAGCGGCGCCACGCTGCTTCCCAGCGTACTAAACCGATCGGACACTGGCGAGTCTGGCGACGACAGCGGCGCGGACACGAGTGAAACATTGTCCGTCACCACCACCGGCACGATTCCCACCACGCAGGGTGGATATGTGGAGATGAACGCCGATGGCACGTTTCGCTACTTTGCGCCCAATGCGGATTTCAACGGCGCGGACAGTTTCACCTACCAGATGACAGACGGATTCAACGGTGAGTCTCAGGCAGTAGTAACCCTCACCATCAGTCCGGTGGACGACCTCCCGGTTGCCTCCGACAAGAATTACAGCGTCAACGAAGATACCCCACTCATCATCACCGCCCCTGACCTTCTCGCCAACGATACACCGGGCGGAGACGGCGGTACCCTCACCGTCACCGATTACACGCCACCCGTGCATGGGACGCTGGAGCAGAATCCGGACGGCAGTCTTACGTATACCCCTCCGTCCAATTACAACGGCCCCGACAGTTTTACCTATTCCATACAGGATGCCGATGGCGATATCGATACGGCCACGGTATCCATCACTGTCAATCCGGTGAACGAACTTCCCGATGCCGTGGACAATACCTACAGCGTCAGCGAAGACACCCCACTCACCATCGCTGCGTCGGACATTCTCGATAACGATACGACTGGCGGCGACGGCGGCGCCCTCGTCATTACCGATTACATACAGCCCTTGCACGGCACGCTGACGCAGAATCCGGACGGTAGCCTTACGTACACCCCCGCGCCCAACTACAGCGGCCTCGATATTTTCACTTACACCATACAGGATGCAGACGGCGATATCGACACGGCCACGGTTTCCATTACCGTGAACCCGGTCGATGACCCACCGAATCTGACAGTTACCAGCGCGCCGGGCGAGGTGTTCGAATCGGGCTTGTCCGGCGGTTCCGCCGCGCCCAGTAACGCGTCGGCGTTTGCCAGTATTCTTGCCGCGGCCGTGGCACCCTCTACAACCACCACCGGTTCGTTGCAGGTGGGCGACCCCGATGCGCTGGATAGCGTGACGCATCTCAATATCAACGGCGTGGATTATTCCGTTACCGCGCTGGCGGATGGCGAAACCATCAGTGGCAGCAACGGCACGCTCTCGATCACCTACAACGCGATATCGGGCGTGGTCAGCTACGAATACACACTGACAGATCCCGCGTTTGATGCGGCGGACGCCGACGAGCAGGACATTTTCGTAGTGAAAGTTAAGGACAACACTGGTCTTTATTCCACGCCCGCGGCAATCACCATCAACATTCAGGACGATATGCCAGGCATCGCCGCTGGCAACACGCTGTTGGCGGCGCAAATCGATAATGCGGTTGTCGGAGACCTGAATTTGGTTGCTGGCGCCGACGGCGCGCAGGCACTGGTTGTCACCGGTGAAACCGACGGCGAAGGATTTGTAGTCGATGCGTCCGGCAATGTGCTGACCTCGAACGAGTCGCCGATGACCTATATGCAAAGCGGCGGCGTTTTGTACGCAGTGACTACGCCGGGAGACATCGGGAGCGCGGTGTTTTCGGTAACACCGGATGCGGCAACGGGCACATACACGCTGCGGTTGCTGGGCAATCTGGACACGACGAAAGTGGTACTGTCGGCCACCTTCAGCGGCCCCGATGCGGGAGCGCCAGCGGATCCGTATACCGTGCAGTTTGTTGACCAAACGGGCTCGAACACTCAAATCAGCCATATTTTCGGTTTCGGCAGTCTGCAGGTAAACCCCTCCCAAGATGGGCTGGGCGGTAGCGCAAACGTTATTTCAGTGGGCGATCAGATCGGCGTTTGGCTGGGCACGCAGGTGGCGTCGGTGGATATTGCCTTGAGCAAGTTCGCGAGCCATGGCAATGGAAATCTCACCACGTTTTCATGGACCGCATTCAATATCGATGAATCCGTGGTCAATATCGCGGACTATGAGGACGTGGGCGTCGATGCCGCTGACGGCAAGTATTCGCTCACCGAATTCCTGGATTCTATTTACGTATCGGGCGGCGACTTGATGGGTGTGCTTTCGGAAGGCGGCCCTGCGGTGATTATCGGCGTGGCCGTTGGCGGCAGCAGCGTTACCGCACCCGATGGCCCCGCCGAAGAATCAGACATCGATACCTACGCGCTGACGCCGGATGAATCTGCCCTGTTCGATTTTGTAATGATCGAACAAACCGACGGTAGCATGAAAATCAACGGCATGTCGTTTGAGTCCGGATCGATTACGGATGACGTTAAAATCAACCTCACGGCCACGGTAACCGATGGCGACCTTGATATCGCAAGCAGCGCTTTTCAGGTCACCTTCTCCGGCGGCACCGAGGGCGGCTACACGCTGACCGGCGACACCACCGATGAAGTGCTGCAAGGCGGCATCGGCAACGACATTCTGATCGGGGCGGGTGGCGTGGATATACTGCAGGGCGGTGGCGGCAGCGATACGTTCAAATTCACCGATGGCACCAGCGCCGACGTTATCAAGGATTTCGAGGTGGGCAGCGGCGGCGATGTGCTAGACGTTCATGACCTATTGCCCACGGCAGTTCAGGGCGCCACCACCGAAAGCGAACTGGGCGCCTATCTGCAACTGGTCGCCGACGGCGCGGGAAATACCATCCTGATGATAGACACTGACGGGACGGCGAATACCCTATCGCCGACGGCCGTGGTTACGTTGCAAGGCGTGACAGACGTGCTGTTGGCTGATCTGCTTGCCGCCGGGCAACTGAAAACCCTCTAGTGCGGGCAGCAATTACCGCAGGGGTTAGCGCGGATTACCCTCGCGAATTCTTCGGTTTCTTCGCTGCCTTGAGCTTGATCCCGACCATATCCTCGGGCCGCACCCACAGGTCGAACTGATCCGGCGTCACGTGCCCCATCTCGATCGCCGAGGCCTTTAACGTGAGCCCTTTTTTGTGCGCGTTCTTGGCAATCGCTGCCGCCTTGGCATAGCCGATGTGCGGGTTCAGCGCGGTCACCAGCATCAGCGATTCGCGCATCAGTTTGTCGATGCGTTCGCGATCCGGTTCGATGCCGATGGCGCAATGTTCGTTGAAGTTTTCGCAGGCATGCGCCAGCAGGCTCGCGCTGTGCAGGAAGTTGCGGATCACCATCGGGCGGAACACGTTCAATTCAAAGTTGCCCATTGAGCCACCGACGTTGATGGCGGTATCGTTGCCGAACACTTGGCAGCACACCATGGTCATCGACTCGGACTGCGTCGGGTTGACCTTGCCCGGCATGATGGAGCTGCCCGGCTCGTTTTCGGGGATGATGATTTCGGCGATGCCGCAACGCGGACCGCACGACAGCCAGCGAATGTCATTGGCGATTTTCATCAGAGACGCCGCCAGCGTCTTTAATGCGCCGTGCGCATGCACCACGCCGTCGCACGAACCCAGCGCCTCGAATTTATTCGGTGCGGTGACAAACGGCAGACCCGTGAGTTTTTTCAGTTGCGCGGCCACGTCTTTTGCAAATTTCGGATGGGCGTTCAGCCCGGTACCCACCGCCGTGCCGCCCAGCGCGAGTTCGCACAGATGCGGCAGAGACGCCTGCACATGCTTTAAGCCATGATCGAGTTGCGCCACGTAGCCGGAGAATTCCTGGCCCAGCGTCAGCGGCGTGGCATCCTGTAAGTGCGTGCGGCCAATCTTCACTATCCCCATGAATTTATTGGATTTTTTGCTCAGCGTATCGCGCAGCTTTTTCACCGCCGGGATCAACTGCTGGTGTAGCGCGATCACGGCACCGACATGCATCGCGGTCGGGAACGTATCGTTGGACGACTGCCCTTTGTTCACGTCGTCGTTCTCGTGCACCAAACGATCCATGCCGCGCTTGCCACCGAGAATTTCGGAGGCACGATTCGCCAGCACTTCGTTCACGTTCATATTGGTTTGTGTGCCGGAGCCGGTCTGCCACACTACCAGCGGAAAATGTTCATCCAGTTTGCCGGCGAGCGCCTCGTCCGCGGCCTTGACGATGGCGGCCCCCTTCTTTTTATCGAGCACGCCCAACGCCATGTTGGTCAGCGCCGCGGCTTTTTTCACCAGCACCTGCGCCATCACCACGTCGTGCGGCATGGTCTCGCCGGGGAAGTGAAAGTGATGCAGACTCCGCTCGGTCTGCGCGCCCCACAGTTTATCGTTGGCGACTTCGATATCGCCCATGGTGTCGTGTTCGATGCGTGTGTTTTTGCTCATGATTTTTCCGGCTATACGAAGGGTAGTTACAGAAGACTTTTTTGCTCGCCGCGCTGTGCACCGGCATCCACCACGATCAGCGCCGTCATGTTGACGATGCGCCGCACCGTCGACGATGGCGTGATGATATGCACGGGCTTCGCAGCGCCCAGCAAAATCGGCCCCACGGTGATGCCATCGCCAGCGGCAGCCTTGAGGAGATTAAACGAAATATTCGCCGCGTCGAGATTCGGCATCACCAGCAGATTCGCCGAGCCTTTTAGCCGGTTTTCCGGCAACGCGCGGTGGCGTATCTCTTCGGACAACGCCATATCGCCCTGCATCTCACCGTCGATTTCAAGATTGGGAGCAAGTTGATTCACCAACTCCAGCGCTGCGCGCATTTTGTTCGCGGTAGGCGTGTCGCCGCCGCCGAAACTCGAATGCGACAGCATCGCCGCCTTGGGCGTGATGCCGAAACGGCGAATCTCCTCGGCCGCCAAAATTGTGGATTCCGCGATCTGCTCCGCACTCGGATCAAAGGTCACATAAGTGTCGCAGATAAATACCGTGCCCTTGGGCAGCATCAGCGCGTTCATCGCCGAGTAATGATTTACACCAGCGCGCTTGCCGATAATGCGATCGATGTGACGCAAGTGGCGCCCATATTGACCGAGGATGCCACACAGCATTGCGTCTGCCGCACCCATATGCACCAGCATCGCACCGATCAACGTCGGCAATCGCCGCATGTCTAGCTTGGCCAGTTCCTGTGACACACCCTTGCGCTTGGTCAGCCGGTAATATTCGCTCCAGTAGTCGCGATAGCGCGGATCATTGCCAGGATCCACCAGATCAAAATGTTTGTCGCGCTGCAATCTGAGTCCCAGCCGCTCGATGCGCGCATCGATAACATCGGGCCGACCGATCAGTACTGGCCGCGCGATACCGTCGTCCACCACCTGTTGCGCGGCGCGCAGGAATCGCTCTTCCTCACCCTCGGCATACACCACGCGCTTGGGCGCCTTTTTCGCCGCCGCATACACCGAGCGCATGATTTGTCCGGACTGATACACAAACTGATTGAGGCGATCCCGATAGGCATCAAAGTCCTCGATCGGACGCGTCGCCACGCCGCTGTCCATCGCGGCCTTGGCCACTGCCGGCGCGATTTGCGCAATCAGCCGCGGATCAAACGGGCGCGGAATAATGTATTCAGGACCAAACGGCATCTGCTGCTCGCCATAGGCCGCTGTCACCACCTCGGACTGCTCGGCCTGCGCGAGTTCAGCAATCGCGCGCACCGCCGCGAGTTCCATTTCCGTGGTAATCGTGGTCGCGCCCGCGTCGAGCGCGCCGCGAAACACAAACGGAAAACACAATACGTTATTCACCTGATTCGGGTAATCGGAACGCCCGGTTGCGATCACCGCGTCGGGCCGCACTTCGCGCACCAATTCCGGCAGGATTTCCGGCTCCGGATTCGCCAGCGCCAGAATCAGCGGGCGCGGCGCCATTTGTTTCACCATGTGCTGCTTCAACACCCCGCCCGCCGACACGCCGAGGAACACATCCGCGCCGGCGATCACGTCGCCCAGCGTGCGCGCGCTGGTTTCAATCGCGTACTCATCCTTATCCGGATCCATCAATTCCTTGCGCCCTTTGTAGACCACGCCCGCGATATCGGTAACGATGATGTTTTCTTTGCGTATCCCCAGCTTTACCAGCAAACCCAGGCACGCCAGCGCCGCCGCGCCCGCACCCGACACCACCAGCCTCACCGCGCCAATATCCTTGCCGACCACTTTCAAGCCGTTGTAAATTGCCGCGCCCACTGTGATTGCCGTACCGTGCTGATCATCGTGAAACACCGGGATTTTCATGCGCGAACGCAACGCGCGTTCGACGATGAAACACTCTGGCGCCTTGATATCTTCGAGGTTAATGCCGCCGAAGGTCGGTTCCAGCGACGCAATGATTTCCACCAATTTCAGCGGGTCGCGTTCGTTGATTTCGAGATCGAACACGTCGATGCCAGCGAATTTCTTGAACAGCACCGACTTGCCTTCCATCACCGGCTTGGCCGCCAGCGGTCCGATGGGTCCCAGGCCCAGTACCGCCGTGCCGTTGGTAATCACCGCCACCAGATTACCGCGCGAAGTGAGATTACGCGCCTCGGCCGGATCGGCCACGATGGCCTCGCACGCCGCCGCGACACCCGGCGTATACGCCAGCGCGAGATCACGCTGGTTGATCAGGCCCTTGGTCGGCGCGATGGAAATCTTGCCCGGCGTGGGCAAGCGGTGATAATCGAGCGCGGCTTTGCGCAGAGAGTCTTCCATTGAAAGTAGGCCTCGGGTAAGCCGCAATTATAGCGCGCATGGAAAGGCACTCGTCCAGAACGGCTGACTCAAACCATGCTATTTAATCCAGTCCCAAGCCCCGCGGGCCAGCTAAGAAACACGGCATAAACGCCGCCGCCGTGTTGGGATGAGTGACGAGTTTGGCCCGGCGGCGAAACCCAGCCTTTTCGAAGCGCGCGCGATTTCCAGGCGACAGTAGCCCGCGCACGGTATGCGGCGGATCCTTTCTTACAAAGTGATCAGTTGCGCTGACCAGTTGCTGGAAAGAATGCGCCACGGGGATCACACCAGTGGACCGTGAAGGGCATTGAAGACTGCAACGGTCAAGTAACCACCACATTTAAGGTGGAAGGCTAACCAGAACCTATGATTTACCCATTCAAAAAAACCAGGCCGAGTTAGAGGCTGGCTTTTTTATTTCATCACGGAGAACTTACGACCAAGTATTACTGTAATGCACAGTCCTTGTGAACATTCCATTGAATTTCTAGGGGGACCTTCTACCTTCACGTCATCGCCCCTTCGTGGTCATGGCGGCCCAAGGAAGAGGAGAACGGCAGATCGCCGCTCTCCTTCTTTGCCCGCAAGCCAAAAGAGCTATTTCTTGAACGGCGTATTAACCTGCGCATACTTTGCGGCGAGACCCAAGCAGCCGTTGATGCCCACGGCCTCGACCAGGAATTTTCCAGCCGATTTGTAAGTGTGCGTCAACGACACCGTCCCTTTGACGGGATCGAATCCGCCATTGTTTATTTCCTGAGTTTGGCCGTCGCCCCAACTGACGCGAAGTTGACAGGGCTTGCCACTGCCCCTCACGGTAACGTATGCAATTTCGCCGACAATAACCGCCTGAATTGGCAACATTTCCCGCACCACCGGCGCTGCAATTTTCACTGATGTGCTTCTGCCCCCGACGCAGGGTGCTTCGGGCGTGAGCTTGACCTGATAGTCGCCGGGCGCCGCATAAGTGTGGGTGGCGGTGACGATTTTCCCCGAGCCGAAATGCTCTTTCCACGTAGCATGCTTGCCGTCGCCGTAATCCAACCCGTATTGGCACGGACCCGCAGTGCCGGTAACCGAGAATTTGGCTTGCTCCCCGGGATGGAATTTCTCTGCTGGAACCGATAACCCGGTGATGGTGGGAGTACGTATCACTACTTTCCACGTGGCGTGCCCTTCGCAACCCGGCAGGGGCTTGGCGGTGACTGTGTAATTACCAGGTTTTGCGTACACATGGGACATAACGAAATTAGGACCGTGATCCGAAGGTTTGGATTTGCCCGACGATCCATCACCATAATCGAGTTCCATCGGACAAACGCCGTTGCCACCCGAAACCAGCACCGTGAATTGCGCGTCCGATCCAACGAATCCTTCCGTCGCCCCCTGAACGGCGGTGATCTTGGTGTTTTCGTAGAATTTTCCCGGCGCACTGGTCTTGGCCGACAGCGATGCCACATGTGAAGCCGTGGTACGTCCCTTCGCAAAAGGCACGTCCGATTCCCGCAGCGCGGGCGAAAACTTGCTGGCGCCGATGCCCTGAGCACTGCACGATGCTCCGGTAGTCACAAACGGATCCGCGTTGCAGGTGGCCCAAGTGGTCAACTGGACCGAGAGGTCGGAATCCTTGATGATGACCACCTCCGATGCTCGCTTCATTTGCGGGAACCATTCCGCATTGATGGCCACATCAATTTTCTTAACCTGCGGCGGCTTCCCTTGCGGAGCGACATTGATATTGCACGTTCCGACAAAGCGGTATTTGTCCAGTTTGTTATCGCCCGGGATGGCTTCGGCCGATACCAGGGTTAGCACCGGGCAATGGGTAGCAGGTATAACGGGCGGCGGGACTTCCGTGCCGGTGCCCCAAGTATCCAATGTGGTTGCATGGATATTACCGGCGAAAAATAAACAAAGTTGAACACTTGCACAATACTTCGTCAGTGCGTTCATATTATCCCCTTACTGTTGATGAACTATCTGAAATTGCCGAAGGCCATCCAGATCGCGCCATACGGTCGATGACACGTGGTGTTGCAACCTGTCCGGATTTCTTGCGTCCGCACGCGGCGGCACATATCAATACCAATACCCAAGCGATACACGCCCAGGCAAAAACGTCACCGATGGCGGCATACACGCTCGCTTTCACCGGAATTGACAGGCCCGCCGACAACGTCCCGGGCTGTTCGAATGCGCTGCTTTCCAATACCCGGCCATGCCCATCGATCAGTAGCGACGGCCCGGTGTTGGAAGCCACTATTACGGGCGTTTGCATTTCAACCGCTCGCAGAATGGCTGCGAGGTTATGCAGTCTGGAGATCGTTTCCGAACGAAACCACGCATCGTTGCTGAGCACCGCCAGCAGGCGTGCGCCGCCTTGCACGGCGTCGCGCGCATCACGCGCGAACAAACTCTCCCAACAGATCAACACGCCCGCTCGGACGCCCCGTGGAAAATCGAACATGACGCGGTCTTGGCCCGGCACAAAATCGAAGACCTTGGGCACAAGCCACGAAGGCCAGTCGACCCACTGCGACAGCGGTTGGTATTCGCCAAATGGAAACAACCGGAGTTTTCGATAGTTGGGCCAATCGCCGCGATCATTACTGGCCCAATAGGCCGAGTTATATTCCTGGCGCCGGATTTTATTTTCAGCGTCGACGAATTTCTCGCCCTCGGCGGCGCCCGTCAGCACAGGCACGCCATGTCTTGCGACGAAGCCCGCGACGCGTTGCACCGAGTGCGTGCCTTCGCTTAAACCGCGCATCGCCGATTCGGGCCAGACCACGACATCCGGCTTGTCTGCCGCCAAGCGCGCATGCAATTGCGCAATCCGATCCTGCGCGGCCCTGTCGCCGGTAGACGTATCGCGCGCATGCGGCAAGATGTTGGGCTGCACAATTCCAACTGCAAGGCGGGCAGCGGGCGTGTCACCCATCGCACCCATCGACATCGATACCCAGCCCGCGCCGTGCGCTGACATCATTAATAACACCGCAACCGCTCCATGGTGCGCCTTGCGCTGACTTAGCGCCTGGTAGAGCAATGCCGCGCACACCACCATGACAAAACCGATCAGGTAAACGCCACCAAACTGCGCCAGTTGCAGTACCGGCAAATTGGCGGTTTGCGTGGCGCCCAGATGCGGCCATGGCAGCGCCATAAATCCCGCATGGTCGCGCGCAAAATCACACACGATCCAAATTGCCGCCGCATGAAGCGGCAAAAAATGTGAAGCGCGGTCAAGCCGACCCAAGGCAAACCCCGCCGCGCCAGAAAACAATGCGTAAAATGAAGCCAGCAGCAGCGCGTGATAAACACGAAACTCGGGAAGCGAATGAAGCAAGGCGAAGTGCGCGAGATAAAGCGCAAAGCCAAACAGCCAGCCCAACATAAAGCCGTGCTTGCCACCCGAGCCGATGCTGGTCCACAACAGGGGAATCAGGGCGATCCATGCGGCCCAACCCATCTCCAGCGGCGGAAAACTTGCGTAGCTCAGCGCCGCCGAAACCAGTGCGGCGAACGCCCCGGACGGAAATTGACGAAAAATGCGCAGCGTGCCGGAAATTTCGAACCTCAATGCGAAGTGGCGCCGCAGACCGGCGCTTTCGGCGACTGGGTTCTCGCGATCATGATTGCCGAATTGGAGATTCCCTCCAATTCTCGGTTGCCGGGACTTCATCAGGTTTCAATCGTGGGGCACGTGACGTGCCAAAACGCGAATAACAGTGCGGTAAGAATAGCAATGAACGAACAAGAAATGCATCGTTTGAGACTAAAGTCTCACTCCATGCGCCGGGTAATTTTTCATGGCAAACTTTGTAGCGCTAACTTCTCTCGCGACACCCGCCGTGACTTTATCCATTCTGATTATTGACGATCACCCACTGATGTCGGCGGCGCTGGCGGGTGTGCTGTGCGAGCTTCGCCCGCGCTCGGCGTGCCGCGTGGCGCACACCGGCGTGGCTGCAACGCAGTTGTTGGAACATCAAAACAACTTCGGTCTGATCGTGCTGGATCTGGTATTGCCCGATATCGGCGGTTTTGAGTTGCTGCCGCGGCTACGGCTACTGTGCCCGGATACCCCGGTGATGGTGGTGTCGGCCAGCGAGAACGCTCAAGACGTGCGGCGTGCCTTCGCCGCGGGCGCGACGGGCTATGTGGCGAAATCCGCGTCGTCCGCCACGCTGCTGAAGGCAGCGGATCTGGTATTTCGCGGCGATATCTATCTCCCGCCGGCTCTGGACAGCGCGCTCGCGCCCGGCATCGTGATCGATGAAAAGCCGGCGACTGAATTACTCACCGAACGTCAGCTCGATGTGCTGCGGCTGATGTGCGCGGGCAAAAGCAACAAATTTATCGGCCAGGAATTGGGTTTAGCGGAGAAAACCGTCAAAGGCCGCGTCACGGCGATCTTCAAGTCGCTGGGCGTGGAAAGCCGTACGCAGGCGCTACTCAAGGCATCGGAACTCGGCCTGTTTAGCCGCACGACTACTCTGTAGACCCTTATACGAGAGGCGGCTGAAAATCCGCGGGCTCGCGTGGCACGGACGTTGCCCGAGCCGCCAGACTACCGAGCAGCTCGCGCAATTTTGCGGGGTTCAGCGGTTTGTGCAACAGCGGCAATCCGCTATCGCGCACCTGTTTGAGCCTCGCGGGCAGGGTGTCGCCTGTGATGATTACGCCGGGGATATTCTTGCCATGGCGGACTCGCAGCGACTGGATCGCGGCGATACCGGTCGCGCCACCGCGTAGCCTGAGGTCGGCGATGATCAAATCGGGAATTCGCTCATTATCGATCCGCAGGGCAGTGATTTCATCCAGCGAGCCCGCGGTGACCACAACGCAGCCCCAACTTGTGAGTAAGGCGCTGGTTGCCTCGCGCACTCCCTGCTCGTCGTCGATGACAACGACCAATAACGCAAAGTGCAGGGGCGTGCGCGATTCCGGGAGGACGTTGTCAGCCTGACGCTCGTTGGCCTGCAATCGCCCGCCCAACGGCACCAGCACGCGAAACATCGATCCCACGCCCGGTTTCGACCGTACCTCAAGGGTCAGCCCCATTAGCCGTACCAGCCGATCGACAATCGCCAAGCCCAGGCCGAGCCCCTTGCTGCGGTCGCGCTCGGGGTTGCCCACTTGGTAGAACTCGCGAAATATGGCGGTCTGCTCGCTGTCGGCAATGCCGATGCCGGTGTCCCAAACCTCGATCGCAAGGTGGCCCTGCCGAGGACGCAACGCCAGCAACACGCCTTCGCGCGCCCCGTAGCGCACGGCATTGGACAGCAGGTTGGTGACAATACGGTTGAGCAGTACCGGATCGGCAATAACGATGCAATCGGCCGTGCGCAGCCGCAGCCGCAGCCCGCGAGCCTGTGCCAGCGGTGCGAACTCTCGGTACAAACGCGAGCCAAAGTGCCCGATATCGAATCGCTCGGGCCGCGGCTCGACGATGCCCGCATCCAGGCGCGATATATCCAGCAACGCATCAAACAGCGATTCCATCGCGTCCGCCGATTTTCGCATGTTGGCAATGATCCCGGCCTCGTGGGCGGGCAAGTTCGCAACGGGATAGCTTTCAATGAAGAGCGCGAGCGCATGCATGGGCTGACGCAGATCATGACTGGCCGACGCCAGGAATCGTGACTTGGCAAGATTGGCTTCTTCGGCAGCCGCTTTTTCGATGCGCAGGGCTTCAACCAGATCGGCATTTTCGAAGCGCAGCCGCGTGGAGGTGACAAAGGATTGGTGTAGCACGTGCGCGAAGCGCGTCACCATCAGCACATAGCACAAGTAAGCTATGCCGGTCAGAAAGCGCAGTTGATCGGATTGCATCAGGAACATAACGATGCCTGGAAACGTTGACGGGATAAAAAATGCATAATAAACAGGCAGATAGGATATCGAAGCAAACGCCGCAGCTACACTGCACAGTATGATCAGCGGCACGATCAGAAACTCCATGATGCCTTGCGTGTAGACAAAGCCGATCACCGCGCCCACACCCCACAGCACACCGGATGCAAGCGTGCCCAGCGTCGCGTAATTTCCCCAGCGCGCCATGTCGCGCGTCGGCGGCGCGGCCCGCAAAAACCGTTGCCGTAATTGCCGACGCGCAATCACGTGCAGATACACCGCGACGACCCATGTGATACAAATTGCCGGTGGCATGCTTTGCAGGTAGATTGCCGCCACGACGGTCGCCAGCACGCCACTGGCGAAATAGGCATTGGGCATGCTTTCGTATTGCAACCGTATGCCCTCGGCGCGGATGGCATCGGCGCGTGCGTCGTTAGCGGGGGCTGTGGCGTCTGGCTTCATTTCAGTTCTGGTGACGACGCATTTATTTGCTGGCCTTGGTGGGCCGGATAATAACGGATGAATGCTGCGGATGACCTCGCCATGAGGGCTTTCGCCACACGGGATGATCGAACTGGCGTGCTTCGGATAGTCCGCTGATGACGATTGCCGAGACTTGCGTCTCCTCACGTCCAGCGTCCTGCTTCAGTTGACGCTACGCGGGACAGCGGATACCGTTGCGGTCAAACGTTCGTTTCCCTGCCGTTATCGTTTCTCCATTTATATCCACCGTGCCAGCCCCTCTCCCATTCGTGCGTCTTGTTACAACGGTCATGCTGTGGCTCTTGTTGGTTCCGCATGCCGTTGCACAAACCCCTGCTGGCGCCGACGCTTTCCTGACGCGCTTTCGCGCGGCCGCAGCGAATCCCGATGCGTCGACGCTGGCCGATCTGACCAAATTTCCGTTCTTGTTCGAGGGCAAGCCGCACGAGCGCGCCGCGTTTATCCAGCGCGTTGCGCCCCGGCTATTTACGCCCGGCGTTCGAAAATGCCTGGCAAACGCCAAGCCAATGCCAGAAGACGGGCGGCTGGTGCTTTGGTGCAAACCCTATGGTTTTTATCTTGGTCTTGCCGACGGACAGTGGCGGCTGCTTGAATTTGGCGTGGATGGTGAACCGTGACGCCGTGTTTTGAAGCGCGGCGCCGATTTGGTGAAGGCGTTGGGTAATGCCACCGCCGGGGATCACGCCGCCCCTTGGCCGCGCTACGATTTACCTGTGCCAAAGAACACGGGCCGCCACTGCCAGCCCGATTGCGTAACCACCGCGCACAGCAACGTAACCACGCCATCGGCGTCGAGCGCTGCGGCGAAATCGGCGGGCAATTCAACCGTGTGCTGAAACAGCCGCAGCGGCGTTGCCGCCAGGCGTTGCGGATCAATCATGCTGGTCTGTACCGAACGCGCCGAAATCGACGTGGCATCCGGCCGACCGGGATCAAAATACGGGTCGCCGGGGCCGCGCATGCTGGCTTCGTCTTCGGTACGCGGGCGCGCCCCGTCAGCGGCCAGTTTTTCCTGGACGCGCACATGATGCCGTTCGGCATCGAGTTTCAACGTGATCGAATGCCCGCGATTCTCGCCAGCGGCAAACTGAATCCGCGCGATCACATTCCCGGCGCCATCGCTAGACAGCGTGAACGGCACCGGTAACTGGCGAAGCGAAAGCAGCCGCGCACGCAGCATATCCACGCCGCAAGCGGACACCCCAGGCGCGGCCGGCACCACCGTGAGCACCGAACCGCCCCAGAATATCAAGCCCACGAAGGCGACGGCGTGCCCCAGACCTGCGGCCGTGGCAAACGGCCAGACCTCGCGGCCCGGCATGGCAACCGCCGGATCCAGCGACGTGCCCCAGAATAAGAGCAACACCGGGGTGAACAATACGCACGCCAGATTACGGAGAATGTATTGGTTTTGATCCGCCGTCGATGTGCTCGCCAGCACCACACCCAACACCGCCGGCGCGAAACAGACAAGGGTCACATCCAGTGATGTCGCCACGCCGGATTGGCCCAGCCAGAGCCATAACACAGTGCCCGCCAGAATCAAATACACCACGGCCATGCCGGCCGCCATGCGGCTACGGCGGTGCTGTAGTTCGACAAGACTCATGCCTTCCTCTCGACGCCGGCGGTTCGCAAAAAATCCGGTGCCCGCTATGGTTATTCTTGGTTATTTTGACGGCGGCCGAAGCAGTTCGGGCAGTATCGATTCGCGAAACAGTTTTTCACCCATGGCGGCGATGCGCGCGTCGCCGACCTTGGCTCTGACCGCTGCTTCCGACCCGGCGAGTTTCCAGTCTTTGTAGTCATCTTGCGACGGAAGTCCCATCGCTTCGGTCAACAAATTGACGTAGTTCACGACCTTGAAAGGTTCGCTGCCTTCGAGCGCGCACAACAGCCTCTGGCAGGAGTGAAAGACCGTGGCCACCGTATCCACATGCGCGCTAATCGCCGTATCGCACACGGCGCGCGTCGCCTCTTTCAACGATGCCGGCACGCGCGACAGCGCCGAGCACATATGTCCCGGCGAAGACACATCGGTAGCAACGAGTTCTACGCCCGGAATCAGCCGCAGCAAATCCTCGACCAGCGGATTAACATCCACTTCGTGAAAACCAAAGTGCTTATGCAGCATCACCTTCCGTTCAATGCGATGCGTGACTTTCGCCGCCAGCACGTCGCGGCGCGCATGCAGAATTTGCGCGAAGCTGGACAACTGAAATCGCGCGTCGGTGTATTCGCCCATGAAGGCGTTCATGTGACGGTAACACGACGGGCACCACGACACCACCTGCTCCGTGCCGTGCGCATTGAATTTTTCAACCGTGCGCCTGCCCATGCCCTCGGCCGCGCGCAGATTGGCGTCTTTCGACGTACCGCAACAATAACCCGCGCCACCCGCCGGCGTGACTTCGACGCCCACCGCCTCCAGCAACGTTATCGCGCTGTGGATGATGTCGCCGTGGCGCACCACGTTGCAGCCGTACCAGAAAGTAACTTTATCGGTCATGACGTCGTGCCCCGCTTATCGCTGCCAGCGCTCGATTTCTTCGGGTGTCATCTGCGTTTCGGAAAACGCATTGATCACACGAAAAAAATCCTTGGCATCGCGTCCGCTCAACGCGGGCTTACCCGACAGCCCCAGCGACCCCATCGCGCTCATTTGCCCCACGCGGATCATTTTCATTGCGTTGATGCCCTCGGGGCAGGCCTCGACGCAGCGCGAAGATTGCGTGCAGACTTTCAGCCACGCCACGCTTTCGGCGTTGCCGGGCGTTTGCTTCAGCCAATCGAGCACGCCCGACACCACGTTTTTCGGATCAGCGCCGGTCAACCCATCGCTGTAGCGCGTCATCGGGCAGGCTTCAAAACATTTGCCGCAACGGGTGCAGCGCGACAGCGTGTCGTCGATAAACACGTCGAGATGCGCGCGCAGCGTTGCGGCTTTTTCGGTCACAAATTATCCAATAAAAACAACAGCTTGCAATTTCACCGTCCCGATAGTTTCAGTGCCTTATCCAGCACGGCGTTCGAACGCGTGGGCCGCGGCATCAGCCAGCGGAAGCCTTGCGCCACGACTTCTTCAACGTTATCGGCTTCTACATGCGGGTGTCCGCAGGGCACATTGGCGGCTTTGCAGATCGACAGGATTTCGGCAATCGCGCCGGCCACCACCGGGTGTTTGTACTGACGCGGGAAGCCCAGGTTCTGCGACAGATCGCCCTCGCCGATAATCACCGCGCCGATGCCCGGCACTTCCTTGAGTATCTGCGGCAGGTTTTTCAGGCCCACCACGTCTTCGCACATAATGGCAACGAGAATTTCACCTTTGGGATCGAGCGGCCACACATCGGCGCGATCGTAGTAGTCCTGCGCCGAAATGCCCCAGAAGCGCGCGGCATTGGTGGGCGCGTCGCCGCGCTGACCCGCCGGCTCGTAACGCGGCGCATTCGTGGGACGTGCGTAACGGCATGACGCCACGGCATTACGCGCCTCCGCCACCGTACTCACGTGCGGCCATACAATGCCGAACACGCCCTGATCAAGCACCTGCTTGGCGATCCATTGATTCATCTCGCCGCCGTTGGGCGGTATACGCACCATCGGCGTCACCTTCGGCGCGAGCGTGCCCGACGACAGAATCTGCTGGCGGTTCAACATGTATTGCAGACAGTCGCGCAGTGATTTGATGTCGTATGCGCCGTGCTCCATTTCGAACACCACGCCGTCGTATTTTTCAGTGGCCACGGCCTGCGCGCTGTTGGTGTCGGCCGGCTGGAAACACACAAACGCGTTCTTGCCTTCTTCGAATGCCTTGATGATGCCATTCAGTCTGGGAATGCTCATTTGCCACGCTCCTTTGAATTATTCATTGCGTATTTTCGCTGTTTGTATGACCTTGCGCCACTTTTCGATATCCGAGCGCATGAACGCGTCAAGCTCAGCGGGTGAACTGGCGATAGCGTCCACACCGTCGCGCGCGAGTTTTTCCTTCATCGCGGGCGCCAGCAGCGCGCGACGGATTTCACCCTGCATCTTGTCGGCCAGCCCCTTGTTGAACCCCGCCGGCGCGAGCAGCGCGTGCCAGGTGATGACTTCCAGTCCCTTGTAGCCGAGTTCTTCAAGTGTCGGCACATCCGGCGCGATTACTTGCCGGCTGAGCGCGGCCACCGCCAGCATGCGCACCCGTCCTGATTCACGGAACGGCAACGCGGTGCGCAACACGTCGAACATCAAATCGACATGTCCGCCCAGTAGATCAATACGTGATGGCGCCGAGCCTTTGTACGGCACATGCACCATGTCCACGCCCGCGAGCTGCTTTAACAGTTCCGCCCCCAGATGACCGGCGGCGCCCGTGCCCGACGAAGCGTAGCTCAGTTTTTTCGGCGCATTGCGCGCCAGCGCGATCAGCTCCTTCACGGTCTTCGCCGGTATCGACGGATGAATAATCAGCGCGTTGTATTGCTTGGCGATCAGCGTGATCGGCGTGTAGTCCTTGATCGGATCGTACGGCACCTTCGCCTGCAAACTCGGATTGGTGGTATGCGTACCGTACGGCACATACAGCGTGTAGCCATCGGGGGCGGATTTCGCCACGTGCTCGGCGGCGATATTGCCGCTGGCGCCGGGGCGAGCATCGATAACAATGGGTTGGCCCCACGCCGCCGTTAGTGGCTGAGCAACATAACGCCCCATCAACTCGCTGCCGCCGCCCACCGGCGTGCCGATAACAATACGTATGGGCTTCACCGGATAATCGGTTTGCGCTTGGACAAACGAACTGAACAGTGCCGCCACCATCAATGCAACTCGTTTCATGCCTATAACTCCGCCTGAATATTGGCTTCGCGCGCGACCTTGGTGTACTTGGCCACCTCGGAAGCAAAAAACTTTGCCGTCGTCTCCACGCTGCCGCCCACGATATCGGCACCGAGCGACGCCATGCGTTCCTTGATCTCGGGCAGTTGCAGCGCGCGCAACATTTCCTGATTGAGCCGCACAATAATTTCACGCGGCACTTTCGCCGGCGCCACGGCACCGTACCAAGTGGAGATCACATAACCCGGCACGGTTTCGCCGACGGTGGGCACGTCCGGCAATACAGCAGCGCGTTTTTCGGTGGTAACGGCAATCGCGCGCACGCGCCCGGAGCGAATGTGCGGAATGATGGGCGGCATGGTGGAAAAACTCGTCATCAACTGCCCCGCCGCCAAATCCACCGACAGCGGACCGCCGCCTTTATACGGCACCATCAGCAAATTGGTTTTGGTCATGGTCTTGAACATCTCGCCGGCAAAATGCTCCGGACTGGCCACGCCGGACGTGCCGTACGTCATGTCGTCCGGCTTGGCCTTGGCGAGCGCAATCAAATCCTTGACCGTACGCGCCGGCAGCGCCGGGTTTCCCGCGAGCACGTTCGGCACATCCGACACCACGGTGATCGGCGCGAAATCCCGTTCGATGTCGTAGCCCAGATTTTTATACACCGGCTTGCTCATGATGTGCGCCGCCGACATGAACAGCAGCGTGTAACCATCGGCGGGCGCCTCGGCCGCCAGCTTCGCCGCGAGATTGGCGTTCGCACCCGGTCGATTTTCCACCACGAATTGCTGCTTCATCGATTCCGAGAGCTTCGCGCCGATGGATCGCGCCATGATGTCGGTGCCGCCGCCGGGTGCAAAGCCGACGAGGATGCGCACGGGTTTCGTCGGGTAACCCTGCGCGACAGCCAACAACGGAAACGCCGCCGACACGGCAAGCGCCACCGATAGCAACTGTGATTTTTTCATGGCGCAATCGTAGCACGCGCGCGCACGCATCCGCTCGGTGCGCGACTTGTGTTATTTTTACGCCTCTTTTTCGTTTTCACTGTAAAGACCTGAACCGTGGCCGACCACGCCCCCACCCTGCGCTCCGAGCTGTATCCCGAAATCGAGCCATTTGAAGCCGGCATGCTGGCACTCGACGGCCTGCACCATATGTATTGGGAAGTCAGCGGCAACCCCAACGGCAAGCCGGTGGTGTTTTTGCATGGCGGTCCTGGCGCGGGCGCCTCTCCGGCCCACCGGCGCTTTTTTGATCCCAAACATTACCGCATCGTAATTTTCGATCAGCGCGGCGCGGGCCGCTCCACGCCGCTCGGCGCCTTGCAGGACAACACCACGCCGCATTTGATCGCGGACATGGAAACGCTGCGCCAACACCTGAACATCGACCGCTGGCTGGTGTTCGGTGGCTCGTGGGGCAGCACGCTGGCGCTGGCGTATGCCGAAGCGCATCCCGATCGCTGCACGGGTTTGATCCTGCGCGGCATTTTTTTGTGCCGCAAAAGCGAGATCGACTGGTTTTTATACGATCTCAAGAACCTCTTCCCCGAAGCGTGGCATGCGTTCGCCGGGTACATCCCGGAAAACGAACGCGGCGATTTGTTGAAGGCCTATTACCGGCGCCTGATCGACCCCGACCCTGCCGTGCACATGCCCGCCGCGCGCGCGTGGGGGCGTTACGAAGGCGCGTGCTCCACGCTGCTGCCCAGCCCGGAAACGGTGGCGTATTTCGGCGGCGACGTGGTGGCGCTGGGCTTGGCGCGCATCGAGGCGCATTTCTTCACACACGATATTTTTCTGCCGATCAATTCGCTGCTGGATCGCGTAGACCGGATTCGCGACATCCCGGGCGTGATCGTGCAGGGCCGTTATGATTCGGTGTGTCCAATCATCAGCGCCGATGATTTGCATCGCGCGTGGCCGGAGGCCGATTACCACATCGTTCCCGACGCGGGCCATGCCGCGTGGGAGCCGGGCATCTGCAAACAACTCGTCGCGGCCTGCGAACGATTTAAGAGTGCCTAACATAATGAAACGTAAGCGTCGTTTCATTATGTTAGGCACTCTCATTCAACCAAGGAGCGTAAATTGAAACTGGTAACTTTTTCTGAATCGGCAAGAAAGCCTTCCAAAACCGGCGTGATCGGCGCCGACGGCGGCGTGATCGATATCGCGCGCGCCGCCAAGTCCGCGCGCGTGGCGCTGCCCTTCGACGCGAACTGCATGATTTCGCTGGTCGCCAGCGGCAAAAAAGGTCTGGCCGCGATCAAAAAGGCCACTGCCAAAGTTAAAGCGAGCCACCACAAGCTGGCCAAGGTAAAGCTGCACGCGCCGATTCCGCGTCCGCGCAAAAACGTGTTTTGCGTCGGCTGGAATTATCTCGATCACTTCAACGAGGGCGCCAAGGCGCGTCCGCACGTGCAAGAGATGCCGACACACCCGGCGTTTTTCAGCAAGCAGCCGCTGTGCATGAACAGCCCCTATGGCAACGTGCCCGCGCACGGCAAGGTCACCGAAAAGCTCGACTGGGAAGTCGAACTCGCCATGATCATCGGCCCCGGCGGCACCCACATCACCGAAGCCAACGCGATGAAACACGTGTTCGGCTACACCGTCGCCAACGACGTGTCCGCGCGCGAAGTGCAGCGCCACCATGGCCAGCAATGGTTTCGCGGCAAAAGCCTCGACGGCCACCTGCCGATGGGGCCGTGGCTCGTCACGGCGGACGAGGTGAAAGACCCGAACAATCTCAATCTGCAATGCCGCGTGAATGGCGTGGTGAAACAATCGTCGAACACGCAGCATCTCTACTTCAAGCTGCCGCGCATCATTGCCGAGTTGTCGGCGGGCATCACGCTTGAAGCCGGCGACATCATTCTCACCGGCACGCCGTCGGGCGTGGGTCATGCGCGCACGCCGCCCGAGTTCATGCACCCCGGCGACATCATGGAGACCGAGGTCGAAGGCATCGGCGCGCTACGCAACAAGATCGTGGCCTGAAGCCGCCCCCTCCCCGCATCGTCATTCCGGCCTTTGCCGGAGTGACCGCGGGCCGTAATGGCGGTTTTGATGGACGACGCGATTTTTGCGGCGTTATACTGCGGGCAGAGTCACACAGAGGGTTCCACCTACCCCTTGCTCTACGCCGACACGCTCAAGCTCGTGAGCCGGCTGCCGCAGCGGCAGCCCGCGGCAAATTTACCCTCGCGTCTGGACGAATTGTTCGACAAACTGCTGGCGTGCAGCGACCGCGCCGGCGCTACACGCATCGAAGACGCGATTTGGGACGTGTGGATGTACGACGATCACGAGGGTGCCGAGCTTGCACTGGAGCGCGCCAGCAGCGACATCGCCGCGCGGCGCTTTGATATTGCCGAAACCCGTCTGGAAATTCTGGTGCGCCGCCGCCCCGGCTGGGCCGAAGCCTGGAACAAACGCGCGACACTGTATTACGTGCTGGAGCGCGACGACGAAAGCGTCGCCGCCATTCACCGCACGCTGGAAATCGAGCCACGCCATTTCGGCGCGATGTGCGGCCTTGGCGAAATTCTGCATGCGCACGGCGACAATGAAGCCGCCTGTCTCGCATTCAGCCGCGCATTGCGCGTGAACCCGCATCTGAACGACGTGCGCGAAACCCTGCGCACGCTGCAACACGAACGCCAGCGCTATCATTAATTAATTCGCGAACGCGCGGTGTATGATGGCGGTAACGCATTATCACGACACCCATAAAAATCATTTAAAAACAAATACTTACATAAACCCATGGACACCCACTCCAATACCCGCATCACCGTCATCCCAACCGGCGCGGCGCTGGCCGCCGACGTTGTCGGCGTCGATCTCGCGCAGCCCATGCCGCACGACACCTACACACAAATTCGCAAGGCCTGGAACGATCATCTGGTACTGCGCTTTCGCGGACAAAAACTCGATGACCCGGCGTTCCTGAAATTCGCCGGCTTATTCGGCGAACTCGACAAAGCGCCCATCCACGCCGGCAAGGATGTCGCGGATCATCACCCTGCGATCACCGTGATGTCGAACATCAAGGTCAACGGCAAATCCATCGGCAACCTCGGCCACTACGAAGCCGTGTGGCATACCGACATGAGCTACAACGACCTGTGCCCAATCGGCAGCGCGCTCTACGCGATTGAAGTGCCGCCCGCCGGTGGCAACACCGGATTCAACAACATGTATCAGGCGTTCGACACCCTGCCGGCAGAATTAAGGCGCGCGATCATCGGCAAAACCTGCCGCCACGATTCCAGCCGCAACAGCGCGGGCGAACTGCGCAAGGGGTTCAAGGAAGTCACCGATCCGCGCGAAGCGCCCGGCGCGAACCATCCGCTGATCCGCACGCACCCGGAAACGCGCCGCAACGCCCTGTTCCTCGGCCGCCGCCAGTCGGCCTACATCAACGGCCTGCCGCTGGATGAAAGCGAAGACCTGCTGAATCGCCTGTGGGCACACGCCACGCAAAAGCAATTCGAGTGGTATCAAGTATGGCAAGTCGGCGATTTGGTTTTGTGGGACAACCGCTGCGTGATGCACCGGCGCGACGCGTTTGATGCAAACACGCGGCGGCTGATGCATCGGACGCAGATTCGGGGGGATCGGCCGTTTTTTGATGCGGTGACGTTGGCGGCGTGACCTGCCGTATGTTGCGCAATTAACGAAGTTTCGCTTTATTTTCCAAAATGATTGGCCTAATCATAATAGTCAGCCTATTAGGAAACCTTATATGGTCGTTCTTCGAACCCCTCTGGGCGTCTAAGGTATTTCTTTTCGGATTCATGTTGGTTTTCGAAGGTTACATTTACCTAATGTCCCGCGCTGGACGCCCTGACAGCCTTGTCGCGTTTAGTGAGCCGTTCCGGTTCAACCCTGACGAAGTTTCAGTAGTCAAGAAATATCATCTGTTCTTCAGCTTTCCCTTTGCTACCCGCGAGTTCTCAGGTGCAATATCTGGTGTTCAGCTTTCGTCATTTATTTGGGTTCCTTGGCTTTTTTATAATGGCCTGTGGATTACTGCCATTGCAGTCGGCATGAACTACTTCATCGCAGGTTGGCTCGCCATGCACTTGAATCCCCGGCTCTTCCTACAACAAGGAGCAAATACAGGCCACGCATTCGCTATGAGAGAGCTTCATGCAATAGAGTCTGCTCTTGAGAAACTACAGAACTACAAACCTTAGATACATACCAAACGTAACCTGACATTAAAGGGCCCACGCTCTAAAGCGCACCGCGTCGATAGAGCTAAACCATCTTCGATAGGAACAGCGCTAATGACCGAGAAGTATTGGGGGCCACCGGGCGAGTTAATGACAGAGGATGAAATACACGATTTCGGAATTCAAGTCGTCGTAAAAGATTTTGAAAAAGAAGGCCACCATATAATCAGCGTGGATACCGCTCTAGGTCGAGAACCCCAGATAGTCGCAAAAATTCAAACTCGACTGGCATTTGTCACTGTTCGGACCGAGACTTACCCGCACAACGGACGATTGACCGATATCACGCTCGCGAATCGTCTTATCGCTCATGCCAAACAACATGGCGCGACTCCCTACTTTGCCAGCGTCGGAATTGCGAATTCTAAAGGCGTTGACTTAGGTAATGAAAAACTGTCCGGAACTCCCATCCGCGGCGATGGGTTCTATGTCAACTATCGAGGGTTACAGATTTTGGCCGAATCTAACAAGGCTAATATCCTCGGACAAATTGAATAACGCTCGTGCGACGCGATCCATACTGCACCGCAGTTATCCCTACACATCAACAATTGTAATAACCTGTAACCACCCGCCCTCCTGAAACACTTGGTTACACCTCCCGTACAGTCGCTTACAACCTCGCCTCGCTGACCGTAGTCAACCGCGCGGCGCCCACGTTATTGTTCTCACGGGCGCGCATTTTGCGCCCCGGTCAACTCGTAAGCTCCCCTGAATTGCG
>DHVE01000133.1 GCA_002412495.1 Betaproteobacteria bacterium UBA5216
TCATACCACGTTGGACAAGGCTGATGATTGACGTCTGTGTAACGCCGCTATACGCTGCCTAAGAGGGGTGGGGCGCTTTCGTCGACCCCGCAATGCCAACCTGCTCGCCAACAACGCTTTTTAAAGGGAGAACAAAATGCGCATGATTAACACGGCTCGAAACTTTAGCCCCAACGGGCGTTTAAAGAAATGGCGAGGACTCGCGGCCGTGTTGGGCGGCGCCATGCTGGCGGCTGGATCGTCCGCATCATTGGCCGCTGAAGTGACGTTTGATCGACTGCTGAATCCGGAGCCGCACAATTGGCTCATGGTGAATCGCGATTTCACCGCGCAGCGCCATTCAACGCTCGACCAGATCAACAAGTCGAACATCAAGAACATGAAGTTGCAGTTCGCGGTGGCCATCGGCGGCACCTCGCCCAACGAAGGGTTGCAGGTCACGCCGCTGGTGGATGATGGTTTCATGTATGTGATCGACGGCTGGGGCGTGGTGTACAAAATCGATGTGCGCTCGGGCAATCATGGCCGCATTCTATGGAAGATGGATCCCGGCATGAAACGCTACGGGCGCATCCGCGGCGTGGCGCTGTGGGGCAATCTGGTGATTTCGCCCACCGGCAAGGATGGCCGCATCATCGCCACCGACAAAGAGACCGGCAAGATCGTGTGGGACAAAAATCTGTCGGATCACCCGGAACTGGAATTGTCCGCAGCACCCTTGGCCCTGAAAGACGACATCATCGTCGGGGGCTCCGGCGGCGATGCCGGCACGCGCAACTGGATTGCCTCGCTGAACCCGAAAACCGGTGATCTGAAGTGGAAGACATACACCGTACCGGCGCCGGGCGAACCGGGCAGCGAAACCTGGAAAGACAAAAACGACGCATGGAAAACGGGAGGCGGCGCATTTTATGTCACCGGCTCGTACGATCCGCAATCCAACCTGACCATCTGGGGCTCCGGCAATCCGGTGCCCGGCTATGACGCGACGCGCCGCCCCGGTGACAATTTGTTTACGTCCAGCGCGATTGCCTTTGACGTGGCGAACGGCAAGATGAAATGGTATTTCCAGTACACGCCCAACGACAGCCGCGATTACGACGAAACCGGCACGCATGTGCTCATCGACACCAAGATCGATGGCCAGGACCGCAAGGCCGTCACGCACGCGGGCCGCAATGGATTCAATTACACCTTTGATCGCACCACCGGGCAGTTTCTCAAGGTGGGCCAGTACGTCGCCAAGGTGACATGGACCAAGGGCATCGATCCCAAAACCGGCAAGCCGATGGACTACGACCCCGCCAAGGATTTGCAGTTGTATGCCGAGCCGCCCACCGCACAGGAGCACAAGGCAACACGGCGCGTGTGTCCTGAAATCTCGGGCGGCAACAATCTTTGGCCGGCGACGTACAGCCCCAAGACCCGGCTGTTCTATATCCCCAGCCTCGAAGGTTGCTCAGACATCACTACAGACCAAACTGCGCACGTGCCGGGCAAATTCGCGGGCGGCAGCTATACGCTCGCGGATCGGCTGACCAGCAGCATCGTGGTGGTGGACCCGGCCACCGGGCAACAGAAGGCGCGCAAGGAACTGCCGTATCCGAACACCGCTGGCACGCTCAGCACGGCAGGCGGCGTCTTGATCACCGCGCTGGCCGATGGCACGGTGATGGCGCTCGACGACCAGACGCTGGAGGAAATGTGGCGCATCAACGTTGGCACCGGTTTCAATGCGCCGCCCATCACCTATTCCGTGAACGGCAAACAATACATCGCCATTGCCTCGGGCCTGGGACGCGCGGCGAGAAACAAGCTGACGAAATCGCCCGAGATGCGCACGTTCTCGAATGCGACGATGATTTTTGTGTTCGGGTTGTAACCACATGCGGTTCTTGCGGCGGGTGCAGCGGTGGTCGCGGCTTGGGTGCGGCGCGACCGCTGTTGCCGCCCTGATAATGGCAAGTGCAACGGCGAGCGCGCAGGAGGATTTTTCCTATGGGCGCCGCTTGTATCTGGACAAGGCCCAGTGCTCGTATTGCCACGGCTGGGCCGGTAATGGCGCGGGCGATGGCCAATCCAACGGCGGCGCCGCCAACCTGCGGCAAACCCGCCTCAATCGCGCGCAATTGATCATCGTCATTCAATGCGGCCGGCCGGGCACCGCCATGCCGCACTTTGACGAATCCGCCTACAGCGACAAACCCTGCTACGGCATGAACGAAGCCGAAGTCGGCACGCGCAAACCCGCGCTGCCGCCCGGTTCAACTCTGCAGCCGCGCGAAGTCGAAGCCGTCGCCGACTATCTGCTGGGGAAATTCGTTGGACGCGGCGCGATCACGCGGGCGGAATGCGAAGAATCGTTTGGGAAGGATGCGCGGGCTTGTGGGGAGTATGGGGTGAAGCCGTAGTTTGCTCCGGCAGACAAGAAGGCAATGACTACAAAACGCATTCCAGACGATCTGAATGCCTCCGTTGCTACCGGAGCGAAGCAACACGGAAAGACTGGGCGCAGTTTCAATCAGGGGGGGCGATGGCAGAGAAAGCTAATAATGCCGCGCACCGCGCGGATTTTCATAATATGGCGGACGAGCGCTATGCCGAGCTCGTCGCCAGCGGCAAGACGATGCCGTGGAGAAAAATGTGTTGTTATCTTGAAACGCGAGCTTTTGGAAAAAGTCTTGCATGCCGAGCGGCTAAAAAGAGCACCTCCTAAAACTGGTCAGAATGCAGTTAACGTGCCTCGCTCCCTCGAGTCTCATTTATTTGTAGACGACAATGGCCACTGGGTGACCTCAATTCCATTTCCGGATGAATGCAGTCTTCTGAAGGTTTAGTTGCGTGGATGTGTCATGCGTGCTGGTATGCGCCAGCGAACTATGTCACCATCCCGCCCCCTCTAAAGCAGTGAGCACCCTCATGCAACCCGAAACCTTCATCCCCAGCAAAGACGCCTCGCTCGAATCCACCATCGCCACCATGCAGCAAAAGCTGTCATCGCGCGGCTTTGATCTGGATGAGTCATCGTGGCTGAATCCGGTGGAATCCATCTGGTCGGTGCATGTGCGCGATCATGAGTGTCCGATGCTGTTTGCCAACGGCAAGGGTGCGACCAAGCTTGCGGCGCGGGCGAGTGCGCTGGGGGAGTTTTTCGAGCGGCTGAACACGCATTATTTCTGGACGCATTTTTATCTGGGCGAAACGCGGGCGAATCGTCCGTTTGTGCACTATCCGCAGGAGCGCTGGTTTGCGCCGACCAAGAACGGCAAGTGGCCCAAGGAGTTGCTCAACGCCGAACTGCGCAAGTTCTACAACCCCGATGGCGACATTGAGGATCATGTACTGGTGGACCTGAACTCCGGCAACGTCAAGCGCGGCATCTGCGCGCTGCCGTATACGCGTCTGCGGGACGGCGCGCAGACGTGGATACCGGTAAACATCATCGGCAATCTGTATGTGAGCAACGGCATGGCGGCGGGCAACACGATGATGGAGGCGCGCAGCCAGGCCTTGTCGGAAATTTTCGAGCGCAACATCAAGAACCGCATTATCAGCGAAGGGCTGTGCCTGCCCGAGGTGCCGGATGAAGTGATCGCGCGTTATCCGGGCATTGCCGCCGGCATCAAGGGGCTGCGTGACGCGGGCTTTGGTGTCCTGGTGCGCGATGCGTCGCTGGGCGGGCGTTATCCGGTGATGAACGTGACGCTGCTGCATCCGAAAGATCAGGGTTGCTTTGCCAGTTTTGGCGCGCATCCGCGGTTTCAGGTGGCGCTGGAGCGCGCGCTCACCGAGTTGTTGCAGGGCCGCGCGCTGGATGCGCTGGAGAGCTTCCCCGAGCCGGGCTTCGACATGGATGAAATCACCATGCCGTCCAATCTGGAGATTCATTTCGTTGATTCGAGTGGCGTGATCAGCTGGAATTTTCTCGGCGACAAGCCGGATTTTCCGTTTGTCGATTGGAACTTCGGCACCACTACGGCCGAGGATTACGCTTGGCTGTGCAACTGCATCAAGGAAGAAGGCAAAGACATCTACGTCGCTGATTTCACCGAGCAGGGCGCCTACAGTTGCCGCATTCTGGTGCCGGGCATGTCGGAGATTTACCCGGTGGAAGACCTTGCGTGGGAGAACAACAGCGTCGGCAATCAGATTCGACCGATGCTGGTGCGGCTGCCCGATCTAAGCGATGCTGAATCGAAGGCGCTGCTGGAGGATCTGCAAACGCTGAACCTTAACGACGAACGTCCGCTGTGGGAAATTTTGGGATTGGCGATTCCCGTGGATACCGTGTGGAAAGAGCTGCGCATCGGCGAACTTAAAACGCTGCTGGCGCTGGCCATCGGCGACGAAGAGGCCACGCGCGAAGGCTGCGACTGGATTCACCATTTTCAGGAAATGAAGCCCGCGCGCCGCCTGGTGTATCGCTGTATCGAAAGCCTGATGAATCTGGACGACACCGCGAACTACCGCCGCTCGCTGGATTTGCTTTATGGCAAGGAAACCGTGCGCCAGGCGGCGGCGTTGCTCGATCGCAGCGAGAAGTTTTTTGGTCTGGAAACACTGGGCGCGGACATGCAAGGCAGCGCCATGCACACCACGCTACTGGCGGCCTACGACAAGCTGTTCGCCGTGGCTGCCTGAAATTGGCAACATCCCGAATAAATAATCAGTCGAACTGACACGCCCCCGGCCCGCCCGGGTGTCCGCAACTGCCGCACGCGCCCAAGTCGCCGGCGGGCATGGCCATGGCTGCCGATGAAGACGACATCGCAACCGCGAAGCCGGAGAGTTTTTTGGTCAATTCAGCGCCATGGCACGACGGGCATTCCGGCGCGGGGGATGAGGCGCGCACCAGGGTTTCGAATTCATTGCCGCAGGTGCGGCAGGCGTATTCATAAATCGGCATGACTCAGCTTCTTCCTGAACAGCGGTGACGCCTAAAATTATAGGGGCGGCGCGGCAGGTTTGCCAGTCCAAGGTCGCGGCGCGCCATAGCGGGTGGTAGTACGCGGCGGCACGCGGTGGCACTTACAAGGGGGGAGGTGCTATATTGACTTGCCCGGTGTGCGCCACAATAAAAAATGCGGTCCGGATGAGGGGGAGGCGCAGACAAGTCGCGATTTCCATCGCGTCGATCAACGTTTGCTCTGCGAGGTAATTCCACCATGTCCGACCGTTCGTCCCTGAACGCCCGCCGCCAATTTCTTAAATTTCTGTCCGCCAGCCCGTACGTGGCTTCGGTGGGTGGCATTGCGGCTTTCCTGCAAAACGACAGTATTGCCCAGGACATCCGCTCCAGCAGTTTTACCAGCATCATGCGCGACCGCATGAGCGTGGTTGAAAGCCCGAAAGAGGCGCTGACGGTGTTCGACTTTGAGGCCACGGCGCGCACCAAGGTGCATCAGGGCCATTGGTCGTACATGGCGAGCGGCACCGACGACGATGCCACGCTGTTTGCCAATCGCGAAGGTTTCCGGCAGTTGCAACTGCGTCCGCGGCGTTTGCGCGATGCCACCAAGGTGGATACCCGCGCTGAATGGTGGGGCGGCACCTACAGCAGTCCGATTTTTACCTGCCCCACGGGCGGGCAAGGCTCGTTTCATCCGGAAGGTGAAGTGGCGGTGGGGCGTGCAACGCGCGCGCGCAACAACGTGCAGATGTTGTCCACTTCGACAGGCATCTCCATCGAGGAAGTCACCAAGGCGCACGGCCGCCCGGTGTGGCAGCAGTTTTACGCGCCGAGTTCGTGGGAAGCGAGCGTGGCAATGATGAAGCGCTTTCAGGCCAATGGCGTGACGGTGATTGCACTCACCTGTGACAACACCACGGGGCGGTTCAGCGAAACTTATTTCCGCACACGGCCCAAAGACATGCAGCAGTGTGAGTCGTGCCACAAAGGCGGGCCGGAAGTCGGGCGGCATCGCCCGATGCGTGACGGTATCGACTTTACAGGCGTGCGTGCTTCCGATCCCGCGATGGACTGGAAGTTTGTCGCGCGCGTGCGTGACCACTGGAAAGGAAAATTCATATTGAAAGGCATCGACACGCACGAAGACGCGAAGCTTTGCCTCGAACACGGGCTCGACGGCATCCTCGTGTCAAACCACGGCGGCCGTTCCACCGAAACAGGGCGCGGCACCATCGAAGCTTTGCCCGAAGTGGTGGCTGCGGTCGGCGGCAAAATTCCCGTGTTTCTTGATGGCGGCGTGCGCCGCGGTACCGACGTATTCAAGGCGCTGGCGCTCGGCGCGACGGGCGTGGGCATCGGCCGCCCGACGTTGTGGGGCCTCGGTTCCTTTGGCGAAGCGGGCGTGAACCGCGTGCTGGAAATTCTTCAGGCGGAACTGAAATTGGTGATGGGCAACTGCGGCACGCAAAAGTTGGCTGACATCAATCGCAACTACGTAACGTCGCGCAACTGGAAAAGCTGATCGGGTATCCGAAGTAACACCGCCGCGTACGCGCGGCGGGCCGTTACTTTTTCGCGAGCACTTCCGGATTCAGCACATCCGTCGGTTTGCCCTCGGCGAACGCCAGCAACTGCTCCACTGCGGTGGCGTACATCGATTCATAACCGCCGCGCTCGGCGTACCCGAGGTGCGGGGTGCAGAGGGCGTTTTTCATCGACAGCAAGGGATAATTCGCGCCGGTCACCGGCTCGTTTTCATACACATCCACGGCCGCGAATCCGGGCCGCCCTTTGGCCAGCGCGGCGGCGAGCGCACCCGCTTCGATAATGGGCGCTCGGCTGGTGTTGACCAGCAATGACGTGGGTTTCATGCGCGCCAGATCGGCGCCGGTGATCAGGCCGTGCGTGGCCTTGTTGCCGGGCAGATGCAGACTGATGATGTCGGCGTTCTCGAAAAACGCCTCGCGTGACGCGGCGATGTCAAAGCCCTCGGCCTGAGCGCGCGCCAGCGATCCCTCGCGGCCCCAGCACACCACGTTCATGCCAAACGCCTTGCCAACCCGCGCTACCGCCGCGCCGATATGCCCGAAGGCGTACACGCCGAGCGTGCGGCCATTGAGTTTGGTGCCCACCGTCGAATGCCAGTGCCCCTGCTTGAAACGCTCGACTTCATACGGAATTGACCGCAGCGATGAAATGATTAATCCCCACGTCAGTTCCGCCGTGGTGGAATAACGGCTGTGGCCGCCGGAGAGCCGCCCCACTGAAACCACGATGCCGTGGTCCGTACAGGCCGGAACATCAAGGTGATAAACATTGCGGCCGGTCTGGCAAATGAATTTGAGATCCGGCAGTTTTTCGATAATCGCGCGCGTCATCGGCACGCGCTGTTGTGTGAGCAACACCGCATCAAAACCTTTGATCTGCTCCACCACTTTATCGGCATCGATGTAGGCATCGTTGTGGATCACCACCTCGTGCCCGGCCAGTTTGGCGAAATGTTTGGTGGTGCGAAATACATCGGAGTAATCGTGTATGACGGATATTTTCATGGCAGCCTTTCTCGTAACTTCATGCTTATGAATTTGTTTTATTGCTGCTTGATGTTTGCCTGTTTGATCACCTTGCCCCAGCGCGCAATCTCGGCCTTAAGGTATTCCATCGCCTCCTTGGGCGTATTGCCAATGCCCTCGGAACCACCCTTGGCCAGCATCTCCTGCATGTCCTTGGCCTTGAGCGCGTTCACGGTTTCACGATGAATCTGGCTGACAGTGGGCGCGGGCGTTTTGGCCGGTGCGAGCAGCATGTACCACGAGGCGGCTTCATAACCCGGCACGCCAGCCTCTGCCACCGTTGGCACATCCGGCAACGAGGCCACGCGCTTGGGCGAGGTCACCGCCAGCAATCGCAACTGGCCCGAATTCACCTGGTTGATGATGGCAAGCATGGGGTTGATGTACATATGCACGCGCCCCGGTATAAGGTCGACCAGTACCGGCCCCGTGCCTTTGTAGGCAATGTGCGTCATCTGCGTACCCGTCATGCCGAGAAACATCTCGCCCGCCAGATGCGACGCCGAGCCCGGCCCGGATGAGCCGAACGACAATTCCTTCGGCTTGGATTTGATATACGCAATCAGTTCCTTAACGCTTTTGACGGGCAGCGAATTGGGCACAACCAGCCCGAAGGCCTGGGTGGCCACCACGGAAATCGGAATCAGGTCGTTGATCGGGTCGTATGGCAACTTGGCCATCAGCGTGGCATTGATTGCATGCGAGGGATTCACCAGCACCAGCGTGTGTCCGTCCGGTGTGGCCTTGGCGGCAATATCGATGCCGATGGTCATGCCCGCGCCGGGACGGTTGTCTGCCACGATCTGCTGGCCCCAAGCGGCGGTGTAGCGGTTACCCAGATAACGCACGATCTGATCCGAGCCGCCGCCGGCAGCCGTCGGGATGATCACGCGGATTGGCTTGACGGGATAGGTCTGTGCAGCGCCCGGCAGGGGCATCGCGCTGGCCAGTGTACAGACGGCGGTAAATACGAGTTTGAGTTGCATTGCGATCTCCAAGGGTTGGCGCCGTTGCCGGAAATGCGCGGCGCACAAAGCTGACCGCCCGAATCAGAACCACCGGCCATTTTTTGCAGATTATCTCACGGGCAAATCAGCTCACCCCGCCAGCGTGGGCGGACGCCATCATATAAGGCCGGCCGCTTGACGTATGTCAAGTCAGGTGCCCGTTGGCGTGGTTAACATGAAAGCTCTTACGAATGGGTGCAGTGAGCACCCCTACTCAACGAATCGGATTCAGGAGATATCGATGACACCCAATGTCGGGTCTACAGACCGCGTGTTACGGATAATCATCGGGTTGGGATTATTGAGTTTGATCGTTATCCTTGATGGCAATATGCGCTGGTGGGGTTTGATTGGTCTCGTGCCACTTGCCACCGGGCTTTTCCGTTGGTGTCCTGCATACGTCCCGTTCGGCATTAATTCCTGCGATACCGACAGTAAAAAATAGAGGCTGCGCGGAACATGAGCAAGAATTACCGCGATATTACGCACGGCATCTCCGCGAACCTTGCAAAGTTGCGCGCGGATATGCCCGACACTATGAAGGCATTCGGCGCGCTGGCCCAGGCGGCCACGCGTGACGGCGCGCTCGATAAAAAAACCAAAGAGCTGATTGCACTGGCCGTCGGGGTGACCGCGCATTGCGACGGCTGCATCGGCTTTCACGTTACCAGTCTGGTGAAACTCGGGGCTACGCGCGCCGAAGTCGAGGAAGCCCTTGGCATGGCCGTCTACATGGGCGGCGGCCCTTCGCTGATGTACGCGGCCGAGGCTTTGGGCGCTTACGAGGAACTGTCGGCGACTGCCGCCTGAGTTTCCCGTAAGCCCGCGTTACGTTACTTTAGCGGCAGCGGCACGCCATCCGGCAGCGGCGTTTTGTCCACGTTCAGGATCATCGACACCAGCGAGTAATAGCCGTTGACCGCGATCAGATCAAACACGCCGCGCTCGCCGAAACGATCGAGCACGCGATTGTAGTTCGCGTCGGAAACCGCCTTGGTTTCATGCAGCTCGCGCGAGAAGTCATAGATCATCGCTTCGTCGGCATCCATGTTGGCCGGGCGGCGATTTTCGGCGACATCCTTGGCAATCGCCGGATTCAATCCCGCGTCGAGCGCGAGTTTGCAATGCGCAAACCACTCGTATTGCGAGGTCCAGTAACGTGCCGTCACCATGATCGCCAGCTCGTTCAGCTTGTTCGGGATCGAACTCTTGAAACGGATTTCACCGCCCAGCGCCTGCACGATGTTGCCCACGCCGGGGCTGCGCAGCATCACGTTAAACGGCCCGCCCAACGGCCCCGGTTTCGAAGCGCCGGAGTTCGCCACCTTCGCGCGCGGTCCGCCGCGAATGGCGTCGTACACCACCTTCTGATCGGCGGTTAGGTTTTCGACGGGGATCATTTGAAAACGGCGTGAGTCAGTCATTTTTTGTCCTGGTAAGTTTTCGGGAAGGTGGAAATTAACATAGCTCGCGTTTTCGGGCGAAATAAACGAAGAAACGAAGTGTATTGCACCGAATGTTTAACATGCAGCACAACACTTATGAGAAAGCTCGCAAAATTTGAATCGTCGTTCCCGCGCAGACGGGTGTCCGGCGCCCTCGCTCGCGGGGGGAGGTAGGACGGTGGCCAACTAACTTTTCTGCTGAGACGGTGTTATGGGTCCCCGCTTGCGCGAGAACGACGGTGTTGGTTCGCGGTGTTTGGCAGGCGCATTAAAATAATAATAAAAACAATAGGTTATATCCATCAAGCCTTCAGCGAAAATCCCAGCCCCGGCGCGTCCGGCACTTGCAACTTGCCCTCCTTGAATTCAGCATGCGTAGCAAAGCGCGCCTTCAACGCGACATGCGCGCCATGCACTTCGAGCATGCCGCCGTGCGCATGTCCGGCCATCACCGGCAGATTTGCCGCCTCGAATCCGCCCGCGCCGGTGACCGGCACGCCGTGCGCCTCGGCCAGTGCGAGGATGCGCAGCATCGCCGTAATGCCGCCGCAGAACGCCGCGTTCGGTTGCAGAATGTCGAGCGCGCCCGCCGCCAGCACATCGCGAAACCACGTCACCGACTGAATCATCTGCCCCGACGCCAGTGGTATCGAAATCGCGCGCCGCAGTTCGGCGAGCGACGGAATATCGTTGCCGCGCAATGGTTCCTCGAAAAACGCAATGTCGCAATCGGCCACCCGCGCTGCCAGGCGTTTGGCCTCGGCCACCGTGTAAGCGCAGTTGGCATCCAGCATCAACGGCGCATTGCCGATCGCCGCGCGCACCGCGCGTATGCGCTGTGCGTCTTCGGCAATGCCGCGGCCCGCGCCCACCAGAATTTTTGCGCCCTTGAATCCATCAGCCAGCGCCTTCTTGCAAGCCGCAACCAGTTCAGTTTCGGAATAGGCCGGCAAGCCCACCGTCGCATACGCCGGCACCGCAGCGCGCGCACCGCCAATCAGCCGCGCCACCGGCTGCCCTACCGCCTTGCCCTTGATATCCCACAGCGCCAGATCCAGCGCCGATAGCGCCGAAACGAACACCCCGGTGGATTGGCGCGGATTAAATTTTTTTGCGAGCTGCGCGGTGATCGCCTCAATGTCCAGCGCGTTCGTACCTTTGAGCGTCGCCGCAATGCCGCCATTGAGCAGATGCGCCACTTGATCGGCCAGAAAGCGGCCGGTCACGCCATCACCCGTGATTCCTTCGTCCGTGGTCACCCGGCAGCGCACATAGGTGAGGCTTTCCGCGCCGGCGTAGGCATCAGCATCGTTGCGTGGTTTGATGTGTTCGACTTGGGATTCTACTTGGGTGATTTGCATGTGGTTAGCGAGGATCGGGAAATGAATTACGCCTAGCGAGTTTACAGGTTCAATCGACACTCATTCCCACCGTCTTGGCCAGCTTCGCATACCGCTGTATATCCGACTTGATCACCTGCGCGAACTGATCGGGCGTCAGTTCCGCCGTGTCCGCGCCATCCGCCAGCACCGCCGCGCGAAATTCTGCCGTGTTCACGGTCTGCCGGTATTCACTGTAAAGCCGCTGTATTGCCGCTTGCGGCGTCCCCGCCGGCACCAGCACGCCGAACCAGGTGGCGAATTCGTAACCCGGCAGGCCGGCTTCGGCAATGGTCGGGATTTGCGGCGCGAGCGGCGAACGTTTTTGCGTGGTGACGCCCAGCGCACGCAGGCGGCCGCTCTTGGCCTGTGGCAGCGCGGAGATGATGTTGGCGATCAGCAGCGCGACTTCGCCGCTGAGCGCGGCCACCACGGCGGGTGCCGCACCTTTGTACGGCACGTGCGCGATATCGATGCCGGCCATGCTTTTGAACATTTCGGTGGCGATGTGATACGGCGCGCCGCCACCGCTGGAGCCATAGTTGAGTTTGCCGGGGTTGGCCTTGGCAAACGCGATCAGTTCCTTCACGGATTTGGCGGGCACCGACGGATGCACCACCATCATGCTGGGCGCGATAGCGAACACCGTCACAGGCGCAAGGTCGTTGATCGGGTCATACGGCAGCTTGCTGCGCATAGCCGCACCCATGGTGAAGGCGGCGGTGATGATGAGCATGGTGTGTCCGTCGGGCGGTGACTTCGCCACCATTTCGGTACCCACCACGCCACCCGCACCGGGACGGTTGTCGACCACCACGGTTTGACCCAGCGTGGTGGAAAGCCGCGCGGCCACCATGCGCGCGAGTTTGTCGGTGCCGCCACCCGGCGGAAACGGCACAATGATGCGCATGGGCTTGGCCGGTTGCCACTGCGCATGCGATGCGGGCGGTAGCAGGCACGACGCGGCAATAGCCGCCGGGAGCAGAACGCGCGCGAGGTTTTCGGTCATGGGCATCAATAGGTTGTCGGCCAGTTGCGCATGAGGTGTTGGCCCACGCCGCCGGTCAGGCGCATGCGGTGCACCTCGAGCATGCGTATCAGCCAATCCCGGGTGTCGCGCGGATCGATCACATCCTGCGCGGTATAGATCGAGGCCATGTCGTAGGCAGTGGTGCCCTTGGACATTTTCGCGACGGCTTCCTTGTAACCTTCGGGATCACGCACCGGGTCCGCGCCGAATACCACGCGCGCGCCAAATTCGGGCTTCATGAAGCTGACGTCGGCGGTGTACCAGCAGGCCACTTCGTCGGTGTTGCCGCCCGCGCCCATGCTCGACACGGCGAGGCCGTAGCTCTTGCGCATGATCACCGACAGCTTCGGCACGGTGACCAGCGTCATCGCGTTCATCCAGTTCATGACCTTGCCGGTGATGCCGCGCTGTTCGCCCTCCGGTCCGATGAGAAACCCCGGCTGATCGACCAGCATCACGATGGGCACGTTGTAGGAATCGCACATCACAAAAAAATCCTGCACCTTCTGGCATTCGTCCGCGCCGATCGAGCCGCCGCGATGCAGGGTGTTGTTGGCGATGATGCCCACTGTCTTGCCATCAAGCCGGGTAAGCGCGGTGACCATGGCCTTGCCGTAACGCGGCTTCAGTTCAAACATAGAATCGCGGTCAACGATGCAGCGGATGATTTTTTTGACGTCGTACACCTGGTTGGGCGATTCCGGCAGCAGCGTCAGCACCTTGTCCATGTCGGCGCCGGAACCCGCGGGCACCGGCGCTTCCGGCGGCGGCTCCCTATGATTGCCCGGCAGATACGACAGGAACTGCTGAATCGCCGCGATCGCCTGCTCGTCGGTATCGACCACCTGATCGGCGATGCCGCTTACCTCGGAATGCACGCGCCAGCCGCCAAGTTCCTCGGCATCCACCGCCCTGCCGATGGCCATCGAGATCAGACGCGGGCTAGACACCGCGACTATCGCGCCCTTGCGAAACACGCAAAAATCCGACATCGACGCGTACCACGCCGACGACCCGAAACAATAGCCCAGTGCCGCCGCCGCCCACGGTGATTCGCGCAGGCGCTGATATTCGATCGGGTCGTCCTTCGAGCCTATGGAATCCGCGCCCATCACGTCGGGCATGCGCGCGCCTGTCGATTCTCCGAGAAACACCACTGGTATGCCCCGTTTGCGGGCCACCAGCTTGATGTGCTTGAGTTTCTTGATGTTGATATTGGCGCTGGAGGCGCCTTTCACCGTGAAATCGTTCGACATGACAGCAACTTCACGCCCGCCGATGCGGCCGAAGCCAGCGACCTTGCCATCCGCCGGCGTCGAGGCCTTGTCCTCGGCGCGCGCGGACGTCGCAAACCGGCCGGATTCGATGAACGAACCGGGGTCGAGCAGCAGATCGACGCGCTCGCGGGCGTTCAGCACGCCCTGCGCCTTGCGCTGCGCTAGTTTTTCCGGTCCGCCCATGGCCGTGGCGCGCTGCGTGCGTTCGTGGAAGTCCTTCAATTGCTCTTCAAACGGCATGGATTTCACTCCTTCAATCGGCGCGTGCGCCCGTTTGCCGGATCACCGGCCCCCATTTTTCGAATTCATTCCGGATGAACGCCGCGAACTCGGTCGGTGAATTGCCCACCGGATCAGCGCCCAGTTCCGCGATGCGCACGTTCATCTCCGGCGTCGCCACGATATTGATCAGCGTGGTGTGCAATGACTTCAAGATTGGCGCCGGCAATTGCGCGGGCGCGGCGATACCTTGCCATGACATGGCGTCAAATCCCGGCAGACCGGATTCCGCGATGGTCGGCGTGTCGGGCAACGCGTTGGCGCGTTTGGTGCCCGCGATCCCCAGCGCGCGCAGCTTGCCAGACTTGATGAACGCCAGCAGTGGCGGCAGACCCGAAAATTGCATATGCACCTGACCGCCGAGCAAATCGGTCAGTGCGGGGCCGGAACCCTTGTAGGCGATGTGCACGATATTGACGCCCGCCATGTGCGCAAAGAGCGCGCCGGCCATGTGATTGGTGCTGCCAATACCCGAGGAAGCGAAGTTGTATTTGCCAGGGCTGGTCCGGGCCAGCGCGATGAGGTCCTTCACGTTCTTCGCCGCAACCGTCGGATGCACGGCCAGCACCACGGGCACCGACGCGATCATCGAAATCGGCGTGTAATCGCGCACCGGGTGATAGCCCACCTTGGGGTTGAGCGCGGCGTTGATGACCAGCGGCGGCGTGGTCATGAGCAGGGTGTAACCATCGGCCACCGCGCGCGCGACAACCTCGTTGCCGATATTGCCGCCCGCGCCCGGGCGGTTGTCCACGATGATCGGCTGGCCCAATGCGTCCGCGAGCCGGGCGCCGAGCACCCGCGCCAGAATGTCGGTGGTGCCGCCGGTCGCCAGCGGCACCACCAGCCGTATGGGCTTGACCGGATAGGGCTGTGCCTGCGAAGCGAGGGAAATCGCCAACGGCAGTGTCGCCAGCATTCGCCACGGCGTCGCAGCCCGAAGGCGCGGTGGCAAAGAGCGCGCTAAATCGGATCCCATGAAACCACGTCCGGTGACCGTTCCAACGGATAAAACTGCCGTTGCATCGCGGGCAGCGCCACTTTGGCGATCGCCTCCGGCGTCCACTCCGGCGTGTGATGCACCGAGCGTATCGGGCGCGGCTGGCTGAACAACATGATTTCGTTGGCACGCACGCCAAAAATCTGCCCGGTGACTTCGGCGGCTGCATCGCTCACCAGAAACACCGCCATCGGCGCGACCTTGCGCGCTTCCATTTTTTGCAGTTGTCCGGCGCGTTCTTTTTCTTCGGGGGTGTTGGTGGGGATGGAGCTGGTCATGCGGCTCCACGCGAACGGTGCAATGCAATTCGAGCGCACTTTGTGGCGGCCCAAATCGAGGGCGATGCTTTTCGACAAGGCGGCGATGCCGAGCTTGGCCGCGCTGTAATTGGCCTGGCCGAAGTTGCCGATCAAGCCGGAAGTCGAAGTCATATGCACAAACGCGCCGCTGTTCTGCGCGCGCATCGGGTTGGCGGCGGCGCGGCTCATGTAAAACGCGCCATCGAGATGCACCGACAGCACCGAGCGCCAGTCGTCTTCAGTCATTTTGTGAAAAATCCGGTCGCGCAATATGCCGGCGTTGTTGACCACGGCATCAACACGGCCGTAGGTGTCGAGCGCGCATTGAATGATTTTTTCAGCCGAGGCCCAGGTGGAAACGGAATCAGTGCTCGCGGTAGCCACGCCGCCCGCGGCCTTGATTTCATTGACCACTTTTTGCGCCGCCCCCGCGCTGTCGGCCGTGAGTTCACCGCCGAGCGCCGCGCCGATATCGTTGACCACCACCTTCGCGCCGTGGGCGGCCATCGCCAGCGCGATCTCGCGGCCAATGCCGCCGCCCGCGCCAGTGACCACTACTACTTTGTCTTGTACGGTGTTACTCATGTGTATTTCCTTCCTTCCCAATATCCAAGTTGTCGAAAACTCAAATTACCGTCGTTCCCGCGCAGGCGGGAACGACGGTGTTGGTATGGAGCGCGCCTCATGCAAATAGTCTATGCCTAAAAGCCAGTGACGGCCTATCCCACCTGGTCCGGAAACAACCCCGGCAGCCAGCGTGCCGCGAGCCGGGCCGGAAACGCCAAGCGCAGCGGCGCGCGGCTGGATTCGGACACCAGCACGCCTTGTTGCACCAGTGTGCTGGTGACGCGGGTGGCGGTGCGCGCCAGCGTGCCGAGCAGCGCGGGCACTTCGGCGCGCGGCAGTTGGCCGCGATAGAGTATGGCCTCCAGAATGCGCCCGGCGCGTTGCGGCAGGTGGCCGAGACGCGCTTCTTCTTCGGCCCACACCAGCACCCGCGCGCGCAGACGGTCGGGCTGCATCAGCTCTTCCATGAAAGTCACTTGATCGAGACAGGTTTGCAGAAAAAAACGCGTAAATTCTATAAGCGCTTCTTCACTTAAATTACCCCGGCCGTCCAGGTCGTTGCGGCGTTGCAGATCACAGTTGGCCAGCAGGCTTTTGTATTGCACGACGTTGCGCGCCAACCCGCGCGCGATCGACCACACGCCGCCGGTATCCAGCAGGTTGAGCAGTTGCGCATGCGACATCAGGCGCGCGACACGCCCGTTGCCGTCGATAAACGGGTGTATCCACAGCAGCCGGTGATGCATGGCCGCCATGGCGAGCAGCGCTTCCGATTTGCCCAGCGGCGCGTAGGTTTCTTCAAAGCGCTGCATGAAGCGCGGCACCGCGCCGGGGCTGACGGGAATGTGGTTGCCGACTTTGACATCGCGATCACGAAGCGCGCCGGGTTGTACGCGATGAGATGCGCCGCTGTCGGGGTCTTGCACGGTGAGCAGTTCTGCCGGCAGCAATTCGCAAAAACGCCGGTGTATGTCGCACACGGCGCGCGCGGTGGCGGCATTGCCGCTCGTGGCATTCAGCCCGCCACCATCGATCCACGCTTGCACCGCTATATGCGCTTGCGCCTCGAGTTGCAGATTGCGCTTGCCCGGATCATGGCTGTAATCGTTGTTGAGCGCGCGCTCGATATCGATGGGGTGCGTGTTGTGCCCCTCGATGAGATTGCTGTAGTAGCAATTCATCGCTCGCACCAGACCGGCAAGCGCGGCCAGCAAGCCGGGCGGCAGGCTGCGCCGGAAGCCCGCCGCTTTCGCGGCCAGCTCAACCGACAAATCGGTCAGCTCGCCCCTGTGCCTGGAACCCTCGGCGATACGCAAAGGCTCCATGCTGCTGACGTGCTCGTTGCGGTCTATGGCGGGGTTATTGACAGTCATTTTGACTTGTTATTTGACAATATTCCATAATAAAAATATTGTTTATAAACAAATAATTATATTTCTTTTTGACATTAATTAGCCATTTTTATGGCTAGTTATTTGTCTATATTAATGTCCTGCGCTCAGAAAAGCAATTCCCGGCCTCGAATGAGCCAGCCGCAAAGAGCTGGCATGTGGCGTTTATCGATGTCCTTGGCGCGCAGCGTCAAACTACCTCGCCCTGCGCCAACTACCCAGCACGCCGACGAAACTTCTGAAATCCCGCCGGCTTCAGGGGCGCCATGCGTTTCACCGCGCCGGCATTCACAATAACTTCGCCCACGTAAAAATCACCGCGCTTGTCGGCCCAGATACCATGCGGCGCAACAAAGTTGCCGGGTAGCACCGGGTTTTCGCCACCGACCTGCGCGTAGATTTTTTCATCCGGGTCCACCACGCTCACGCGCGCGATGGGCGAATGCCCGCAGGGCGGATAAATCATGGTTTGATCATGCGCGGGCAGCGGGCCTTCGGAACGCTTCATCATGTAGTTGTGAAAGCCGCCTTCGGCGATGTGGATCATGTCCTGATCGTCGATGAACAAATCGTAGGGGCGATTGAATTGCGTCCACTCGCGCAGGTACTCGCCATCGGGTTTGAATATCTGAACGCGCGAGTTTTCGCGGTCGGCGACGTAGACAAGGCCCGCGCTGTCCACCGCAATACCGTGCGGCAGAATAAATTGCCCCGGCCCGCTGCCGGGCTCGCCCCACGAGAACAGCAATTTTCCTTCCTTGGAATATTTATGCACGCGGCAATTGCCGTAACCGTCGGCGATGTACATGTCGCCGCTCGGCAGCACTGCCACGTTGGTCACGCGATGAAACGGCCCCGCCGCCCAGCGCACCGGACTTACGCCCATTTTGTAACCGGTATCGGCGGCCTTGCCCGGCTCACCCAGCGTCATCAGTTTTTTGCCGTCGGCGGTGTATTTATGCACCACGTGGTTTTTGTCGTCGGCGAGCCACAGATGATCGGTGTGGTCGATAAAAATGCCGTGCGGCCCGACGAATTCGCCCGCGCCCCACGCGTTGAGGAATTTGCCTTCCTTGTCGAATACAATGATCGGATATTTGCCGCGATTGAACACGTACACCTGATCTTTGGAGTCGCAGGCTACGCCGGCGACCTCCATGAAGCTGTAGCCCTCGGGCAGTTGTTCCCAACCTTTGATCACTTCGTATTCGATTTTGTGCGGGCCGAGGGCCATACTATTTCTCCAGATTGCGGTTGATGGGATGCATCTGAGTTTCATCCTTCATGTTTTGCCCGTCAAGTTCACACGGGAGGACGGCTATAATTTGCCCTCCCGCTACAAACCCACATCGAGAACGCAATGTCCGAACGCGCCACCACCCAATTACGCAAACTGCTCGCCCAACCCGGCTGCATCGTCGCGCCCGGCGTCGCCGATGCCTTCGCCGCACGGCTGGTTAAGCTCGAAGGTTTTAAAGCCGTTTACATGACGGGCTTTGGCACCAGCTTGACGCGGCTGGGCATGCCAGACGTGGGCTTGCTTACCGCCACCGAGATGATCGACAACGCCAGCCGTATCGCCGACGCCTCCGAGCTGCCCTTGATCGCCGATGCCGACACTGGCTATGGCAACCCGATCAACACGCGGCGCACCATCCGCGATTACGAAAAAGCCGGTGTCGCGGGTGTGCATATCGAAGACCAGTCGTGGCCCAAGCGTTGCGGGCATCTCGCGGGCAAGCGCGTGATCCCGACGGCGGAAATGGTGGCCAAGATCAAGGCCGCGTGCGACGCGCGCCGCGACAAAGATTTTATGATTATCACGCGCACCGATGCGATAGCGATCGAGGGGTTGGAAGCCGCGCTCGAACGCGGCGAGCGTTACCGCGAGGCGGGTGCGGACATGTTGTTCATCGAAGCGCCGGTGGGGCGCGAGCAGGTGGAAATTGTCTCGAAACGCTTCAAGGGCGTGCCGCTGCTCTATAACATGGCGGCCAGCGGCAAAACGCCTGATCTGCCGGCGGATGAATTAGGCCGCCTCGGGTTCAATCTCGCGATTTATCCGAACTGGGTGATACTCGCCGCAATACCGGCAATGCAGAATCTATTACGCGAACTGCACAAAACCGGCTCCATCGCCCACATGCGCGACAAGGTCGCGACGTTTAAACAGTTCACCGAAATCGCCGGGCTGCCGGAGATACAAGTACTGGAAGAAAAATACGGCGTGCCGGAAGATCAGCGCGCGGGGTTATAGTCGCAGCATCATCCAAATTGCCACCTGCAAGAAAAAGGAAACAACATGTATTTACGTTTTTCGTTGCACACCCGGGTGGCTGCGGTATTGCTGGCCGCATTTTCGTTGCCGGTATTGGCGCAAACGCGCTTGCCCGAGGTGCGTGTCGAAGGCCAGCGCGAGACCCCGCTGAATAATGATGTCCGTTCCGATAGCGGAAGTCTGCTCGGCCTGACGCCACGCCAAACGCCCGCGACGGTTGAAATCATCGACCGCGCGATGCTGGAATCACGTGGGTTGCGCAGCGTGACCGAAGCGGCACAGGGCGCGGTGGGCGTCACGGCTGGCGACCCGGCTGGTGAACCAGCCGGGTTTTCGATGCGCGGTTTTACCCACAGCCAGATCAACACGCTCTACAACGGCATCAAGATCGGCCCGCAGAACATGACCTCGCGCGTCATGGATACTGGCAACTTGGAACGCATTGAAATCCTCAAAGGGCCGGCGTCGTTGATGTCGGGCGAGGGCGCGGCGGGCGGGGCGATCAATTTTGTCACGCGCAAGCCGCACAGCGGGGCCATCGAGAACGAAGCCTATCTCTCGTTTGGCTCGTTCAGCACGGTGCGCGCCGGTTTTGGATCGGGGGGCAGTACGCCGGTGCAGGGGCTTGACTACCGCTTCGACGTGAGCCGCGCCTCCAGCAATGGTTTCATCGACGATACCAGCAGCCGCAACTGGCATGTGTCGGGCGGACTCGACTACCAGGTCAACAGTAACTTCAAGCTGTGGGGGGCGGTGGAGTACAAGAAAGACAGTTCCAATGCTTACTGGGGCACGCCATTGGTGCCGGTGGCCTTTTCGGGCGCGAATGCGGCCGGCGGTATTGTGTCGGGCACGTATGTGTCGAACTACAACGGCACCAATCTCGGCGCGATCACCATTGACGGGCGCACGCTGAAAACCAACTACAACGTGCTCGACAATCGCAATACGGCGGAAGAAACCTTTTTGCGCGGCGGTTTCGAATGGAAACTCGGCGGCGGGCTGACCTTGCGCGACCAAGTCTATTACTACACTGCGAAGCGCGAATGGTTTAACAATGAAATCAGTGCATTCAATACCGGCAGCGGACTGGTGGATCGCGAGCGTTTTTATGTCGCGCACGATCAAAACCTGATCGGCAACAAGGCCGAGTTACAGTGGGATGCAAAACTGTCGGGCATGGATAACCGCATGGTGGCGGTGCTGGATTACAGTTCGCTCAATTTTGACCGCCCTGGCGCGGCAAACTTTCCGGGAGATTCGGTGCCGCTGGTGAATCCGCCGCGCGGCACGTACGGCTTGCTGACCACGCAAAAGCAGACCGCCGACATTGGCAATCTCGCGCTTTCGGTTGAAGACCGTCTCAAACTCACGCCCGCACTGGCGCTGATTGCGGGCTTGCGCCACGAAACCATCGATCTGGATCGCGGATCGACCAACGTTGCCGGCGCCAACCGGGCAGGATTTCCGTTTTCCGCCCGTTTTCATCCGACCACCGGGCGCTTGGGTTTGACGTTTGAAGCAACGCCCGGATTCACGCTTTATGGGCAATATGCCACTGGCGCCGATGTCGCCGCCAATAACTTGTTCCTTCTCGCGGCGAATCAACCGCTGCAACTCACGCGCGCGCGCACCTACGAAGCGGGCAGCAAGCATTTGTTCTGGGAGAAAAAAGCCGAATGGAATTTCGCGCTGTTCGACATCGAACGGCGCAACGTCTATGCAGCAGCGGGCGGCCAATCACTTAACATCGCCGGCAAGCAGCAGTCCAAGGGCGCGGAACTGTCGCTTGCTGTAAAACCGACGCGCGCGTGGAATCTGTGGGGCAACGTGGCCTATACCGACGCCAAGTATGCCGACTACACCTTTGCGGGTGGCTCGTTCTCCGGTAACCAGCCGCCCAATGTGCCGAAGGTGGTGGCCAATGCGGGCGTATCGTATCGATTTAATTCGCCGATGCCGGTGGAACTCGGCGCGTCGGTCAGGCATGTGGGCGATCGTTTCCACAGCGATGCCAATACCGTGAAACTGCTGGCCTATACCGTGGGCGACGCATTTGCCTCGGTGGACATGGGCAAGACCAAACTGTCGTTCCGCGTGCGCAATATCACCAACGAAAAGTATGCGATCTGGAGCGATCCGTTTTATCCGGACCAGATCTTGCTCGGCGCGCCGCGCAGCTATGAACTGACGGCATTGTTCAAGTTCTAGCCCGGAAAACGACAGGGGATGCGCGCGCTGGTACTGATCCATCGCTGGCTGGGCGTCGCGTTTTGCCTGTTGTTTGCGATGTGGTTTGCCAGCGGCATGGTGATGCATATTGTGCCGTTTCCGGCACTGGTGGAAAACGAGCGCGTTGCGGGGCTGGCGCCGTTCAGCCCGCAAGGCGTCGCCGTGCCGCCGCGTGACGCGCTAAGGTTGCTGGAAGTGCACAAAGCGTGGCGCTTGCGGCTCGTTGGAATAAGCGGAACGCCGGTTTACATCTCGCAGCGTACCGATGGCACGCTGGCGGCGCTGGATGCGCACAGCGGCCAGCCGCTGGTTGTGAATGACGCGTTGGCGCTGGCCAGCGCCCGAATGCACGCACAAACACGCGGGCTGGATTACACGCGCGCCACCGTTGTGGCGCCGGAGTCACACGATCAATGGACGGTGCCCAACGGCTTCGACGCGCACCGGCCGCTTTATCGCGTGGCGCTGGGCGATGCCGCGGACACGCACCTTTATGTTTCGTCGGTCACCGGACAGGTTGTGCTCGACACCCAGCGCGTGGAGCGCGCATGGAATTGGGCGGGCAGCGTGGTGCACTGGATCTACCCGACTGCGCTACGCAAACACTGGTCAGCGTGGGACACCACGGTGTGGTGGTTGTCGCTGGTGGCGATGATCGGCGCGCTCACCGGCACGGCGCTGGGTGTTGTTCGCATGAATCGTTTGCGGGCGGCGTCGATGTCGCCATTCAGCGGCTGGATGAAATGGCATCATCTGCTGGGTTTGGGCTGCGCCGTGTTTGTACTGACATGGATATTCAGCGGCTGGCTATCGATGGATCACGGGCGGCTGTTTTCGCGTGGCGCGGCCAGTTACGATGATCGCATGTGGATCGAGGGCCGCGCTCTCGCGGTGCCGGACTTGCCGCAATGGGACGGCTTTGCCGCGCCGGTGCGCGAAATCGAATGGTTCGCCTTTGCCGGGCAAGTCGTGATGCGCGTAATCGACGGCAGCGGTGGCCGGGAACTGCTCGCGGGCGCGCAGCGTACGCCGTGGCTGACCGATGCCTCCATCGTTGCCGCCGCGCGGGCGCTCGGCAAATCGTGCACGCTGGCGCGGGTGGACGAGGTGGATGCTTATGCCGCGCGCGCCGTGGCCGCTGGCGCGCCGGTGTATCGCATCCGCTGCGGTGAAACCTGGTATCACATCGACGGCGCTGACGGCCGCGTGATCGAAAAACTCGATGCGTCGCGCCGGGCCTACCGCTGGGCCTATCAGGCGCTGCACACGTTCGACTATCCGGCGCTGAACGCGCGGCCAGAGATACGCACCTTCGTGATACTGGTGTTATGCGGCGCTGGTTTGGCATTCAGCATTACCGGCGTGGTGATCGGCTGGCGGCGGCTGAAACGCACATTGCGCTGACGGGTACGCCCAACGCGACTTTTTCAACAATACGTTACACTCTCTCCATGAACTATCAACTCTGTTTGTATAAGGATGAAGCGGCCCCGCAGGCACCGCTCCGGTTGCCGACCGGCGCCGCCATCCGTGCTGTGTATGTCATCCACGGCGGCCTGCGTGTACGCGCGGATGCATTCGAGGGCGTGCTCGGCGGCAATAGCGCGTTTTATGCCGCCGGTGACGCGCAACTTTCCGCCGGACACCTCGTCACATGGGTACTGCGGTGGGAGCTCGCGCGCGCGGGTGCGCCCGATTCGTTAGCCAGCGGCGAAGGTGTTACGAGCAAAAAACTCCTCACCGCGCCCATGCAACTCGAGACCGCAAAAGAATATCTGCTGCGTTGCGACCGGGTGGATTTTCCGCCGGACGGCGAGGCGCTCACGCATACACACAAGGGCGGCGGCATTCGCTGTCTGCTCGCGGGTGGCATCGACATACATACCAACAACACCGTGCATCGCTACGCGCCGCTGGAGCCTTGGTACGAAGCAGGTCCTGATCCGGTATATGCCAAGGCGGCGCCGACGATGGCCAGCGGCTTTGCGCGGGTGATGATTCTGCCGCGCGAGTTGCTGGGTAAATCGTCGATCACGTACGTGAAGCCCGAAGACATCGACAAACCGAAGAATCAAAAGTATCAGGTGTTTATCGATACGCCGATTTCGCTGCCGGCGTGAGCGCTTCGGCCATGAATTAGTGACGTCGCGGGTTATCTAGAGGAAGACCAATTCATGAGGAAACATTCTTTCGCCCTTTTGCTGATGCTCGCCACCGGAGCCTTCGCGCAACCGTACCCCACCAAAACCATCCGCATCGTCGTGCCGTTCGCGCCGGGCGGCAATGTGGATATCAATGCACGCGCGGTGGCGCCGGGCCTGACGGAATTACTCGGCCAGCCGGTGGTGGTGGATAACCGCGCGGGCGCGGGAGGCATGATCGGCGGCGAAATCGTTGCGAAATCCGCGCCCGATGGATACACCTTGCTGATGGCGTCGAACTCGGTGTACAGCGTTGCGCCGCATGTGTTCGCCAAGCCCCTGTACAACCCGATACGCGACTACGCGCCGATTTCGGGCATCAGTAATGTGCCGTTCGTGCTGGTGCTGCATCCGTCGGTGCCGGTGAAAACCTTCAAGGAATTTGTCGCACTGGTGAAATCCAGACCGGGACAAATGACCATGGCGACCGCGGGCACCGGCACCTCGAATCATCTGGTCGGCGAACTGATCCAGATGAACGCGGGCATCCGCATGACCGGCGTGCCTTACAAAGGCAGTGGTCCGGCGCTGATTGATTTGCTCGGCGGACAAGTCGATTCCCATGTCGATCAGCTCACTGCGTCGATGGGTTATGCGCGTTCCGGCAAGATACGCGCGCTGGCGGTGACCACTGACAAACGCGCTCCGCTGCTGCCGGACGTGCCGACGCTTGCCGAGCAAGGGCTGAAAGGGTTTGACGCAACCACCATCACCGGATTGCTCGCGCCGGCGGCAACGCCGAGAGAGATCATTGATCGCGTGCATGGCGCGATCGTGAAAGTTACCGCGCAGTCAACGATACGCGAGCGCTTTGCCGCGCTGGGGGCAACCACGCTGGGCAATACACCGGCGGAGTTCGGCGAGTACATCAAGCAGGATTACGCGAAAATGCAAAAAGTGGTGAAAGATGCGAATATTACCGCCAACTAAAAGAATTAATAAAAACAAATAGTTATGGAGCATCAACCGACGGTCGCCGCCCCCCTGTGCGCAGGGCCCGATCCGCATCCCAGGCAGCCTGCGTTCAAACTGCCGCCCGGCGCAACCGACACGCACTTTCATATTTTCGGACCGATGGCGCAATATGGTTTTTCGGAAAAGCGCATTTACACGCCGCCTGACGCGTTGCTTGCCGATTGGCAGCGCCTCGCCAACACGCTTGGCGTGGAACGTGGCGTGATCGTGCAGCCGTCGGTGTACGGCACTGACAATGCGGTGACGCTGGCAAACCTGAAGGCCATGCGCGGCAAGTGGCGCGGCGTGGTGGTGGTTGAAAACAGCATCACCGACAAGGAACTTGAAGCCATGCATGCGCTCGGCGTGCGCGGCATCCGCTTTAACGTGGTGGATGTCGCCACCGAAAAAGGCGTGTTGCCGATGCGTGAGGTGCGGCACATGGCCGAGCGCATCGCGCCGCTGGGCTGGCATGTGCAGTTTTTGATGCACGTCGATGATTACCCCGATCTGGAAAAAATGTTCGACGGTTTCCCCACGGACATTGTGGTGGATCACTTTGGTTACATGAAGGCATCGAAGGGCGCGCAAGATCCGAATTTTCAGTCGTTCCTGCGGCTGCTCAAGGGCGGGCGCTGCTGGTGCAAATTCACCGGCGCGTATCGCATCAGCACACACGACATGCCTTATGCCGATGTGACGCCGCTCGCACACGCCATCATCGATGCCAACCCCGACCGCGTGGTATGGGGCACCGACTGGCCACATCCCAAACACGAAGGCGCGATGCCGAACGATGGTGAAATGTGTAACCGCTTGCTCGATTGGATACCCGATGCGGCTATCCGTGACAAAGTGCTGGCGTACAATCCGGCACGGCTTTACAGCTTTTAGCGCTTAAAGGTGAGTGCTGGCTGACATATAATAAGTAATTGTTTTTAAGGGTATTATTATCATGCCGCAAACGCTGTTTGAAAAAATCTGGTCGCAGCATGTGATCGTCGACAAGGGCAACGAGGCGCTGCTCTATATCGACCGCAATCTCGTCCATGAGGGTGCGTTTCATGCCTTCGGCGCGCTGGCCAAGGAAGGCCGCAAGGTGCGCAAGCCGCGCCAGAGTCTCGCCACCGCCGATCATTACGTGCCGACCGTCGGGTGCGACAAGGGGCTTGCCAACGTGATCGATGCCGATGCGCGCGAAATGATTCGCCTGTTCGAAGAGAACGGCGCGAACAACGGCATCCGTTGCTTCGGCATGAACGATCCGCAACAGGGTATCGTGCATGTGATCGGTCCCGAAACCGGCTTTACGCAGCCGGGCATTACGCTTACTTGCGGCGACTCACACACCTCCACGCACGGCGCGCTGGGCGCCTACGCGTTCGGTATCGGCGCGTCGCAACTGAAACAGGTGCTTGCCACGCAATGCCTGTGGCAGAAAAAACCGAAAACGCTGCGCATCACGGTCGATGGCAAACTCGGCGCGGGCGTCACCGGCAAGGACGTGATTCTCGCCATCATCGCAAAAATCGGCACGGCGGGTGGCACCGGACACGTGATCGAGTACGCCGGCACCGTGTTTCGCACTATGTCGATGGAAGGCCGGCTCACCGTGTGCAATATGTCGATCGAGGCCGGCGCGCGCGCCGGCATGATCGCGCCGGACGACACCACGTATCAATATCTCGCGGGCCGCGAGTATGCGCCGAAGGGCGCACAGTGGGACGCGGCGCTTGGCATGTGGCGCGCGCTGCCGACCGACGCGGGCGCGACCTTTGACCGCGAAGTCACGCTCGACGGCGGCGCCATCGAGCCCACCCTCACCTGGGGCACCACGCCGGAAGAAGCGCTGCCGGTGAGCGCTGTGATTCCCGATCCGGCCTCGTTTGCCGACGCCAACAAGTGCGCACACGCCGAAAGCGCGCTGCGCTACATGGGTTTGAAGCCCGGCACCCGGCTGACTGATATCGAAATTGATCGTGTGTTCATTGGTACCTGCACCAACGGGCGCATCGATGACTTGCGCGCCGCCGCCGCCGTGCTGAAGGGACGCAAGGTTACCGTGCAAGGCTGGGTGTCGCCGGGTTCCACCCAGGTGAAACGTGACGCCGAGGCGGAAGGGCTGCATCGCGTGTTTGAAGAAGCCGGCTTGGAATGGCGTGCATCCGGCTGCTCCGGTTGCGCCGCGATGAATGGCGACAGCGTGCCCGCCGGCCTGCGTTCGGCGTCCACCTCCAACCGCAACTTTGAAGGCCGGCAAGGCAAGGGCGCGCGCACGCATCTGATGAGCCCGGCAATGGCTGCGGCTGCGGCGATAACTGGCCGCGTGACCGATGTGCGGACGTTGGCTTGAACAACTTTTTGACACAGATTTACGCAGATGAACGCAGATTTTCCCTCTGATGTTGACGGTAATCCGCGTAAATCCGTGTCAAAGATTTTCTGGAGTTTCTTATGAAACCTTTTATCCAACTCACCGCCGTCGCGGCGCCGTTCGACATGGCGAATATCGATACCGATAAAATCATCCCGGCGCGTTTCTTGCGCAAGTTGCGCACCATTGAAAAAGGGTACGATCCCTGGATGTTTTACGACATGCGATTCGATGCCGACGGCAATGAAAAGCCCGATTTCATCCTCAACCAGACACCCTGGCGCAACACCGGCATCATCGTCGCCGCGGAGAACTTCGGCTGCGGCTCGTCGCGCGAGGGCGCGGTCTACGCCATGCTGGATTGGGGCATCCGCGCGGTGATCGCGCCATCCTTCGGCGACATACACTACGCCAACGAAATCCAGAACGGCATGCTGCCCGCAATCCTTGCCGAGGAACATTGCGCGGTGCTGCGCGCGCAACTCAAGGCCACGCCGGGCGCAAGCCTGAGTATCGATCTCGAAACGCAAACCATCACCGGTCCGGATGGCAAAGTCTATCGTTTTGAGATTGAATCGGTGTTCAAGGAACGGCTACTGAAAGGATTGGACGACGTGGGCCTGGTGTTGCAGGAACTGCCTGCCATCGAGGCGTTTGAGAAAAGGCATTTTGCGATAATGCCGTGGCTGGCGTGATTAGCATGCGCGCGCCGACATGGGCGATGTCATCGAGGTCAATTCCTTAAATAGCGACCCCGGCTGCGTGTTAGAAAGGGAGGCGGCGTAGCGGGCCGCAGATCAAGCGGCGCCCAGTGGGCGATATGGCCAACGGCGAGCTACCGGATCAGATGAAGTAAGCGTAAGTCCCATGGACATTGCAATCTTTGGTCAGTATGCTGCAACGCTGACAAATGGACAGACGTAAAATGGCTAGACGGATCAACGCAGATAAGCCGCATCTTTGGAAGAAGGACATCGCTGCGTCTGTTGACCAGTTCAATCAGTGGTTCATGCGCTTTGCACCGGAAGCGTTTCGTGCGACGCGTGTCCAGGCTACCGAACATGTGAAATCAGCATTGCGTGCCACAAACGATCTACGGAGTATCGACGCCACTACACTCAAAAGCAATCCAAGCGCACTTTCGACATTGCGCATGTGTACAGCACCACCTTTGGCAGTGGATCGCTTGATTGGGTTGGCCGATGCCAGCAAGAACCTTGTCGGTCGGATGGAAGACGGAAAGCTTCCTACCCGGATGGCTGCGGTTGAATTGAATGCCGAATTAATCAAACTCTGCCGCATCATCTCAAGGCTATTGGATCGGGACATCTTTCCCTGGTTGGACGCCGCAAAAAGTCCCACGGATCATGAACGTGACCGGGCTTCTACCATCGTGGCGGACCGCCTATGTAGTGCCGTGGCCAACCCGATTGTCCGCAATGCGCAAGAGCAACGGCAGCTTGCATGCCTCGGCCAATGGCTTGATGCGCGGGGTTATCGTAAGCAAAGTCATCCCAGCGGGAACGCACTAACCGCCATGGAAGCCGGCACCTACGCTTTCCGCATGAATCTCTCGGTCGGAAAGTCGCTGAAGGTGAATATTCCAATTGACGTGGTGGTGCAGCCCAAGAAGCGCCGCAAGGATCGGTTGCCAATTCTCATTGAGGCAAAGTCGGCGGGCGATTTCACCAACACCAACAAGCGACGCAAGGAAGAAGCTACCAAAATTCACCAGCTTCAAGCTACTTACGGTGAGTCTGTGCCATTCGTGTTGTTTCTGTGCGGCTACTTCGGCAGCGACTATTTGGGCTATGAAGCCGCCGAGGGAATTGATTGGGTGTGGGAGCACCGCATCGACGATCTCGCGAAGCTGGGGCTTTGACTCGTATGATTGTTTACGAAAATAGTTTGATCGAGTCGCAGCGGCTAAGTATTCAGGCTGACATCGATACACGCAAGTCGGCTGCTGAGCGCAATCGTCTAGGCCAGTTTGCCACGCCCAACGCACTCGCTATCGATATTGCGCGCTACGTTGAATCTATTTTCGCGCTATCTCGGAATCAAACAGAAATCCGCTTCGCAGACCCTGCCGTAGGATCAGGCAGCTTCTATTCCGCAGCGCTTGCTATTTTCGGATCACGGCGTATCAAAAGCGCGGTTGGCGTAGAGCTTGATCCCGCGTTTTCCGAAGCTGCGCGCTCGTTGTGGTCCAGTGCAGGGTTGGATGTTGTGCAAGGCGATTTCACGCAAATTGTTGCAAATGGCGCATGCCCGTGCGCCCCCAACCTTATTTTGGCGAATCCGCCTTACGTCCGGCACCATCACATGAGCCGCGAGGACAAGGCGCGTCTGCAAGCGCAGACCGTTAGATTGACAGGGTTTGAAGTCAACGGTCTCGCGGGTTTGTATGTTTATTTTCTACTGCTTGCGACATCGTGGATGGAAGATGGCGGTATCGCCGCATGGCTGATTCCTTCGGAGTTCATGGATGTGAACTACGGCGCGGCGCTGAGGGAATTTCTCGCGAACCGGGTAACGCTGATTCGTATGCATCGTTTTGACCCGGATGAAACTCAATTTGGCGACGCATTGGTGTCGTCGGCTGTGCTGGTGCTTCGCAAGGCGATTCCCGCCGCCAACCACGCCGTCGAGTGTACCTTTGGCGGCACGCTGGCTGACCCGCATGCCCGTGAACTGGTTCCGCGACTTCAGCTGCATGAGTCCCGCAAATGGACCGTGTACCCAAGCCACACCAAAAATGACCGGCACACGCTGGGCGATGGAACAGGTCCGACGCTGGGGGATTTTTTTCGTGTCCAGCGGGGCATTGCCACCGGCTGCAATAAATTTTTCATTCTGGATCGTGCCGACGCGAAAGCGCGAAGATTACCAGACAATTTTCTTCGTCCTGTCTTACCCAGCCCGCGGCAACTCAAGACTACGATTATCGATGCTGATGCTGATGGCTATCCCGTCCTTGACCAACAACTGTGTGTCCTGGACTGCGATTTGCCGGAGCTGATGGTTGCGGAAAAATATCCAGCACTCTGGGAATACCTGCAAACGGCCAAATCGCTGGGAATCATGGATGGCTACCTCGTCGGAAAGCGTACGCCGTGGTACAAGCAGGAGTGGCGGGATCCACCGCTATTTCTGTGTACTTACATGGGCCGTGGAACAAACGACAAACAACCGTTTCGTTTTATCTGGAATCGCTCGAAGGCAATAGCGACCAATCTCTATCTGATGCTGTATCCACAGAATCGTATCGCCGCGATGTTGCGCCAGTACCCCGAACGCGCCGAGACCATACACAACTTGCTCGGTCAAGTTACTGGTCATGAACTGCGGGGCGAAGGCCGGGTTTACGGTGGTGGACTCAACAAGATTGAGCCGAGTGAGCTTGCGCGGATTTCGGCGACTGCGTTGGTGGCCCGCTGGCCCGAAATTGAGTGTGATGTTCAGCCACAGGGACGATTGTTTGGATAATATGGCGCGTCAAATTGCTAACGTGCGCATGTAAATTCTTGGCGCGCTCCTACTTCTCATCAACCATGAAACTCTACATCACCGAAGGTTCCCCCTACGCGCGCATCGTGCGCACGGTGGTCATCGAAAAAGGCTTCGAGAGCCGCGTTGAAATCATTTATGCGAAAACGCGCGCGGCGGGCAGCCCGTACTACCAGATCAACCCGTCGGGCCGCGTGCCTTATCTCGTGCGTGACGACGGGGTGGCACTGGAAGAATCGCAGTTGATCAGCGCCTACCTCGATCAACTGGACGGCAAGCCGCTGTTTACTTTGCCCACGGGCGAGCCTGGTTGGGAGGCACGCCGGCTTGAAGCCTTGGCGCGCAGCTTGGCGGATGGGCTCGCGGTGTGGAGCCGCGAAAATGCGCGGCCGGAGAACGAGCGTTCACCGACGACGATCAAACACGAGACCGCGCGCGCCGCGCGCATGTCGGATGTGTGGGAAAAGGAAATCAACCATCCGTGGATGCAAGGCGCATCACACTTGCCCATAAACATGGCGCAGATCACGCTGGTGTGCGCGTTGGGGATGGAGGTTCGTAATCCCGATCTGCACTGGCGGCCGGGGCACCCGACGTTGAGCGCGTGGTATGAGCGCATGGCCGCGCGCCCGTCGCTGGTGGCGACCGCGCCGCCGCCGCTACACTGATCCGACAGCGATACCTCAATATAACGAGAGCGGTGCATGGAACGCCTCTTTTTCACGCTCGGCAGTGTTTCCGCGTTTCTCGGCGTCGCGCTGGGCGCGTTTGCGGCGCACGCGCTCAAGGGGCGCCTGGAGCCCGATTTAATGATGATTTTCGAGACGGGCGTGCGTTACCAGATGTACCACGCCTTGGCGTTGCTGGCGGTGGGCTGGGCTTGCACGCGGTGGCCCGGCAAGGCCGTGAAAACCAGCGGTTGGCTGTTTGTCACCGGCACGGTTATTTTTTCCGGAAGCTTGTATGCGTTAAGCCTCAGTGGCATGCGCTGGCTCGGCGCGGTCACGCCGGTGGGTGGATTGGCTTTGCTCGCGGGATGGTTGTGTCTGGCGTGGGCGGCATGCAGATCGAAGCCGATGTAGGATTCGTGGTAGGCACTCAATTACCCGGGAGGAAATTCACATGCTATGGTTTCAAAGCAGGTTCGCCGTAACGGCAATCTTGACCTTGATGTTATGGGCGGTCCAGTCCGCAACGGCCCAATCGAATTCTGCACCGCCCGTGCAAACCTGCCAGTTGGGTGATCTCACGCTGGAAAGCGGCGAAGTCATTAAAGACTTCAAGATGACCTATATCACCTTCGGTAAACTCAATGCCGACAAGAGCAACGCCATTCTGTCGATACACGGCTTGCAGGGCAATCGCAACAGCCAGTCATATTGGCTGCGCAACGGCGCGTTCGATACCAAAAAGTATTTTGTGGTTCAGCCCGACACACTCGGTGTTGCGTCCACGGATCCGGATGCAACGACATCACCCACGCGCTCGGGCCTGAACATGAAGTTTCCGCGCTTTAACATCCGCGACATGGTGAAGGCCGAACATCGCATGCTGACCGAATGCCTTGGCATCAAGCGCCTGGTGGCGGTGGCGGGCAGCTCGATGGGCGGCATTGAAACCATGCAGTGGGCGGTGAGCTTCCCGGACTTCATGGCGGTGGCAATACCGCAAACGCCGATGGCGCGCGCGAATCGTCAGGGTAATTTCATCTGGGAATCGGTGCGGCAGGCCGTGATGCTGGATCCGAAGTGGCGCGATGGCGATTATCCCAACGACGATCCGCCGCGCGCAGGCATAGGCGTCGGGTTGCAGATACAAACGGTGGTGGGCTGGTCGGCCGCGGGTTTTGAAGAAGCCTTTGCCACGCGCGAAGAAGTACACAAGTTTCATGCCGACGGCGTGGCGTCGGTCAGCAAGGGCGTGCAGGCGCGCGACTGGATATACCGAAGCTGGGCGATCCAGAGTCATGACATCGGGCAGACGCCGGGATTCAAGGGTGATTTCGCGGCGGCGGCGCGCTCGATCAAGGCGCGCGTGCTGATGTTCCCGAATTGTCAGGATCAATTACATGCGCCGCGCGAAGGTGGCGTGCTGGAGGCAATGCAATACATTCCCGTGGCAAAGCTGGTGGATTTTGATGATGTCGGCGGCCATCGCGGGTCCAGCAGCGCGCGGTCGCTGGCCCTGTTCGCGACGGAGGTGCGCGATCTGTTAAAGCGCGTTGAAGACGGCAAGCCCGGCATAAATGGTCCGCGTATTCCGAAAAATTTCACACGACCGGATTATTGTCCTCGTTGAGCGCGACAAGAGGCGCGAGCATGTATCGGCAGTGGACGGCAGGTTTTGTTTCGTTGTTGGGTTGCCTTGTTCATATCGATGCGATGACACAAGGCAGCGTGGAAAAACCACATGATGATCGTTGATTCGCAAGTACACGTTTGGGCCGCTGAAACGCCGGATCGTCCCTGGCCCAAGCAAGGGGGCGATTTGCCCAAACCGCATTGGCCTGAGCCGCTCACGCCGGAACGCCTGCTGGCGGAAATGGATGCCGCCGGCGTTACGCGCGCGGTGATGGTTTCGCCGTCGTTCGAAGGCACGCGCAACGACATTGTGTGCGAGGCGGCACGGCGCCATCCGTCACGTTTGTCGGTGGTGGCGCGCTTTGATCCCACGTTGCCCGAGGCGCGCGAGTTCATGCCGCATTGCCGTGAACTGCCCGGCGTGCGCGGCGTGCGCATTACCTTTCACCGGCAATCGCTGCGCGCGCTGCTGATGGGCGACGGCATCGATTGGCTGTGGGCGCAGGCGGAGGCGCTGGATCTGCCGTTGATGGTGCTGGCGCAGCACTCGGATGTGCCGCGCTTTGGCGAAATTGCCGTGCGGCATCCGAGGTTGCGGCTCACGCTCGATCATCTCGGTCTCACCGAAGGCCGCGATAAAGAAGCATTTCACGGTTTTGCCAACGTGCTGGCGCTCGCGAAACACCCGAACATTTGCGCCAAGGCGAGTTGTCTGCCGCTGTTTACGGCGGACACCTATCCGTTTCGCCGCATCCACGCCTACCTCCGCCAGGCGTACGATGCGTTTGGCGCGCAGCGTTTATTCTGGGGCAGTGATTTGTCGCGGCTGCCGTGCAGTTACCGGCAATGCGTGACGCTGTTCACCGAAGAACTCGACTGGCTGCGTGGCAGTGATCTGGACAACGTGATGGGGCGCGGCTTGTGTGACTGGCTGGCGTGGCGCATCTGATGCGCCATCAAAAGTATAATAAAAACAAATAGTTACAATTATATTGCGCAGGCAATCGCAATGGCTAAGGCGTCAACTGGCGTATCACGCGTTCCCACCTCTGCAAGTCGGCACGAATGATCGCGGCGAATTCCTGCGGGCCTTCGCCGGTGGGTATGAAGCCGAGCGTGCCCATGTAGCCGCGCGCCTCGGGCAATTGCAACACGCCGTGGATGCCTGCATGGAGTCTTTGCAGAATGTCCGCCGCGACACCTGCCGGCGCAACCACGCCGTACCAGGTCGCGGCTTCAAAGCCCGGCAGCGCGGCTTCGGCTACGGTGGGTACGGCGGGCATCTGCGCTATGCGCGTGCGGCTGCTCACCGCCAGCGCGCGCAGCCGGTCGTTTTTGACGAAAGGCAGCGTGGTCGATATCGCGCCGAACAAGGTTTGAATCTGGCCGCTGGTGAGATCAATCAACGCGAGGCCCGTGCCTTTGTAGGGCACATGCACCATCTTGATATCCGCCATCGATCTCAGCAGTTCCATCGCGAGATAAGGCGACGTGCCGGCGCCGCTGGAGCCGAAGCTCAATTCATTCGGGCGCGCCTTGGCGAGCGCAATAAAATCCTTCAGCGATTTCACCGGCAATGACGGATGCACCAGCAACAAGTTCGGCCCCGATGCAACGAGCGTGACCGGCGCGATATCCCTGATCGGGTCGTACGGCAGTTTGCGTTGAAACGGCGTGATCACATGCGCGTTGGTGACGAAGATGATCGTGTACCCATCGGGCGCGGATTTCACGCCCAATTCGGTTGCGATGGTGCTGTCGGCGCCGGGCCGGTTTTCAATCACGAAGGCGCGGCCCCAGCTTTGCGACAGATGCTTGCCGATCATGCGCGCCAGCGTGTCGGCGCCGCCGCCCGGTGGAAAGCCCACCAGAAAACGAATGGACTTGGCGGGGTACGGTTGCGCGCGTAACGGCGCGCTCGCCGTCGCGAACAATCCCGCGAGCGTCGTAACGAAAAAAACAGCGCAATGCGGACTGGCAAAATGTTACCTCTCGTGCCTGAGCGGATCATCGCGATTCTACTGGCTCCCCGGTACGGGATCGAATCCCGCATTGAAAAATCTGGCATGATTTGCGCGTGGCCGCATCGCCATGTCTAAAGGTTTGCCTGCCCCGATGAAACCCCTGGTTGTTCCTTTGCTGATGTCGTGCGCGCTTGCGTTGCCGGCGACGGCACATGCACAAAGCTATCCTGTGCGTCCGGTGCGGCTGGTGGTGGCGTCATCGCCGGGTAGCGGTGTCGATATCGTCGCGCGCATCGTGGCCCAGCGCATGAGCGAGACGCTGGGCGCGCAGATGGTGGTGGACAACCGGCCGGGCGCGGGCGCCACGCTGGGCGTGCTGAATGTGGTCAAGGCCGCGCCCGATGGTTACACGTTGTTGATGGCGGCGCCGTCATTGACGATTTCCGCCAGCTACGCGCGTGATCTTGCTTATGACCCGCTGCGCGATCTCGCGCCGGTGGGGCAGGCTACCACCGGCCACTATCTGCTGGTGGTGCATCCGTCGATGCCGGTGAACAGCGTGAAGGAACTGATCGCGTTTGCCAAGGCGCGTCCCGGCCAGCTTAATTTCGGGTCGGGCGGCAACGGCAATTCCACGCATCTGGCGATGGCGTATTTTAAAAGCATGTCTGGGATCGACCTCGTGCATATACCGTACAAAGGTTCGGGCGCCGCGGTTACGGATATGATTTCGGGGCAGATACACCTGATGTTCGCGAATATCACGGCGGCCGTGCCGCACGTAAAAAGCGGAAAGATGCGCGGACTCGCGGCCAGCGGCGACAAACGTTCATTGGCGTTGCCGCATTTGCCCACGGTCGCCGAAGCCGGCGTGCCGGGTTACGCGGTGACCTCATGGTTTGGCGTGGCCGCGCCCGCGCGCACACCTGCGGAAGTGATTGCAAAACTCAACACGGTGTTGATCACGGCGATGAACGGGCGCGACATGCGCGAGCGACTCGCGGGCGAAGGCGCGGAGCCGGCGCCAGGTTCCGCGGCTGATTTCGGCAAACATCTCGCGCGCGAGGTTGCGATTTGGGCCAAGGTGGTTAAATCGGCGGGGGCGCAGTGAACGGCACAAACATTTGGTTATTCAATCTCACAGGAACACACTCATGCCGGTAGCACACGTAGCCGCTGATCTTGACATGCATTACGTTATCGATGACTTCACCGATCCGTGGCGTAAACCCGAAACCATTCTGCTGTTACACGGCAGCAGCGAGAGTCACGCCATGTGGTTCGGCTGGGTGCCGCATCTGGCGCGGCAATTTCGCGTGGTGCGCACCGACATGCGCGGCATGGGCGCTTCCACACCAATGCCGCGTGATTACCCGTGGGATCTCAATGTGGTGGTCGATGATTTTGCCAATCTCATGCAGCAGCTCGGCATCGAGCGTTATCACGTGGTCGGCGCAAAAATCGCCGGTACCATCGCGCGGCGGTTCGCGGCGCGCTATCCGGAGCGGGTGCAAACACTAACGCTGATCGGCACGCCGCCGCCGCGCCGCGACCACAAGCCCGGCGTCCTCGATACCTGGTTGAAGCGCATCGAACACGAAGGGGTCGAGGCCTGGGCCACAAGCACCATGGAAGGCCGTCTCGGCAGCCACTTTCCACCCGAAGGCCGCACGTGGTGGGCCAAGAACCTGATGGGGCGTACCGCGCAATCGACCGCGCTGGGTTTTGTCGGGACGATTCCGAGTTGGGATGTTGCGGCGGACCTGGCGAAAATAAAGTGTCCGACGCTGGTGATTACGACCGAAGGCAGCGCGCTGGGCTCCGTGGATGAAATGCGCGCCTGGCAACAGAAGATCGCCGGGTCAACGCTGCTGGCGTTGCCGGGTGACTCGTTTCATGTGGCGGCAACGGATTCGGATCGCTGCGCGCAGGCGGTGCGGGATTTTATACTGCAATCGCAGTCTCAAAATATCCAATAAAACAATAAATTACAATATACACACGAACGGCGCTTTCCAGCGTCTGCGCCGGAACGGTGGCAATATCCAACGTGATGTGATCCCGACACGAAAGTAATTCATGACACTACCTGTAATTCCCACCACCATCATCGGCAGTTTGCCCAAACCCGTGTGGCTTGCGGCGGACTGGTACAGCATCGCGGGCAACTGGCGGCTGTCGGGCGAGGCCTTGCGCGAAGCGCAGGACGACGCCACACGCCTTGCCGTGGCGGAACAGATTGAAGCGGGCATCGATATCCTTTGCGACGGCGAGCAGCGCCGCCCCACGCACCACACGTATTTTCTGACCGGGCTGAATGGCGTTGATTTCAAAACGCTGAAGCCCAAAACCGTACGCGCCGGCAAACTCACCCAGGACGTGCCGCGCGTGGTGGGGCCATTGTCATTGCGTTCCAAACTGACGCTCGACGATTACGCGTTTGTGCGCGGCCTCACGCAAGCACCGGTCAAGATGACGTTGCCGGGGCCCTCCACGCTGGTGGATGGCGCGCTCGATGAATACTACGGCGACGAACGCACGCTCGCCTTGGCCTATGCTGACTTGCTGAACGAGGAAATGCGCGCGCTGGTGGCGGCGGGCTGCCAGATGATTCAACTGGATGAACCCGCGGTAACGCGTCTGCCGGAGAAACTGCATGCGTGGGGCATCGAAGCGCTCGACCGCGCGTTCGCGGGCATTGATGCCGTGACATGCGTGCACGTGTGTTACGGCTACGGCCAGCGCGCCAAAAATGGCAAGCAGTGGAAACACGGCTACGATGAAATCCTGCCCGCGCTGGCAAAGGCAAACGTCGCGCAGGTGTCGCTGGAATTCGCCGAACCCGCGCTGCCGGCGTCGCTGCTGGACATGTTGCCGGGCAAGGTGATCCAGTACGGCGTGATCGATGTCGGTCACAACGAACTGGAGACAGCGGCTCTGGTGGCGGACCGGTTGCGCGCCGCGCTGGAGGTGATTCCCGCGAACCGGCTGATTGCCGCGCCCGATTGCGGTTGCACCGCGCTGCCGCGCGGGGTGGCGCGCGCGAAGCTCGATGCCATGGTCGCGGGCGCGCGGATCGTGCGTGCTGAATTGTCTGGAAAATAGCGAGGTTACCTTGATCAAACTTTCACGGATGAGCCGAAAAAAATTTGCAGCCGTGGCGGCGAGCGTGGTGTTACTCGGCGCATCGCACGCCGACGCGCAATCCACCCAATCCAATCAATCCACACAAGGCGCGTTCACCCGTCCGATCCGCTTCATCGGCATCGCCACGGCGGGCAGCCCCAGCGATATCGTCGGGCGCAACGCGGGCGAAGTGCTGGCGCGCCAGATCGGCACCCAAGTGGTGGTCGAAAATCGTCCGGGCGCAGGCGGCACCATTGCCGCCACGGCCGTGGTGCGCAGCGAGCCGGATGGCCACACGCTGTTGCTCACCTCATCGGCGCAGTCCGGCATGCCGTGGCTGTACAACAATCTTGGCTATGATCCGATACGCGATTTTGCCGGCGTATCGACGCTCGTCGAAGTGCCCAATATTCTGGTCGTGCCGCAACAGCGCGGATGGGAGTCGATCAAGGACATGATCGCCGCCGCCAAGGCCAAGCCGGGCGCGCTCAACTTCGGATCAGGCGGCACCGGCAGCGGCACGCACATGAATTCGGAGAAATTGCTGCTGGCTGCCGGTATTGCTGCAACCCATGTGCCGTACAAAGGCGTGTCCGAGGGCCTGGTGGAAGTGATGGCGGGCCGGCTCGACTGGTTTTTTTCGCCGGCCGCGGCGGCTGTCCCGCTGGTCAAGGATGGCCGGTTGAAGGCGTTGGTGGTCAGCTCCAAGCGCCGCATGACCGTGCTGCCCGATCTGCCGACGACTGCCGAGGCGGGGATCGCCAACGCGGAGTATCAATTCTGGATCGGCCTGCTGGCGCCGCGCAAAACGCCGCGCGACATGGTGGTGCGATTAAATGGCGAGCTGCAAAAAGTGCTCGGCACACCGGAACTGCGCGACCGCTACCGCATGATCGGCGCTGAGCCGCTGCATATGAAGCCCGAGGAATTCGATACCTTCCTGCTGGCGGATGCCGAGGCCACGGGGCGTATCGTCAAGGCGGCGGGCATCAAGCCGCAGTAGCGGCACGGTGGCGTGAACGGCGGGTGAATTACTTCGCCCGCAGCGACGCATCCAGCCCGCACAACAGCGGCACGCACACGTCGATTACCGGCGTTGGAACGCCCAACTCGCGCGCGAATACCTGTGTTTGGCCGAGCAGGCCATCAATCTCCAGCGATTTGCCCGCGAGGACGTCCTGCAGGGTGGATGGCTTCGCGCCGACTTTGCCGCGCGCGCGCGTGGCGACTTGTTGCGGGATGACTTCCTTGCTCATGTCCCAGCCGAGTTTGGCCGCGACCGCCAGGGTTTCACCGATGATGCCCATCGACAGGTTCACGATACCGTCGTCGTTGGCCACGCCCGCGGAATCCAGCCGGGTCAGGGAACACAAGGTGTTGTTCGAGGCGTTGTTGGCGAGTTTCTTGAACAGCTCGCGGCGTATGTCGGGACTGACTTCGGTTTCGATACCCGTGGCACGCACCAGATCGACAACCGTTTTCAGGCGCGCGCTCGACGTGAGATCCGGTTCGCCGAATACCCAGCGGTTCTGATTGGTATTGACGATCTTGCCGGGGGCGACGACTTCATTGGGTGAATAAACCACCGATCCGATCACCCGCTCGGGCCGCACTTCGCGCCACAGCGCGCCATCCGGATCGAGCAGCGGCAGCGTGCCCTTGTTTCCCGCAGGCCCCGGCAGCGCATGATTGAACCACCACGGTATGCCGTTCAGCAGAAACACCACGTAGCCGTCGGGCTTGGCCAGTTTGCCAATGGCCGCCGCGGCGACCGGCAGTGTTTGCGCCTTCAGCGCCACGAACACAATATCCTGCGGCGGCAGCGTTGCGGCGTCATCGGTGGCCGCGACGGGCTTGCCGCCCAACTCTTTACTGCCCACCTTGAGGCTGATGCCGTTGTTGCGAATCGCGGCGAGATGCGCGCCGCGTGTCACCAGTGAAAGCTCGCAATTGTTGGCAGCGATGAGTTGCGCAGCGAGATGACCACCCAGCGCACCAGCGCCAAAGACACAGACTTTCACGATTGAGTTCCCTTGTTACGTGATAACCATTGATGAATGCCCGCATTTTAACGGATAACTTGCGCCACGCCCGCGCCGCGTCTAAGCTCCGCGCTGATTGTCATGGAATGCGCGGGGATACATGAAGCGGGCGGCGGCACGGTGGGCACGATGGATGCAATGGATAATGTGGTTCGGCGTATGCGTGGGGGTGGCCGTATGTCCGGCACGGGCGCAGAACGATTTCATTACCATGGAGACGTCGTTGCCGGTTGCGACCTACGCATCGTTCGCGCTCGCGGCGGACAGCTCGAGCTTCGCGCCGGACAGCCCGGAAAACAAAGGCCTGCTCGACAAGGGCTTCGGCACGCCGGTACGCGTGCAGCGCGTGCTGGATCGTCATGTGCAGGTAGCGTCGCCTGCGACCAAAACGCTGCTCACCGTGCCTTTCGGCTGGCGCGGTTTTGACGACGGCAAACGCGCGCGATTGTTCACGCCGACCGGCAGCATCGGCATGACCATCCATGCATTATCGATGGACGGGTTCGTGGATTGGGACGATGTGCGCGGGCAGGTGTGGACACTCGCGCGCAAAACCGCCGAGACGCGCGCCAAAAAAGACCCGCGTTATCAGGCGCGGCTGATCCGGCTGTCCGACGGCACGTTCGGCATGCGCGAAACCAATATCAACGAAGGCGAAGACGGGCCGTACTCGTCGATTATTTTGTTCCGGCCGCATCCATCCGACCCGAAGATGGCGATACGCCTCAATTTATATACGCCGAACGAAGAGTTCGAGCGGCATTTGGGATTGGCGGCGTTGGTGATGCGCGAGATGCAGGGCTTGCCGGCGGGCGCCGCATCTCCCGCGGCAGCGCCGGCAGCCGTACCGGTCAAGCCGGCGGCGAAGTAGCGTCCTGCAAACGCCGCGCTGAACAAATTTGGAGCGCGGTAGCTTGCTACCGCTTTGCCGTTGCGGGGCATGTTCCGTGTGTTAACAGCGGGAGCAAGCTCCCGCACTCCAGATAACGCCCCAAGCATAACGAACGCCGGCCTATCCTCGTTCCGGGCACAACGAACGCCGGCCTAACCCCGTCCCGGGCACAACGAACGCCGGCCTAACCCCGTCCGGCGTAGGGCATCTTCGTTGCCATCACCATCAGGTGATAGATGTTCACTTCGGGCGGCTGGTTGGCCATGAACAGCACCGAGCGCGCGACGTCTTCGCAGGTAATCATCGGCTCGGGCGCGATGGTGCCGTTGGCCTGCTTGACGCCTTTGGCCATGCGTGATGCGAGGGTGGACATGGCATTGCCCACATCCACCTGGCAGCACGCGATGTCGTACTTGCGGCCATCGAGCGCGATGGTGCGTGTGAGTCCCGATACGCCGTGTTTGGTGGCGGTGTAGGGCGCCGAATCCGGGCGCGGCACATGCGCGGAAATCGAGCCGTTGTTGATGATGCGCCCGCCGCGCGGGGTTTGATCCTTCATGATCTTGTAGGCTTCCTGCGAGCACAGGAACATGCCGTTCAGGTTGGCGTCCACCACGGCTTTCCATTTCTCCCACGGCAGTTCTTCAAACAACACGCCCGGCGCGTTGGTGCCGGCGTTGTTAAACAGCACGTCAACGCGGCCGAAGGCGGCCATGGTTTTCGCAAACAGGTTCTTGACGGCCGCGGGGTCGCCCACGTCGGTGGGCACGCCGATCATGCGCGAGCTGTCGACGCCCGCTTCCTTGATGGTTTCGTCGAGCGGCTCGGGGCGCCGTCCGGTGATGACGACGCGGTAGCCATCCTTGACGAAGGCGAGCGCGCAGGCCTGGCCAATGCCGGTGCCGCCGCCGGTGATGACGGCGACTTTGTTATGAGAGGTCATGTTTGTAACTCCTTGCTTTAAGAAAATTATTCATTGTTCGATGACAAAGGCGATCCCGGCATTATTGTTCATGGCAGGAAATGCCGTCGTGGGCGGCAATAAAATGCAGCACCGTGGTCGCCGTCATCGCGGGCTGCACGATTTGCAGACTGTGCGCCGATGTCGGCACGCGGATCAGCCGCAGATTTTTGACATGCTCGCGCAGCAACTCGTGATGCTCGTCCTTGGTGATCACGCCGCCCGCCGGATAAATGCCCAACACCGGCGCGGTAATCTTCGGCAGCAACGGCGTGACGTTCACGTTCGATACGAATTTGAACATCGCGATCAGCACCTCGGTGTCCGATCGGCCCATTTCATCGAGCGTCCATTTCAGCATGCCGGGATCTGAGTCCGCCGGAAACCGGCGGCCCGCATTCGAGGCTTCCAGCCAGCCGCGGCCCCCCATTTTGCGCAGCGCCTCCACCCGGTTGGGGTGGCCGTGCAGTGAACTTCGCTTGTCTTCTTCCGTCATGTACACCGGCGACGAAATCACGCTCAGCGTGCGCACGCGTTGCGGGCGCTCGGCGGCAAACGCCATGCCCAGCGTGCCGGCCGACGATTCGCCGCAGTAGTGCGCCGATTTGATGCCCAGGTGGTCGAGCAGATCGGTGAAATCCTTCAGATAGGCGTCGAGGTTAATGCCTTGGTCGAGATCAAAATGAATGTCGGATTGCCCTTGCCCGCGCAGATCAAGACGAATGACTTTGTAGAAACGGCTGAGATACGGCACGCAGAAACGCCAGAACTTTGACGAGCGCGCGTAGCCGTGTTGCAGCAGGATGGCGGGCGCGTTTTTCCACGGATCCGTATGGTCGTCGAGCTCGTAGTGCAGGCGCGGTTGTCCGGGGCGGGTCAGGAAGGGCATGGCGGTGTCAGGGAGGGTTTTTGTGATCGTAACATTTCCCTCGCGGGCCTGGCCTGTAGAATAATGTCCATGCGAAATATTCCAGGATGGATGGCATGGGCCGCTTGTGTCACGGGCGCGTCCTGCGCACACGCACAAACCCGCGACTACCCGGTGCGTCCGGTGCGCATGGTGATTCCCACTTCGCCCGGCGGCATCCTCGACGTGGTGACGCGGCTGATGGCGCCGAAGATGAGTGAACTCATGGGGCAGAGTCTGGTGCTGGATAACCGCCCCGGCGCATCCACTAACATCGGCTCTGAAATCGTGGCGCGTTCGCCGGGCGATGGCTACACGCTGCTCGCCAACTCGCAGCCGCTGGCAGTGAACCCGAGCCTGTTTTCCAAAATGGCGTTCGACGTGGAGAAAGACCTCGCGCCCGTGACGCTGCTGACCGCCGCACCCTACGTGCTGGTGGTGCATCCGTCGGTGCCCGCGCACTCGCTCAAGGAACTGCTCGCGCTGGCGCGCGCCGCGCCGGGCGCGTTGAATTACGCGTCGGGCGGCAACGGCACCAATTTTCATATCGCGATGGAGTTATTCAAAAACCTCTCCGGCGCGAAGTTGACGCACGTGCCGTACAAAGGCGGCGGCATGGCGATGGCGTCGGTGCTCGGTGGCGAAACCGAAATCACCGTACCCGCCGTGGCGGCGGTGTTGCCGCAAATCAAGGCGGGCAGGCTGCGCGCGCTGGCGATCAGCAGCGCGCGCCGCTCGTCGCTGCTGCCGCGGACGCCGACCGTGGCGGAGGCCGGCGTGCCAGGTTATGAATTCAGCGCGTGGGTGGGCGTGTTGGCGCCGTCGACTACTCCGCCCGCGTTGGTCGCGGCAATCAACGGTTATTGGGTGAAGGCCGCGCGGTCACCCGAGGTGGTATCGCGTTTGACCCATGATGGCAACGAGGTGGTGGCGGGGACGCCGGCGGAATTTGCCGCGCTGATCAAAGCGGAATTGCCGAGGTGGAACAAGGTGATTCGGGATAGCGGAATTAAACCGGAGTAGATGCGAACCGTCTCGCATCAAACCCCCAGTTCCACCGGATTCTCCAACACCCCTACGCAATCCAATTCCACCCGCACCCTATCCCCGGCCTTCAAGAAAATTCCACGCGGACGCCCCACGCCCGACGGCGTGCCGGTGGCGATCACATCACCCGGCAGCAGCGTCATGCGGCGGCTCAGATACTCGATCAACTCGGCGATGTTGAAAATCAGTTTATCCACCAGCGTGTCCTGCATTTTTTCCTGATTCACCCATAGTTGCAGGCGGCACTGGTAAATATCCGGCACCTGATCGGCCGGGGTGATCCACGGCCCCATCGGTGCTGCGGTCTCGAAATTTTTGTGGCCGAACCAGTCGATGTTCCAGCGGGGCCAGTCAGGGCGGCGCGAGAGATCGCGCGCGGAGACGTCGTTCATAATTGTGTAGCCAGCAACGTGTTTCATCGCATCGGCCACGCCGATGTTGCGACCTTTTTTGCCGATGACCACGGCGCACTCGGCTTCCCAGTCGACTTTTTTCGAGGTGTTGGGCAGCTTGATCGCATCATTCGGGCCGATCATGCAGTGCTGCGCGGATTTCAAAAACAGATACGGCTGCGTGGTGGCTTTGTCGACGCCCGCGCCTTCGGCGGACATTTCTTCGGCGTGCGCCATGTAGTTGGCGCCGGTACAATAAATCGCGGGCGGGTAATAAATCGGCGCCATCAATCGCACGTTGGCCAGCGGCAGCGATTTTCCGCGCGGCGCGGCGGCGAGCGCGTGCAGCGCGGGCAGGGCCTCGTCCCACGCGTTCAGTACCGCGAGCGTGGAGGAGGACCATGCGTGATCCGGCAGCGCATCGCGCAGATCGATCACGGTGTTGCCGTTGATCAAAATCCCCGCACGCGGCGCGCCGTGGTTGTCGGCATAATTCAAAAGCTTGAAAGGCGACATTTATATAACCTATTGTTTTTAAATCAATTTTTGTAGTCTGGAAACAGCTTCTCGGCGAGCGCCATGCCTGCTGTCCAGTCGCGGCTGTTGGAGTCGTACACCCCAACGCGGCCCGCGCGCGCGACCCTTTCTTCGCACACGGCTTCGGGCGGAATGATTAACTCGCCGCCGCCCGCCAGCGCGCCGATTTGTGCGCGGCACGCAAGTTCAAAAAAATGGTGATAGATGTAGGCCTCGGGCAATGACTTGCCGCAGATCAGCGCGCCGTGATTTTCAAGAATCATCACCCACTTGTCGCCCAGCGCGCGCGCCATGTGCGCCGTTCCCTCCGGCGTGATGTCGTCGTGTTCGTTTTTGTAATACGCGATGCGTTTGTAAAACCGCATTGCCTGCTGCGTGATCGGCAACAGCCCGCACTTTTGCGCGGAGATCGCCAGATTCGCCGGCGAGTGCGTATGGACGGCCGAAATGATATCGGGCCGCGCCTTCAGCACCGCGGCATGCACGTTGTAAGCGGCGGGGCTTGCCTTGAATTCGGAGGCCATCACTTGATTGCCATTAACATCGTACTTGACGAGATTCGACGCGGTGACTTGCTCCATGTACGCGGTCTCGGGTTTCACCAAAAAATGATTCGGCTCGCCGGGGACGCGCACGGAAATGTGGTTGTAGGTCATGTCCACAAACACAAAATGCGCGACGAGCCGATGCGCGGCCGCGAGTTCGCAGCGCAACTGCCATTCCTCGGGGCTGACTTGATCGCGCACGGATTTGCCGCTGCCGCGGACGAGTTGGACGCTCATGGATTTGTCCTCCTGTTGGGGAAGGAAACTTTAACATGATGTGTGCGGAGCCACCGTATAATGCCGCACACCCAAGGCAAATGTCCGCATGCGAAAACTTCCGTTCGGTTGTTGCCGCGCAGGCGGGAACGACAAAGGCAGGTAGATTCGTGATCGCCGCCCTATGAGTCAGCTTTTGAAATTCCTGTGCCTGACCGCAAGCGTGGTTGCGAGCGCATTGGCGTTGGCACAAGCCTACCCCGCCAAACCCGTGCGCATCATTGTGCCCAACGCCCCCAGCGGTTTGGCGGACGTCAGTGCGCGCATTGTCGCGGCGAAACTTTCCGAGTTGATGGGCCAGCAGTTCGTGGTTGAAAATCGCGTCGGGGCGGGCAGCACGCTCGGCACGGCGGCGGTCGTGCGCGCGGCGCCCGATGGCTACACCCTGCTTGTGGTGTTCGACAGTCACGCCACCAATCCGCATTTGTTCAGAAACCTGGAATACAACACGGTCATCGATCTCGCACCGGTTTCCTTGCTGGTGCGCGGGCCGCTGGTGCTGGTGGTGAATCCGGGCGTGCCGGCTAAAACCGTGGGCGAGTTGATCGCGCTCGCCAAAAGTAAACCCGGCGCGCTGAACTTTGCCAGCGTCGGCCCCGGGTCGCCCGCGCGCCTGTTGATGGAATTGCTGAAGCTCGAAGCAAACGTCAACGTGACCAATGTGCCGTACAAAGGCGCGGGCGGTGCCGTAACCGATTTGATCGCCGGGCATGTGGATGCCATGTTCCCCACCGTTTCGACCGCCGCGCCGCACGTGCGCAGCACACGCCTGCGCGCGATAGCGGTGACTTCGGAGAAACCCTCTGCCGCGCTGCCCGGCGTGCCGCTGATGATGAGCGTGTATCCGAACTTTCGCGCGGAATCGTGGGTGGGGTTGCTGGGCCCCGCGAAACTGCCGGCGGATATTATTGCGCGGCTGAACGTGGAAAGCGCAAAGCTGCTGGCGTTGCCTGACGTGAAATCACGCTTCGCCGAACTGGGGCTGGAAGCGGCGGGCGGCACGCCCGCGCAGTTTGATCAGTGGATCAAAACCGAGATTGAACGCTGGGGCCGTGTGATACGCGCGCAGAAAATCGCGCTGGAATAACGTTCCGGTGTTTAATCAACCAGTTCCCGCAGCCGCGCATACACTTTTTCATCGAGAAAAATCACACCCTTCTCGCGATTGATGCGGCGTTTCTGCTGGCTGCTGTCGCCCGGCACGCGCACCGCGCCGCCGCCCTCGATGGGGCGATTGCTGGTGATCACCTGGCGAAACGCCGACACGCGTGCGGGAAACTGATCGCTGGGCATGAACAGCTTCGGATCGATCACCACAAAAAACAAACCGTAGTTGCTGATGTCTTCGATTACCAGGTCGCTGCCGGCGAGGATGCCGAGCAACTGAATCGCCAGCGCGAGTCCGCTGCCGCGCGGCCCGCCCCACGGCAGAATCGCGCCATCCAGCGCCTGCTGCGGATCGGTGGTCGGTTGACCGGCCGCGTTGACCGCCACGCCCTCGGGCAAGGGCACGCCCTTGGTGCGCGCGAGCACCACGTCGCCCCAGGTGGAGGCCGAGGTGCCGATGTCGATGATGATCGGGTCGTCGTCACCCGCGCCGGGGAATGCAATCGCAAACGGGTTGGTGCCCATCAGCGGATCGACGCCGCCATGCGGCGCCACGCGCGCGGTGGCGTTGGTGGTGTGCATCGCGATAAAGCCCTGACGCGCGGCGCGCTCGACGTAATACGCAAGCCGCCCGCTGAACCACGCGTTATTGGCGCACACCACCGCCACGCCGTTTTTGCGTGCGATTTCAATTGCCTTGTCGACGGCGTGTATCGAAACCACGTAGGCCACGTTGTCACCGCCATCGAGCAGCGCCGAACAATGATTCTCGCGCACCACGCGGGTGGGGCCGGCGGGTGGCTTGCCGCGCAGCGCTTCGGCCAACGCCAGTACGCGCGGCAGGCTTGAAAACTCATGGCCGCAAAGCGCGGCGTCAACCAGATGATCGGCGGTGATACGCGCGTTTTCCGCGCTCATGCCCGCGCGGGTGAGGGCGCGCACGGCGAGGTCAGTGGCTTCGGTAATGGTGAGTTGCATGGGGTTTTACGAGAAATTGATGAAAGACGATAGTGCATCTACCGCCCTCTCCCGGCCTGACGGCCAC
>DHVE01000077.1 GCA_002412495.1 Betaproteobacteria bacterium UBA5216
GCGGCGCGGCCCGCGGCACGCCCACCGCCGCGGGCGCCGGCGACAATGTGTTCGTGATCAACAGTTTTTCGAAATATTTCAACATGACCGGCTGGCGCCTCGGCTGGATGGTGGTGCCCGAGGCGTATGTGAGCGATCTCGATAAATTGTCGCAAAACATTTATCTCTCCGCGCCCACGCCGGCGCAACTCGCGGCGCTGGTGGCGTTTGAACCCGCGACGCTGGCGATATGCGAAGAACGCCGCGAGGCATTTCGCGAACGCCGCGATTACCTGGTGCCCGCGTTGAGCGAGCTTGGCTTTGATATTCCGCATATGCCGCAGGGTGCGTTTTACGTGTACGCCGGTTGCGGACGGTTTAGCCGGGATAGCCACGCATTCGCGCTGGATTTGCTGCAACAGGCCGGCGTGGCCATCACGCCCGGCATAGATTTTGGCGTACATGAGGCACGCACCCACGTGCGCTTCGCCTACACGCGCCCGGTGGCGCGCCTGCGCGAAGGCGTGCGGCGCATCAGTCATTACCTCGGAGGTTTGCGATGAAGACCCCTACCGTATCCGCGATGTTGCGGGACATCCAGTCGTTGATCGAACGCGAAACCGGTGCGCCCTTGGCCGATACGGGGCATCAGCGTCTTGAGCAGTTGCTCAATGATGCCGTGCGGCATTCGGTCGGGCTGTCGGAGACGGATACGTTTTCACCGCGCGAGGTGACGGTGCTGCTGACCGACCTGCGCGGCTTCACGTCGATATCCGAAACGCATCCCGCGCCGGTGCTGCTCGAAATGCTCAACCGCTACCTCGTGAAGATGAGCGAGATCGCCATCCAGCATGGCGGCACCATCGACAAATTCATGGGCGACGCCATCATGGTGCTGTTTGGTGCGCCGTTTTCGCATGCGGAGGATGTGACACGCGCGGTGACCTGTGCGGTGGACATGCAGCTTGCGCTGTTTGAAATCAATGCGTATCACCGCACCATCGGCATGCCCGAACTGAACATGGGCATCGGCATCAACACCGGCACCGTGATGGCGGGCATGCTCGGCTCGGACCTGTATTCCGAATACACGGTGATCGGCGACGAGGTCAATCTGGCATCGCGCATCGAGGCCTACAGCCTGCGCGGACAAGTGCTGATCAGCGAGGCTACCTGCGCGCGCGTGCGCGATTACGTCACCGTTTCCGAGCCGATGGAGGTTTATGTCAAGGGCAAGAAAGACCCTGTCAAACTGTATGAGGTGCTGGCCATCCCGTCACTCGGCAAGGTCGTGCCGCGGCAGGAAATCCGCAAAAGCCCGCGCGTCGAAACCCATATACCGTTCACCTACCATGAGATCGACGGCAAGATCGTGGCGCCGGAAAAACGCGCCGGCACCATACTGGATATCAGCTACAACGGCGTGCTGGCAATGCTCGAAGGCACCGTGCCGGCGCAAACCGACATCAAGCTGGATCTGAATCTTTCGCTGGCGGGCACCAGCGCGACCGATGTGTACGCGCGGGTATTAAAAACATTCGAGCGTGACGGCCAGCGGCTGGCCAGCATTGAATTCACATCCGTCAGCGTGCAAAGCAACGTGAACATCCGGCACTTCGTGCAGTTGCTGATACAGGGTGGGGTGACGAAGTAGTAACCGGCATTACGTCGCAAACGCGCGCACCAGCAGCGATATGCCGTTCAGCAGCAGCAGTCCGCCGATGAATCGTATGGCCTGATCGCGCGACAGGCGGCCATGCAACCGGTGGCCGCACCACATGCCCAGCGCCATCACCGGCAGCAGCAGCGCCGCGGCGATCAGCACGTCGGTGTTGAACAGTCCGATGCCGGCAAAAATGGCGATGCGCGCCACCGTGGTGAATGAAAACACGGCGGGCACCGTGGCGCGTACCTGGTCGGGGGTCGCGCCGCGCGCGGTGAAGTAAAACACGTAGAGCGGGCCGCCGACGCCGAAGGCCGACGAGGTGATGCCGGCGATAATGCCCAGCGGCGCGCCGACCCAGCGTGGCACCCGCATCATCGATTTTCGGTCGATGGTGTAATAGGCGCCAAAGATCACCACGAAAATTCCGAGGCCGGCAAACAACCACTGCGTTGACAGGTTCATCAGAACAAAAGCGCCAATCAGCAGTCCAACCACCAGGAACGGCAACAGGGGCAGGAATTCGGCTTTCCATACGCTGGCGCGCAGTTTGAAGCCCATGCTGAAGGCGCCCACGCAATCGAGAACCACGATGACCGGAATCACAAATTTCAGGGGCAGGATGTGTGCCAGCAACGGCACGGCGATCAGCGTGGAGCCGAAGCCGGAGATGCCGAAAATCAGGTACGCCAGCAGTACGATGAGCGGCGCGAAAACAAGGACTTCGGTGCTGGGCATGATGGGAATCGGTTGAAACTGGCGGCGGAGATACAACGGGCGAGTATAGCCGGAACCGTTAGAATGGCGTGTCCACTGAATCCGCGATGATCCGTTGTTGGGAGAGCGGAGTTACCATGAAACTGAAAAACCTGATTCTGATCCCGATCATTGCGGTTGTAATGGTGTCACTGGCGGGAACGCTGTGCACCCCTGCGCAAGCGCAGACTGCGGTCCCGGCTGCGCAAGCCGCCGCGGCCGCACCTCCGGCTCCGCCTGACGGCGATCCGAAAGCGGCGGCCGAGGCCAAGGTGCAGGCCGCCCGCGCCCAGATGGAAAAAGACCGCGCGCAGCTCAAAGTGGAACGCAAGGCGCTGGAAGAACTGCGCAAGACCGGTGACAAGGAAAAGATCGATCACGCGGGCAGCCGCGTGCGCAACAGCCAGTCGCAATTCAATCGCAGCCAGTCGCAGTGGCGCGAGAGTCAGGAAGCGCTGGCGGCGCTTGAGAAACCCGACAATGCGGCCGCGAAGGCGCGCGGCGAGGCGGTGCGCGCGCAACGGGCGCAAAGCCGCGATGCGCGGGCGAAGGAGCGTGACGCGCAACGTGTCGCCACGGCCAAAGCGCAAAGCGAAGTGGATGAGAAAAAATCGGCCAAGAAGGCGGAGCGCGACGCACAGAAGCCGGAACAGGAAGCCGCGCAGAAACGTGCCGAGGAAATCCGTGCCGCGCAGCAGGCGCAAAAAGAGTTGAACAAGGCCGAGCGCGAACAGACGGAAAAAATACGCGAGCAAAAAGAAGCCGAACGCGAGGCAGCGAAGAAAAAACGCGAGGAAGCGAAGAAGGCACCGAAGAAAACATTCTGGTTCTGGTAACCTGCGTGGCCGGTGCATGCGGGTGGTGCCGGCTTGCAGGATGTTTTAATATAACTAATTGTTTTTAAATGATAATTTATAAATGCAATGCGGGCTGCGCCAAGGCGGGCCAGCCGTGAACGCCGAACTGATTCTGATCCGCCATGGCGAAACCCACTGGAACCGCGAGCGGCGCATGCAGGGACAAACCGACACGCCGTTGTCCGAGCGGGGGCGCGCGCAAGCCGAAGCCGTCGGGCAACGCCTCGCGCGCCATCCGTTTTCGGCGCTCTACAGCAGCGATCTCGCGCGCGCCTGGGATACCGCGGCGGCCATTGCGCGCGCCAGCGTGACGCGGCACGAGATACGCCGAGAACCTGCATTGCGCGAGCGCACCTTCGGCATACTCGAAGGGTTGACCCACGACGAGATGGCACAGCGCTATCCCGAGGAACACGCACGTTTTAATACGCGCGACCCCGACTACGCGGTGCCCGGCGGCGAAAGTCCGCGGCAGTTTTTTACGCGCAGTCTGGCGTGTCTGGAAAACATCGCGCGTGCCCATCCGGGTGAATGCGTGGTGGTGGTGACGCATGGTCTGGTTCTCGACACGCTGCATCGCGCCGCGCGCGGCTTGCCCCTCGATGCCAAGCGTGAAGCGCCGCTGCTTAACGCGAGCCTGAACACCTTTCACCATACTCTGGACGGCTGGCGCGAAATCGCTTGGGGCGACGTGGCGCATCTTGCCGAAGTGGGCGTGACGCGTTACGACGGCAAGGCCGTTTAATACGGCGCGCAAGCACCCTCATGGTCATGGCGGGCAATGAACAAGTGGTGCTGGTGCATGGCCTGTGGATGAACGGCGCGGTGATGGGCTGGATGGCGCGGCGGATTGCGCGCGCGGGCTATACCGTGCATTGCTACACCTATCCATCCGTCCGCCTGAGCATGGCGGAAAACGCGCGGCGGCTGGCTGCGTTTTGTCAGTCACTGGGTGCGCGGCCGCTGCATCTGGTGGGCCACAGCCTCGGCGGCCTGCTGATCACGCGCATGCTGGATGAGCCGCACCGCCTCGGCATCGGGCGCGTGGTGCTGCTGGGCGCGCCGTTCGTCGACAGTTTTGCCGCGCGGCGCCTGAGCCGCGTGCGCATGGGGTGCGTGGCGGTGGGCGCGTCCGTCGGCGAATGGTTGCAGGGCGCACGCTCTGAAACACTGGCGAACTACGACATCGGCGTGATCGCCGGTCGCCGCGGCATAGGCCTGGGCGTGGTGATGGCGCCGGATTTGCCCGCGCCGCACGATGGCACCGTCTGCGTGTCGGAAACGCATGTGCCCGGCGAACACGATCACATCGTATTGCCGGTCACGCATACGCAGATGGTGATTTCCGTGCTGGTAGTGCGGCAGGTGTGCGAGTTCTTGCGGCATGGCCGTTTTGCGCATGGCTAGCCACATGGCTGCGTCATGGGCGGGCCGCGCGGCGCGGTGGTGCTGCGCGGGCGTGTTATTGCTGCTGCTCCCGGGCTGCGCGCAATACGGCTACTACCTGCAATCGGTGCGGGGGCAACTGGATATCTGGAGCCGCGAACGGCCGATTCCGGATGTGATCACCGACACGGCGTCACCGCCTGCCTTGCGCGACAAGCTCGCCATTGCCTTGCGTGCGCGGGAATTTGCCAGCACCGAGTTGGGATTGCCGCAAAACCAGAGCTATCGCCGCTACGCCGATCTGGAGCGGCCCTTCGTGGTGTGGAATGTATTTGCCGCGCCTGAGTTTTCGACGCAACCGGTGCAATGGTGCTTCGTTATGGCGGGCTGCGTCACGTATCGCGGTTACTTTGCCAAGGCCGATGCCGATGCATTCGCGGCGCAAGCGGGTGCCACGGGACACGACGTGTACGTCGGCGGCGTGCCGGCGTATTCCACGTTGGGATGGTTTGCCGATCCGGTGCTGAATACTTTCGTCAATTACCCGGCGGCGGAACTCGCGCGCATTATTTTTCACGAACTGACGCATCAGGTTGCGTATGTGAAAGACGATACCGTGTTCAACGAATCGTTCGCGGTGGTGGTGGAACGCGAGGGGGTGCGGCGGTGGATCGACAAACACGGCAGCGTGCAGGACCGGCAATTGTTTGAAAATCAGCAACGCTACCGCGCGGAGTTCATCGCGCTGGTACAGACCTATCGCGGGCGGCTGGATGCCCTGTACCAGCAGCGCATTGCGCCGGAGGCCATGCGTGAAGCCAAGCAGCGGTTGTTCGGCGACATGCAACGCGATTATCAGCAACTGAAGGCATCGTGGGGCGGTTTCGCGGGGTATGACCGGTGGTTCGCGCAAAAGCCGAATAATGCGCTGCTGGCCTCTGTGGCGATCTACACGCAGCGCGTGCCGGCATTCGAAGCCTTGTTGCGGGAGCAGGGCGGCGATTTGCCGAAATTTTTCGCGGTGGTCAAGGCGCTGGCGCGGCAGGACAAGGCGGCGCGAGAGGCGGCCCTGGCACGGTACGGGCTGGAAGCGTCCGTGGCGGCGGGCGCGCTATAATTTTCGATATTGCGCGCGGATGTCGGCATCACAAAAACGCTGTCGTTCCCGCACAGGCGGGAACCCATAACACAGTGCCTATCGAGACGGCTGATGGGGGGCCGCCTGTGTGGGAACGACAAATAATGTGAAGTGGTTTTGCCAACACGTTGCGCGCGACCAAACACATGCCCGAGGACATGCCCAAGGAGACGTCCATGAAAATCACCAGCACCAGTTTTACCGACAATACCGCCATTCCCGCCGAGTTCGCCTTCTGCGCGCCGGACGCCAAAACACATTGCACGTTCGGCGCCAACCGCAACCCGCAACTCGCGTGGAGCGGCGTGCCCGCCAGCGCGAAATCACTCGTGCTGATTTGTCACGACGTCGACGTGCCGAGCAAGCCGGACGATGTGAACAAGGAAGGCCGCACCATCCCGGCGTCGCTGCCGCGCATTGATTTTTTTCACTGGGTGCTGGTGGACATCGATCCGAAAACCGCTGAAATCAAGGCGGGCGAGTTTTCCAGCGGCATTACCACGCGCGGCAAGCCGGGCCCCCACGTGCCCAATGCGGCGCACGGCGCGCGGCAGGGCGTCAACGACTATACGATGTGGTTTTCGGGCGACAAAGACATGGCGGGCGACTACTACGGCTACGACGGCCCTTGCCCCCCGTGGAACGACAGCATCGTGCATCACTATGTATTTACGCTGTATGCGCTGGATGTGGCGAAATGCGCGGTCGGCGGCAAATTCACCGGCGGCGATGTGCGTGCCGCGATGCAGGGGCATGTGTTGGCGGAGGCGAAGATTACCGGGTTGTATAGCTTGAATCCCGCGGTAAAAGTCTGACGGGAGAGAGCGGCGGGCTTTTGCCGGGGCTGGCCGCGGCGTGTGCGGTAGAATGCGCGCCTCTTATGGCTACCCCGACGCAACATTCTCCGGCGACGATTGAAGCGCGGCTCGCGAATCTGCCGCAACCCACGTATCCCGACGATCTGCCCGTGGTGGCGCGGCGGGAGGACATCGCACACGCCATCCGTGACAATCAAGTCGTGATTATTTGCGGCGAAACGGGGTCGGGCAAGACCACGCAGTTGCCGAAAATCTGTCTGGAGTTGCAGCGCGGTGTTAACGGTCTGATTGGCCACACGCAGCCGCGCCGCATTGCCGCACGCACGGTGGCCACGCGCATCGCGCAGGAGTTGAAAAGCCCGCTGGGGCAAGTGGTGGGCTACAAAGTCCGTTTCTCCGACAAGGTGTCGCCCAACACCTATATCAAGCTGATGACGGACGGTATACTGCTGGCGGAGACGCAGGGCGATCCGCTGTTGAAGCGCTACGACACGATCATCATCGATGAAGCGCACGAACGCAGTCTGAATATCGATTTTCTGCTGGGGTATTTGAAGCGGCTGTTGCCAAGACGGCGGGATTTGAAGGTGATTGTGACCTCGGCCACGATCGATGCCGAGCGGTTTTCGAAACACTTTGCGCACTTGGGTAAACCAGCGCCAGTGATCGAGGTGTCGGGGCGGATGTTTCCCGTGGAGGTTCGGTATCGGCCGTTGAAGACGAAGAAAAAGGCAACGACGCCCCTCTCCTCCGGCCCCATCACCCCTCAAGGGGGGGCTGTACCGAGTTCCGCAAGCGGGCGAGGGGAGAAGGCATTGCAGGAGGATGAAGACATCGAAGCCGCCATCCTCGACGCGGTAGACGATCTCGCGCGCGATCGCGCCGGCGGCGACATTCTGGTGTTTCTGCCCGGCGAGCGCGAGATACGCGAAACGGCCGAGGCGTTGCGCAAGCACCATCCCGCCGGCGCGGAGATACTGCCGCTGTTCGCGCGGTTGTCGCATGAAGACCAGGACAGGGTGTTCAAGCCGCACGGCGGGCAGCGCATCGTGCTGGCGACCAACGTGGCGGAAACCTCGCTCACGGTGCCGGGCATACGGTATGTGATCGATGCGGGCCTCGCGCGCGTGAATCGCTACAGTTACCGCAACAAGGTCGAACTGCTTCAAACCGAAAAAATTTCACGCGCCTCCGCCAATCAGCGCGCGGGCCGTTGCGGGCGGGTGGCGGCGGGCGTGTGCATCCGCCTGTATGACGAGGCGGATTTCGCGGGGCGTGACGAGTTCACCGATCCGGAGATACTTCGGTCGTCGCTGGCATCGGTGATTCTGCGCATGAAGTCGCTGAAAATCGGCGACGTGGAGGACTTCCCGTTTCTGGAGCCGCCGCCACCACGCATGATCGCGGACGGTTACCAGTTGCTTGCGGAACTGGGCGCGGTGGATGACGACAAGCAGCTCACGAAAATCGGCTGGCAACTGGCAAAGTTTCCGATTGATCCGCGCATTTCGCGCATGATCATCGCAGCCAAGCAGGAAAACTGTTTGGCCGAAGTGCTGATTATTGCCTCGGCGCTGTCGGTGCAGGATCCGCGTGACCGGCCGTTTGACCGCGCCGAAGCGGCGGACCGCGCGCATCAGCCGTTTCAGGACGAGCGTTCCGACTTCTTGGCGTATTTGAAAATCTGGGCGTTTTTCGAGGAGGCGGTCAAGCACAAGAAATCCAACCGCAAACTGATGGAGCAGTGTCAGGCGCATTTTCTGTCGCACCGGCGCATGCGCGAATGGCGTGACATCCACGGCCAGCTCGCCGCACTGACGGGCGAAATGGGCTTGCGCGAAAACGAAACGCCCGCCACGTTTGAACAAATTCATCGTGCTTTGCTGGCCGGGCTGCTGGGCAATCTGGGTTTCAAGAACGACGAAGGCGAGTATCTCGGCGCGCGCGGCATCAAGTTCACGATTTTTCCGGGCTCGGTGCTGCGCAAGTCGCAACCCAAATGGGTGATGGCCGCCGAACTGGTGGAAACGCAGCGTCTCTACGCGCGTTGCGTGGCGAAGATCGATCCGGACTGGATCGAGCGAATCGCGGGCGACATGGTGAAGCGCCATTACTTTGATCCGCATTGGGAAAAAGATCGCGCGATGGTCACCGCGTACGAGCGCGTCACGCTGTACGGGTTGACCATCGTGCCCAAGCGCGGCGTGCATTACGGGCCGGTCAATCCGCGCGAGGCGCGCGAGATCTTCATCCGTCGCGCACTGGTTGAAGGGGATTTCTTAACGAGCGCTAAATTTTTCTCGCAAAATCAATTGGTTATAAAAGAGGTGCAAGCACTCGAACACAAGGCGCGCAAGCATGACGTGCTGGTGGACGAGCACACCTTGTTTGCGTTTTTTGATGAATTGATCCCGCACGATATTCACAACGGGGCGCGCTTCGAGGCGTGGCGTGTCGAAGCCGAAAAACAAAACCCGCGCTTGTTGTTCCTGACGCGCGACTACCTGATGCGGCACTCGGCGGTTGCCATCACCGAGGAACAATTTCCCGAGACGCTCGGCGTGGGCGAGTTGTCGTTCAGGCTGCGTTATCGCTTCGAACCGGGACATCCGCTCGATGGCGTGACAGTCACCGTGCCGCTGCATCTGCTCAATACGCTGGAAGAAACGCCGTTCGACTGGCTGGCGCCCGGCATGATCCGCGACAAGGTTTCCGCGTATCTGAAGGCGCTGCCGAAAAACCTGCGGCGCAATTTGTTTCCGCTGCCGGAACAAGTCACCGCGTTTCTGAGCGACTGTGACACCCGCAAGCCGTTTGCCGCGGCGCTGGCGGATTTTGTGCGCAAGCGCGCCGGCCAGCCGGTGGCGGCGGACGTATGGAACGGCGCGGATATTCCAGCACATCTGAAAATGAATTTCCGCGTGATCGATGACGCCGGGCGCGAAATGGCCAGCGGGCGAGATCTCGCGGCGCTCAAAACGCAACTGGGACAAGCGGCGCAACTCACCTTCGGCAGTGTGGGAAAAGCGGAAACCGGCATCGAGCGCGACAACATCAAGGTGTGGGATTGCGGCGATCTGCCGGAGCAGATTTCATTCACCCGCAACGGCCGCAAGCTCACCGGCTACCCGGCGCTGGTGGACGAGCGTGAAAGCGTGGCGATACGCCTGTTCGATGTAAAGCAGGCGGCGGACGCGGCCATGCGACTGGGCGTGACGCGCCTGATGCGCCTCGCGCTCAAGGAGCAGATGAAGCAACTGGAAAAAAACCTGCGCGGCTTTGATCAGGCGGCAATGCAGTTGCGCGGCGTCGCGAGCGTGGATGATCTGCGCGAAGACGTGATCGCCGCCATCACGGATCGCGCGTTTATCGGCGAAGACACGCTGCCGCGCAGCCAGAAAGACTATGAAGCGCAACTCAAGCGCGCGCGCACGCGCTTGCCCGCGGTGAGTGAAGGCGCCTGTCGCTTGCTGGCGGCCATTGGCGTGGAATACCACCAGGTGTCGCTCGCGCTGGGTGGCGCCAAGGGCGTGCTGTCGCGGCCGGCAACGGATATCAAGGCGCAATTGTCGCGGCTGATTTTCAAGGGGTTTTTCTCGGCCACCCCGTGGGAGCAGCTCACGCACCTGCCGCGCTACTTGCAGGCGATGCAGCGTCGGCTGGAAAAATACCCGCGCGATATGGAGCGTGATGGCAAACACGCGGCCAGCATCAGCGGCTGGTGGAAAAAATACGAAGAATTACTGGAGCGGCAAACCCAGGCTGGCGCGGTGGATCCGCGTCTGCACGAGGTGCGCTGGCACATCGAGGAATTGCGCGTTTCGCTGTACGCGCAGGAGCTGAAGACGCCGTATCCGATTTCGTACAAGCGGCTGGAGAAGTTCTGGAATGCGCTGAAGTGAAGAATTTGGAGTGTGGGGGCTTGCTCCCACGCTCCAGATTACTCCCGTACCAGCCAATTCACTTTGACTCCGCCCGCGCTCTTGACTGTAAGCGCCGACCATAGCCAACGCAGCAATGTGCGCATTTCGGTATCAAATTTCCATGGCGGATTGACGATGATCATGCCGCTGCCGGGCATGGTGGAGGCGTCTTCCGGCAAAATGGACAACTCGAACTGCAATACTTTTTTGATGCCGGCGGCTTCGATTTGTTTTTCGAAGCCGCGGATGACGCCCGCGCCCATCAGCGGATACCAGATGGCGTAGGTGCCGGTGGCCCAACGGGTATGCGCTTCCTGCAATGCGGTGGCGAGACGCGAGAATTCGCGCGACACATCAAACGCGGAATCAATCAGCACCATGCCGCGCCGTTCTTTGGGCGGCAAGTGCGCTTTGAGTGATTGAAATCCGTCCATCAACTGCACATTCACGCGGCGGTCGCGCGCGAAAAGTTCGTGCAGCACCGCGCAATCGGTTTTATTGAGTTCCGTGAGGGCGATGCGATCGATGGGGCGTATCAGCTTGCGCGCGATGCGCGGCGAGCCGGGGTAGTAGCGCAAATGCCCGTCGGGATTTTCGGCACGCACGATGTCCATGTAGGGCTTCATCGCCGCCGGGATGTCGGTGCGATCCCACAGCTTTTTGATACCGCTTTCAAACTCGCGGCCTTTTTGCGCCCACGGATGCGACAGGTCGTACAAACCGATGCCGGCATGTGTATCGAGATAAAAATACGGCTTGTCCTTGGCGTTCAGCGACAGCAGCAGCCGCGTGAGCAACACGTGTTTGAACACATCAGCGAAGCTGCCGGCGTGGAAGAGGTGGCGGTAGGAGAGCATGCTTAGAGTTTGTCATACTTCGTGGCTTTGCCACGGGATTTTTCGACGGGATACTTCAGGGCGTTGAGTTCGAGCTTTTTTTCAGCGGCGACGGCAAGGTCGATGCCGAGTTTATCGGTCAGGCGAAGCAGAAACAGCAGCACGTCGGCGCATTCCAGCGCGACCGCATCGCGGGTCGCGGACGGCAGGTTGGCGGCTTCGTCCGGGGTGAGCCACAGGAAGTGTTCCACCAGTTCGCCGACTTCGCCGGTCAGCGCCATGACGAGGTTTTTCGGGTTGTGAAATTGATCCCAGTCGCGTTCGTTGGCGAAGGCGGCCAGTTGTTCGCGCAATTGCGTCAATGAATCGGGGCTGCCGGGTGTGCGGGTCATCGAGCGTCTCGTGTCGGGCGTTCAGGTAGGAAGGGACGCATTCTAACGTGTACGTGCAGTGTTGGCGCGAAGATGGTATTATTATTCAATAAAAACATATACTTACGGTTTTAAGGCCCGTCTATGCAATTCCGCCACGCCTTGTTGTTGAAAGCGATAGCCTTCGCGGCGGAAAAGCATCGTCATCAGCGGCGCAAGGATCCGGAGGCGTCGCCGTATATCAATCACCCGATCGATTTGGCCAATGTGCTGGTGCGCGAAGGTCGCGTGCGCGACACCACGGTGCTGATCGCCGCGATTTTGCACGATACGCTGGAAGATACTGAGACCACGCCCGAAGAGCTGGCGCGCGAGTTCGGTGGCGAGATACGCGACCTTGTGCTCGAAGTCACCGACAACAAAAGACTGAAAAAGCGCAAGCGCAAGGAGTTGCAGGTGAAGCACGGCCCACATCTCACGCGCCGCGCGCGGCTGGTGAAACTGGCCGACAAGATATGCAATCTGCGTGACGTGGCGACGAATCCGCCCGCGCGCTGGCCCCTCAAGCGGCAAATTGAATATTTTGATTGGGCAAAAGCGGTGATCGACAATCTGCGTGGTACGCACCCGCGGCTGGAGACGTTGTTTGACGAGGTCTACGCACGGCGCCCGCATGCGGGGCGCTGGTTGCGCCATGCAAAGCCGGCGGTGCGCGGGCCGCATGTACGGCGAATGCAAAAGTAGGGCGAACGCCATCCCGCCTTTGGTGAACCTTCGGTGAACCTACGGTGATTGCGGTGGCCATGCGCGTTTGTCGCAATGCCACGCTGCTGCTAACATCGCGCACGATTTACGTTGTTTGCCTTGGAGTTCATATGCTGTTTCAACTGTTCTGCGCGGTGCTGTTGCCGGTTTTTTTCAGCACGGCATCCGCCGCCTATCCCGACCGCCCCATACGCCTGATCGCGCCGTTCGCGCCGGGCGGCAATATCGATATCACGGCGCGCACCGTGGCGCCCGGTTTGACCGAGCAGCTTGGGCAAACCGTGGTGGTGGAAAATCGCGGCGGCGCGGGCGGACGCATCGGCACCGAAGTGGTGGCGAAGTCCGCGCCCGATGGTTACACGATGCTGCTGGGTTCCAGCGGCTCGTTGACGGTGAATCCGGCGTTTGCCGTTGTGCCGAGTTATGACCCGATCAAGGATTTTGCGCCGACATCCCTGGTATCGATCGTGCCACTGGTACTAGTGACACATCCTTCGTTGCCCGTGGCAAATGCCAGGGAGTTTATTGCGCTGGCGAAAGCCAAGCCGGGCACGGTGATGATGGCGTCCGCAGGTACCGGCAGCAATACGCATCTAACCGGCGAACTGTTTCAGGTGATCACCGGCGTGAAGTTAACGCACGTGCCCTATAAAGGCAGCGGGCCGGCACTGGTCGATCTGATGGGCGGGCAAACGCATTGCATTTTTGATCAGGTATCCACATCAACGCCGTACGTGAGTGCCGGTAAACTGCGCGCCATCGCGGTGGCATCGATCAAGCGTTCGCCGTTGCTGGCCAGCGTGCCGACGATGGATGAGTCCGGTGTGCGCGGGTTTGAAGCCTCTACCTACACGGGGGTATTTCTGCCATCGGCCACGCCGAAAGACATCGTGAATCGTGTTTATACGGCGCTGTTGAAGGTGCTCGATCAGCCATCGACGCGCGACGCGTTCACGCGGCTCGGCGCGGATGTGATCAAGAGCACGCCGGAGGAGCTGACGAAGCGCATGGTGGGTGATCTGGCGAAGTGGAAAAAAGTGCAGCAGCAGACCGGTATTAAATTGGATTAATAAGGGCCAGGTCAAAACCATTAGACACAGATTTCGCAGATTAACGCAGATTAAAACCAACCTGTCGTTCCCGCGAAGGCGGGAGCCCATAACACCGTGCCACTAGCACGCATACCCGCCTTCTCCGGTATGACGGTTTGGGTTTTAATCTACGTAAATCCGCGAAATCCGCGTCAAAAAGTTTTTTAGTTATTGAATTTTTACAAGGAGCCATCATGGGAAAGATATTTCTCGTAGTACCTGACGCGCCAATAGAAGAGGTCGCGCAGTTAAAATCTAACCGCACGCTGGGCAGCGGAGGCATACGCCTCGGCATACTCGACAACAGCAAGGCTAACGCCGATCACCTGCTGAACCTGATCGTCGAAGGTGTCAAAAAAGAATACCAGGTTGATTCGGTGGTTATTAAGCGCAAACCGACTTCCAGCCGGCCGGCAACGGATCAAGTACTCGATGAATTGGCAAAGGAGGCTGATCTCGTGATCAGCGCCATGGCCGATTGAGGCTCGTGCACGTCGTGGAGTGTCCACGACATGGCACAGTTGACCAAGCGCGGTTTGATCGCTGCCGTGGTTTGTTCGGATACGTTCATGAAACTCGGTTCGGCGCAGGCCAAGGTGTTCGGCGTGCCGGATCTGCCGCTGCTGAAGATTCAACATCCCCTCGGTGGATTGAACATGGATAAAGTGGTTGAACGGGCGGGCGTGGCGTTGCCGCAATTGCTCAAAGTCGTGAAGGAGAAACGCACGTGAGTTCCTTGTCCCTGAATGCAATGCTGAAAGCGCCCGGCGCCATGGTCGAGTGCGACGACGACCCCGAAGCGGTGTATGAATTTTTGTGCAGCAAAGGCTGGAGCGATGGCCTGCCGGTGATTCCGCCGACGCCGGAGCGCGTCGAGCGCATGCTTGCCTACTGCGACCGCGATTTTGACAAGCCGATCATCAAAGTGCCGCCGCGTTTTGGCGCCGCAACGCCGATACGTGTCGCCGCCAACGCGGTGATGGCCGGCTGCAAGCCGGAGTATTTCCCGCTGGTGTTGCTGGCGCTGGAAGCGATGTCCGAAGAGCAATACAACCTGTATGGCACGCAGGCGACCACCCACCCGTGCACGCCGATGCTGATTTTTAACGGCCCGGTGGTGAAGGAGGTGGGACTCAACTCAGGCCACAACGTGATGGGCAATTACTTTCGCGCCAACGCAGCCATCGGCCGCGCAGTGCGGCTGGCGCTGGTGAATATCGGCGCGGCAATTCCCGGCACGGGCGACATGGCCACCGCGGGCACGCCGTGCAAATTCACGTTCTGCGTCGCGGAAAACGAGGACGCCAGCCCGTGGGAGCCGTTGCACGTGGAGCGCGGTTACGCGAAAGACAACAACACCGTCACGGTGGTGGCCGCGGAAGGCCCGCACAATATCAACGACCACGAAAGCATCACGCCCGAAGGCATACTCACCATGGTCGCGGGCACCATGCCCAGCACGGGCGCGAACAATGCCTACTACGACGGGCAGCCGGTGATGGCGTTCGGTCCGGAGCACGCGGCCACGGTAGCCAGCGGCGGCATGACCAAGGCGCAGGTCAAGCAGTGGCTGTGGGAGCACGCAACGCTGCCGATGTCGAAGTTTTCGAAAGAGGGCATTGAGCGGCGTTTTCGTCGCAAGCTCGCCGAAAAATTCGCCAATGCGCCGCTCGATACGCCGGTGCATATGTGGGCGAAGCCCGAAGACCTGATCATCATCGTCACCGGCGGCGCGGGCAAGCACTCGCAGTGGGTGCCGACGTTCGGCAACACCCGTTCGGCGACGCGGGCGCTCAAGCGCGCGGATGGCGAGCTGGTGAAGTCGATTCAGGAGTTAAAGCGCGGGTAGGGACACTGGGGAGTGATCAATCAAGGCGGATGCCCGCCGCCTTGATCACCTTTGCCCATGTGGCAATCTGCTTCTTGATGTAATCCGCCAGTTCTTCGGGTGTGCTGCCGGCGATGTACGTGCCGGAGGCTGCGAATCGTTCCTTCGTAAGCTCCCCCGTCAAGCG
>DHVE01000094.1 GCA_002412495.1 Betaproteobacteria bacterium UBA5216
TTCAACGTCAAGGGCGGCCGCTGTGAGGCGTGCCAAGGCGACGGCATGCTGAAAGTGGAAATGCATTTTCTGCCTGACGTGTACGTGCCCTGCGACGTATGTAACGGCAGGCGCTATAACCGCGAAACGCTGCAAATATTGTACAAGGGCAAAAGTATCAACGACGTGCTGGGCATGACGGTCGAACAGGCCACGGAATTTTTCAGCGCGGTGCCGGCAATCTCCCGCAAATTGCAGACGCTGCTCGACGTGGGATTGGGATATATCAAGCTCGGCCAGAGCGCGATAACGCTGTCCGGCGGAGAGGCGCAACGCGTGAAACTCGCACTGGAACTCTCAAAGCGCGACACCGGACGCACACTGTATATACTCGATGAACCCACCACGGGACTCCATTTTCACGATATTGATTTGCTGCTCCACGTGCTGCACCGGCTGCGCGACCACGGCAATACCATCGTCGTTATCGAACACAATCTCGACGTTATCAAAACCGCGGATTGGATCATTGACCTCGGCCCCGAGGGCGGCAATGGCGGCGGCCGCATATGGGTGGAGGGCACTCCCGAAACCGTGGCCAACCACGCCGAGAGTCATACCGCTCGTTATCTCAAGGCCGCGCTGCAACGATGATGACGCCGCGAGAGTTGTTGTTAGGTAGTTTTCATGCCGCGCTCGCGGTGGCTGATCCGCTGAAGGTTGTCGGAGCGCATTTGCCCACGCCGCCGCAGGGGCGAACGTTGGTGGTGGGTGCCGGCAAGGCTGCCGCATCCATGGCGCTGGCAGTGGAACAACACTGGCCCGCCAATGCGCCGCTGGATGGCCTTGTCATCACCCGCTATCAGCATGGCCTGCTGACCAACCGCATCACCGTCATCGAGGCGGGTCATCCCGTGCCAGATGAATCCGGCGAAAAAGCCGCGCAGGAAATTCTGCGGCGCGTAAAAGCCCTGACGGCACGCGACCTGCTGTTGGTGTTGGTATCGGGCGGGGGCTCCAGTCTGCTGACGCTGCCAGCGGGTGACATCGCCATCGACGATATTAAAATGCTCACCCGACAATTGCTGATGTCTGGCGCGCCGATTCAGGAGATGAATATTGTGCGCAAGCACCTGTCCGCGATGCAAGGCGGCCGATTGGCGGCCGCGTGCCGCGCGCCGGTGCAGGCGCTGATTATATCGGACGTCACCGGAGACGATCCGACGCACATCGCCTCCGGGCCGTGTGCACCCGATGCAAGCACTTATCAAGACGCACTCGATGTCATTCGCCGTCATGGTATCGACGCCCCCGCGACAGTCGGCGCGCATCTGTCACGCGGCGTGGCCGGAAACATACCGGAGACGCCCAAACCGGGTGATCGCATATTTGCGCGTGTGGAAAACCGGGTGATCGCGACAGCACACGCATCGTTACAGGCAGCGGCGGAATTTTTCCGCTCTCACGGCGTGCAGGCTGCCATCCTGGGTGATTCGGTCACCGGAGAAGCACGGGAAGTCGCAAAAGTGTACGGTGCGCTCGCACGGGAGATCAGCCAACACAGCACACCGTGGCGTCCGCCCGTGGCGATGATTTCCGGCGGGGAGTGCACCGTCACGGTGAAGGGCACGGGGCGCGGCGGACGTTGCGCGGAGTTCTTGCTGGCGCTCGGAGTGGACTTGGACAACGCGAAAAATGCACACGGCACTCACGGCATATACGCGCTGGCATGCGACACCGACGGGATAGACGGGTCGGAAAACAACGCCGGCGCCATGCTGACACCGGATTCACTACGGCGGGCGTCGACCCAGCATATCGATGCCTCAACGCTACTCGACAACAACGATGGGTATGGTTTTTTTCACGCGCTGAACGACTTAGTGGTTACCGGCCCGACTCGCACGAACGTGAATGATTACCGCGCAATTCTGATTACGTAAAATAACCATTAATAAACAAATGCTTATAATTTATTTCTCGCGCAAAAAAACCGGCCATGGTGACAGGGCCGGTTCCTATTCAGAGCAGTGCGAACACTACGCTGTAGCCTCCTCCTTCTTGGCTTGATCAACGGATACCGAAAGTTCCGGTCGATCCACTAATTCTATAAACGCCATCGGCGCGTTGTCGCCCTTGCGGAAACCGAATTTCAGAATCCGCAAGTAACCGCCATTGCGCTTGGCGTAGCGCGGCCCAATCTCGGCAAACAGCTTGGTAACGTTGTCACGATCGCGCAGGCGATTAAACGCCAACCGGCGGTTCGCGAGCGACGGCGATTTTCCGAGTGTGATAATGGGTTCAACCACGCGACGCAGTTCCTTGGCCTTGGGCAACGTGGTCTTGATAGCCTCGTGCTTGAGCAAAGAGTTCGCCATGTTGCGCAGCATTGCCAGACGATGGCTGCTGGTGCGGTTAAGCTTTCGTAATCCGTGACCGTGACGCATGATAATTCCTTGTTATTCCAGCGGACCGCCGCTTAGATCTTTTCCAGGCCGGCGGGCGGCCAATTCTCCAGCTTCATGCCTAACGTCAGGCCACGCGAAGCTAGCACTTCCTTGATTTCATTGAGGGACTTGCGGCCCAAGTTCGGCGTCTTCAACAGTTCGGTTTCAGAACGCTGAATCAAGTCGCCAATGTAGTAAATGTTTTCGGCTTTCAGGCAATTCGCCGAACGCACGGTGAGTTCCAGATCGTCAACCGGGCGCAGCAATACCGGGTCAACCTGCGTCGCGCGCTTTTCTTCGATCAGCGCCGGCGTGCCGGTCAGATCCGCGAATACCGACAACTGCTCGACCATGATACGCGCCGCATAACGCACCGCTTCTTCGGGATCAATGGCGCCGTTGGTTTCGATGTCCATGATGAGCTTATCGAGGTCGGTACGCTGTTCCACCCGCGCCGATTCAACGGAATAGCTCACGCGGCGCACCGGACTGAAGGACGCATCGAGCAGAATGTTGCCAACCGCACGGCCTTCTTCTTCAAGTGCCTTGCGGCTGGTCGCGGCAATAAAACCGCGACCCTTTTCAACCTTGATCTGCAACTCAAGCTTGCCACCGGCAGACAGACGCGCGATCACGTGTTCCGGGTTGATAATCTCAACGTCGTGCATCGGATCAATATCACCCGCCGTCACGATGCCATCGCCGGTTTTTTTCAGCGTCAGTGTCGCCTCGTCGCGGTTGTGCAATTTCAGCACAACGCCCTTCAGGTTTAGGAGGATATCCACGACATCTTCCTGCACGCCGTCCAGCGTAGAGTACTCGTGCAACACGCCGGCGATACTCACTTCGGTCGCGGCATATCCCGGCATGGACGACAGCAGCGTACGGCGCAGCGCGTTGCCGAGCGTGTGGCCATACCCGCGCTCAAATGGCTCCATGGTGAGCCGTGCATGATGCGTCGAAAGGTTCTGAACGTCGATGATACGAGGCCTCAGAAGTGCAGTGCTGGACATAGTAAGGGCGCCCCTTCGGTAAATTCGCTAATATCGCTAGTACTAAATTACTTGGAGTAAAGCTCGACCACGAGCGATTCATTGATGCTCGACGGCAATTCCGAACGTTGCGGACGCGCCTTGAACGTGCCTTTCAACGCTTTGGTATCAACTTCAATCCATTCCGCGCGGCCACGTGACTCGGCAGCCTCGGCCGCCGCCTTGATACGCAATTGCGCCTTGGACGACTCTGCGACTTCCACCACATCGCCCGGCTTACATTGGAAAGACGGAATATTGACCCGCTTGCCATTCACCAGAATCGAGTTGTGACGCACAATCTGCCGGGCTTCAGTGCGCGACGCGCCAAACCCCATACGGAATGCAACGGTGTCGAGCCGGCTTTCGAGCATCTGCAACAACGCTTCGCCGGTGACGCCCTTGCTCGCCGACGCCTTGGCGTAAAACAGGCGGAACTGCCGCTCCAGCATGCCGTAGATGCGGCGAATTTTCTGTTTTTCGCGCAACTGCACGCCGTAGCCTGACAACCTCGCCTGTTTTTGGCCATGCTGTCCGGGCGGATAATTACGGCGCTCGATGGCGCACTTGTCGGTAAAACACTTTTCGCCCTTGAGGAACAACTTTTCGCCCTCACGGCGGCACTGCCTGCACTTTGCGTCGAGATTCCTTGCCACGTTGGGATCCCCTTAAACTCTGCGCTTTTTCGGAGGGCGGCAGCCATTGTGCGGCACTGGCGTCACATCCGAAATGCTGGTGATTTTGAAACCCACGGCGTTCAGCGCGCGCACTGCCGACTCGCGACCGGGACCGGGACCCTTGATACGTACTTCCAGATTCTTGACGCCGCATTCCACCGCGAGCTTACCGCACTGCTCAGCGGCAATCTGCGCGGCAAAAGGCGTGGATTTGCGCGATCCTTTAAAGCCGTTGCTGCCCGACGTTGCCCAAGCCAGCGCGTTACCTTGCCGGTCGGTGATCGTCACGATAGTGTTATTGAATGACGCATGCACGTGGGCAATGCCCTCGGCGACATTCTTCTTGACCTTCTTGCGCACTCGCGTGCTTGCTTTTGCCATATCGGATCGCTACCTCTAAAAACTTGAACAGTGGTTCCTGACTTAAACCGTCGTGCCTTTTTGCAGCTTGACCGCGGCCTTGCGCGGCCCCTTGCGCGTACGTGCGTTGGTCCGCGTGCGCTGCCCGCGCACAGGCAGGCCGGCACGATGCCGTTTTCCGCGCCACGTGCCGAGATCCATCAACCGTTTGATGTTCATGGATACTTCGCGACGCAAATCGCCCTCGGTCGCTACCTTTGCGACTTGCTCGCGCAGCTTGTCCATTTCCGTATCGGACAGGTCTTTCATCTTGCGCGTGAGTTCGATGCCCGCCGCAACACAGATTTTGCGGGCGCGGCTACGACCTACACCATAAATCGCGGTCAACGCGATTTCAGCGTGCTGATGATTCGGAATATTAACGCCACCAATACGGGCCATGCGATCACTCCACTAAACGAAGCACTAACCTAACTATTTGTTTTTAAGCAAAAATCAACCTTGACGCTGCTTATGGCGCGGATCCTTGCAGATCACGCGAACCACCCGCTTGCGTTTCACAACCTTGCAGTTGCGGCACATCCGTTTTACCGATGCCTGCACTTTCATTTTCCGGCTCCTGGCGTTTCCTGTTACTGCACATGCAGCTGTGTTTACTTCACTTCGCGCGGAACACAATTCTGCCGCGCGTTAAATCGTAAGGCGTCAATTCGACCGTCACTTTATCGCCGGGCAATATGCGGATGTAGTGCATGCGCATTTTCCCGGAAATATGACCCAGTACTACGTGGCCATTTTCGAGCTTCACTTTAAAGGTTGCATTCGGCAGGGTTTCTTCGATCTCCCCCTGCATCTGTATGGTTTCCTCTTTTGCCATTCTAGCGCGTCGGGAACATTCCACCCTTGAAGTTGGCTTTCTTCAGCAGACTTTCATATTGATGTGACATGATGTATGCCTGCACCTGCGACATGAAATCCATAGTCACCACCACAATAATCAACAGCGACGTGCCGCCAAAATAAAAGGGCACGCTTTTCCAGACAATCAACATCTCTGGTAGCAGGCACACCAGCGTCACATAAATGGCGCCCACCAGTGTCAAACGAAGCGTAATCCGCTCAATATAGCGGGCGGTTTGATCACCCGGCCGTATACCCGGCACAAACGCGCCACTTTTCTTGAGATTGTCGGCTGTTTCCTTCGGGTTAAACACCAGTGCCGTGTAAAAGAAACAGAAGAAGATAATGGCCGAAGTGTACAACAGCGTGTATATCGGCTGGCCAGGATGCAGGGTCGCCGCCACGTCTTTTAGCCAGGTCAACCCCGATGCGCCCTCGCCGAACCAGCCAACGATGGTCGCTGGGAACAAAATTATCGATGACGCGAAAATCGGCGGAATAACACCCGACATATTGAGCTTCAGCGGTAGGTGCGAACTCTGTCCACCATACACCTTACGGCCCACTTGGCGCTTCGCATAGTTGACCAGAATCTTGCGCTGACCACGCTCAACGAAACACACAAAGGCAGTCACCCCCACCACCAACGCGCCGATAAATAGTACTACCGGTATTGACATCGCCCCCGTGCGCACCAGTTCCAGCGTGCCATGCACCGCCTGCGGAAACCCGGCTGCGATACCAGCGAAAATAATCAGTGAAATACCGTTGCCGATGCCCCGTTCCGTGATCTGCTCGCCCAACCACATCAGGAACATGGTGCCGGTTGTCAATGTCACCATGGCCGTAATACGGAACACAAGGCCCGGATCAATCACCAAGCCTCTCTGAGACTCGAGGGAAATGGCAATTGCCATGCTCTGAAAGAGCGCCAGCGCCGCCGTGCCGTAACGTGTGTACTGCGTGATCTTGCGTCGGCCGGATTCGCCCTCTTTTTTAAGTGCCTCCAGCGTGGGCGACGCCACGGTCATCAACTGCATAATGATTGACGCCGAAATGTACGGCATGATGCCTAGGGCAAACAGCGAAAAGCGCGACAGCGCACCACCCGAAAACATGTCGAACATACTGAGTATGCCGCCCTTCTGTTCCTTGAACAGATCCGCGAGCACCATCTGATCGATACCGGGCACGGGAATAAACGACCCGATACGGTAGACGATCAGCGCGCCAAGCAAAAACAGGAAGCGACGTTTCAGATCGCCCAGTTTTCCCGACGCCAGCATGGATTCGTTAACAGCCAAAATAAGACCCTATGTAATAAATAACCAAACGCGATCAGGCCTGCGCCTTGGCCGCGGGCAACTCAATGCTGCCACCGGCCTTTTCAATCGCCGCACGCGCCCCCTTGCTCACGTTCAGCCCCTTCAGTGCCACTTTGCGTTCGATGCCCCCCGCAAAGATCACCTTAGCCCGCAACGCGCCAATCGGCGCAAGCCCGGCTTGCTTGAGAACGGCAAGATCAATAACGTCAGCACTCAATTTCTGAATATCACCCAAGCGCACTTCGGCGGTTTCTCCCGCCATGGGCGATTGGAACCCGCGCTTCGGCAAACGGCGATGCAGCGGCATCTGCCCGCCCTCGAAACCCACCTTATGAAAACCGCCTGCGCGCGCTTTTTGTCCTTTATGACCACGGCCGGCGGTTTTACCCAGACCGCAGCCAGTGCCGCGCCCAACACGCTTATTCGCGTGTTTGGATCCCTTGGCCGGTTTGATCGTATTCAGTCGCATGACATTACCTTTAGTACTTTCTACTTTGATGTAACTAACGCTTTGTGCGGGTTGAGCGAAGGGCTCAGCCCACTTTCACCAGATACGATACTTTATTGATCATGCCGCGATTCGCTGGCGTATCAATGACTTCCACCGAATGGTTAATACGACGCAGGCCGAGCCCGCGCACGCACAGGCGATGATCACCCTTCGTGCCGATCAAACTCTTGACCAGCGTCACTTTAATTTTCTTGGCGTCCGACATAATGTTTTCCCGAGTTTTCCCGCATTACCCAGTGATGTCTTCCACTGATTTGCCACGCTTTGCAGCAATCTCAGAGGGCGTATTCATTTTGGTCAATCCATCAATAGTGGCCCGGACAACGTTGTAGGGATTAGTGGATCCCATGCATTTCGCCAGGATATTGGTAACCCCCATTACTTCCAGCACCGCGCGCATCGGACCGCCGGCAATAATGCCAGTGCCTTCAGAGGCCGGCTGCATAAACACGCGCGCCGCGCCGTGACGGCCAATGACCGTGTGTTGCAACGTGCCATTCCGGAGTTGTACCTTGACCATTTTTCGGCGCGCCTCTTCCATAGCTTTTTGCACCGCAACAGGCACCTCGCGCGACTTGCCCTTGCCCATGCCTATGCTGCCGTCGCCATCGCCAACCACGGTCAATGCGGCAAAACCCATGATGCGACCGCCCTTAACTACTTTGGTCACGCGGTTAATCGCCACCATTTTTTCCCGCAGACCGTCACCACGTTCTTCATTACCGGTCTGCATTTTTGATGCTTGCATTTTAGCCATGGGAGATCCTGATCCTAGAACTTGAGGCCGGCTTCACGCGCGGCCTCGGCCAACGCCTTGACGCGGCCATGAAAACGATAACCAGATCGGTCGAATGCAACTGACTCGACACCCGCTTTTTTTGCCTTTTCGGCAATTAACTTCCCGACCACGGCAGCCGCCTTGATGTTGCCGCCATTCTTCAATTCGCCGCGCAAACCTTTTTCCACGGACGATGCACTGGCGAGCACTTTGCCGCCGGACGCATCGATGACTTGCGCGTAAATATGCGAATTCGACCGGTTTACGGTAAGCCGCACCACCTTGAGTTCGGCTATTTTCGCGCGGGTCCGCCGCGAACGGCGTAATCGGGATTGTTTCTTGTCTATCATGGCTTACTTGACTCCTAACCGCCTACTTCTTCTTGGTTTCCTTGAGCACAATTTGCTCGCCCACATACCGCACACCTTTGCCTTTGTACGGCTCCGGACTACGATAGGCGCGTATATCCGCGGCGACCTGCCCGACCTGCTGCCTGTCGGCACCCTTGATGATGATTTCCGTCTGCGTAGGCGTCTCGGCTTTCACGCCCTTCGGCAATTGGTGCACGACTGGGTGGGAAAAACCAAGCGTCAGATTAAGCTTGTCTCCTTGCGCCTGTGCGCGATAACCCACGCCGACCAAGGCAAGTTTCTTTTCAAACCCCTTGGACACGCCAGTCACCATATTGGACACCAACGCCCGAAACGTGCCCGACATCGCGTTGGCTTGAATAGAATTATCGTTCCCCTTGAATTCAAGCCGGTTTTCTACACGCGCCACCTGCACATTCCCGGACAACTTGTGAGAAAGCACGCCCAGCGGGCCCTTAACGGAGATCTCCGTGGCGTTGAGCGTGACGTCCACTTTATCGGGAATAATCACCGGGTTATTTGCGACTCTTGACATAAGTTACTCCGTTCCCGATCAGGCCACGATGCAAAGGACTTCACCGCCAACACCCATGCCGCGCGCCTTGCGATCCGTCATTACACCCTTGGACGTCGATACAATCGCAACACCCAAGCCGTTCATCACCACCGGAATCTGCGTACTTGGCTTGTAAATGCGCAGTCCGGGGCGGCTTACGCGCTCGATTTTTTCAATAACCGGGCGCCCGGCGTAATATTTCAGGCTGATATCCAGATGAGCCTTGCCATCCTCGTTACGGACGACAAAATCTTCGATATAGCCTTCGTCTTTGAGCACCTTGGCAATTGCCGCCTTCAGCTTGCTCGTCGGCATCGCTACCGATTGCTTCTCCGACTGCTGCGCATTACGAATGCGCGTTAGCATATCGGCGACCGGATCACTCATACTCATGCAATCTTCTCCTGCTTCCTGGGCCTAAACACTCACCAGCTACGAATATTACGAAATTACGGATATTGCGAATTACGTTCGTCTACGAGACCGCGATTACCAACTCGCCTTGATGACGCCGGGAATTTCCCCCCTCATCGCGATATCACGCAACTTGCCGCGCGCCAGCCCAAACTTGCTGAAAACCCCGCGCGGACGCCCGGTCAGGGCGCAACGATTACGCACCCGCACAGGACTCGCGTTGCGCGGCAGTTTTTGCAGCTTCAAACGCGCCTCGTACCGCTCTTCCGGAGATAACGACTGATTATTCGCCGCATCCTGCAATGCCTTACGTTTCGCGGCAAATTTCTTCACCATCTCGCGGCGCTTGTCGTTGCGATTGATCACGGATTTCTTGGCCATGTTTCTCTCTCAGCTCTCTCAGTTCCTGAACGGAAATTTGAACGCCGCCAGCAGCGACCGCGCTTCGTCGTCTGTCTTGGCGGTAGTCGAAATCGTGATGTTCATGCCGCGAATCGCATCAATCTTGTCATACTCGATTTCGGGAAAAATGATCTGCTCCTTGACGCCCATGTTGTAGTTGCCCATGCCGTCAAAACTGCGTCCGGATATGCCACGGAAGTCGCGGATACGCGGCATCGCCACGTTCACCAGGCGGTCAAGAAAGTCATACATGCGCGAACCGCGCAAGGTCACCTTGCAACCAATAGGATAGTTTTCGCGAATCTTGAAAGACGCTATCGCCTTGCGCGACTTGGTCACCAGTGGCTTTTGCCCCGCGATTTTGGTCATGTCCGACACCGCGTTGTCCATGATCTTCTTATCGGCAACTGCCTCCCCTACGCCCATATTCAACACAATCTTGTTGATGCGTGGAACCTGCATCACCGACTTATAGCCGAATTTCTGCGTCAGGTCCTTCACCACGGTGTCACGGTAAAAGGCATGCAAGCGTGACGGCCCCGCGGGCTTGGCATCTGATTTCCGGGCGGGACTCGCCGCCCCACTGTCTTTCGATGCCGCCTTACGATCAGCCTTGCCGCCCTTGTCACCTTTGTCAGTCTTAGGCTCGCGAGGGGGCTTTGCCTTTTTCTCTTCGGTTTTTGCGTTTTTTTCGCTCATACGTCAACCACTTCGCCATTGGACTTGAAGTACCGCGCGCGCCTGCCGCCTTCCATGACCTTAATGCCAACCCGGTCGGCTTTTTTCGTGGCGGGATTGTATAAAGCAACATTCGAAATATGCAGCGGCATTTCCTTGTCGATAATGCCGCCAGTCGTGTTCTTCATGGGATTCGGGCGCTCGTGCTTTTTGACCTTATTCGCCCCCTCAACCAGCACGTGACTGTCATCCACCAGGCGAAGCACCGTACCGCGCTTGCCTTTGTCGCGCCCCGTGATGACGATTACGTCGTCGCCTTTTTTAATCTTGTTCATCGCACGTTCCTTAGATCACTTCGGGCGCGAGTGACACGATTTTCATAAACCGCTCGGTACGCAATTCGCGCGTTACCGGCCCGAAAATACGCGTGCCAATCGGCTCGAGCTTCGCATTCAGCAGCACCGCCGCATTGGAATCAAATTTGACCAGAGACCCATCCGCGCGACGCACGCCCTTGGCCGTGCGCACCACAACGGCATCATAGACCTCCCCCTTCTTGACGCGCCCGCGTGGCGCGGCATCACGGATACTGACCTTGATCACGTCACCAATCCCGGCATAGCGCCGTTTCGAGCCGCCCAGCACCTTGATGCACATAACTGCACGGGCACCGGTGTTGTCCGCGACATCCAATACGGATTGCATCTGAATCATGTTCGCTTCTCGCTTTAACTTCTTCCTCAACTTGATCCGAAGGCCGGTTTCCCGAAGCACCGAATCAGTATTGAGGCCCGTAGGGGCTGATACGCTTAGGCCGGTTGTCTGCGGATAATTTCCAGCAGAAGCCGAAGCTATGAAAACCGCTAATTATACCTAAAAAAACTTCCGTTGCAAACTAATAAAGCCAAATCGACCATCGAACCCACACTACACAGCGCGGGCCTTTTCCACCAGCTTGATCACGCGCCATGTCTTGGTCTTGGCCAGCGGACGGCATTCTTCGATGGTGACGGTATCGCCATCATGAAATTCATTTTTTTCATCATGCGCGTGGTATTTCTTGGAACGCGTGACAAATTTTCCGTAAAGCTCATGTTTCACCCGCCGCTCCACCAGCACGGTTACCGTTTTGTCCATTTTGTCACTGACCACGCGGCCAGTGAGAGTGCGCTTGTTGGCGCCGGGGTTGCCTATTTCGCTCATACTGTTTTACCCATTTCTTTTTGCGTCAGCACGGTGCGCACGCGAGAAATATCTCGCCGCGTCTTGCCGATCTGGCTGGTATTGGCAAGTTGTTGCGTCGCTTTTTGCATACGCAACGAAAACTGCGCCTTGAGCAGCGACTGCAATTCCTGCTTCAATTCGTCAACCGATTTACCGCGTAATTCACTTGCTTTCATTTCTTAGCCTCCGACCTGACGGATTACGAACGTGGTTGCAATAGGCAACTTTGCCGCCGCCAAACGAAACGCTTCCTTTGCGGTTACTTCGTTGACACCATCCATTTCGTACAGCACTTTTCCCGGCTGAATTTCCGCGACCCAATACTCCGGATTCCCCTTGCCGTTACCCATGCGAACTTCGGCGGGTTTACGCGAAATCGGTTTGTCCGGAAAAATACGAATCCAGATGCGGCCACCCCGCTTTATATGGCGTGTCATTGCCCTGCGAGCAGCTTCTATCTGGCGTGCCGTTAAACGACCACGGCCCGTTGCCTTTAGCCCAAAGTCGCCAAAGCTCACCTTGGCGCCACGGGTGGCAATACCTTTATTGCGGCCCTTTTGCTCTTTTCGGTATTTACGTCTGGATGGCTGTAGCACGCTTCACTCCTGGCTTGCGGGGTTTTCTGGCCGGCGGCGGGGTGTCGGCGGATGGGGCACCACCCGGCACAGCCGCAGGCTGTTCATTCTTGCCTAACATCTCACCTTGATAGACCCAGACCTTGATGCCGATAATCCCATAGGTGGTCTTGGCTTCTGAAACGCCATACTGAATGCCGGCGCGCAACGTGTGCAGCGGCACACGGCCCTCGCGGTACCATTCCGTGCGGGCTATTTCGATACCGTTCAAGCGCCCCGCACTCATGATCTTGATCCCTTGAGCACCAAGACGCATGGCATTGGTAATGGCGCGTTTCATCGCGCGGCGGAACATGATGCGCTTTTGCAACTGCTGCGAAATGGAATCCGCAATCAATTGGGCATCGAGCTCGGGCTTGCGAACTTCTTCGATATTGACATGCACCGGCACATGCAGCATTTTTTGTAATGCCGACTTAAGCGACTCAATGTCCTCGCCCTTTTTGCCAATTACCACGCCAGGTCGCGCACTGTAAATCGTGATCCGCGCATTTTTCGCGGGACGCTCGATTACCACGCGAGATACCGCCGCGTGAGAAAGTTTTTGCTTAAGATATTCCCGCACCTTCAAATCCTCGAGCAGCATGCCCGGGAAATTGCGATGATTGGCATACCAGCGGGATGCCCAGTCACGCGTAACAGCGAGGCGGAACCCTGTCGGATGAATTTTTTGACCCATGACTAATTCCTTCCGTCGCCAACTGTCAGATAAATGTGGCACGAGTGCTTGAGAACTCGCACACCGCGGCCCTTGGCGCGAGCATGAAACCGCTTGAGCACGGGGCCTTTTTCCACGAATATGGTGGTAATTTTCAACTCATCAATATCCGCGCCATCGTTGTGCTCGGCGTTGGCAATTGCCGACTCCAGCACCTTACGAATAATGGTGGCGCCTTTTTTGGGCGAGAACTGAAGAATATTAAGCGCATTCTCCACCGCTTGCCCCCGAATCATGTCAGCAACCAAGCGGCCCTTTTGAGCCGATAGTCTGACACCGCGCAGTTTTGCTGTTGTTTGCATTCTGTTCTCCGCTTACCTGGCCGGCTACTTGGCTGCTGGCGTGGGAGCGGATTTCTTGTCCGCCGTCGCCCCACCCGCCTTGGAGTGGCCCTTGAACGTCCGCGTGTGCGAAAACTCGCCCAATTTATGCCCCACCATGTTCTCGGTGATATACACCGGAATATGCTGTTTGCCGTTATGCACCGCAATCGTTAAGCCGACGAAATCCGGCAACACCGTCGAACGGCGTGACCAAGTCTTAATCGGGCGCTTGTCAGATGCCGCGCGCGCCGTCTCCACCTTGTGCATCAGATGGTGATCGACGAACGGGCCTTTCTTAATCGAACGTGCCATGGTTTTCCCTTATTCCTGTTCCGTGCTAGGCCGAGGCTTTGGAGTTACGCCGACGAACAATCATACTGTTCGTGCGCTTCACCTTGCGAGTCTTGTAGCCCTTGCACATCACACCCCAAGGACTCACCGGCGCCTGCGCCGCCGCCGTTCTGCCTTCACCACCACCGTGCGGATGGTCAATCGGATTCATCGCCACGCCGCGCACGGTCGGTCGAACACCGCGCCAACGCACGCGTCCCGCCTTGCCGATCGACTCCAGTGAGTGTTCTTCATTGCCCACCTCGCCAATGGTCGCACGGCAATTCACATGCACCTTGCGAATTTCGCCAGACCGCAACCGCAATTGCGCATAATCACCTTCACGCGCGAGCAACTGCACGGATGTCCCGGCTGAGCGCGCCAACTGCGCCCCCTTGCCCTGCATCATCTCCACACAGCAAATCGTGCTGCCCACGGGTATATTGCGCAGCGGCAATGCATTGCCCGGTTTGATCGGGGCTTCGGAACCCGAAACCAATTGCGTTCCCGCAGCCATGCCTTTTGTCGCGATGATATAGGCACGCTCGCCGTCCGCGTAACATAACAAGGCCAGATGTGCGCTGCGATTCGGATCGTATTCAATACGCTCGACCTTGGCCACGATGCCATCCTTGTTGCGGCGAAAATCAACCAGACGATAGTGCTGCTTGTGTCCGCCGCCTTGATGGCGCATGGTTACGCGACCGTGCTGATTGCGTCCCGCCTTCTTGGACTGACTATCGAGGAGAGACGCGACCGGCTTGCCTTTATGCAGGCCTGGCGTGACGACCTTGACTAATCCGCGGCGGCCGGGAGAAGTCGGTTTGACTTTAACTAACATTACTTGTTCTCCCCTTCGGCGAAATTGATGTCCTGACCGGCCTTCAAGCAAACATAGGCCTTTTTCCAGCCGCTACGCCGTCCAGCAAACTTACCCATGCGCTTTTCCTTGCCTTTGACGTTGACGATGCGCACGCCTTCGACTTCCAGTTTCTTGTCCTTCGGGCTGAACAACAATTCAACCGCCGCCTTGATTTCGGGCTTGGTGGCATTGGGCACTACGCGAAACACGAACTGGTTGTTTTTTTCACCCACGAACGTGCTTTTCTCGGACACGACCGGCGCAAGCAGCACCTGCGTCAATCGTTCCTGGCTATAGGTTTTTGCATTGCTGTTCATGCCAGCATCTCCTCGATCTTGGCAACCGCAGTTTTCGTCACTACGACCTTCTCGTGACGCATAAGCGTAACCGGATCCGCGTCACTTACCGAAGCCACGCTGACGTGATGCAGGTTACGCGAGGACAAACGCAAATTGTCATCCAGCGCATCGGTAATGATCAGCACGTCGTCAAATCCCATGCCTTTCAATTTCTGCACAAGCAATTTTGTCTTGGGCGCGCTCAGCGTGAACGTATCAATCACCACCAAGCGGTCTTCCCTCGCCAGTTGCGACAGGATCGCACACACGCCGGCGCGGTACATTTTGCGATTCAGTTTCTGACTAAAATTTTCATCCGGGCGATTCGGAAAAATTCGGCCACCGCCCCGCCACAGCGGGCTTGAGGTCATGCCGGCGCGGGCGCGGCCCGTGCCTTTTTGGCGAAACGGCTTCTTGGTCGAGTGCTTCACTTCGCCCCGATCCTTCTGCGCACGTGTGCCGCTGCGGCCATTCGCCAGATACGCGGTCACCAACTGATGCACCAGCGCTTCATTAAATTCGCGGCCAAACGTGGCATCGGACGCGGACACCTTTGCCGTTGCCTTGCCTTCGTCGTTTATGAGATTAAGTTCCATGGTCTATTCCGCCCTTACTTCTTAGCATTGGCAGCTGGGGCAGCAACGGGCTTCGCCACGACCTTCTTCACCCGCTTGGCTGGCATCACGACCACGTCACCGCCGCGAGAACCCGGTACTGCGCCACGAATCAACAGCAATTGGCGCGCCTCGTCGATACGCACGATTTGCAGACTTTGCGCAGTGCGCTTGTCCGCCCCAAGGTGCCCCGCCATTTTCTTGCCCGGAAACACGCGGCCCGGATCTTGCGCCATACCGATGGAACCCGGCGTATTGTGCGAACGGGAATTACCGTGACTGGCACGATTGGACGAAAAATGGTGACGTTTGATAACGCCCTGGAAGCCCTTGCCGAGCGTAACACCGGTCACATCGACCATTTGGCCGACCTGAAACACGTTTACGCCGACAGTGCCGCCTAATTTGAATTCGCCGAGTTTGTCAACGGCAACACGGAATTCACGTAATACGTGGCCAGCCTCGACACCTGCTTTTGCGAAGTGACCCGCAGCCGCCTTAACGACGCGACTCGCGCGGCGCTTGCCAAAAGCGACTTGCACTGCCGCATAGCCGTCGTTTTCGGGCGTCTTCAGTTGCGTAACGCGATTGTTCGACACGTCTACCACGGTTACCGGGACGGTATCGCCATCATCGGTAAACACGCGAGTCATGCCGACCTTGCGGCCAACAAGTCCTAAGTTCATGTTTTATATACCTTTTACAAAAAGGCGCCAGTTACAATTGACCGGCCACTCATTATCATTCAAACACGTTCGAAGTTTTCTCCGTAACGCGCCGTAATTCATACAAACATTGTTACTAACTGCACCTGCGACTACACCACAACAAAGTTTTTAGAGCTTGATTTCGACATCCACCCCAGCCGGCAAATCCAATTTCATCAGCGCGTCCACGGTCTTATCCGTCGGATCGATAATGTCCATCAACCGCAAATGCGTACGGATCTCAAGCTGGTCGCGTGAGGTTTTGTTCACGTGCGGAGAGCGCAGCAGATCAAACCGCTCCTTGCGCGTCGGTAAAGGCACCGGACCTTTGACCACGGCTCCCGTGCGTTTTGCCGTTTCCACGATTTCAAGCGCCGACTGATCAATCAAACGATAGTCAAACGCCTTCAGGCGGATACGAATTTTTGAACTTTTCAAAGCAGCCATTGGTAATTACTCGATAACTTTCGCGACGACGCC
>DHVE01000057.1 GCA_002412495.1 Betaproteobacteria bacterium UBA5216
CCGGTTCCGCGCCGTCTGCCGCGAGGCGATCTTTGACATCTTTGGCCGTCAGGATGCGTGCGATTTCCGTGTGCAGCCGATCAACCGCTTCGCGCGGTGTGCCCGCGGGCGCCAGCACACCAAACCACGACGACACATCAAAGCCCGGCACGCCGGATTCGGCAATGGTGGGCACCTCCGGCGCGGCGCTGCTGCGCTTGGCCGTGGTGACCGCCAGCAGGCGCAGGCGGCCTGTTTTCACATAGGGCATGCCGGCGGCCAGTCCGCCGAACGACAGGGCGACATGGCCGCCGAGCAAATCAGTCAGTGCGGCGCCGCTGCCTTTGTACGGCACATGCACAATTTCCACGCCCGCCATCATTCTGAATAACTCACCCGCCAGGTGCGAGGGCGAGCCGATGCCCGCCGACGCATAGGTGATCTGCCCCTTGCGGCGTTTTGCCAAGGCGATCAGCTCCACGCACGACGGGGGCAGCGACGGGTGCGCCACGATCGCCTGCACCGTGGAGGCCACCAGCGTAACCGGCGCAAAATCGCGCACGGCGTCGTACGGCAGTTTGGAATAAAGATGCGGACTGATCGCGAGACTGCCCAGATACCCCATGATCAGCGTGTGGCCGTCCGGCGCGGATTTGGCGACGAACTCCGAACCCACCGCGCCATTGGCACCGGGGCGATTGTCGATCACCACCGGCTGGCCCAGCACGGGTGTGAGCTTTTGACCGATCAGGCGCGCGAGGATGTCGGTGGTGCCGCCGGGTGCGAACGGCACGATCAAACGCACCGGGCGTTGCGGGTAGGCTTGTGCGTATGCGAGCGTACCGCACGCCATGCTCGCGCAGAGGGTCAGCAAGGCGCTCCGTGGAAAAGTGAGTTTCATGCGCCCTCCGGTGTGCAGGTCGCCAACAGTTCCGCCACCGTGTGATGGCGAAAATTCAGCGCGGTGTCGATCACCTGCGGCTGGCGATCTGCTTTGAGTACGGCGCCGGACAAGCGCTTGAACTTGGCAGCAATATCGTCGTCACGCAGCGGCGTGCGTGGATCCCCCTTGGGAAACTGTCGCTCCCGCGTGATGACTTGTCCGTTGGTCAGGGTCACCGTGATGCGCGTGGGCCGTTTTGCCGGAAAGCCGCCGTCCAGCTCGGGGTTATGCACGCAGCGTACTTTCGCCAGCATGCTGCGCAGCTCCGGCGTGTTCCAGCGCGGCGTCTCCAGTTGCGCGAGCGTGTATTCCCCATCCACCAGCGACACCGCCACGCAGTACGGCAGGCTGTGATCGGCGGTCTCGCGCGTGTCGATGTCGTAGCGCGATTTGCCGCCCATGCCGTGCACCATGTCTTCGATCAGCCAGCCGAAACCCTCGACCGTTACCGTTTGAATTTGCTCGGGCGACAAGGCATGTTCGCGGCGCAAATCGAGCGTGGCATCAATCGCGCTGTGGATAATATAGGCCGCCGGATATTGCTTCAGACAAGTGCGCGGCAAGCGCCACTCGCCCACCGGCGCGGTGAGGATGTCCCAGTCACATTCCCCCAGCACCAGCTTTGACACACCGCGTTTGCCTTCGAAAATTTCAAGGGGGCCCGTAACGCCGAACGAGGCCATGTACGCCGCCTCCACCCCGCGCGACGCCGCAAGCCCCGCGCTCGCAGCTTTCATCATCGATATCTGTCCCACGCGCAATTCGCCCAGCGCCGGATAACTCGCAGCGATGGCTATGGCATGTGCCATGCGCGTGGCGTCGAGATGCAGCAGGCTGCTCGCTGCCACTGCGGTTGCCAGCGTTACGAAGGTGGTGTGATCCCAACCCGTTGTTTTAAAAAAGGAAATTTTGGTGAATTCAGTGCTGCGCATTTGAATTTCATACGCAATCAGAATCGCCTTAATGATGTCCAATGCGCTCGCGCCGGTCACCTGCCCCACCGCGATACACGCGCCGATGTTGTCGCTGGGGTGCGCTGGGTCACGCGCCCAGTCGCAGTCATTCATGTCCAGATGGCGAGACATCGTGCAGTTGGCGATGGTCGCGCCCAGCACCGAGCTGGTGTCATGCGTGCCAATAATGTTTGCGTGCGGACTGCCATTGATCAGCTTCGACCAGTTACGCACGGCGATGCCCGGCGCGGAATTCACCGCGCCCAGCCCGCACGCCAACGTGTCCAGCAGCACGCGCTCCACGGCATGAAGCACTTTGTCGTCCACGGTAGCGCGCGCAGCCGATTCAATCATTTGGGCCATGCGCTTCGCGACGGTTGGAGTGCTCATAATTGGTGCCTCAGTTGGGGTTACGAGTGTATTTCAGCATGCATTGGAAATGTCGACACCTCTCCACCGTACAGCTCCTTCCCCCCCTTGAGAGGCAAGGGAACACTTGAAGCGAAGCAGAAGGTTGGGATGGGGGGGGGAAGGGGTAAATGTGAGAGTCACTGCAATTCAGCATTTTCACCCCCATCCCCACCTTCCCCCTTCAAGGGGGAAGGAGTTCCCTTGAGATGCACAGTTGCGCTGACCACTCGCACTGGTTAGATACCAGTGTCTTTTCACGCAGACCTCTCCGCTAATTCCGCCAGCAATGCCGGCACAATTTCCCGATAATCCGCAACCACACCCACATCCGCCACACCAAAAATCGGTGCTTCATCATCTTTGTTGATCGCAACAATGTGCCGGGCGGAACTCATGCCCGCGAGATGCTGCACGGCGCCAGAGATGCCGATGGCGATGTAAAGGTTGGGCGCGACGGTGGTTCCGGTCTGGCCCACCTGCGACTTGGCGCTGATCCAGCCAGCATCCACCGCGGCGCGGGATGCACCCACCGCGCCATTGAGTTGCGCAGCCAATTCGCGCAACGCACCGAACCCTTCGGCGCTGCCAAGGCCTCGTCCGCCCGACACAATCACCTGGGCATCCTCCAACGTGGGACCCGTTTGTTCTTCTGGCTTGTCCACCGACACACGCGTAATCGCGGCGGACGATGGCTGGATTACAACATTTAACACCTCCACCACCGTTTGCGTCGCGACAGGTTGGCGCTCCTGATTCGAAAACGATTTCGGCTTCACCGTGAGTACGGTCATGGCGGCGTTACTCTCCAGTACTTCCAGCGCTTTGCCGCCGTAAATCGGCCTGACAAACGCAAGGCCGCCGGAGGCCGTGGTTTCAAAGCCGCAACAGCCACTTACATAAGCGGCCTTGGCGCGCACCGCGAGTCGAGGCGCATGCTGATGCCCCGCCACATCGCCCATCCACATCACGCATGACGGCTTGATCTGAGCGCACGCCTGCGCAACCGCATCAAGCAGCGCATCAGAATTATTTACCATCGCAGGGTTAAACCGATAGACGCGCTGCACCCCTGCGGCTTGCGCCGCGATATCGGTCACGGCGCCCTCGGCATCCAACAGATGTATCTCGGCCGCTTGGCCACGCGATGCTGCGTGCGCAGCGAATGCAGCGTTCATCAGTTCATCAAACCGCCCCCCCACATCCAGCGCGGTCGCCACCACCAGTAGTTTCATCACGATTCGCCGTGCGCGGGCAGGCATTGACGAATGTATTCCGCGAGCGCTTTGGCCTGCTGTGCCGGCGCTCCATCGATGCGCTGACCCGTGCGCGCGGTCACCGGCACGTAGCGGCGCAGCACGCGCGTCATCGGCGTACAGGTGGCAGAGTCCGGGCACAAGGTTGCCGCGGCCAGCACCTCAAGCTTCGCGCGGTGTGCCTGCATCACATCCTTCATCGTCGGCACGCGCGGAATATTCGTGGCCGCGTTGGTCACGCTGGCGACAAACGGCGTAGTGACTTTTAAGGTCTCGTAGCCGTCCGCCGTTTCGCAGCGGCACAGCCACGCATTTTCTTCGCCGTCGATCTGCACCACGTTAGCCACGAAGGGCAAGCCCAGAATTTCAGCCAGGGCTGGCCCGGTCTGCCCGCTGCCGTTGTCGGAACTGGTGCGCCCGCACAGCACGATGGCGCCGCCACCATAGTGCCTTACCGCCGCGGCAAGCAACGCCGCTGTGGCAATACCGTCGCCTGCACCCTCGATCAGCGTGGCCTGATCGGCCTTCATGGCGAACGCGTGGCGCAACACATCGTCGGCGTCGGCGGGGCCGGCAGTGAGCGCGCTGACTTGTCCGCCGTGTTTCGTGCGGCACTGCAAGGCCACTTCAAGGGCGATTTCATCAAACTGGTCGATGCGGTAGCGCGCAAACGACACCGATACCTTGTGCGTCGCCGCGTCGATGCGAAAGTCCTTGGTAGACGCATTCCAGTCCAGCGCCTGCTTGACGCACACAAAAATCCGCATCGGTGTCAGCGTCCCGCGCCGGTGGTTTGTGCCTGTGCCTGCGCTGCCGCTTCCTGCCCGGCCAGACGGCCAAACACCAGTGACCGCAGCAACGACGCGCCACCGGGATAGTTGTCGTAGAAGAGTCCGCCGATCAATTCGCCCGCCGCATACAAACCCGCAATGGCGCGATCCTCGGTGTCGATCACGCGCGCGCGCTCATCGACCTTGATGCCGCCCAACGTAAAGGTGATGCCGCCGGTCACCGGAAAGGCAAAATACGGCGGCGTGTCGAGCGGCAACGCCCAATTCGATTTGGGGGGCTGCAAGCCTTGCGTGGCCTTGCCATCGCGTGTCTCGGGATCGAAGTCTCCGGGCTGCACGGCGGCGTTGTAGGCATCGACCGTGGCCTGCAACTTGTCGCCCGGCAGACCCAAATTCTGCGCGAGGCGCGCAATGGTGCTGGCGTGCAGCGGCTCGAACTCGCGGTGCAGGCAATACACCAGCTCGCGCTCCGCGAGTTTGGCATCGAACAAACAATAAGCAATGGAACCCGATTGGCCGAGTATCGCCTTGCCGTACTTAACGTACGTCACGTCAAAAAAGTCGGCGCCCTCATCGACAAAACGGTCGCCGTCGCGGTTCACCATCAGGGTGTAGGGATACGAATTGATGTTGGTCTCACCCGCCTCCACCGGCTCGGAGCGTGCGTCCATCACGGCGGAATGAAAACCGCCCCAGTCGCCCATCGATTGCCCGCCAATAGCCATCGCCATGTTGATGCCGTCGCCGGTGTTGTACTTGGAGCCGCGCACAATCAGGCTGGAGGCTTCGCGCCCGAGATAACGCACCCGCATTTCGGTGTTCGCCTGAAAACCGCCAGTGGCCATGACGACCGCGCGCGCCAGCATATTCACGTAGCCCGTGCGCGTTTTCGCCCGCACACCACACACACGCCCGTTGCCGTCCGTCAGAAAATCCGTGGCCTTGGTTTCAAATTTGCACGCCACGCCGCGTTCAGCGAGCCTTGGATACAGACTCTCCACCAAACCGTAGCCGTTGCCCCGCACGTGATAGGACATTTTGCCACCGCGCAAATCGGGCCGCTCGACACTCGGGTCCACCAGTGGCGCGCCCAGGCCGATCAGCCATTGCACGTCTTTCTCCGCACGGCCATACAGCACGCGTGCCAGCGCGCGATTCGCGCGGCCCTTGGTGATGCGATCCAGTTCTTCGATCAGCATGTCGGGCGTGGTCTCTGCCGTCGGACAGCGCAGAGCGCCCCCCGAGAAGCGGGTATTGCCGCCGCGCGAGGTTTCAGGCGCCTTGTCGATCACCGTAACCGACGCGCCAGCCTCTTTCGCCGACAGGGCCGCAGCCATGCCCGCAAGGCCCGAGCCCAGAACCAGCACATCGTGATTTTCCGTAGTAACGGCATCGGTGGATAAAAGCAATTGGCGTACTCCTGTCGGTGGTTAATCGGCAAATTTTATCGTAAGTCACTCGCCGCGTACCGCGCCGCCCTTCCCCCAAGCTCCGTCGCCAATGTGGACGTTCACGGCTCGCAACACGCAGGTTGCGAAAATGCCGCCCGCAGGTATGATTAACTTTTCAGCGGCGCTTTATTGAACGTCCCGCCGCGCCACGGTTCGACGGTTCCAAGGTCCAATTACCGAAGGAGTTTCACATGCCACAAGTCGTTGCATTGTCTGAAATACCCGCGAACAAAGTCAATCAGCCCGGCAGCACGGCACCCGGCAGTCCCGGCGCCATCAGCACAACGTTCATGCGCGCCTCGCGCGACAATCCCGATGCGCCGACGGCGGCCATCAACCGCTACGAAGGCGGCACGTCGCGTTATTCCGCCGCGCACTTTCACGAGGTGGATCAGTTTCAAATCATCATGGACGGCTCCGGTGAATTCGGCCGGCATCACGTCAAGCCCTACTACGTGCATTTCTCGCGCGCCTACACCCCCTATGGGCCGTTGCAATCGGACAAGGACACGGGCTGGGCTTTCATGGTGCTGCGTTCGCGGCTGGATTCGGGCGCGCAACGTTTTCCGCAGTCGCTCGAAAAACTGAAACAGATACCCAATCGCCAGCCGTGGCAAGTCACCACCAATGTGAGTTTTCCGGAGAAGGCCGCCGCCGTTAATGTGAAGGACATTCCCGAAATCAGGGATGAGCAAGGCCTGTCAACGCGCACCGTCACCATGGCCGCCAACGCGCGAATGATGTCGCCCGACCCTTCCGTCGGAGACGGACAGTACGTGGTGGTAATCAAGGGTAGCCTGATGCATGAAAACAGGGAACGCGTGGCACCCGCGGTGGTATTTCTCCGGCGCGATGAGCCGTCCTTCGAGATTGTTGCGGGCGCGCAAGGTCTTGAGGCCATCATTCTGAATTTTCCCAAGGTCAAGGCGCGCGAGGCGGATGAAAAGCCGCGTGCACCGGCTGCCGGCTTTAAAACCTATCAGTGTTTGTTGTGTGCCTTCGTTTACGACGAGGCCGCCGGCTTGCCCGACGAAGGTATTGCGCCCGGCACACGCTGGGCGGATGTGCCCGAAACCTGGAGTTGCCCGGATTGCTCGGCGACCAAGACTGATTTTGACATGATTGAAATGTAGACTGCCTGCCCATGTTCATGCCGGCTCGCGCGCTTGCAGCCCGCACCTGTGTCGGCGCAATGATCTTCAGCGCGGGTCTTGCGCAGGCACAAACTTATCCGACACGCCCCATCCGCTTCGTCGCCATGGGCCAAGTGGGCGGCGGCGTTGATTTTGCCGCGCGCCTGATCGCGCCGGATCTGGCGCGCGCACTGGGCCAGGGCGTGGTGGTGGACAATCGCGCGGGTGAAGTGGTGCCCGCCGAGACCGTGGCGCGGGCGGCGCCCGACGGACACACGATACTCATGAACGGCAGCAGCCTCTTGTTCCTGCCGTTGATGCGTGCAAACGCGCCGTACGATCCCGTCAAAAGCTTTGCACCGATCACACTGGCGCACCAGTCGCCGAACGTGTTGGTGGTGTACCCGTCGCTGCCCGTCAAATCGGTGACCGATCTGGTGGCGCTTGCAAAAGCCAAACCGGACGAACTCGATTTTGGCTCGGCGGGCACGGGTTCCTCGACGCATCTGGCCGCGCAATTGTTCAAGGTCACCGCGGGCATCAACGTTACGCACATTCCCTACAAAAGCAGCTCGGCCGCCTTGACGGCGCTGACCGGCGGTCACGTCAAATTCATGTTCGGCACGCCGGGCTCCGTGGTGCCGCACGTCAACAGCGGGCGGCTGCGTGCGATAGCGGTCACCACGAAACAAACGACGGCGCTCTTTCCGTCGCTGCCCACCGTGGCCGCGTCGGGATATCCCGGTTTCGAGTGCATCTCCACCAATGGCGTGCTCGCGCCGGCCGGTACGCCGCCGGCGATCATCAACCGGTTAAATCGCGAGATCGTGCAAATTCTTCAGAAAAAACAGATCCGCGATTTGTTTTTTAACGCTGGCTCCGAAACCATCGGCAGCACGCCGGAGGAATTTGCCGCGCAGATAAAATCGGAACTGGCGAAGTGGGGCAAAATCATCAAGGCCTCCGCCATCAAGGCGGATTAGCCCCTTGCACAAACGGTCTCAGCGCCAGTACGCCAGTATCATCGACGCCGCCAGCAACGCGACAAAATGATATCCGGCGTTGATGCCGAAGAGTTTCCACGATTTGTTTTCCCATGCCACGCCGGCCAGCAGCACGGGCACGAAAAATCCGATCCACGTGAAAAAGGCCGTGGATAAACCGTAAACCGCATGAGCCGCGTCCGTGCCCGCGTTCCACGTGGACGGACGCCACACCGCCACCGTGTGCGCCAGCACATAAGCCGTTAAGAACGCGCCGACGATCATAAGAATCATCGAACGTTTCAGCACCGCCGGATCCGGTTTGTGATCGGGTGTGAGTCCCATTTCGTGCATCCACGCGCTGCCAAAAACGGGACCGTACCACACGAATCCGATACCGATATTGGCCACGACCGCCGCCGCGATCGCCAGCCAGTTCAGATGAAATACGGGCTGCATGTTGCCCTCCGTGCCGCGACGGTTAATGCGTGGAATACAACTCGCCTTGATGCCGCGCCCGCATTACATCCTGCGGCTCAAGTGGTTCGCTCAACTGACCCGCGCCAATCTGGTCGCGCAGCATTTCATTCATGGTCGGCAACACCTTGCGCTCGATTTTGGCCTCGGGCGCCCACAATTGCGCGCGCATGATCGCCTTGGCGCAATGCAGATAGGCCTCTTTTACGGCGATATGCACCACCAGCTTGGGAAAACGCCCGGCGACTTCGCACAGCGAGGTAAACGCCTCGTCGTTGCGCAGGGTTGCCTTGCCGTTGATGCGCAGTGCCTCGTCCACGCCCGGCACCAGGAAAATCGCGCCGATGCGGCCGGTATCGATGATATTGGTGAATGTATCGAGCCGGTTGTTGCCGGTCCAGTCGGGAATGATCACGGTGTTGTCGTCGATCACTTTGATAAAGCCCGCATCACCCCCGCGCGGCGAAGCATCCATATTGCCGTCGGCATCGCACGTAGAAAGCACGGCAAAGCGCGCCAGCGCAAGAAAATTCCGGCAGTGGTGATCAAGACGCGACATCTGCTTTTTGACGGCACGCTCCTTCGCCGGCAGATACATCGCGCGCAGTTGTCCGGTGGTTTCTATGGTCGCCATGAATATCCTTTTTATCGTTTAAAAACAATAAATTACATAAAAACTCCCGGCATCAGAACGATCAGTTGCGTTCCACCTCGACATTATCGATCAAGCGCGTCTTGCCCAAGCGCGCCGCCGCCAGCACCACCAGCTTGCGTTCGCCGTTTTCGGGCGGCAACAGATCCGCCTGCCTGCGCACCGCGATGTAATCGGGCTTCCAGCCGTGATGCGCGAGATCGGCCATAACGTCGAGTTCGACACGCTGATAATCGCGCGCGCCCGATTGCAATTCTTCACGCGCCTTTTGCAGCATCTGATACAGGCGCGGCGCCTCCTTGCGCTCGTCAGGCGACAAGTAAGTGTTGCGTGACGACAGCGCAAGGCCGTCTTCCGCGCGCACGGTTTCCGCGAGAATAATCTCGATGGGCAAGGCCAGTTGCCGCACCATGCTGCTGAGCACGAGGCACTGCTGGTAATCCTTTTTGCCGAATATCGCCGAGTGCGGATTCACCATGTTAAAGAGTTTCAGCACCACGGTGGCCACGCCGCGAAAGTGGCCGGGGCGCACCGCCCCATCAAGCATGTGCTGTATGTCGGGTGGCTCGACAGTGTAGGTCTGCGGCTCGGGATAAATTTCGCCTTCGTCGGGCGCGAAGACCACGTCGACGCCAGCGGCTTCGAGCTTTGCACAATCCGCGGTGAGCGTGCGGGGATAGCGGTCGAAATCCTCGCGTGGACCAAATTGCAGGCGATTAACAAAAATGCTCACCACGGTACACGCCGCGCGCGGCTTGGCTATGTTGATAAGCTGGATGTGCCCCGCGTGCAGGTTACCCATGGTGGGCACGAACACGTTGTTGGGCTCGCGCTGCAGGCGTTCGCGCAAGGCGGCTACGGAGTGGATGATGTCCATTTTTACTGCGTGAGGCGTGAGGAGTGAGGTGCGCGGCGATGGGACGGTTACGTGTGTCGCGCTATGCTAGTTCTGCGAGTTCTGCAAGTTATGCGAGAAAAGAATGCTCGCGATCGGGAAACGTTTTTGCTTTGACTTCTTTTACATAGCGCTCCACCGCGGCCTGTATCGAGCCTGCGCCCTGCATGAAATTTTTCACGAACTTGGCTTTTTTCCCGGGGAACACATCGAGCATGTCATGCAACACCAGCACTTGTCCGGAACAATCCACGCCGGCGCCGATGCCGATGGTGGGAATCGTCAGTGCCTCGGTCACCTGTTTGGCGAGCGGCGACGGAATCGCCTCCAGCACCAGCATGCCCGCGCCGGCTTCTTCAAGCAGTTTGGCGTCTTCGAGCAGCCGTTCGGCGTCGCTCAGTTGGCGGCCTTGCACTTTATAGCCGCCGAGTTGATGCACCGATTGCGGCGTAAGCCCCAGATGCCCGCACACCGGCACGCCGCGATCCACCAGATAGGAAACGGTGTCCGCCATCGGCTTACCACCTTCGAGCTTAACCATTTGTGCGCCGGCCGCCATGATTTCAGCGGCGTTACGAAAAGTGTCTTCCGGTCCGAGTTGAAACGTGCCGAACGGCATGTCGCCGATGATGAACGCGCGCTTCGCGCCGCGCGCCACGCACGCCGTGTGGTACACAATGTCGCGCAGCGTGACCGGCAATGTCGTTTCATGTCCCTGCAACACGTTGCCCAGCGAGTCGCCAATCAGCAGGGTTTCCACGCCCGCGCTTTCGAGCAGCGCGGCAAAACTCGCATCGTAGCAAGTCAGCATGGTGATCTTGTCACCATCCTGCGTCATCTTGTGCAGCGTGGAAAGCGTGGTTCGCATGATAATTTTATCAATAAAAACAAATGCTTATAAAAAATCCTTGGGATTAACGCCCGGAACTGAAGAATTCGCGCGGGCCACGCATGGCGGCGATGCGCTGCAACAATAAATCAAAATCGGCCGTGGAATCAACAAAGTTTAAATTGTCTGAATTCACGATCAGCAGCGGTGCGGCATCGTACTGGTGGAAATAGCGCGTGTAGGTGTCGCTCAAACGCACCAGATAATCGTCGCTGATGTCGCGTTCATAGGTAGCCGCGCGGCGCGCCACGCGCTCGATCAGTGTTTGCGGCGTGGCTTGCAGATAGATCACCAGATCGGGCACCGGCGTCTGCAATTTCAGATGCGCGTATATCTGGTGATAGAGCTTTAACTCATCGTCGCGCAAGGTCAGGCTCGCGAACAACGGATCTTTTTCGAACATGAAATCGGCAAACGTCACCTTGCGAAACAAATCCGACTGCGTCAGATCGCGCACCTGATTGGCGCGCTGAAACAAAAAGAACAACTGCGCCGGCAGCGCATTGCGTTGCGGGTCGCGATAAAAGCCCGCGAGAAACGGATTCGCACCAGGGTCTTCGAGCAAAGTCACGCCGCCGCAACGCTCCGCCATCAACCGCGTCAAGCTGGTCTTGCCCGCGCCGATCGGGCCTTCAACGACAACGTAACGCAAACGCTCGGGCAGTTTCATGCGACGACCGCCTGCAGTTTGGTGACACTGGTCACGTCTACGCCGACCAGTAACTCACTGGCGCGTACTGGCGCGCGGCCACGGCCTGGCACCAGGACTTCCGGCGCGATTTCCGCCAATGGCACGATCACGAACGCGCGCTCGTGCATGCGCGGGTGCGGGATCGACAAGCCGGGTTCGTGTATCACTTGTTCACCGTAAAGGGCAATATCAAGATCGAGCGTGCGCGGCGCGTTTGGAAATGCGCGCATGCGACCGTGTTCGCGCTCAATGTCGAGCAGCGCATCGAGCAAGGCGCGCGCCGACATGGATGTGCGTATCGCCGCCACGGCGTTTACAAAATCGGGCTGATCGGCATACCCCACCGGCGCGCTGGCATACAACGACGATCGCGCGATCAATTCCGTGCCGGGCAGGCGCGCGAGCGCATCAAAGCCCGCCTGCAACTGGCGCCGCGGCTCCTTGAGATTGCTGCCCAGCGCGACATAAGCGATGTTAGCGATTTGCGGCACCTGATTACACTTCCGGCGCATCCGCCGCGTCCGCGGGCAATCTGGGTTTTCGGCGGCGGCGACGTTTTTTGGCCGGGCCGCTGTCGGCTTTCAGCATTTGCTCGCGCGTGGATTCGTTGGCGTCCTGAAACTGTGTCCACCACTCGCCCAACTCCACATCGATCTCGCCGCTCTCGCAACGCAGCAACAGAAAATCGTAACCCGCGCGAAAACGCGGCAGTTCCAGCAATCGATACGGACGCCGCCCCGACCGTTGCTCGAAACGCGGCTGCATGGCCCAGATGTCCTTCATGTCGCCGCCGTAGCGTCGCGGAATCGCGAGTTTTTCGGCCTGCGCCTGCATCACCTGATCCATCGCTTTGTAGAGCGCGGGAATCGCGGGTGTGCCGCCCTTCTCGATGGATTTCCATGCCGCCAGCACTTCGTGCCATAGCAGCGTGGCAAACAAGAACGCCGGCGACACGCCTTTTTCGCCGCGAATACGCGCGTCGGTATTTTTCAGCGCGAGCATGACAAAACGCTCGCCCAGCGGTTGCTCCAGAATTACGTCGAGCAACGGCAGCAGGCCGTGATGCAGGCCGTCCTTGCGCAGGCGCTTCACGGTTTCGACCGCATGGCCCGAGAGCAGCAGCTTCAGCATTTCATCGAACAGCCGCGCGGGCGGCACGTTTTGCAGCAGGTCGGCCAACTCGCGGATGGGTTTGCGGGTGGCCGGATCAATTTCGAAATCCAGCGCGGCGGCAAAACGCACGGCGCGCAGCATGCGCACCGGATCTTCACGATAGCGCTGCACCGGATCGCCGATCATGCGCAGGCGTTTTTTCTTCAGATCCGCGACGCCGCCGTGATAATCATGCACCTGCTGGGTAGACGGATCGTAGAACAAGGCATTGATGGAAAGATCGCGCCGCGTGGCGTCCTGCTCCTGATTGCCGAACACATTGTCGCGCAGGATGCGGCCGTGCTCGTCGGTCTTGCCCTTGGCGATATCGTCGCCGCCCTCGGCGGCATCGTGGGACGCGCGGAACGTGGAAACCTCCACCGTCTCGCGACCGCACATCACGTGTACGATCTGGAAACGCCGCCCGATAATGCGCGAGCGGCGAAACAGGCCGCGCACCTCTTCGGGCGTCGCGCTGGTCGCCACGTCAAAATCTTTCGGTTCCCGCTTGAGCAAAAGGTCGCGCACCGCGCCGCCCACCACGAACGCGGCATAACCCCTGGCCTGCAGGGTGTCGGTAACGCTCAAAGCACACGCGCTGATTTGCTCGCGCACCACGCCGTGTTCCTTGAACGGAATCACATGGGCGCGCGACTTGCCGCGCCCGCCAAACATCTTTCCGGAAAAAACCCGGCCTATCAGCTTTTTAATCATGAGCCGCGAATTATAGCGCGGGCCGGAACCCACCCGTGCCCGCGGACGGGCATCCACTCGTGCCCGCGGGCGGATTTCAAAACGTGTCCGCCGGCACAAAGCCCGCCGTCATGCGGTCGCCGGCGGGTTGCAAGGCACAGCCGAACAGGGCTTCGAGGTTTTTTTGCGTCAATACGGCATCGGCCGCGCCCGCCAGCGCGCCGCCAGCCCCATCAAGCAGCAGGGCGTGCGTACACGCGCGCGCCGGCCACAGCGCGTCATGCAGCACCAGTACCACGCCACGGGGCGGTCTCTCGTCTCGCGCCAGCGCGGCTGCCAAGGCCAGCATCCGGCTCTGATAGCGCAAATCCAGATGTTGCAGTGGCTCGTCCAGCAATAGAAATCGCGGCGACTGCGCCAGCAATTGCGCGATGCGCACGCGCTGGCGCTCGCCGCCCGATAGCGTTGCAAAATGCCGCGCGGCAAAATCCGCCAGCTCCACGCGTTGTAACGCGCCGTGCGCGGCGGTCTCGTCCCCGGCTTGCCCGTCCCGCCACGCCGGCCAAGGATGCGCATGCGGAAACCGCCCGAGGCTGACATACTCCAGCACGGTGCCCCAGAACTCACTTTCTTCGTGTTGCGGCAACACGCCGACGGCCCGTGCCCGCGCGGCGGCGGGCATCCGCACCACGGGTTGTTCATTTAGCGTCACGCTACCACTCATGGGCGTGGCAAGGCCCGCCAGCACATTCAGAAGGGTGGTCTTGCCGCTGCCGTTGGGGCCGAGCACGCCCCACACTTCGCCCGGTTTTACCGTGAACGTGAGATCGCGGCACAAGGTGCGGCCCGCGACTGTCAAGGTGACGTTATGACAGGCAAGCGTCATGCGCGCCGCGTCAGCAAATAAAGCATGCACGGCACGCCGATCAACGCGGTAAAGATGCCCACCGGCAATTGTTGCGGCGCCCACAGCGTGCGCGCGCAGGTATCCGCCAGCGTGAGAAAACTGCCGCCGGCCAGCACCGACACGGGCAACAACACCCGATGGCGTGTCACCCCCATCAGGCGCACCGCGTGCGGCATCATCAGCCCGACAAAACCAATCGCACCGCCC
>DHVE01000096.1 GCA_002412495.1 Betaproteobacteria bacterium UBA5216
CGCTTGACGGGGGAGCTTACGCCACCACATCGAGCAGCGGCTGATCGGCGCGCGGCAGTGCAACCCGTCAGTAGTGTATGCCCGGCGTCGAGCCGCCATCGACGGCGATGCTCTGTCCGGTAATCGCCGAGGCCAGCGGCGATGCGAGGAACAGCACCAGCGGCGCGATGTCCTTCGGCTCGATGAGGCGGCCAATCGGGAACTGTTTAATGAAGCTCGCTTCGGCTTTTTCCTCGCTCACACCGAGTTCCTTTGCCCGCGCGGCGAGGCGCTTCGGATAGCGGTCGGTCTTGGTGAAGGGCGGATGCACGACGTTCGCGGTGATGCCTTGTGGCGCCACCGTCTTGCTGAACTGATTGACGAAGGCGATGATCGACGAATTGCCGAGCGCGCTGGGCAGTGCGGTGGCGCCGGCGTGGCGCGCGGCGCTGCCGCCGATGCAGATGACGCGGCCGCGCCCTGAATTGCGCAGGTGCGGCAGGGCCGCGCGGCAGCAACGCATGTAGGCGAGGGTCTTGCCCTGCAGCCGCTCCATCAGTCCTTCGTCGTCGAGGGTCTCGATGTTGCCGCTGATGGTTGTCGACGCGTTGTTGACCAGCACATCCAGTCCGCCGAAAGCGTCCACTGCCGCCTGCACCGCGCCCTTGCATCCTTCGGCGGTGAACAAATCGACCGCGACGGCCTTGGCCTTGACGCCTTTCGCCGCGATCTTCGCTTCGGCTTCCGCCAATGCCGCCTTGTCGCGGCCGCAGACGGCGACATTCGCGCCTTCTTCCGCGAATGCCAGTGCAATGCCGAGGCCCACGCCGCGGTTCCCGCCGGTGACCAGCACCGATTTTCCCTTGAGATCGAGGTTCATGCGATTCACGCCCCTACAGTTGCCGTTGTTTTGAATGCGCGGATTATCACACGCTTGGTGATGTGCGGATGGCAAAGGCCGCCGAAAATGAGGGTGACGCAACACTTGGCGCTGATGTCGCGCCGCGCGCCACCGCCTGCCCGCCGCGCAGCAGCGGCCGCAGTGTGCCGGCCAGTGCCAGGGTGGCGCCGAACACGCACACCATCGTGCCGCCCGTGGGCGGATCTTGAAGTGCTTTTCGGTGTTATTCCGCCTTGACGCCAGCCTGCTGCACTACTTTGCGCCAGGTGTCGATGTCGCGCTTGATGGTGGCGGCGAATTGTTCGGGGGTGCCACCCGCCGGTGACACGCCGTCCACCGCGAGTTTTTCTTCCATGTCCTTGGCTTTGAGTCCCTTGTTGAGCTCGCTGTTGACCCGATCGACGATGGGGCGCGGCAGGCCTTTTGGGCCGACGAGTCCGTGCCACAGCACGACGTCGTAGTCCTTGACGCCTGATTCAGCCAGCGTCGGCACGTCGGGCAATACGCCCAGCCGCTTGGCGGTGGTTACGCCCACCGGACGCAGCCGGCCTTGCTTCACAATCGGCATGACCACGCCGATGCTGCCAAACAGGAACTGCGTCTGGCCGGCGATGGTGTCGGTGATGGCCGGGCCGGTGCCTTTATAGGGGATATGCACGGCCTTGATGCCGGCCGTGTACAAAAAGAGTTCTGTCGCCAGATGTACGATGCTGCCTTGTCCGCTGGATGCAAAGCTCAAGCCGCCCGGTCTGGACTTGGCCAGCGCAATCATGTCTTTCACGTTTTTGATCGGCAGGGCGGGATGCACCACCACCAGCAGCGGCCCTTGGGAAAACTGGATCACCGGTGTGATGTCATTGACCGGATCAAACGCGATTTTGTAGATGGCCGGGTTCACCGAGTAACTGCCTGCAATGATGGTGAAGGTGTAGCCGTCGGGCGGCGCTTTCGCGCCGAGTTCCGCGCCCAGCGTGCCACCCGCGCCCGGACGGTTGTCGACAATCACTTGCTGCTTGATGCCCTCGGTGAGTTTTTGCGCGGCGACGCGACCGATGAAATCAGTGCCGCCGCCCGGCGCGAAGGGCGCAATAAAGCGTATGGATTTGGCGGGCCACGCCGGTTGCGCCCATGTGTTGGCCGAGACGATCAGCGAAAAAATGGTAATGGCGGTTTTCATGATTTCTCCTTCAAGGTGGATCAATGTAGACCCGTGAACCTGTAATTATCCCATTACCGCAGCGTCGCTGTTGGCGATGGCGATTCTGCTCAACGCGCATCTTGGTTGTGTCCTGTACTGTTCGTGCTGTTGTGGCGCGTGCGTGCGTCTGCGCGCCAATCAGGCCCACGTGGTGCGCGATGGATGGTTTCCAATCCGCGTGGCGGCTTTTCGTCCATCCCGGCGCATTGGCCGGGATGGACGATTCTCAATGGCGTTTGCCACTATTTCTTGCCGGTCGCCTTGGTATCTTCCCTGACCACGTCCCATTTGCCGCGAACATCCACGGACAATATGCAGTCGGCCCCTGCCTCACACTTGGTGATATGTTTTTGCTTGCCCTTGAACGAAAAGAACGAGCCTGGCGGAAGTTTCGTGTCCTTGCCGTCAACCGTAAGCACGAGCGTGCCTGCGACGACTGTCGCAAAATGATCAGAGGAATGATGGTGCAAGGGCGATGCAAATCCGCCCGCGAACCTGATCATGGAATGATGCGTGCCCTTGGCAGGATCTCCATCCAGGGTTGCCATTTTCAGGCCTGCAAAGCCGGGCACGTCGTTCCACTTGATGTCGGCAGCGGGCGCCAGCATGGCGCTGCCGCCCTTTGCGCTATCCGCCGCTTGCGAAGAAAACGAGGCAAAGGCCAGCGTCATTGCGAAACCTGCTGCGATGATTTTGTTCATTTGAATCTCCTTTTCACGGTTGCATGAAGGTCGTTGGGGAGCCGCGGTTTTCACCGCGGTTCGGTAATTTAGTGTATTCACGCTGACGTTACCTTACACTGCATCAGCAGGCTGCACGCGCTGGCAAATGGTGAGCGTGAAAAGGGCGTTATCGGGTTGTGTCGCGCGATGCACGGTCGTCAGGGCATGTCACGGGCAATTCAGATAGGGTGGAATATGCATAAATATTTGTTTTTATTGCTTATTTTTGGATATCTCGTTGCCGGGGCCGAGGCGCAGCCCACTTCGACAGGCGCGGGACAGGCCTACCCCGCGAAACCGATACGGCTGGTGGTGCCGGTGCCGCCGGGCGGCAGCAACGATGTGTTGTCGCGCATCACCGCGCAGGCGATGAGTCCCGGTCTGGGCCAGCAAGTCGTGATCGATAATCGCGCGGGCGCCGCCGGCATGATCGGCGCGGACAACGTGGCAAAGTCAGCGCCCGACGGCTACAGCCTGCTGAACATACAGGCATCGTTTGTTGCAAACCCTGCGCTGCGTGCGAAGATGCCTTACGACACGCTCAACGATTTTGTGTTTGTTGGCATGATGGCGCGCGCGCCGCTGCTGGCGGTGGTGCATCCGTCGCTGCCGGTAAAAAACATCAAGGAGCTGGTGGCGCTTGCGAAAGCGCGTCCCGGGCAGATCAATTACGGCACACCCGGCATTGGCAGCTACACACAACTGGCCACGGAATTGTTTCGCCGCATGGCCGGCATCAACATCGTGCACGTGCCGTACAAGGGCATCGCGCCCGCACTTACCGATTTGCTGGGCGGGCATTTGCAACTGGCGATGACCAGCCCGCCGTCGGTGATGTCGCAGGTGCAGGCCGGGCGTTTGAAAGCGCTCGCCGTGGGCAGCGAAAAGCGCAGTGCGTTTTTGCCGGATATTCCGACCATCGCCGAGGCCGGTTATGCAACCTATCGGGCCGATTACTGGTGGGGCATCGCCGCGCCGGCAAATACACCCGCTGAAATCATCAACCGCCTCGCGGTTGAACTCACCAAGGCGCTGCAATCGGCGGAACTCAAACAGCGCTTTGCCGCGGAGGGTGCCGAGCCCAGCACGATGACGCGCGAGCAGTTGACGCAGTTCATTGTCGCCGACATCGCGCGCTGGCGGCAGGTGGCGCGCGACGCCAATGTGCGGGCGGAGTAGGCAACGTCAATCCAACGTTGCCCCCGACGCTTTTATCAGCTTGCCCCATTTCACGATTTCGGTTTCGACATACGCGCTGAGTTGGCGCGGCGACATGGCCACGGATTCCGCGCCGAGGCTCTGCATGCGTTCCGTGACATCGGGCATTTTCAGCAGCGTGTTAACTTCCCCGTTGAGTTTGTTGACGATGGCCGCCGGCGTGCGTGCGGGCGCAAATAGCGCGTACCACGCCGTGGCTTCGTAGCCGGGCAGGCCGGATTCGGCGAGCGTGGGCAGTTCCGGCGCGCTGGCCAGGCGTTTTGCGCTGGTCACCGCGAGCGCGCGCAGTTTGCCGCCGCGCGCATGCGGCAGGGCGGAGACGATGTTGCTGAACATCAGATTGAGTTGCCCGCCCAGCACGTCAGTCAACGCAGGGGCGCTCCCCTTGTAGGGCACGTGGGTCATGCTGGTGCCGGTCATGATGTTGAACAGCACCGCCGCAAGATGCAACGCGCTGCCGTTGCCGGCCGAGCCGTACACCAGTTTGCCGGGCCGCTCTTTGGCATAGGCGATGAATGCCTTGACATCTTGCGACGGTATCGAGGGGTGCAGCACCAGCACGGCGGGGATGGAGCCGACCATCGCCACCGACGCGAAATCACGCACCGTGTCGTAGGGCATCTTCGGGTAGAGCGTGGGATTGGTGACGTGCGTGGTAAAGCAGAGTAACAGCGTGTGGCCGTCCGGATCGGCACGCGCAACAATTTCGCTGCCGATGATGCCGCTGGCGCCGCCGCGATTGTCGATGATGATCTGATTGCGGAGGGCGGCGGTGAGTTTCTGCGCGACCATGCGACCCAGAATATCGGTGCCGCCGCCGGGCGGGGACGGCACCACCAGTCGAATCGGACGCACCGGATAAGCTGCCGCCGCGGGTTGTGCCGCGCTTGCGAATGGCGTCAGCGTGCAAACAACGCCGGCCAGCGAAGCCATCAATACGGTTTCGAACGATGGGCGCATCGCGTTGCGTGTTCGAATCTAAAGACTGGCGATAGCCTCTTGGTAAACACTGTAATCGAATAGCGTAGCCAGCGCCTCGCGCGTGCGCGGTGCGCGGCCTTGTTCACGCGCGATCCATTGGTCCTGATCCACCAGAATATCGAGGTGATTCGGGACGATAAGCGGGCCGTAATCGTGGAACCGAAACGCCCTTGCAATCAATCCCGCGTCGAACCCACTGGCCTTGGCCAGCCAGTCGCAGCCGATCTGCGGGTTTTCCTTCACGATCTTCGAGGCGCGGATGATGTGACGCGTGAGTTCGACCATCTGCCTGCGCTTTGCGGGATCGGCGAGTTTGGCGGCGGTGGTGTTGAGGTTGAACACCGAGGCAAACACGCCGGGTGTTTTAAGTTCGATGGCGTCCGCGCCGAGGCCGTCTTTCGCCGCCTGCGAGCCGGGTTCCCAGATGCAGATGGCGTCCACGCGTTTTTCGATGATGGCCTTGGAAAGCTCGAAAATCGGCGCGAGACCCACGATCTCGACGTCGGATTCTTGCAGGCCGTGGGCGTCGAGCTCGCGCGATAAATAGTAGGCCGCCGAGGTGCGCGGGAAAGTACCCACGCGCTTGCCGCGCAAATCCTTCACGGTGGCGATGCCCGCCGAGCGACGTGCAACGATGTGATAAAGGCCGCGCGTGACGGTAAACAGAATACGCATGTCGGGCCGCTTTGCCGCAAAGCGCAGGAACTGCGTGTCGTAATTCGTTGCCACATCGGCCACGGGCTGCGCGGCTTCCGCTGAAATGGCCTTGGCCTCGGCCGTGCCGATGACGGCGGCGGAATTCATCGACGCGTCGGCGCCGACCAGATGGGCCACGTTGCCATGCTGCACGGTTGCGGTGCCGCCGGACATGGCGTCCACGGCCATCAGCGTCGTTGCCTGTTCCATCACGTTGCGCATGCCGTAGACCTGTAAATCCATGGTGTTCTCCCTTGGGGCGGTCGTTTACGCCACGTTTTCGCGGCAGTCTATTTCTGTGCAGGCTGACGTGACGATGTCCGTCCCGCGCCCGATATCGGGTCAAACCGCGCGAACCGCAGTAGCGTCGGCTGAATTACATTTCTTCGAAGCAATCGCGCGCTGGAGTGGTTGAACAGGCGCAACGCATCCGCGCAAAGTCTGGACGAACGCGCTTTTTGCGCCGACGGCTAATCGTCATCCTTGGGAAATTGCATTACCAACGCTTCAAGCCCGATGCGGCCCGCCTTGATTTCATACGCATCTTCGGTGGGTTCGACATAAACCATCGACCCCGTGGGCAGGCTTTGGCCATTGCTGGCCAGACTGCCGTTGGCGACATAGATGTAATAGCCGCCGCCGGACTTCGGGTCCGGTCCCATTGCCGACATGCCGGCGCCGAGGCGCAGCAATTGCGCGGACATTTCGTCGGCGATGACTTTTTCCGGATCGAATACCGGTTCCCAAGAGACTTCCTTGCGGAACTGCAATACCGGCCGGGTGGACAGCGATATATGCGGGGATATCCAGTTGCGCCGCTTGCTGGGTTTGAGTTTTTCCTTGTAGCCCGGTTTGCTGAGATACACCGGCGCGGAATCGCCGATGCGATTGCGCAGCGCGATGAACGTCAAGCCGTGCGGCCCGGCGAGCAGCGGCCCGTACGCGCTGTGATGATCCTTGTACTGCAGCATCAGCGGACGCACTTCGGTTTTGCCCATTACCCCCACGCCCGCCGGAAATATCTGGAACTGCGCAACACCGTGAAAGTGCGGCAGTATGGTTTCGTTCGCGGCCATCTGCGTCATCAGCGCCTGCGGGCCGGAAGAAATTTCCGCCGTGCTGTAGCGTGGCCCGAAATACGACGAGCCCCAGTGTTCGACGCCGGTGCCGGGGGAGTTCACTGCTTGCAGGTTTTCAATGACTTCGGTGCCGTCTTTGGTGTGGATCATGATTGCGTGCTCATGGAATTGGCTTGGGTGGAAATTTCAACTTCAGCGGGTTGTCGCGGGCAAATGTATAGGGCGGCGGTGCCGCGGTCAATGGCGTGGATGCGTGTCGATAGGGCTTCCCGTCACCGGGCAACGTGGCGTGCGGCAAGTTCGCGCACGCCACGGGTTCGTCCCGGATTACTGTCCCTTGAACACCGGCTTGCGTTTTTCCTTGAAGGCGGCGACCGCTTCCCGGTGATCTTCGGTTTGCGAGCAACGCGCCTGGTTGTAGGCTTCTTTATCCAGCGTCTCCGCGAAACTATCGGTCTCGGCGGAGAAGAGGTTGCGCTTGATAGCCGCCACCGCCACGGGCGGCATGTCGGCGATGCGCCGCGCGATGTCCATCGTGGCGCTGCGCAAATCGGCGTCTTCCGCCAAGCGGTTGACGATGCCGAGTTTCAGCGCTTCGTCCGCGCTGATCATGTCGGGCATCAGAAACAGTTCGCGCGCCTTGGCGGTGCCCACCAGCCGCGTCAGCGTCCAGGTGCCGCCCCAGTCGCCCGACAAACCTATTTTCAGAAACGCCGTGGTGAAGCGCGCCGATTTACCTGCAATGCGCAGATCGCACGCCATCGACAGACTCATGCCTGCGCCAGCCGCAACCCCATTGACCATGCCGATGACTACTTTGGGGTGCTTGCGGATCGCCATCGGGATGCTGCCGGAGAACTGCAGGCCGCGCGCCCGCATTTCAAAGCCTTGCGCGGCGCGGTCACCCATGCTCTTGACGTCGCCGCCCGAGCTGAACGCGCGCCCGGCACCGGTGGTCACAATGCAGCGCACGCTGCTGTCGTCGGCATAACGCTCCAGGGCGTTCAGCAAGCCGTGGCGGATGTCCATCGACAAGGCGTTCAGCGCTTCGGGACGATTCAGGGTGAGGACGGCTATACCGTCTTCGATGGATTCCAGCAGGTCAGGCATCGGACACTCCGTTGGTTGGATAAAAATTTCTAAATGCGTTGCTGTATCAGCGTCGCGGTTGCCGCAATGTAACGGCGCTCAGGCATGCCGTCAAACAGGTCATATCGCTGCGCCTGCCCGCCGCCTTCGTTGCCTGCACGGCGAGATCCGAACCGGTTCATGCGATCAGCCGTGTGTTGTCAGACCACGCCCGCCTGTTTCATGCGCTGCACGTCCGCGGGGGCGACCCCGCAGAGTTCAGCCAGCACGCTCTCGGTATGTTCGCCGAGCATCGGCGGACGGGTGAGGCGCGCCGGTGATTCCGATAGCTTCAACGGGCAGCCCACCGTCTTGAATTTTCCGCGCGCCGGATAATCCATTTCGATGATCATGTCGCGTGCCTTCAAGTGCGGATCGGCCAGCACCTCGCCGGTGTCCTGACACGCGCCGGCGGGTACGCCGGCGTCGCCCATCAACTTCATCACCTCGTACTTGGTGCGGGTGGAGGTCCACTCGCCGACGATGGCATCGAGTGCCACGCGGTTGGTCCAGCGGTCGTTGGCAGTTTTGAACAGTGGATTTTGCTCGAGTTCGGGGCGCCCCAGCACCTTGCACACAGCACTCCACATCTGCGGCGGCGCGTAGATATACGCCCAGTCGTTGGGGCCGCCGGGCGCGCATGGATAAGCCGTGCCCGGCACTGTTTTGCCGAGTTGATTGCCGCTGCGCACGGGTACGCCGTTGCGTTGGTGTTCGCGCAGGCTGATGCGAATCAGGTTCAGCACCGATTCCTGCATCGACACTTCAACATGTTGCCCGCGGCCGGTGGCGTGGCGCTGGTTGACCGCGGCGAGGATGGCGATGGCCATATGCATGCCGGTGGCGCTGTCGCCGATGGAGGGCCAGTTAAAGGTGGGCGGCCCGTCCGCGTAGCCGGTGATGCACATGGCGCCGCCCATCGCCTGCGCGATGGGTTCGAAACTTTTCATGTGCGCATGCGGGCCGTACGTGCCGAAGCCCTTGATGGTGGCGTAGATCAGGCGCGGATTGATTTTCTGCAACTCGGTCCAGCCGAGACCCATGCGGTCGAGCGCGCCGGGGCCGAAGTTTTCGATCAGCACATCGGATTGCGCGATGATTTTCCTGAAATGCGCCTTAGCTTCGTCGGTTTTCAGATTCAGCGTGAGGCTGCGCTTGTTGGCATTGAACTGGAGGAAGAACAGTTCATCGTTGTTTTGGGCGCGCGCGATGTCGCCGCCCTTGGGTTCTTCAAGCTTGATTACATCGGCACCCAGAAACCCCATCATCTGTGCGCAGGCGGGTCCCGCCTGATTGTGCGTCATGTCGATCACTCGCAGACCGGCGAGAGCTTGGCTCATGAGAGTCTCCTGTTTGATGGTGCTGGCTGGTGGTGCAAATCGGATGGTGGACGGCATCCATTGTACTGTTTCGCGTAAAGTGCGCAGCAATGCAATAATCCCTGCTACCCATGATTCTCTCTCCCCACCGAATGCAGTCGGCAATGCGGACTCGCCGTGAACACCATGGGCGCCATGGACAATAAAAACACCGCGGGCGTCACGCCGGCCGCCGTGCGGGTGCCGGCGCTGGCGCCATTTGGCGTGCGCAGTTTCCGTTTTCAGTGGAGCGCCGACATGCTCACCTCGTGGGCGCTGGAGATGGAGAATATTCTGCTGGCGTGGTTTATTCTGGTTGAAACCAAGTCGGTGGTAATGCTGACGATGTTCGGCGCGTTGCAATACCTGGGCACGCTGATGGCGCCGGTGCTGGGCGTCACGGGGCAGCGCATCGGCGTTAAAAAAACCTATTGTGGCCTGCGGTTTGCCTACACGGTGGTGGCGGCCATCACCATGACGCTTACGCTCACGGGGCTCCTGTTGCCGTGGCATGTGCTGGTGATCGGCGCGTGTCTTAGCATGGTACGGCCCGCCGATCTGGTGCTGCGCTACACGCTACTGGGCGAAACCATGCCGTCGACCAATATCATCGGCGCCACCAGCGTGTCGCGCACCACGCAGGATTCCGCGCGCGTGTTCGGCGCGCTGACGGGCGCGGCGCTGGCGGCGTGGCTGGGCATGGCGAACGCGTATATTGCCATCGCGTGCTTTTACGGCTGTGCACTGCTGCTGAGCCTGCAAGTGGCGGGCAAGCCGGGTTCGCGCGAAAGCCGTCCGGCGTCCACGCTGAGCGATTTGGGCAACGGCATGGTTTACGTATGGCACACCCCGCACCTGCGCGCGGCCATGACGGTCGCGTTTCTGGTGAACCTGTGCGCGTTTCCGCTCACCAACAGCCTGCTGCCGGCGGTGGCCAAGGATGTGTATCACACCGATCAGACCGGCCTCAGCTACCTCGCCGCGAGTTTTGCGTTTGGCGCGTTGATGGGGTCGATCATCCTGACGCGCATCGGCTACCGGCTGCCACCCGCGCGCATGATGATCATTTTTTGCGGCGTCTGGTACACCATGACGCTGCTGTTCGCGCAAATGCCGGGCTTCACCGGCGGCATACCGATGATCATGCTGGCGGGGTGTGCGCAAAGCATGAGCATGGTGCCGCTCTCCGCCATGCTGCTGCGGACCACGAAAGAAGGGTTTCGCGGCCACGTCATGGGGATACGCACACTGATGATTTACGGCGTGCCCATCGGCTTGCTGGTGGCCGGGCCATTGATAGCGAACCATGGTTATCGTGTTACCGCCACGGCGTATTGCGTGTTTGGGCTGGCTTGCACCGCGTTGATCGCGTGGCATTGGCGCGATCACATCTGGCGCGTGGATGCACCGGGGAATAGACGATAAGAACGATAGAAACCATTGGCAGCGATGGTTGCGAAGGCAAGGGTATGATGACGTATCAATCTTCAAGGAGAGCCGCATGAGTTTTGTCGAAGTCGAGCGTAACGATGGCGTGATGACCATCCGTCTGAACCGTCCGGAGCGCATGAATTCGCTGGGCACGGAGATGCGCAACCTGCTCGCCGATGCGTGGTGCGAGTTTCGCGACAGCAAGGATCTGGAGGTGGCGATCTTCACCGGCACCGGACGCGCGTTCTGCGCTGGCGAGGATATGAAAGAGTCGGTGGAAAAAGGCCGGGTGGGCGCCTCGCCGGAGGCCGCAAAAAAAGAGAATCCCTACAACGACGGCACGCTGGATAAACCGGTGATCGTGGCGATCAACGGCTTCGCCATGGGCGGCGGTTTCATGCTTACCGAGCGCGCCGATTTTCGCGTGTCGGTGCGCGGCGCGACGTTTGAATCGTCCGAGGCCAAGCGCTGGTTGCTGGGTGGTCATAGCCACGGCGTGGTCAACAATCTGCCGCACGCCATCGCCACTGAAATTGCATTTGCGTTTCGCTTTACCGCCGAACGGCTGTATGGGCTGGGCTACCTGAATCGCCTTGCCGACGCGGACAAACTGATATCCGAGGCGCGTGCCATGGCCGATCACCTGCTGAGTTTGCCGCCGGCCTCGCGCGTGAACACGCTGCACATGACACGCGCCATGCGCGGGCGCGTGTCCGATGAACTCGAGGCCTACGCCAAGCTGTTGCACAACCACGGCGCGCTGTCGGACCGCGTGGAATCGCGCAAGGCGTTTGCGGAAAAACGCAAACCCAACTGGAAAGGCTGGGATAACCCGGGGGATCGGGAACGCACGCCGAAGTTCAAACCGGCGGGGAAATAGTGCCCGCTCCCGCGGAATCTTTTTGAATCAGCACTGAATTATTTGATCGGAGAAGAAATGTACAAAACCCTCCTGTGGGAAGTCCGCGAACACACTGGCATCCTCACGCTCAATCGTCCCGAACGGCTCAATGCCATCGACACCGATATGCGTCACGAAATCGCCGATGCCGTGCAGAAGGCCGAGTACGATCCGGCGGTGTGGACGATTATCGTGACCGGCGCCGGCCGTGCGTTTTGTTCCGGCGCGGACCTTAAGGCGCGCGCGCAAGCCGAAAGTGCGGGCGGCGGCAACAGCATTACCGCGCAGCCGATGTTTGACGTGCGGTATTACTACCCCCTGGCGTTCGGCGAGTTGTCGAAGCCGGTGATCGCGGCGGTGAATGGCGTCACGCGCGGCGCGGGCAACAACATGGCGTTCGCGGCGGATTTTCGCATTGCCAGCGAGCAGGCCAACTTCGGCTGTAATTTTGTCGAGCGCGGCTTGATGGCCGAGGCTTCCGCGTATTATTTGCCGCGCCTGGTGGGCATGGCCATCGCCACCGAGATTTGCATGCTCGGCGAACCGTTCGACGCCGCGCAGGCCAAGGCGTGGGGCATCGTCAACAAGGTGGTGCCGCACGGCGAACTGATAAACGAAGCCATGGCGCTGGCGCGCAAGCTCAACAGCAAGGCACCGATTGCCGTGCGCATGACCAAACAGGCGCTGCATCGTGCGCACGATCAAAGCGCGGAGCAGTTTCTCGACATGCAGAACACCATGAACACCAAGCTGCGCCATACCGCGGACGCCAAAGAAGCGCTGGCGGCGTTTATCGAAAAGCGGCCGGCGAAGTTTCAGAATAAATAGTTTTTGCCGCGCGTGATTTCGGTTCTATCGAGTTCCCTCGCCCTTGGTCCCCATCCCGGAGTGAGAGGGAATAAACCGCCCTTCTTTCCTAGGGAGAACGGCCGGGGAGAGCGTAGCGCCGGGGCCGCAGGCGAGGGGTTCTTTTCGTGAAACCCGGATCCGCCAAAAGCGCCTACATCGGTCGCGCGATGGAACGCCTAGAAGACGCGCGCATGCTGCGCGGGCTGGGGCGTTATGTCGATGATGAACAGCCAGGCGGTTTGCTGCATGTCGCGTTTTTGCGCAGTCCGCTGGCACATGCGCGCCTGCGTGCGCTGGACGTTTCAAAAGCGCTGACCCTGCCCGGCGTTCACGCCGTCTACAGCGCGGCCGATTTGCCCGCACCGGTTGCCAAAATACCGCTGCGCATGGAACCGCGACCGGAACTCGCGCGTTTTGAACAGCCGGTGATTGCGCACGGCAAGGTGCGCTACGTGGGCGAGCCGGTCGCAGTGGTGGTGGCGGGCACCGTGGCGCAGGCCGAAGATGCCGTGGCCGCCATTAACATGGATCTCGAACCGTTGCCCGCGGTGACCGGTGGCGCGAACGCGGCGCCGGAAAATGTTTGGCTGTTCGAAGAACACGGTACGCATCTTGCGATGACCATCACGGCCGCGCGTGGCGACGCCGAGGCCGCGTTTCGTGACGCGCCGTACACGCGCCGTGAGCGTTTTCAGGTGCAGCGGCACGGCGCCATGCCGATGGAAACACGCGGTGTGCTCGCGGACTGGGATGCCGCGCGCGGCAAGCTCAACGTGTGGGGCAGCATGAAAGTGCCGTTCGCCATTCGCGCGCTGCTGGCCACGCTGATGCGGTTGCCGGCGGACGCCATCGCCGTTAATGAAAGCGATACCGGCGGTGGTTTCGGCATGCGCGGCGAGTTTTATCCCGAGGATTTCTGGGTTCCGTATGCGGCGCGCAGACTCGCACAGCCGGTGAAATGGATTGAAACACGCAGCGAGCATTTCACCGCTTCCGCGCATGCGCGCGAGGCCGCCTGTGAACTTGAAATCGCCTGTCGTCTTGATGGCACGGTGCTCGCGCTGCGCGGGCACGCGCACGCGGACATGGGAGCGTATCTGCGGCCCAACGCGGTGACCGCGCCGCGCAATCTCGCGCAAATGATCGCCGGGTCCTATCACGTGCCGAACCTGCACATGGCGGTGGACATGCGACTTTCCAGCAAGACACCCGCCGCGAGTTATCGCGGGCCAGGGCGATTTGAGGCCGATTTTTTTCGCGAACGCTTATTTGATATCGCCGCCAAAGACTTGGGCATTGACCGCGTGGCATTCCGGCGGCGCAATCTGGTGCAGCAGGGCGACATGCCGTATGTGCTGGCCACCGTGCAGCCGTATGGCAGCAGCGGCGAATTCGACAGCGGCGACTATCGTGAAACGCTGGATCGTTGTTTGGCCGAAATCGGCTGGACGCAAAAATCGGCGATGCAGGGCCAGCTGATCGATGGCCGTTATCATGGCCTGGGCCTCGGCTGTTATGTCGAAGGCGGCGCCAGCGGTCCAAAAGAAAACGCGCGGATGACGCTCGCGCCCGACGGCATGGTGTCGGTCTACACCGGCGCGTCCGCCATCGGTCAGGGCCTGGAAACCATCTTCGCGCAAATCGCCGCTGACGCACTGAACATTGACATGACGCGCATACGCGGCGTGTTTCACGGATCGACCGGCCATGTCAGTGAAGGTTTTGGCTCCTATGCGTCGCGCGCCACGGTGATGGGTGGCTCGGCGTTGCTCGACGCCGCGGAAAATCTGAAGACTGCGATACGAAGCGCCGCCGCGGCACAATTTGGTTGTGCACCGGCGGAGGTGGCAATCACGCCGGGCCTGCAACAGGTTGTCGCCAACGGCAAATCACGCCACGTGGCGGAACTCTCCGCCGAGGGTTTCGAGGCGGCGGGCGCCTTCGTCAACAGCAAACGCACCTATAGCTATGGCACGCACGCCGCGCATGTGGCGGTCGATCCGCACACGGGTGATGTGCAGGTGCTCGACTACGTGGCCGTTGAAGATGTAGGCCGCATCATTAACCCCGCCACGCTGCACGGGCAAACGGTGGGTGCCATCGTGCAAGGGTTGGGCGGCGCGTTGCTGGAACAAATCACTTATGACGCGCAAGCGCAATTGCTTACGGGAAGCTTCGTCGATTACGCGATGCCCGCCGCCGGGAAATTCGCGAGTGTTCGCGTGATTGCGCTGGAAAATCATCCGTCGCCGGTGAATCCGCTGGGTGCCAAGGGCGCGGGCGAAGGCGGCATTATTCCGGTGGGCGGGGTGATCGCGAATGCCGTGGCGGCGGCGCTGGCGACGCTAAAGGTATTGCCGTGCGCGTTGCCGCTGTCGCCGCATCGGGTTTGGGAACTGATTCAAGAGGCCGGCAAAGGCGCGTGATTCGGCGGCAAGCTTGCGTGGCACGCATCCGTCTTATTGCGGTTTGATGCCCGCCGATTGCGCTACCTTGCCCCAGCGCGCGATTTCGCTCTTGATGAAATTTCCATAGGCCTCGGGCGTGGCCATGGTCATTGGCACCAGACCCAGCGCGTCGAAGCGCTCCTTCACATCGGGCTGCGACGGAATTTTTACCAGCCCGCCATGTATCTTTTCGGCAATGGGGCGCGGAATGCGCGCCGGCGCCACCATTCCAAACCAGTTCACGGTCACCAGATCCCGTACGCCCTGCTCGGCGGCTGACGGTACATCCGGTAGCAGGGGATTACGTTTTTCGCTGGTGACGGCAATGCCGCGCAGCCGCCCTTGCTTGACCAAAGGCGACAACGCCGGAAACGCCTCGACCATGCCTTGTACGTGGCCGGCCAGTGTGTCGGTGAGGGCGGGGGTTGCGCCTTTGTAGGGCACGGTTTGCAGCCGTGCGCCGGTGCTGCTACGGAGCAGTTCGAGCACCATGTGCGTCATGCCGCCCGTGCCGGATATCGCGAAGTCGAGTTTTCCGGGTTGTGATTTGGCGAGGGCGATCAGGTCCTTCAGCGAATGCACGGGTAACGACGGATGCACCGTGATCAGCATGGGTGTCATCGCGAGCGTCGCGAGCGGCGTGAAATCGGTGAGGCTGTCATAAGGCAGCTTGGCATGCGCGAAGCGGCTGAATACCAATGGGCTCAGACTCACCACGCCCATGGTGTGTCCGTCGGGCGCCGAGCGCGCAACCATTTCGGTACCGATAACGCCGATGGCGCCGGGTCGGTTATCGACGATGGCTTGCTGTCCCCAGGCTTCCGACAGTTTTTGCGCCACTACGCGCGCGATGATGTCATTGGCGCCGCCGGGCGGGTAACCCACGACGATGCGCAAGGGTTTGGAGGGATAGTCCTGCGCGATGCCCAGGGCTGGCATCACTGCCAGTAAAAGCGGGCACCGTAAAACGCGCAATAGCAAACCGCATGGAGCGATGGGTGTTTTTTTCATCATGGAAATATTGTTGTGCCCGCAAATTGATTGCGACCGCTACTCCACTTTTGCGCCAGAGGCTTTCACCGCCTTGCCCATTTTCTGAATCTCGGATTGCACATACGCGCGCAGCCCCTCGGGCGAGGTGGTTTCGACATTCACGCCGGCGGCGGTCAGGCGCTCGCGCGATTCGGGGCTATTCAGGATTGCAACGATTTCGCTGTTGAGCCGCGCGACGATTTGTTTGGGGATGCCCGCCGGGCCGACGACGCAAAACCATGAACTCGCATCGAAGCCGGGCAGGCCGGATTCCGCGATGGTGGGCACCTCCGGCAGCGCCGCCGAGCGTTTGCTGGTGGAGACCGCGAACGCGCGCAGGCGTCCTGCCCTTACCATCGCCGAGAGCGTCGGCACGGTGCCGATGTAGAGCTGAATCTGGTTGGCCAGCAGCGACGCCATCGCCGGCACGCCACCCTGAAACGGCACGTGCGCCATGTCGATGCCGGCTTCGGTTTTGAGCATTTCGCCGACGATGTGATTGGAACTGCCCACGCCCGCCGACCCGTAGTTGATGCTGCCCGGTTTGGCTTTTGCGAGCGCGATGAATTCCTTGAGATTTTTTGCGGCGAACGTTGGCTGCACGCTCAACGCCAGCGGCACCGTGCCGGTGAGCGTGACGTGGGTAAAATCCTTCAGCGGATCGTAATTGATTTTCCCGGCGCGCAGCGTGACGTTGATCGCCATCAGGCTCACCGAGGCCAGCAGCAGCGTGTAACCATCGGGCGCGGCTTGCGCGGTAATCTCGGCGCTGACGGTGCCCGCCGCGCCGGCGCGATTGTCCGCGACCACCGGCTGGCCAAGGCGCTCGCTCAACTTTTGCGAGATCAGGCGCGCGATCAGATCGGCGGTGCCACCGGCGGGCGACTGGATCAGCAGGCGAATGGGTTTGGCGGGGTAGGTTTGGGCATGTGTTGATACAGGCATGAGCGCCAGTGTGATGGCCGCGGCCGCCATGCCGCCGCGCACGCGTTTCGCCACGGAGCCGTCGTCGTTCCGGCGCAGGTGGTAGCCCATGCGGCGCCTGAAGTGACGCTGTGTTATGGGTTCCCGCCCGCGCGGGAACGACAGTAAGTTGGTTGTGGACATACCACTCAAACGCATATTTCTATGATCATTGGCCGGTGAATACCGGCTTGCGTTTTTCCATAAACGCCGTGCGTCCCTCGGCGTAATCCTTGCTGGCAAAACAGTCATCCACCACGCGGTCACACAACGCGATGTCGCGCTTGTGATCATCCTTGGCGATTTCGCCCAGGCAAACCTTGACGGCTTTCAACGTCAGCGGCGCGTTGCCGCCGATGGTCTTGACGTAATTCGCGACGTACTCTTCGAGTTTGTCGACCGGCAGAACGCGATTGACGAGGCCCATGTCCTTGGCTTCCTGCGCGTCGAACTGGCGCGCGGTGTAAAAGATTTCCGCCGTATTCGCGGGGCCGACGATATCAACGAGGCGCTTTAGCGCGCTGTATTTATAGCCCACGCCGAGCTTGCCGGCGGGGACACCGAAGCGCGAATCGTCCGAGCAGATGCGCAAGTCACAGGTGAGCGCGGTGCCGAGTCCGCCGCCCATGCAAAAGCCGCGAATCATGGCGATGGTGGGCTTCGGGCAGTTCAGCAATTTTTGCGCGATGGTGACCGACACCTTGTTGTATTCGGCGACCATCTCCGGGTTCGCGCGCTTTTCCTTGAACTCGCTGATGTCGGCGCCCGACACAAACGCTTTGTCGCCCGCGCCCTTGAGCACGATCACGCGGACCGCCGGATCGGCGATGAAATCATTCAGCGCAATATCGAGACCCAACCACATGTCGTACGACATGGCGTTACGTTTGGCGGGGTTATTGAAGGTGATCCAGCCAGCGGCGCCGTCCTTGTGCGCGAGGAGTTTTTCAGTGTTGGTGGCGATGTTCATGGGATTCCTTAAATAATGTTTAAAAACAATAAGTTACGATAAAAACAGGAGAGACTATTCCGCGGCGATGCCGGCGCGCTGGATTACCTGCGCCCATTTCACGACTTCGCTTTTCAGAAACGCCGCGTATTCATCGGGCGTGCCGAGTTTGAGGTCGCCGCCTTCGGCGAGCAGCATCTCGCGCACCTCGGGCTTTTCCACGATAGCGTGAAAGGTTTTGTTGAGCCGCAGAATAATGTCACGCGGCACCTTCGCCGGCGCGAGCATGCCGTGCCACGACGTCACTTCATAGCCGGGCAGGCCGGCTTCATGCGCGGTCGGCACATCCGCGTAAATGCGCGCGCGCGCGAGGCCGGTGGTGGCGATGGCCTTGATCTTGCCTTCCTTGACGAATTGCGCGGCGGACGCGAGCGACGTCGCCAGATAGGTGACGCGGCCACCGCGCAAATCGATCATCGCGGGCGACGCGCCCTTGTAGGGCACGTGCGTGGTCTGAATGCCGGCGGCCTGATTCAGCAACTCGCCCGTGATGTGTCCCGAACTGCCGATACCCGCGGATGCAAACGTCAATGTGCCCGGCGCTTTTTTCGCCGCCGCGATCAGATCCTTGATCGATGCAATCGGCGAGCCGGTCACCACCACCAGCACTTGCGGCGCGGTCATCAGCAGGGTGATGGGCGAAAAATCGCGCAGCGGATCGTAGGGATTTTTCTTGCGCATCGCCGGGCCGATGGCGAGATTGTTGGTTTGGCCCATCCAGATGGTGTAGCCGTCGCCCGGCGCGTTGGCGGCCAGCTCCGCGCCCAGTGACCCGCCCGCGCCGGCGCGGTTGTCGATCACTACTTGCTGTTTCAATGCTTCCGCGAGCCGGGGGCCGAGTATACGCGAGTAAATATCCGTGCTGCCACCGGGCGGAAACGGCACGATGAAGCGGATCGGTCGCGCCGGATAGGCTTGCGCCTGCGACCATGCCGGCGCGCTGGCGCCCGTCGCGATGATTGCGATCAGCGTCAGTCGGGCGAACCGTGCAGTGTTCGTCATGGGTATCATGGAACGCATGCCTGAATTGTATGCGTTTGTTTCGGCACCGTGTGTGCACCGTGATTACGCCATGGGGTATAGTCACGCGAGCGGGCAAGGGGATGCGCTGGCGTCAGAGGCGGCGTTTGTTCGCCAGGAAATGAATTCAATGATTCAACAGGAGCAGTCATGTTCAGTCTTAAGGGAAAAGTCGCACTCATCACCGGTTCCACCAAGGGCATCGGCAAATCCATCGCGGAAGAAATGGCCAATGCCGGCGCGAAAGTGGTGATCTCCAGCCGCAAGGCCGATGCCTGCGAGGCCGTCGCCAAGGAATTCGCCGCGCGCGGACAAGAGGCGCTGGCCGTGCCGTGCAACGTGGGCGACAAGCTGGCGGCGCAAAATCTCGTCGATACCGTGATGAAAAAATGGGGCCGCATCGACAGCCTCGTGTGCAACGCCGCGTCGAATCCGCACTTCGGCCCGCTGGCCACGGCGTCCGACGAAGTGTTCGACAAAATCATGCAGACCAATGTGAAAAGCGTGTTCTGGCTCGCCAACATGGTGCTGCCGCAAATGGCCGAGCGCGGCGAGGGCGGCTCGATGATCATCATTTCCAGCATCGGTGCGCTGCGCGGCAGTCAGGTGCTGGGGCTTTACGGCACGTCCAAGGCGGCCGAGGCGGGCCTGGCGCGCGCGCTGGCCGTGCAGTGGGGGCCGAAGAACATACGCGTGAATACCATCGCGCCGGGCCTGGTGAAGACCGATTTTGCCAAGGCGCTGTGGTCGGACGAAGCGCGGCGCAAATCGCGTGAAGCCTCCACGCCGCTGCGGCGCATCGGCGAGCCGAAAGACATCGGCGGCGTCGCGGTGTTTCTCGCGGCGGAGGCAGGGTCGTTCGTGACCGGGCAGATGATCGTGGCGGATGGGGGGGTTACTATTTCGGGGTCGTGAGTATTTGCATTGACCTGGCTGGTCAATGTTTATACAATGTATACACATTATTTTGGATGGAGAGGGCCATGGACGCGGTTATCAGGAAATGGGGCAACAGTCCGGCGGTGCGGCTTAATTCGTCGGCGATGAAAATCGCGGCGTTTGATATCGAGCAGCGCGTCACGATCAAGGCGTCCAAAGGACGAATCATTATCGAGCCCGCCGATAAATTGGAGTTCAAGCTGGAGGCGCTGGTGGCTGGCATCACCCGCGACAACCTTCACGATGCAGTGGACTTCGGCGGCCCGGTCGGCAAGGAAGCGCTGTAGTGGCGCGCGCGTATGTTCCCGACACGGGCGACGTGGTCTGGCTGGAATTTGATCCGCAGGCCGGGCATGAGCAAGCGGGACATCGTCCGGCGTTGGTGATGAGTCCGTCTTTATACAACGGCAAAACTGGTTTGATGCTGTGCTGTCCGTTGTCGACAAGAATCAAAGGTTATCCATTTGAAGTGCCGGTGGAAGTAGGCGGACAGGCGGGTGTCGTGCTTTCGGATCAGGTCAAGTCACTCGACTGGAAAATCCGCAAGGCAGTGAAAAAAGGCGTTGTTTCCGACACTGTGATGCTTGCGGTTCGCGCGCGAATCAAAGCCCTGTTGGTGATCAAGTAATCCGCAATCGGGTTCCGCCGGAACGGGCCGGATTTGCCGTCGCCTGAAACCCCAATGAGAAAGCAAGCTGAGGACACCATGAAATTTCGACCATTTGTTTTGCCGATAGCGGCGTTGGTGGTTGCTGTATCCGCGTCACCCGCGTCCGCTCAAACTTACCCGGCCAAATCCGTTCGCCTGGTCTTGCCCTTTGCACCCGGCAGCGCGGTTGATGTGTTGGGCCGCCATTACGCGCAAAAGATGTCGGAGCAATGGAAGCAACAGGTGGTGGTGGACAACCGCACCGGTGCCAACGGCATTATCGGCATGGAGGCCATCGCGCGCGCGGCGGCGGATGGTTACACGATAGGCATGGGCAACGTGGCCACGCTGGCGATCAATCCGCATCTCTACAACAAGTTGCCGTACGACCCGGTGAAGGATTTCGCGCCGGTACTGCTGTCCGCCGAGATTAACAATTGTCTTGCGGTGCATCCGTCGGTGCCGGTGACCAACGTCAAGGAACTGATTGCGTTTGCCAAGGCGCGTCCGGGGCAATTGAATTACGCCTCCGGCGGTGTGGGCAGCGCGCAGCATATTCCGATGGAGATGCTGAAGTCGATGACGGGCATCAATATTCTGCACGTGCCCTACAAGGGGCTGGCGGCGGCGTTTAACGATACGCTGGCGGGGCAGATTCCGATGATGGTGCCGGGGCTGGCGACGGCGCTGCCGCACGCGAACAGCGGCAAGCTGCGCATACTGGCCACCACCGGCGCCAAGCGTGCGGCGGCGACCCCGCAGATACCCAGCGTCGCCGAGGCCGGCGTGCTGGGTTATGACTTCGATTCGTGGACGGGTTTCTTGTTGCCGGCTGGCACGCCGCCCGACACGGTGTCACGCGTGAATGCCGAGACGCTGCGCGTGACGCGTTTGCCGGAGACCAAGGAGCGCTTGTCCGCACTGGGCTTCGCGCTGATCGGTGGCACGCCGGCGGAATTTGGAGAATACATACGCGCGAATATTGCGCGCATCGGGCCGGTGGTTAAGGCTGCGGGGATTAAGCCGGAGTGATGTTGCTGCTTTCTGGTTTGTCGTACTGATAGGTATTGCCGATTCTCTTTCGGGCACGTGACCTGGGAATGGTTACTTGCCCCTCACCCTAACCCTCTGCGTCGCTTTCAGTGTGCCCTGATCCCCGCACGTGGGGAGAGGGGATTTTTCTTGGTTTAGTCACCGTCTCCGAATAATGGAAAAACAACACCGCAACGTACTCGTACTCTCTGCCTGTCAGGCCACGCTGCAAACCGGCGGGGTGACCATGGTGATGGTTACCGGGCTGTCGGGCCTCGCGCTGGCGCCCAACCCGGCGTTCGCCACCGTGCCGCTCACGGGTTACGTGCTGGGCTCGGCGATGACGACGGTTCCCGCCTCGATGCTGATGAAAGCCATCGGGCGGCGTGCCGGCTTTCAGGTGGGCACCGGCATCGGCGTGGTGGGCGCGGCGCTGTGCGCGGCGGCGATTTATCTCGCGAACTTCTGGCTGCTGTGTTTCGGCATGATGGTGATGGGGTGCTACACCGCGTTCGGCAAGTACTACCGCTTTGCCGCCGCGGATGTCGCCGATTCGGGCTTTCGCGCGAAGGCGATTTCGCTCACGCTGGCGGGCGGGATTGTCGGCGGTTTTGTCGCGCCGGAAATGGCCAAGCGCACCAAGGATCTGTTTGCCGATCATGTGTTCCTCGGCTCGTATCTGTCGCTGATGGGGGTGTGCCTGGTGGCGGCGCTGCTGCTGGCGTTTCTGGATATTCCGCGATTGTCGGAAAAAGATCGCAAGGAGGGCGGCCGCCCGATCCGCGAGATCATGCGCCAGCCGGCGTTTATCGTGGCGGCGCTGGCCGGGGCATTGTCGTACGGCATCATGAATTTGTTCATGACCTCCACGCCGCTGGCGATGCGCGCGCACGATCATCATTTCAATTCGGCGGCGTT
>DHVE01000142.1 GCA_002412495.1 Betaproteobacteria bacterium UBA5216
CCGAACGCGGCGGCGCGGGGGCCCCCCCCCCGCATAAAAGCCCCCCGCACTGACCAGGAGCGCGCCCGCAAAGCCGATACACTGATCGGCAAGGGTCAAAGCGGACGCGTGACCGTCACCGCACCATCGAGCGGCATTATCATGTCCATCAAGGTGGCCGTCGGCGCCACCGTGGTGCCAGGAGGCGAGCCCCTGCTGGAACTCGGCGATCCGTCCCGGTTGCAAATTGTCGCGCAGGCGGCCGAGGGTGATCTGAAACGCATCGCCGCGGGGCAAAGCGCCGAAGTGGAATTGCCGGGAATCGGCATCCGCGTTCCCGCCAAGGTAGAAACCATCAGCCCTCGCGTAGACCCGGAATCGCGGCGTATGCAGGTATATTTGACACTGGCCAAACCCGTAGACGGATTGCAGGCTGGCATGCTGGCGCAGGTGGCGCTGAACACCGGTAACGATGCCGCGATATCCGTGCCGGTCTCCGCAGTACTGATCAAGGACGGCAAACGCCGCGTGGTATACGTGGAAAAATCCGATGGCCAGTTCGAGGCCCGCGACGTGGAAATCGGCCGCAATCGCGATGGACAGGTCATCATCCTCAAGGGCCTAAGCGCGGGTGAAAAAGTGGTGACGCGCGGCGCCCTGCTGCTCGACACGCAAGCCGAACTGTTGCTGTAACCATGTTGCGTCTGCTGATCGAGTATTGCGTACATCGGCGCGCTGCCGCGTTGTTCGCTACCGCCGTGGTGGCGGTATTTGGCTTGCGCGCCTATTTGGATACACCGATCGAGGCTTATCCGGACGTTACCAACACGCAGGTAACCGTCATCACGCAACTGCCCGGCAACGCGCCGGAAGAAATCGAACGCCGCATCACGGTGCCAATCGAGCGTGAACTCAACGGCCTGCCCGGCATGACCCGCATGCGTAGCGAAAGCCTGTTCGGCCTGTCGCTGATCACCATGACGTTTTCCGACGACACCAACAGCTTCGTCGCACGCACCGTGGTTTCGCAGCGGGTGGCGGTGGCGCAATTGCCGCCCGGCGCGGTGCCGGAACTCGCGCCCGAAGCCACCCCGTTGGGCGAGGTCTACCAGTTTCGCATCACCAGCGACCGGCACGACCTGTATGAACTGCGCGCGCAAATGGAATGGACGGTCAAGCGCGAGTTAAAACAGGTGCAGGGCGTTGCGGACATCGTGCCTTTCGGCGGCTATATGAAGGAAGCCCACATCCAGGCCGATCCCGCTCGCCTGTTCGCCGCCGGCCTGACGCTTAATGATCTGGAACAGGCCATCACCAAATCCAACATCAACGTGGGTGCGGGCTTCCTGCGTCACGGTGACGAAGAACTGACCGTGCGCGGCATCGGCTACCTTAACAACGCCGAGGACATCAAGCGCGTTGTTCTGAAGAGCAAGGATGGCACCCCCGTGACCGTGGGCGACATTGCGACGGTTATTCAGTCATACACGCCGCGCCGCGGAGCGGTTGGCGTGGGACATGACAAGGAAGGAGTCGAAAGTTTCATCTGGATGCGGCGTGGACAGAACCCCTCGCAGGTGCTGGATGGCGTGCATGAAAAGGTCAAGGAGCTGAACGAAAAAATTCTGCCCAAGGGCATGAAAATCGAAACCTATTACGATCGCAGCGATCTGGTGGGACTCACCCTTTCGACAGTGCATCACAATCTGCTCACCGGGTTCCTGCTGGTGGTCGGCGTGGTGTGGCTGTTTCTGCGCAGCATGGTGTGTTCGGGTATCGTGGCCGCCGTGATTCCGCTTTCGTTGCTGGTGGCGTTCCTCGGTTTGCACCTCATGGGACTGCCCGCCAACCTGATCTCGATGGGCGCCATCGATTTCGGCATCCTTGTCGATGGCGCCGTGGTGCTGGTGGAAAACGTGATTCACGCACTGCGCCACGAGCAACCCACGCACCGCCGCGGCGTGCTGAAACTGGTGGTGCGTTCTGCCGTGGACATCGGCCGGCCCACGCTGTACGCCATGTTGATCATTATCGCAGCGCTGGTGCCGGTATTTACGCTGCAATCGGTCGAAGGCCGTATCTTCCGCCCACTGGCGCTCACTTATTCATTCGCGCTGGTAGGCGCCCTGATATTCGCGCTGACGCTCGTGCCGGCCCTGTGCGCGGCGCTCTTCCGCCCGCGTCACGCACGCCTGAAGGAGCCGGCGTGGATCGAGTGGCTGCGCCTGCGCTACAAGGGCACGTTGTCGTGGCTGCTGGGCCGCCGCCTGCTCGCGCTGATCGCCGCATTCGTGATGCTGGGTCTGGGCGGTCTGACCATCACCCGGCTCGGCACTGAATTTTTGCCGGAGCTTGACGAAGGCGACATTCAACTGTTTGTCGAAATGCCGCCGAGCATCGCGCTGGCAAAGGGCCAGGAAATCCTGCTCGATGTCCGCAAGCGCATTCTGACGTTTCCCGAAGTCAGCAAAACGATGAGCGAACAAGGCCGGCCCGAAGACGGTACGGACAACGAAGACGTAAATATGAGCGAGACGTTCATACGTCTCAAGCCCACCCGCGAGTGGCGTCCTGGCTACGACAAGAAAAAACTGATCGACGAAATGCGTGCCAAGCTCAGTGAAATTCCCGGCGTGCGGTACAACTTTTCGCAGCCGATGAAGGATAACGTCGAAGAAGCCGTCAGCGGCGTGCGCGGCAAGGTGGTGCTGAAAATATTTGGCTCCGATCTTGCAAAGATGCGTTCCACGCTGGAACACGCCAAGGAATCGCTGAAGGCAGTACCTGGCATCGTGGACCTGGATTTGTATCGTGACGCGTTAAAGCCACAGTTGCAAATCACGTTTAATCGTGCGGCCCTCGCCCGTGCCGGCGTCGCCATGGAAGACGCGCAGCGCACGCTGGAGACCGCGCTGTCGGGCCGCGTCACGACCATTCTTTGGGAGGGCGAACGGCCCGTGCCCGTACGTCTCCTGCTGCCGCTGGACATACGCGACGACATCGACAAGATCGCAGCCATTACCATTCCCAGCGAATCGGGCGCACGTGTTCCGCTGCGTGATCTCGCGGAAATCAAAACGGCGCATGCGCTCGCGACGATCAATCGCGAAAATAACAGCCGTTTTCTCGCACTGAAATTCAATATCGAAGGACGCGACATGGGCTCGGTGGTTAAAGAAGCCATCGCGCATGTCGCCAAGGAAGTCAAGGCGCCCGATGACCATTACTTCGTATGGGGCGGCGAATTCGAAAATCAGCAGCGCGCCATCGGACGTCTCAAGCTGGTGGTGCCTTTGGCGCTGCTGACCGTGCTGCTGTTGCTGTATGCCGCGATGAACTCCGGCCGCAGCGCGCTCTCGATCCTACTGACTGTCCCGTTCGCACTGACGGGCGGCGCCTTTGCGCTGTTGATCGCCGATGTGCCATTGTCGGTGAGCGCCGCAGTCGGCTTCATTGCCTTGCTCGGACAGGTGTCGCTGATGGGGCTGCTGGTGCTAAGCGCCACCGAAGCCCGGCGGCGCAATGGCGAAGAACTCTACGCGGCACTGGCGGAAGGTGCCAGTGAACGCCTGCGGCCGGTGCTTATGGCAGCGATGATGGCACTGGTCGGCTTGCTGCCGATGGCGGTATCTTCCGGCGTGGGCAGCGAGACCCAGCGCCCGTTCGCGCTGGTGGTGGTGGGCGGCATGATCAGCGCGCTGGCCGTGGCATTGTGGCTGCTGCCGGTGGTCTACAGTTTTATCACGCCCAAGCGTCTTAAGACGCCTGAAGAAGAAGACGAACAGATCATGGACGAGCAATGAGCCGGCAACGCCTCTACGCCGTGCCAGGTGGGTTACTGCTGGCCGCCAGTCTGCTGTGCGCGCAAGGCGCCGCGCCCGCCGCCGATGTGATGGATCTCGCCGGAGTGCTGCGCATTGTGCGCGAAGTCAGTCCACGTCTGGCGCTGGAGCGGCAGAACATCAGCAGCGCCGAAGCCAACCGCATCAGCGCTGGCGCTTATCCCAATCCGACGATTAGTTATGGCCGTTTCCGGCCGCAAGGCGGTCAGCCGACCCTGTTCGACGGTAGCCGCCAGGAGCAAGCCACGGTCGATGTACCCTTGCTCATCGCCGGTCAACGTACCGCGCGTCTGGAAAAAGCGGAACGCGACATCGAAGCCGCGCGTGCGCGCGTAGCTGCGGGCGCCAGCTCGCTCGCCGCCGAAGCCGGCGCGGCATTCGTCGCGCTGCTCGCCGCGCAGGAAAAAGCGGCCCTGCTGAGCCAGTCCAACGCGGAACTCTCGCGTCTGCGCGATATCGTGGCAAGCCGCGCGGATTTGGGCGTGGCCAGCCGCTACGACACCACGCGCCTCGATGTCGAGCTCGGCAGCTTCCGCAGCAAACTCGAGGATGCCAGGGCCGATATTGCGGATCGCGCGGGTACTCTGGCGGCACTGCTCGGGGTGCCGCAAATGCGCCCCTCGGCAACCGGATCGCTGGCGCCGCTGGCACTGCCGGCCAATGCACTCAGCACGCCGCGCGACCGCGCCGCGTCAAGCCCCACGGTTACCGCCGCCGTACAGGAAGAAAAGGCCGCACAGAGCGGAATCGACATCGCGCAGCGCGAACGCTGGCCCACGCCCTCGATCAGCGTGGGGCGCTCATGGACCAGCCATCCGTACGGGGCCGCCAACTTTCTCGGACTGAGCGTGGAAATTCCGATTTTCGATACCCGGCGCGGGCCGGTCGCCAAGGCCGAATCCGACGCGAACGCGGCCAAGCTGCGGCGCGAAATCGCGGAAGCGGAAACCGCCGCCAACCTCGAACGTTATGCCAACATTATCGCGGGGCGGCAATCCGCGCTGCAACGCTTTGATAGCGAATCAGCCTCGCGCCTGCCCTCGCTGAAGGAAATGGCCGAACAAGCCTACCGGCTGGGGCGCAGTTCGATATTTGAATTGCTGGATTCCACACGCACGCGTCACGAGCTTCAGCAATCGCGCATTGATCTCGTCGCCTCGCTCGTCGAAGCCCAACTGCGTTATCTCGCGACCAGCGGCAGTCTGGATCACGCCGTCGGTGGAACCAGCACGCCTTCCAAACCCTGACGGCAAGCGGCATCGCGCCGCGCGTTTCAATTTCACTGGCGCCGGCGTCACGGGCATTGCGCCATCGGATCGATGGGTTCAGCTCGTCTTGCCGCCTCCGTCGGTAAGCTTCACGCAAGTAAGTTTACGGTAATGCGCTCCCCCTACACTCCGCGCAGCTTTCATGATCCGCAGAGGGAGCATCATTGTTGCCGTATCAAAAAATCGGTTGGTGGATAGCGCTGACTTGCGCGTTCGGATCGGCAAACATCCTTGCCGCCGATACGATGACGGCCTCGCCGATAAGTCTGTCATTGGAGCAGGCCGTGCAGCGCTTCGTCGAACGCAACCGCGAACTGCGCGCCGCGAATCGCTCGGTTGAAGCCGCCGACGCCGACGTTATCAGTGCCGGCGCGCATCCCAACCCCAATCTTTCGATTAGCACCGCCAGCATCCAGCCCGGCCATCTCGGCGCCGGATCGGTATTCAATAAACGCATCGATAGTGTGGTTGGGTTGTCGCAGGTTTTTGAGCGGGGCAACAAGGTGGAACTGCGTACCGGCGCGGCACGGGCGCTCGCCACCGCCGTCCGCGGTGATCGCGGTGACATCGAACGCGTACAGCAGGTCGCGCTGCATGGCGCTTATTACGATTTGTTGCAGGCGCAGGACAAGATGCGCATCACCGGGGAGACGGTGGATCTGTTCCAGCGATCACTCGACGCGCTCAATACTCGTCTGAAAGCCGGAGATGTGGCAGCCGTTGACGTGTCGCGCATGACCGTAGATGCGTTGCGAGCGCAAAACGATGCACGCAACGCCCGCGCCGATTTCGAAAAGGCACAAGCGGCGCTCGCCTACCTCATCGGCGCGGAACAGGATGCGGCGCGCTTGCGCGCGGGAGACACCTGGCCAATGCCCGGCATCACGGCGGACGCGCGTGCCGCTGAATCGGCTATTGCCGCCCGCGCGGATGTGCAAGCCGCGCAGGCACGTGTGCTGGCGGCGGAACACCATCGCGATCTCGCGCGCTCGCTGCGCACGCGTGACATCACGGGCGGCGTTCAGGTTGAGCGTTATCCCGGCAACGACCCGCGCAACAGTGTGGGGTTCAGCATCAGCATTCCCCTGTTTACCCACTACTACCACGACGGCGAAATAAAACGCGCCGAAGTCGAGTTGCTGGCGGCGGAAGAGAATCTTGAACGCCAGCGCGCGCAAGCGTTCGCCGAAATCAGCCGCGCGGCAAGCGAACTGAACTCAAGCGCGGAACGCATGTACCGGTTTCGATCGGTGTTGGTGGCGGCCGCAGAAAAAGCCGCCAATGGCGCCGAATTCGCACACAGCCGCGGCGCCATCGGTGTAATGGATTTACTGGACGCACGCCGTCAGCTGGTCGCAACCCGGCTGGAGTCGCTGGCGGTCAGCGCGGACTACGCGCGTGCGCTGTCAGTCTGGCGCGCCGCCACCACGGCATGGACGCCCGCGAAAGGTAACGAGTGAAGCTAAAATGAAAAATTTGTTAATAATCATATACTTAATAACATTCCTTGGCGCGTGCAGCAAAGCACCCGAGGCACCACCCGCGGCAGAGGCACGCACGGAGGGCGAAAGTATTTTCTTCCCCAAAGATGCGCCCCAGATACAGGCGATCACCGCGCAGGTGATTAATATGCAACCGGTGCCGGCGACACAGTTGAATGGCCGCGTGACATGGAACGAAGACAAAACCGTGCGTGTCTTCACGCCATTTGCAGGCCGCGTGGAACGCATCCTCGTGCAGCCCGGCGAAACCGTGCGCAAGGGGCAGGCGCTGGCGGTCATTTCATCACCCGATTTTGGCCAGGCGCAGAGCGACACGCGACGCGCCGAAAGTGATTTCGCGCTCGCGGCCAAGAGTCTGGCGCGACTGCGTGAACTGGAGCAAAACGGCGTCGCGGCCGCGAAGGACGTGCAAACGGCCGAAGCCGACCAGAGCCGCGCCGCCGCCGAGCTCGAACGCACGCGGCGTCGGCTCGCGCTGTACGGCGGCGGAGCCGGCGTCGATCAGGCTTACACCTTGAGCAGTCCCATCGACGGCGTGGTCGTCGAAAAAAATATCAACCCCGGCCAGGAACTGCGGCCAGATCAGATGATTTCCAACGCGCCGCCGCTGTATGTCATTACCGACCCTGCAACACTATGGGTGCAGCTCGACGCCGCCGAACGCGATCTGGCCCATCTCAAGCGCGGCAAAGTCATCCAGGTGCGCTCGCCCGCCTACCCGGATACGCCCTTTCCCGCCGTGATTGCGGCGGTCGCTGATTTTCTGGATCCCGCCACCCGGACCATCAAGACGCGCGCCACCCTCGAAAACAAGGAACGCAAACTGAAAGGTGAAATGTACGTCACCGCCGAAATCGACGCCGGCGACGAAACAGAACTGCTGGTGCCGTCCAAAGCCATGTATTTCCAGTCGGACCAGAATTACGTATTCATCGACGACGGCAATGGCAAATTTACCCGCCGCGCTGTCAAGGCGGGCGATATCCGAGACAGCCGGACAGAAATTCTGGATGGCCTGAAAGCCGGTGAAAAAGTGGTCGTGGATGGCGCGCTGATGCTGCAGCAAGTGCTCAAACCGCGTCGTGTTCAGAAGTAACCGGCGGCCCGTCGAATGATCAAGCGCATCGTTTCGTTTGCACTGCATCAGCCCCTGTTTATTTTTCTGGGCCTGGTGCTGTTTATCGGTAGCGGTATTCTTGCCTTCAAGAATCTGCCGGTGGAAGCGCTGCCGGACGTGACCGACACACAGGTGCAGGTGATCACCCTGTTTTCCGGACGCGCCGCCGAAGAGGTCGAAAAACAAGTCACCTATCCGATCGAGATAGCGCTCGCGGGCATGCCCAACATGATCCGCATGTTCTCGCACACGCAGTTTGGATTGTCGTTCATCATCCTGACATTTGACGACAAGGCCAATCCGTACTTCGCGCGGCAGCAAGTGCTGGAACGTTTGCGCGAAGCGGACCTACCCAAGGACGCCCAGCCCCAGCTCGCACCGCTCTCCACCGCCGTGGGAGAAATTTATCGATACCGCATCAAAAGCGCAAATTACGACGCGCGCGATTTGCGCACGATTCAGGATTGGACTATCACGCGGCAACTGAAGTTATTGCCCGGTGTTGCCGACATTGTGAGTTTTGGCGGCTTTATCAAGCAATACGAGGTCAATCCGGATCTCGCCAAGCTCAAGTATTACAAGATCAGCCTACAACAGGTCTTCTCAGCGCTCGAACGTGGCAGTTCCAACGCCGGCGGCGGTTACGTCGAACAAGGGCGACAACAATTCCTGATTCGCGGCATTGGTCTGTTGCGCTCGGCGGATGAAATTCTCGATGTGGTCGTGGCGGAACGCAATGGCGTGCCGGTGCTAGTGCGTCACCTGGCCACACTTACCGTGGGCTCGGTACCGCGCCAAGGCGTCATCGGACAGGACGACGATCCAGATATCGTCACCGGGGTGGTGCTCATGCGTCGCGGCGAAAATCCGGCCGTCGTGCTGGATGCCGTCAAGCAGCGCGTGGCGCAGTTAAACAAGAGTGGATTACCCAAGGGCGTGGAAATCGTGGCGTTCTACGACAGAACCTGGCTACTCGACAAGACGCTCAAGACGGTGTTTACCAATCTGGTCGAAGGCGCGTTGCTGGTAACCTTTGTGCTGCTGCTGTTCCTGGGAAATCTGCGGGCCGCCGCCATTGTCGGCGCCATCATTCCGTTGTCGCTGCTGGGCACGTTTCTCGGCCTTACGTGGCTGGGCATTCCAGCCAACCTGCTGTCGCTGGGCGCCATGGATTTCGGCATCATTGTCGATGGGGCGGTCATCGTGGTGGAAAACATCTTCCGCCGGCTCTCTGAACATCATGGCAGGGAGATGACACCGAAGGAGCGACTGGCTGAAATACTTGACGCTGCGGTGGAAGTGGGCCGCCCTACCCTGTTTTCCATGTTGATTATTATTGCCGCGCATATTCCGATTTTCACGCTGCAACGGCACGAGGGACGGATCTTCGCGCCGATGGCCTACTCCGTGACGTCCGCGCTGGTCTGCTCGCTGATTTTCTCGCTCACGCTGGTGCCGCTGCTGTGTCATTTGCTGCTGCGCAAAAATCTGCCTGAAAAAGAAAATTTTATCGTGCACTGGTGCAAGGGTATTTATCAGCCCGTTCTCGAGTGGTCGCTCCGCCATCGAAAGCTCGTGGTCGCTGTTGCCGCTGGCGCGCTGGTTGCCAGCCTGGCGGTGGTGCCTCGCTTGGGAACGGAGTTTTTGCCGGAACTCGATGAAGGATCGATCTGGATCAACGTACCCCTGCACCCCAGTCTGTCCGTCACCGAGTCGCGCCGCGAATTGAGCAAGATACGCGGCGCGATCGCGCACATTCCGGAAATCAAAACCATCGTATACAAAGCGGGGCGCCCCGAAGACGGCACCGATCCCAAACTCATCAGCATGGCCGAGATTCTGGTCGATCTGAAACCCGAATCGGAATGGAAGCGCAAGGTCACGAAAAAGGAACTGCTCAAGGACATGGAAGACGCGCTGGAAAAGCTCCCCGGCGTGCAGGCAAGCTTTTCGCAACCCATACGCGACAATATCCTGGAATCCATTTCACAGATCGACGGACAAATCGTAGTAAAGGTATTCGGGGACGATCTCGCGGTGCTGAAAGAACAATCGCAGCAGGTGCTCGCTGCCATTTCGGATGTGCCCGGCGTTGCCCGCGCCATGGTCGACCGTCAGGGCGAACTGCCGCAGGAACTGATCCAGATTGACCGCGGGCAAGCCGCGCGCTACGGGTTGAACATAGTCGATATTCAGGACGTCATTGAAACCGTGCTCGGCGGACGTGAAGCCACGGTGATCTGGGAAGGTGAGAAAAAATTCAGCGTCGTGGTTCGTGTACCGCCCAATCAGCGTTCACTCACGCAGTTGCGCGACATTTTGCTCACGGCGCCCAACGGCACCATTATTCCGCTGGCGCAGGTCGCGTCGTTCAAAACCGTCGGCGGCGCGATGAATATCGCGCGCGAAAACGGCGGGCGGGTTGTAGCCATTGGCGTATTCATCGAAGGACGCGACATGGGTTCGGTGGTGTCGGACATGCAGGACCGCGTCGCGAAGAAGATCAAACTTCCCGAGGGCTACACCATGGCCTGGTCGGGCGAATTTGAAAATCAGGAACGCGCCATGAAGCGCCTCTCCGTTATCGTGCCAATCTCCATTTTGTTGATTTTTATACTGTTATTTGACGCTTTCAAATCATTCAAGAGCGCTGCGCTGATTCTGCTCAACATACCGCTGGCGATGATCGGCGGCATTCTGGCGCTGTTTTTTACAGGCATTCCGCTGTCCGTGTCCGCCGCAATCGGCTTTATCGCGCTGTTCGGTCAGGCGGTGCTGAACGGCGTGGTGATGGTGAGCTATTTCAATCAGTTGAAAAGCACGGGATCATCGCCCGAAGAAGCCGTCGTCAAGGGATCGCTCGTACGCCTGCGCACCGTGCTCATGACAGGTTTGCTCGCGATGTTTGGATTGCTCCCCATGGCGCTCTCGCACGACATCGGTTCGGAGACGCAGAAGCCGCTGGCCATCGTGGTCATTGGCGGCCTGATCTCCGCGACGTTGCTGACGTTGATTGTGTTACCGACCCTGTACGTGATCTTTGAGCGCCGCTACCACAGTGGACACGGACATGGGCACGGGCACACACACGGGCCTACGCAGCAGACGCAAACCACGGAACCGCCACCGGCGTAAACCGCCAGCGGAAATTACGCCATCGCAAGCTTAGCATTGGCTTGTATCAGGCGCTCGACCAGCACGCGCAGAAATGCATGCTCAAAGCGAATACGGCAGGAATCCGTGGCTTTCTGGTAGGCTGAAACCGTGATCTTGATCATGCGCACTTCATGCGTCGCGACCACATCCGCGGTGCGTAGGCGGTCCGGACTGCCAAGGCAAGCCATTTCGCCAAAACACTCGCCCGGCTTCAGAATCGCGATCAGACGGCGCTTGCGCAATACGCGCGCGTCGCCCGACAGCAGCACGCAAAAAAAGTCGCCCGGCTCACCTTCCTTCAAAATGACCTGATCCTTGGGCACGGTCAACCATTCCGAAAAGCGCAGCACTTCCCATAGATCGGCATCCGCGAATCCCTCAAAAAACGCCTGCTTGCGCAAACTGTTAAAGCGTTCGGTCTCGAACACGCCCTTCTTGGGCAACGCCGTGGAACCGCCCATCATGGCCGCGAGTTCGTCGATCAACTGCCCCCACGTGAGGTAGCGTTTGTCGGTATCGCGCTGCAAAGCGCGTATCACGATCATGTCCAGTTCGAGCGGCACTTCGCTGCGGAATTCCGAGGGCAGTGGCGGATTGCTGTTAAGCACCTGATATGCGAGCCCGGCGATGTTGTCGGCCTTGAATGGCGCGCGGCCGGTCAACAACTGGAACATCACGATACCCAACGCGTAAATATCGGTCTGGTGATTCAGCGGCTTGTTCATGTGCTGTTCGGGCGACATGTAGGCCGGTGTGCCGATGCCGTCTATCATCGTGGCGTCCGCCTTCGCAATGGCGGCTGAGCCAAAATCGGTGATTTTGACGTCGTTGTTTTCCTTCAGCATGATGTTCGCAGGCTTGATGTCACGATGGATCACGCCCTGTTGCGAAGCATAATCCAGCGCCCGCGCGCATTTGTAAACCACTTCGATCACGTCGCCGATACCCAGCAGATTGTCGGGCCGGGTAAACCGCTGCAAGGTGCCGCCCTCGACATATTCCATCACGATGTAGGCGTGATTATCGTCGGCGGCAGCGTCATAAATCTGCACAATGTGCGGGTGATCCAGCTTGCCAGCGAGCGAAGCCTCGGTGGTAAACAGCCGCTGCATCAGGTTGCCGCTGCCCATATCCTTCATCGCGCTTTGCGCAACGACCTTGACCGCAACCTCGCGATTGGCGAACGAATCGCGGCAGAGATACACCGTACTGGTAGCGCCCTCCCCTAGCGTACTGACGACATCGTATTTGCCGACCTTGGCAAGGCCCTTGCTTGACTGAATCGACTGATTCGAATGATTAGAAACTTCCTGCGACATGGCGTTGATTATCAATGAAATTCCGGCGGTGAAGCACCAGCCGGATGCCCTGCGAGACACGGCGCATTAAACCGCATACCCCGCGCCAGCGTCAACCGCACCGGCGGGTTATCCGCAGCACCGGTCACGCTCGTGGCCTCGCTGCCGTTTACCCGCGGAAGATCATTTCCGGCTATCAGGCCAAGATCATCCAAAACAGCGTGATCAATCAGCAAGCTGGAACCCGGATTGATCGTGGCCATCCATTCGGCCAGCGCGCGCGGAAGCCCCGAAATTGCCATGCATGGTCACCAGAGCGCCTCGGCCAATAGCCGCTGATTTGCAGCTAAAATGCTACGCATCACGAAACGCATGGATTTCTTCATGTACTTGAAGTTTTCGAAGTTCGGCAACATCCGATTTTTCGCGCGGGCTGCCGCGGCAGGATGCCTTGCCCTGTCAGGTGTGGCAGCTTACGGCCAGATTTATCCCACCAAAGTGGTACGCATCGTCACCGGCGGCACGGGCAGCAACGGTGACTTCGCATCGCGTCTGCTGGCGCCGGGTCTGACGCAGGCGTTGGGCCAGCAAGTGATCGTGGAAAACCGTCCCAGCGGCATCATTCTGGGCGAAGTGGTGGCCAAAGCGCCCGCCGACGGACACACGCTGTTGCTGACCGGCAGTTCTTTCTGGCTCGCACCTTACATGCAGGATAACGTCCCCTGGGACCCGGTGCGCGACTTTGCGCCTATTACCCTCGCGGCAAGTTCGCCCAATCTGGTGGTCGTGCATCCGTCAGTACCGGTTAAGTCGATACGCGAACTGGTCGCGCTGGCCAAGGCCCGGCCCGGTGAACTCAATTACGCATCGGGCGCCACCGGATCCATGCCGCACCTGGCGGCGGAACTGTTCAAACAAATGGCGCAGGTCAACCTTGTTCGCATCAACTACAAGGGCGTGGGACTTGCCATGACCGACACCATCGGCGGTCAGATGCAACTGATGTTCCCCAACGCGGGCGGCGCATCGCCGCACGTCAAGTCTGGACGGCTGCGCGCGCTGGCCGTGACCACTGCGCAGAACACACCGCTGTTTCCGGGCGTTCCAACCGTTGCAAGCGCGGGCTTCCCTGGCTATGAAGTCGCAACGCTTAATGGCATATTCGCACCTGCGCGCACGCCGCCGCACGTGATTGACCGGCTGCAACTGGAATTCGCCAGGCTGCTGAGCCTGCCGGAAAATCGCGAGAAATTCCTCGCCACCGCCGTCGAGACCATCGGCGGCAAACCCGATCAACTCGCTGCAGCCGTGAAGCGCGAGATGACCGTATTCGGCAAGCTCATGCGCGATGCCGGCGTGCGTGCCGACTGAGCAGCACCCACAGGAGACACAGTGAAAGCAGTCCAGATCGATCGCTACGGCAGCCCAGAGGAACTTCAGTACCGCGACATCCCCGAACCCTTGGTGGCAGCCGGCCAATTGCTGGTGGATGTTTATGCCGCCAGTGCCAACCCCGGCGAAGTAAAAGTGCGCAAGGGGCTGCGTCCGGAATTTCTGAAATCCGGATTTCCCCACACCATGGGACGCGATTTTTCAGGCGTAGTTCGCGGGGTCGGCGCAGGCGTAACGGCATTCAAGCCGGGGGATGCGGTGTTCGGCATCCTGCCGCTGGGCGTGGAAGGCACGGCCGCGGAAACCATCGCGGTCGATGCCGGTATCGCGGGACTAAAACCGGCGGCCTTGTCGCACGTAGATGCCGTGGCACAGGCGCTTACCGGTCTGACGGCGCTGTATTCGATGGAGGATGCAGGGGCCGTCGCCAGTGGCGAAACGGTGCTGATTCATGGCGGCGCCGGCGGCATCGGCAGTTATGCGGTGCAATATGCCCGACACAAAGGCGCTCGTGTCATCACCACAGCCAGCGCGCACAACCACGAGTATGTAAAAAGCCTGGGCGCGCACGAGGCCATCGATTACCACAACGATGATTTCACACGCATCGGCCCCATCTGCGATGTCGTGCTCGATTCAATCGGCGGCGAGGTGCAGCGCCGCTCGTTGTCAGTGTTAAAGCCCGGTGGCCGCCTCGTCATTATCGCCGCGAGCACCAAGGACGCCGAAGGCGTGCGCCCCGACATCAAAATTCTGCGCCCCATTGTCGAACGCGACCGCCGGCACCTTGAGCGCATCGCTGAACTCGCGGTATCGGGCGCGGTTAAATCGCCCGAAATCAAACGCATGAAACTGTCGGAATCCGCCGAAGCCCATCGCCTGCTGGAGAGCGGACGCCTGCGCGGCAAAATCGTGTTTGTCGTGCGCTGACGACAACCGATTACACACGACAATCAATCCGCTTTCGCGCCCGTCGCACGCACCAGCTTTCCCCATCTGTCGAGCTCGCTGCGTATATAGGCACCAAACGCCGCCGGCGTGTCCCCGACAGCCTCGGCTCCGGCTTCTTCGATCTTGCTTCGGACATCCGGCGACTGCAATGCCTTGACGACTTCCGCATTGAGCCGCGCCACGATAACGCGCGGCGTGCCGGCGGGCACCAGCATGCCAGTCCAGGTGGTTGCGACCGCCGTGGGAAAACCCGCGTCCACCAACGAGGGCACGTCCGGCGCCACCGCGACGCGGCGCGCCGTGGTAACCGCCAGCGCCTTGACGCGGCCGGCCCGAATCTGTGGCAGCGACACCGGAATGCCACCCAAGGTCAATTGCGTTTCATCGGCCATCACCGATGCAATCATCGCGCCGCCGCTCTTGTACGGAACGTGCCCAACATTGATGTTGGCCGCGGTGAGAAACAATTCCGTCGCGAGATGCGATCCCGTGCCGACCCCGGCCGATGCATAAAAGATCTTTCCCGGCCGTGACTGTGCCAGCGCGGTAAAGTCTCGCACCGACTTTACCGGCAGCGCCGCGCTCACCAGCATCATGTAGGCCGCCGCCGATATCTGTGCGACCGGTGCAAAATCCGCGACAGGGTCGTAGCCGAGCTTCGCGTGCAAGTGCGGACTGATCGCAAGATTGCCCACGGTGCCCGTCAGTAGCGTATAACCATCCGGCGCGGCGCGCGCCACCATTTCCGTACCGATTACACCGCCCGCGCCACAGCGGTTATCGACAACGATCTGCTACCCGAGACCCACTGACATTTTTTGTGCCAGCACACGCGCCACGAGATCGGTGGAACCGCCCGCGCCGTTGGGCACGATAAGCCGTATGGGACGCTCCGGGTACACGCCCGCCCTTCCAGTGGCGGGTTGCGCGGCATAAACACCCGCCGCCCAAGCGACGAGTATGCCGGGTAGACAAAATCTTACAAACCTCACGCTTTCCCCAAATTTGCATAGTCCACCTTGGCCCAACGCCTGCCGCGCACCGACTCGTTCACCGCATCCCACACGTAATGGATTTTCAGCTTGTCGCGAAAACTCGGCGCGCAGTCTTTGCCCGCGTGTATTGCTTCGGCAAACGCATGCCACATCTGCGCCACCAGAAACGTGCCCCGGCCGTGATCGATGCCCTTGACCCGGTAATGATGATCGGCAATCGGCAGTTCCTTGAACTGGCGCTGCACGCGTTCGGGCGCCACGGCGTCGCGCAACATTTTCGGAATGTCGGCGCGCGAACCATAAAGCTTCAATGCACCGCGGCTCGGATCCCCCTGCCCGCTCGACTTGTCCCAATCGGGATTGTCCGCAGTGCTCAACATCAGCATGCCTTCCGTTCCGTAGATTTCAAAGCGCGTTCCGGTACCGAACCAGGCCGCGATACACACTTGCATCGTTCCGGTAATGCCGCCGCTCATGGCCATCAGGTAATCGAGGTTATCCACCTGATCGCTTTTGATCGGTGGACCGCCATCGAGGTTCGCCCGCTCTGGCACCTTGACCGCCAGATAGGCGCAGATTTCCTCGACATCAGCCCCCAACACCGAACACACGCGATCCAGTGACTGCCCGCTGCGAAAACCTGCATGGCCGCCCATCTCCGCCTGAAACACCCATTGACGATGGGCGGGCCGCGGCACGATGTGGTTGCTCACAAAATAGGTATAGGTAAACGTCAGCGGGCGGCCCACATAGCCGTCGCGCACCAGCTCCGCCATCTGCAAGGATGCGGGCTCATAGTGCGTCTGGTGGCCCAGCACCGTGCTCAGTTTTTTCGTGCACGCGAGTTCGTACATTTCCTGCGCCTGCGCCGTGGTCACGCCCAACGGCTGCTCACAGTAAACGTGTTTGCCAGCGCGCAACGCGGCCATCACCACCTGATGATGCAACACCGGCCGCACGCTGACACACACGATGTCGATCTCCGGCAACTCGCGCAGCATGCGCTCGACGCTGTCGAAGGCATGCGGCACGGCAAAATGCGCCGCTGCTACATTCGCGGTTTCCATGCGCGTGGTGCAGACCGCCGCCACCTCGAACAGATCCGGCAGCGCCTTGAGCGCCGGCAAATGCGCCCGCACCGCCCAGCGCTCTCGCCCATCCGGACTGTTACTGAAGCCCGCACCCACCACTGCCACTTTGAGTCGTTTGTTCATCACTTTACATTCTGGTGAAGCCGCTCGCCGCGAATTCACGTTGTAGAGACCATTCACCACGTCTATTCAGTGCGATTTTAACGCTACGTACGTGGTTATGCCGCTTTCCCGCGCACGGCAAAACATGGTCATGGAAAGAACCGGCAACCGCGCAAATGCAACCTTCCGGATGGCTTGGGTGCCTCGCAAAACTTCTGCTATGGCGCAGTTGATGCCCCCCCCGCAACCCCCTCATTAAAGTAATGCACATAGTTTGCCGTAATTAGTGCTCAGGGACGCGGCCCCGTGGTGGCGGGTGCCGGCGCGGATAACAGAGAGGACGAACATGTTTAGAAACAGTATGAAGTACATCTATTTCGCCATTATGGTTGCGTAAGCTCCCCCGTCAAGCGG
>DHVE01000098.1 GCA_002412495.1 Betaproteobacteria bacterium UBA5216
TGATGTCCGGCGCGCGCAGCACTTTGACGATTTCCTGATTCAGTTGCGTGATCAACCGAACCGGGGTGCTCGACGGCGCAAACACGCCGAGCACGAGCGACGATTCATAGCCTGGCAACCCTGACGCGGCGACCGTGGGCAGCCCCGGCACCAGCGCCGAAGGTTCACTGCTGGTTACCGCAAGACCTTTCAGTTTGCCCGAGCGCAGGTGCGCGGTCACCGAGCCGGCGCTGGGGAACATGAGTTGCGATTCACCGCCGATCAGCGCGGTGAGCGCCGGGCCCGCGCCCTTATAGGGCACATGCACGAGGGTGATGTTGGCCATCGAGCGAAACAATTCACCCGCGAGATGGTTCGATGAGCCGACGCCGCTCGATGCAAAGTTAAGCGCGTTTTTTCTGCCGCGCGCGAGCGCGATCAGATCACTCACCGTGGTGGCCGCCACGGTGGCATTGACCACCAGCACATTGGGCGAACTCACGCTCAGCGTGACGGGCGCAAAATCCCTCAACGGATCAAACGCCACATGCGCATGCAGAAACGGCGCGAGCCACAGCGGATTGCCGTAGGAGAGCAGCGTGTGCCCGTCGCCCGCGGCCTTCGCCACGATTTCGGCGCCGCGCAAGCCGCGATTGTCGATGATCACCGGCTGGCCGAGCGCGGACGTGAGCGCCTGGCAGATCACGCGCGCAACCAGATCACCGCCGCCGCCCGCTTCGGTGGTGAGGATGCGTATCGGTTTGCTTGGAAACGCTTGGCCATGCGCCGCCGTAGCTGCGAACGCGGTGATGCAAAAGCCTGAGAGTGATAGCGCGGCGCGGGAGCGTTGCATGGGGGTGACTTTAAGTAATGGACTATTCGGGCTTTATTCCGGCCTCGCGAATCAGCTTTCCCCAGCGCGCGTATTCGCTGCGCAAAAAGTCAGCCGCTTGTTCGGGCGTGCCGGACTTGGTTTCTGCACCGATGGTGGCGAAGCGCTCCTGCGTATCGGCGGCTTGCATGGCCTTCGCAGACTCGATGTTGAGCCGCTCGACAATATCGCGCGGCGTGCCGGCGGGGGCCAGTAACACGTACCAAAACACGGATTGCAATTGGGGCACGCCGGCTTCGGCCGAAGTTGGCACGCGGGGCATTGATGCAACGCGCTTGGTATCGAGCACGGCCAACGCGCGCAGACGATCCTGTTGCACATAGGGCGCGACCACCGGCACGGCGGCAATTACGAGGTCAACTTCGCCGCTGATGGCGCCGACCAGCGCGATGGTGGCGCTTTTGTACGGCACATGCACGATGCGGGTTTTGGTGTGAACCTTTAGCAGTTCGCCCGCCAGATGCGTGGCTGAATTGACACCACCGGAGCCGTACGACAGTTTGTCGGGATGTTGCCGCGCGAGGTGTTGCAACTCATTCAGCGATTTGGCGGGCACCGACGGATGCACCACCAACAGGCTCGGCACAAACGCCAATAGCGCGACCGGTGCGTAGTCACGTAACGGATCGTAGCCAGCCTTCGGATTGAGATGCGGATTGATCGCAAAGGTGGTTGCCGCGAGCAGCAGGGTGTAGCCGTCCGGTGCCGCCTTTGCCACCGCTTCGTGCGCGATGTTGCCGCCCGCGCCGAGGCGGGGTTCGACGACAACCTGCTGACCGAGCCCCGGCGAGAGTTTATAGGCGAGCCAGCGCCCGACGAATTCGTTGCCACCCAGGAACGGCAGCACGATGCGCGGCGGTTTGGACGGATAGACTTGTGCCGTCGCCGTCAGCGTGTGCAGCGCCACCGAAGCGGCGAACAGCAATGGCAAAGTGGAGATTTTCATACGGATGCGATCCTCGGGTCGCCAGCCACGACCTTTTCTTTAGCGCGGAAGATAACCTATCATGGTCACGCTTGCCAAAATAAACCCGGTAATATTTTCAGGGACATTCCGATATGAAAGACAGGTTCGTCAATATTCCAGCGCCCAGCGGCGCCATGGAAACATTTATCACGCATCCAGAGCGCGGCGGGCCGTTTCCCGTGGTGATTATCTACATGGACATCTGGGGCGTGCGCGAAGAACTCCACGACATTGCGCGCCGCGTCGCCACGGTGGGCTACTACGGCGTAGTGCCGGATCTTTATTATCGCAACGGCCGGGTGCGTCACGAGTATCGCAACGACAAGGGGCAGACGATTTCGAGCGCAGTGCTGGACCCGCAGCGCCTCGCGGCGGTACGCGCGTCGCGCGATACGCTGACTGACGCCATGGTGGAGGACGATACCGGCGCACTACTTGAATTTCTCGCGCGCGGTGAACCGGCGCATCCCGGCGCCGTGGGGTGCATCGGTTATTGCATGGGCGGCCGGCACGTGTTTCGCGTGGCCGCGCGCTACCCGGAGCGGTTTCGCGCCACGGCCAGTTTGCATGGCACCCATCTGGTTACCGATCAGGCGGATTCGCCGCACACCGGCATGGCAAAGATGCGCGGCGAACTCTACTGTGGATTCGGCGAGACCGACGGCCACGCCGCGCCGAAAATACGCCAGACACTCGACGAAACCGCGAAGGGCTGCGGCGTGGCGTACCGGCCCCAGTTACATCTGGGGGCCGATCACGGCTACGCCCTGCCGGATCGCGACGTGTATCACAAGCAGGCGGCGAATCGCGACTGGGAATTGATGTTCGCGATGTTCCGCGCGCAGCTCGCTCCGCCAGCGTAGGCCCGGCGCGTCAGGCGTTCTTGTTGAGTTGCTGCGGCAGTGGTGTCAGCGACAATCCATCGGGCGTCGCGGTGCGCGCGACGTTCATCACCATCGCCAGCAGGGCGTAGTAGCCCACCACGCTGGTGAGTTCGACCACGCCGTCTTCGCCATAGCGCTGCACGGCGGTGGCGTAGGTGGCGTCGCTCACGCCTTTGTTGGCGAGCAGTTCCGTCACCAGGTCGTATACCAGTTGCTCGTCTTCCGCCAACGTCTTGGGCCGCCGTCCCTGTTCGATGGCTTCGATGGTTTCGGCGTTGATGCCGGCCTTGACGGCGTGCGGCACGTGCGCAAACCATTCGTATTGATTGGTCCAATGGCGCGCGGTCATCAGCGCGGCCAGTTCGCGGATGCGCAGTTCGATCACGCTGTCGTAGCGGATATAGGCGCCGAGTTTTTGCACGTGATCAAACAGCGTGGGACTGCGCAAAAAGGCATTAAACGGCCCGCGCACGCTGCCGCGTCGGCCCGCTGCCAATTCGGCGGCGACGGCTTTTTGTTTGTCCGTCATCTTTTCCGGCGTCAGCGGCGGCATGCGCTCCGGCGCAACTGTGAAGGGCGGCAACTTCGGGGCGTTGCTCATTGGGGTTGCACCTCGTTAATGAGTGTGTGCATCAGTTTTTCAACGTCACCACGATTCAGCGTTTCGAGATTCGTCAATGCATCGGCCACCCACATCAGCGTTTTCTCAACCAGCAGGCCACGACTGAACTTGACGAACAGCTCCCTGAATTGCGCCAGCGTCAGCGGTTCGGCGGGCGAACCGATGACGTGATTTTTTTCGCGGAAGAAGCGCCGGCCGTCTTTCAGGAAAACTTCGAGCTGCGCCGGCGTGCCCATCGCGTAAGCGGACACCCACTCCGGATGAAACACCACTTCAACCTTGGTACGCGCCTCGCGGTACTTCGGGTTCTCGCGGGCCGCATCGGTGATGTGGCTGAAATTCACGTCGCGGTCGATCATGGCGACGCCGTGCGAGTGATGAAAGCTGAATTGCAGATCGTCGAAGGTCTGCGGGTTGGCCCGGTCGCAGCAACGCTCGACCTGGCTGATATGCACGCGCACCTTGTCGATCATCTCGTAGGAGATGTTCTCGACCTTGAGCAGATCGAGAAACGTATCGAGGTAACGATGCATGTAGAAACAGCAGGGATATTTCTTGATCCAGATGCCGTTGAGCAGCCACTCGGCGCCGATGTTTTCGAGAATCTTCTCCGGTTTCACCCGCTCCTCGCCGATCAGACGCGTCATGAAGGTGACGATGTCGGGATTGCTGGTCGCGCCCTGTTGCGCGAGCTCGGCGGCGATCAGGCCTTGCAGCGATTGCATCGCCGATTCGAAATAATGCGAATCGGTGCCGAAACTGGTGTAGGCAATGGGGGCGGCTGCCATTGACAAGCCCAGTGCCGAAACGGTTTGCGCCACATCCAGATTCATCGCGCGCGCCACCGCCGCCGCCGGACCCATCGCGCCGGGTATCACGGTCATGCCCATGTAGCCCTGCGGGTAAAAGAGACACGTGCGCGCATGCACCTCAAGGCCGATGGCGGTCAGCGCCAGCAGCTCCTTGCCGGTGAGTTTCAGTTTGTCGGCGAAGGTAAAGGTGACGGGCAGCACAGTGATGTCCCAACACGTGCCCAGACCGCCGAAGCGGTCGTCTTCCAGTTCGGAGGCGTGTGCGAAAAACGCGTTGTTCAACACTGCGTTCCATAGCGAGGTCTTAAAACCCGCGCCCATCACGCCGGCGTCCGGTGCATGCGCGCGTGCGCGCGTGGATTGAATGGCCTTCAGTCCGGCGGGCATGGTCGCGCCGCGGATCATGCCGGCGACGGTTTTAAGACACAGCCCCTTGGTGAACTCCACGGTGCCCGCGGGAATGTCCTCGAAGCGCGTTCGCGCGGTGAATTCAGCGAGCCGTTGTGCGATGTCGGTGCTCATGCGAAGTTCCTGTGGTGGGGTGTGATCAAAGATTGCTTTTGTTCTTAAGCCCGGCGGCTTCCACCACCTTGCGCCAGGTGGCGACTTCGCTGCGCAGGAAGGCCGCGAATTGTTCGGGTGTGGAAGGCGCGGGTACCAGCGCATGGTCGTTCAGGCGTTGCATCACGGACGCTTCGTTCAGCACTTGTGTGAGCACGCCATGCAGTTTTTCGACAAGCGGCCGCGAGAGATTGCGTGGCGCCACCACGCCGTACCAGCCAGAGGCATCCACCGCGTAGCCACTCTCGGTAATGGTCGGCAAATCCGGCAGCGCGGCCGCACGTTTGGTGCCGCCCATTGCTAGCGCGCGCAGCTTGCCGGATTTCACAAACGGCAGTGCTTGTGACAAACCGACAAACATCATGTCCACTTCGCCGGCCATCAACGCCGTCATCGCGGGCAATGCGCTTTTGTAAGTGACGTGAACGATTTTTACGCCGGCTTGCAGATTCAGCAGCTCGGCGGACATATGTATGCCGGTGCCCACGCCGCCGGATGCGTAATTCAGTTTTCCCGGCTGTGCTTTGGCCAGCGCAATCAATTCCTTCACCGATTTTGCGGCGATACCCGGATGTACCAGCAGCACATAAGGCGATGTGGCCACCAGCGTGAGTGGGGTGAAATCTTTCACCGTGTCGTAGGGCGTGGCGCTGTTCAGCGCGGGCAGTATTACCAACGGCCCCGAAAATCCAAACAGCAGCGTGTAGCCGTCTGCCGCGGCTTTGGCCACGATGTCGCAGGCAATAAGACCCGCCGCGCCAGAACGGCTGTCGGCCACGATTTGCTGGCCGAGCAGTTCGCCCATGCGCGGCGCGAGGATGCGCGCGCCCAGATCGGTGAGACCGCCCGGCGCGCCGGGCACGATCATGCGGATGGGTTTGCTGGGGTACGCCTGAGCGGGTTGCGCCGCCGCGAGCGGGCTAAATGTGGCGCACGTGATGCACGCGGCGTAAGTGACGCACAGCGAACCGGGAGATACCAGTTTCATGCGGGGATGGTTGATGCAATCAATCGCCAGGCCGCACAAAGGTGGCCGTCGGAAACACCGCTTTGATCGCCGCCATGCCCACTTGCTCATCCTCATGCGACATTACCCCCGACACGCCGATCGAGCCCATGCATTGCCCGTCCACGATAATCGGCAGCCCGCCTTGCACCGGCAATATCGGCATGCGCGACGAAGAAATTTTGCCGCCGTTGACCCAGTCTTGCCAGATTTTGCTGGAGCGCTGGGTGAGCGCCGAGGTGCGTGCTTTTTGAAGGGCGATTTCCGGATTGCCGGGACGCGCGCCGTCCATGCGATGCAACGCGATGGGTATCGCGCTGTCGTCGAGGATGGCGATGACAATTTCCCAGTTGTTTCTTTTCGCTTCCGCCTCGCCGGCGGCAAGCATTTTTTTGGCGTCGTCGAGGGTGAGTGTGGCTTTGTAGCGCATGGTGGGGTTCTCGCTCTAGGGGATTTTGTTGTAAGTATATGATAATAAACGATTGTTTGTGCTATAAGTGGTGCGGGTCATGCCGTGAGCCACTGTCGTTACGTCCGCGGCCGCAGTGACGCGCCGCAATCAATGGTGATGATGGTACCGCTGATGTACGACGCTCGCGCGGAGGCGAGGTAGGCCACCAGATCGCCCACTTCTTCCGGCCGGCCAGCGCGCTTAAACGGCAGTGCCGCCGCGACCTTGGCCTGAATTTCGGGCCAGCGCGAGACGTCGTTGAATTCCTTGATCGCCTGTTCCTTCATGCGCAGAATCTGGCGCTCGGTTTCGATGCGGCCAGGGTTCACGCCCACCGCGCGTATACCGTGATCAACGCTTTCGGCGCCGAGCGCGCGCGTAAACGCCATCAGTGCCGCATTGCCGGTGGTGCCGGCAATGTAGTTCGAGCGGTGATGCTCGCCGGCCACGCCGATTACGTTAATGATTACGCCGGATTGGCGTTCGCACATGCGCCGGTAAATCTCGCGGCTGAGCGTGATGAAGCCGAATACTTTCAAGTCCCACGCGTGCCGCCATTTTTCGTCGCTGACGTCGAGCAGGCCACCGGCGGGAATCGCGCCGGCGTTGTTCACCAGAATATCCACGTCGCCGCAAGCCTTGCCGAGGGCAACGGCGTTTTCGGTTTTGCCCAGATCCATCGGGTGTATGGCCACCTCGGTGTTGTATTTTTTCGCGATCGCATCGGCCGCGGCCTTGAGATCCGGCTGGCTGCGCGACGCAATCTGCACGCGCGCACCTTCGGCCGCGAATACCTGCGCACAGCCCAGCCCGATGCCTTTTGATCCGCCGGTGATCAATACCTTCTTGCCGCGTAGTTCCAGATCCATGATGCGCTCCGCAATGTGATGTGACGTGAAGTGATGTGTGTGCGATACGTTGTCCATTGTATTATCGCTCAGTCGAGGGGGTTGCAGAATGGCCGCAAAAAGTGGATTGATACGAGTCGCTGCTGTCACGTTATGGGCAACGGGGCCGGCTGCGCACGCGCAACTGGCGGCGGTTGCGCCACCCGCATATCCCGTGAAGACCATCCGGGTTATCGCGTCGCAGTCCGCCGGCGGCGGCGTGGACGCCGTCGCGCGGCTGGTGGCGTCGCGTCTCGCCGAGAGTTTCGGTCAAACGGTGATCGTGGATAACCGCGCTGGCGCCAATGGATCGCTGGCCGCCGAGATTACCGCCAAGGCGCCGCCGGATGGTTACACCTTGATGCTGGGCGCGGCGGGCAATCTCGGCGTCAACCGTTTTTTCATCAAGCAGATGACCTATGATCCGGCCACGGAACTCGCGCCGGTGACTTCGGCGATTTCCAGCGGCAGCGTGCTGGTGGTGCATCCGTCGCTGCCGGTGAAATCGGTGAAGGAATTTATCGCTTTGGCGCGAACCCGGCCCGGTACGCTGGCGTATGGGTCTTCGGGTGTCGGCGGCGCCGGGCACATGGCGGCGGCGTTGTTTGAGTCGTTGACGCAAACCCGCCTGCTTCACGTGCCATACAAAGGCGGCGCGCCCGCGATGGTGGATCTGATCGCGGGGCAGGTGCAGCTGTCATTCTCGTCCGCGCCCACGGCGATGCCCAATATGGCGTCGGGCCGCTTGCGTGCGCTGGCGGTAACCACGGCGAAACGTTCGAAAATTTTGCCCGCGCTGCCCACCATCGCCGAAGCTGGCGTGCCGGGTTTCGACGCGCACACTTGGTACGGTTTCGTGGTGACCGGTAAAACGCCGCAACCCATCGTCGCGCGGCTCAACAAGGAAATCGTGCAGATACTCAACCGGCCCGATTCAGTGGATACGCTGTTCAAGATGGGGCTGGAGCCGTGGACCAGCACGCCAGAGGCTTTCGGCGCCTACATCAAATCGGAAGTGGAGAAGTGGGGCCGCCTCATTCGGGAGATGGGGATTAGCGCGAACTGAAGCCGCGGACCGAACAATGCCGCGTGGTTAACGTGCGCCCTGTTGCAGCAGCCGCAACCGATCCTTGATTCGCGGTTGTGCAAAGCGCACGAAGCTGCGTACGTTGGGCGATGCATGGCGCGCGGATGGATAAACAATGTGGGCGGGAATCGGCTCTTCCTCGAATTTTTCGAGCAGGCGTATCAACTTGCCCGCCTTGATCTCCGTCAGTACGTGGTAGTCGAAGTACTGTCCAAATCCGGCGCCTTGTACACACGCCAGCACCCCGGCATCGATTTGGTTGGTGACGAGCGCGCTTTTGACGGCGACTTGTGCCCGCTTGCGTCCTTCGCGAAAATTCCAGTGGCCCGGTGAAACGGCGCCAGTGAAGCTCACGCAGCGTTGACCGCGCAGGTCGGCCGGTTTCTTCGGCGCGCCGTTTGCCTTGATGAATGCGGGACTGGCCACCAGCACGCGGCGGGTTTCACCGACGGCGTGCGCCACCATCGACGAATCCGGCAGGCGCGCCACGCGCACGGCCACATCCATGCCTTCTTCAACCAGATCGACAATGCGATCCAGCAGCAGCAATTCAATATTGACCTCGGGATGCGCGGCGAGGTATTCGGCCACCACGGGCGCCACAAACATCCGGCCAAACGGCACCGAGGAAGCGATGCGCAAGCGGCCGCGCGGCGTGGCGCGCCGGGCGCTCAGGCTTTGCTGGGCTTCTTCCACTGCCGCGACAATCTGGCGGCTGCGCTCATGGTAGTCGCGGCCTTCGTCGGTTAGCGACATGCGGCGCGTCGTGCGATTCAACAGTCGCACGCCGAGATCGCGCTCCAGCGCGGCCAGCGTGCGCACCATCGAGGGCTGTGACACATCGAGCGCCCGCGCGGCAGCCGTGATACTGCCCGAGTCAACAATCTTCAAGAAGGCTTCGATGGCGTAGAGCTTGTCCATGGCTGCGACGGCGGCTGTTTCTATTGATGCATATTATGCATTAATAAAATGTTATGACCGCCATTTATCAAAATAACGCAGAAGGACAAAATGCACGTCATCGCTTCAACACCCCCCGGCGATAAAACATTCATTTACCCATAAAGGAGATTTACCATGGCACGAGTGCAAGTTGTTAACCCCCAAACCGCCACGGGCGAAGCCAAATCGTTGCTGGACGCGGTTCAGGCAAAACTGGGTGTCACGCCCAATTTCATCCGCGTTTTGGCCAATTCACCCAAGGCGCTGGAAGGTTTTCTTGGGCTGTACGGCGCGCTGGGCGGCGCAACGGTGGACAAGCCCACGCAGGAGCGTATCGCGCTGGCGGTTGCGGAAGGCAATGGCTGCCAATACTGCGTGTCGGCGCACACCGCCATCGGTCGCGGCGCGGGCCTGAGCAACGCCGAAATGGCTTTGAACCGCCGCGGATCGTCGAGTGACGGCAAAGCCGCCGCTACCGTGGCGTTTGCCCAGGCGCTTAACGCCAATCTGGGTGATCTCACCACGGCGGAGTTTGATGCGGTGCGCAATGCGGGCTTGTCCGATGGCGAAATCGTCGAGGTGATTTCGGTGGTGGCACTCAACATCTTCACCAATATTCTTGGCAAGGCCACGCGGGTTGAAATCGATTTCCCGAAAGTTGATTTGCTCGATACGCCGGCGCAAGCCGCGGCGTGATAAGCGGAATGCCTGCTTCCGTGAGTGGAAGCAGGCAACCGTCGCAAACCCTTTCCGTTCCCAACACAATTCAAGGAGCCATTCATGTCCCGCGCCTATTCCGATATCACCTTCACACCCACGGTGCGTGCGCTGCAAACCCATTTGGGCAGCCGCGACAAATATGCCGCATTCGATCTCGCCGATGACCGGCGGGATAGCCTCGGGCCGCGGGAGGCGCAGTTCATCGCCGCGCGCGACAGCTTTTATCAGGCCACCGTCAGTGAAACCGGTTGGCCGTACGTCCAGTTTCGTGGTGGCCCGGCCGGATTTTTAAAGGTGCTGGATGACAAGACGCTGGCGTATGCCGATTTTCGTGGCAATGTGCAGTACATCAGCGCGGGTAATCTCACCGTCAATGATCGTGTATCGATCATCCTGGTGGATTACGCCAAGCGTGCGCGGCTGAAAATTCTCGGACGCGTGCGTCTCGTTGCGTTGGATGACGCGCCGGATCTCATTGCCCGGATCGAGGGGCCGGATTACCGCGCACGTATCGAGCGTGCCGTGGTCATCACTGTGGAGGCCTTTGACTGGAATTGCCCGCAACACATCACGCCGCGGTTCACCGATGCAGAAGTCAATGCGCTCACGGCACCGCTACGGGAAGAGATCGCGCAACTGAAGGCGCGGCTTGCCGGTGCCACTGCACCGTAGCGCTGCCATGCCACTACGCACGATGCACGGTGCACAATGGCAAGGCGCAAGCTTCACTCCGCTTTCAATCCCAGCCGCCGTACCACGCCACTCCACATGTCGATGCCTTTTTTGATTTCGGCCAGAAACTGCGCCGGTGTTCCACCCGCTGGCGCCACACCGTCGACGGCGAGACGGTCTTCCATGTCTTTCTCGCGCAGCGCGGTATTCAGATCGGTGTTGATTCGCGTGACAATGGCCGGGGCTAATCCCTTCGGCGCGATCAAGCCGTGCCACAACACCACGTCGTAGTCCTTGAAGCCGGATTCTTCAACCGCCGGGATTTCCGGCGCGGCACGTATGCGTTTGGCGGTGCTCACCGCGACGCCGCGCAAGCGCCCGGCCTTGACCTGCGGCAGCGTCGAGGCCACGCTACCCCATAACAGTTGCACGTGGCCCGCGACGGTGTCGTTCAGCGCGGGTCCGGTGCCTTTGTAGGGTACGCCGAGGATCCGTATCCCCGCGCGTTCCAGAAACAACTCGGACGCGAGATGCACGCCACTGCCCGTGCCGCTGGAGGCGTAACTCAACTGGCCTGGCCGTGCCTTGGCGAGCGCGATCAATTCCTTCACGGTCTTGACCGGCAATGACGGATGCACCGCCAGCAAAAAGGGCCCCTGCGACAACTGAATCACGGCGGTAATGTCGTTCAACGGATCGAAACTCAATTTGTAGATGCTGGGGTTCACCGCGTAACTGGCGGCGGCGAGCATCAGCGTATAGCCGTCCGCGGGCGATTTGGCGCCGATTTCAATGCCCAGCGTGCCGCCCGCGCCGGGCCGATTGTCCACCACCACTTGTTGTCCGGCGGCCACCGAAAGTTTTTGCGCCGACACGCGCGCGATGATGTCGCTGCCGCCGCCCGGGGGAAACGGCACGATGAGGCGTATCGCCTTTGACGGGTAGCTTTGTGCCGTGGCGATAGTCATGCCGCAGGCGCCGGATAACATCAGCACCGTACTCAAAGTGTGATTCATGAGGGCTCCTTCGCGCGGATGTTCAGACGCGTGCGCGCGGCAGTTCCGGAATGTTGAGTTTGAGCGTGGCCTCCAGCACTTCGGCCAATTCCGCATCGTTGATCGCCATGCGCGGCAGACGCACCGTGCCGCCCGGCAAACCCAGCGCATTGAGCAGCGGTTTCATGGCGCGCACGGGCCCGCCGTATTTGTGGTGGATGCGGTACACCGCGAGCAGCAGCGCATAGGCTTTGTGCAAACGATCCGGGTCGCCGCTTTCAAACGCGCGGATCAGCTCGGTGATCATCGTCGGCGCGAGATTGCCCTCGTGTCCCATGCAACCGTGGCCGCCGAGCGAGAGTGTGGTCAGCGCGTTGTACGGTCCCGCGCAGTGCACCTCGATGCGCGACGCAAAGCGTTCAATGATTTCACTGAGGTAACGGATGTCGGAGCCACCGTAAAAAAACCCGATAAGGTTGGGAAAACGCTTGAGCAGCCGTTCCAGCAACGCGACCGGCAGATTAAAACCGAGGGTGTGATAGCTCGATAACACCACGGGTTGCGCGGTGGTCTCGATCACGCTGGAAAAATATTGTTCCAGTTCGGCCACGGAGGGCTTGGCGGCGTGGCCCATTTCGGGGCCGAACACATGCACCGCGTCCAGCGCGTGACGGCTGGTGAGCTTGAGAAAATCGATCATCTCGCCGGCGTGGCGCGCCTCGACACCCATGGCGCGCACATTGACCTTGCCCTTGAGTTCTTCGATGGCGATGGCGAGCATGCGATCCAGCTCGTCGCACGTGAGCGAAAACCCCTCGCCGCTGGCGCTGCTGCCGATGTAAACGCCGACGCCCGCGTCGCGCAGGCGCCGCAGGTGCTGGCGAAAGGCCGGTTCGTCCAGTGCGCCATTGTGATCGAACGGCGTGATACTCATGACGAAGGCGCTGCGTTGCATGACGTGTCTCTCCATGAAAATTCAGTGATTTCAACGCTTAGCGTAACATGACACATGAGGTGATATTTACGCGGAGTCAGTCATGGTGGTAAATGCTTTGAGTGGTTGGCCGCGCGGCGTTTTCGTCGCGGCGGTAGTGCTGGTGTCGCCGGTGGGCGCACAAAACTACCCGGTGAAATCGATACGCATCGTGGTGCCGTTCGCGCCGGGCGGTGGCACGGACCTCGTGGCGCGTCTTGTCGGACAGAAACTTACGGCGGCATTCGGGCAAGCGGTGATTGTCGACAACCGGCCGGGGGCCGGCGGCAACATCGGCACGGAACTGGTCGCAAAATCCCCGCCCGACGGCTACACCCTACTGGCGATGCCGAGCGCGTTTTCCATCAACCCCAGTCTCTACGCCAGGACGCCCTACGATCCGATTCGCGATTTCGAGCCGGTGGCGACGCTGACCACTTACATGCTGTTTCTGGCGGCGCATCCGTCGCTGCCGGCGCGTTCGGTCAAATCCCTAATCGCATTGGCGCGCGCACAGCCGGGCCGCATCACGTATGCGTCGTCGGGCACTGGCACCACCGCGCATATTGCCGGGGAATTGTTTGATTTCATGACCGGCGTGCGCATGACGCATGTGCCGTACAAAGGTTCCGGGCCGTCGATACCCGCCATTATCGGCGGCGAGGTGGCGATACTTTTCGGCAGTAACACGGCGGTGCCGCATGCCAAGGCAGGCAAGCTGGTGCTGCTCGGCGTCACCGGCGCTAAACGTTCACCCCTGTTTGCCGATGTGCCCACCGTCGCGGAATCGGGCATACCGGGCTATGACGTGACTTCGTGGATTGCGATGTTTGCGCCCGCGCGCACCCCGGCGGACATCGTGAGGCGCATCAATGTCGAAACCGCCAAAGGACTCCGACAGCCGGACGTGCGCGAGGTATTCGCGGCGCAGGGGCTTGATGAAGGCATCGGCTCGCCCGAGGATCTTGGCATGATGATCAAGACCGAGGTGCCCAAGTGGAGCAAACTGATCCGTGCGGCGGGGATTACCGCGAACTGACCGTGTGCGTATCGGCGGTAAAATCAAAGGACTTGCATCCTCTCGGTCGATACCCATGATCAAACGTCCCCAAGGCCCGTCCGGCACGCTCGTCGTGCTGGAGCACACGTCGAAAATTCTCCAGGGCAATCCGCTCGATGACGCGCATGTGCGCAAGCTCGGCGTGTGGCTGCCGCCGCAATACGACGGCGACGGCAGCGGCACGCGGCGCTTCCCGGTGCTTTACGATCTGGTGGGTTTTACCGGGACCGGGCTGTCGCACACGAGCTGGAAGCCCTTCGGCGACAACGTGCCCGAGCGCGCCGCGCGCCTCATACACGAAAAAAAAATGGGGCCGGCGATCATTGTGTTCCCGGACTGCTTCACGTCGCTGGGTGGCAATCAATACATCAATTCATCGGCCATCGGCAACTACGCCGATTACCTCACGCGCGAAATCATTCCGTTCGTGGATCGTGAGTTCCGCACGCTGGCAAGCCGCGAGCATCGCGGCTGCTTCGGCAAATCATCCGGCGGCTATGGTTCGATCATCCATGGCATGAAATACGCGCAATACTGGGGCGCGATCGCCAATCATTCCGGTGATGCCTACTTTGATTTTGTGTATTGGCACGATTGGCCGAACACGATCAACGAACTGGCCAAGCATCGTGAGCCGAAGCGCAAGGCGGGCGCATATAACGTGCTGCGCGAATCGACGCGCAAAAATGTCGCAGCCGGGCTGGACGATGGGCGCATCCAACGGTTTCTCGATCAGGCGTGGAAAAAAGAAAAGCTTTCATCCGCCGAGGGCCACTGCATGATGAATCTCTGCATGGCCGCCACCTATGATCCCGATCCCAAGGTGCCGCTGGGTTTTCGCGTGCCGTTTAATCTGGAGTCGGGCGAACTGATCGAGCGCCGCTGGCAACACTGGCGCGCGCATGATCCGGTCAATCTGGTCGCGCAATACCGCGCCAATCTCAAAACGCTGCGTGGCATTTACATCGATTGCGGCTGGCGCGACCAGTATCATATTCATTATGGGTCGCGCATTTTGTCGAAGCGGCTGGCGGTGGCGGGCATACGTCATACGTACGAGGAGTTCGACGACAACCATTCCGACATCGATTACCGCATGGATGTGAGTTTGCCGTTTCTTTATAAGCACTTGAAATAAAACAACTTTCATAATCGGAGCGACGAATTGAACAAGCTGATCATTACCGTCAGGCCCAACGAATGGAGGATGCGCGGGCCCTGCTGGGCATCGCCAGGGAGACCTGATCACGGTTGCTCAATTGCCTGGAAGGTCATCGGACGCAATAACCGAAGAGTCGTCGCTTGATTTTTTTGGCTGAGTCGGGTTGCTATCGCGGGTCAGGCTTTGGCGCGCGTAGCCCGAGATGGCACTGCATAGAAGTTCGTATTGTGATTGAACTTGTGGGAATTAAATTTAAGTTATTGTTTTAATGATATTTATTTGTCCGATCTGCGTTAGTCTTCGAGCGGTCCGCTGAATCGGCTGCTCATAAATGAGGCAATCGACCGGAAAATCCGGTATGATTCGCACCCCCACCCGCCGCGTTCTCCACGCGTGCGCTGATCCGACTGACTTCCATAAGAGACATTCGAAAATGCAAGCTATCCTCGATTACCTTAAAACCAGCGGTGAGCGTCTGGATTCCGAAATTGCTGCCGCCACCGGCCTGTCTTTGGCCAACGTGCGCAGCGGTGTGAATGATCTGCGTTCGCGCGGCGCCATCATGGTGTGCAAATCGATCCGTTATCAGGAAGGGAAGGAAATCGAGGGCATTCTGTGCCGTATCTCCGGCTACATTCCGCAAGCCGCGCCGGGCCGCAAGCCCAAATCGCACGCGCCGGCGAAGGTTGATTAGCATCGGTCATCCCGGCGTTCACTAAACCGGATGGCGGGAATCCGCGCGCAGCGATGCTCGCGCACGATGTAAGAGCCGTCAGAACCGTTACTTACCGTTATTACTGTATTTTCCCCGCCGGCGCCTGCCGGCGGTGTCGTTTTGTGCGCACCATTCCATCGCATTGAAGGAGTACGGCTATGAATGATCTGGCGGCAGGCAAACATTTGAACGACGCGGCACAAACAGCATACCCGCTCCCACCGGCGAGCCTGGTGCAACTGGGTTTTCACGCGCCAGCGCTGGATCGACTGCGTGGCGTGATCAACGGCCATATTGCCGAGGGGCACTACCCCGGCGCGCAGATCGCGCTGGCGCGCCATGGCCAGCTTGCGCTGTTCGAAACCTTTGGCCGCGCGTCCATCGAAGGCAACCGGGCCGCTGCGGACGACACGCTGTGGCTGCTGTTTTCCAACACCAAGGTCATTACCGCGATGGGCATTTGGGCGTTGGTGGAAGACGGGCGGCTCACCTTCAATGATCGCATAGCCGAACACATGCCCGAGTTTGCGCAGCACGGCAAGGGCGACATCACGCTGGCGCAGTTGTTGAGCCACCGCGCGGGATTTCCCAGCCAGAACGTCACGCCGGCGGTATGGACCGATCACGCCGAGCTGCGCAAGCAGGTGTGCAACTTCACACTCGAGTGGACGCCAGGTACGCGCCTGCACTATCACGGCAAATCGGCCTTGTGGGTCGCGGCGGCGTTGATCGAGGCGGTGACGGGCGGCGACTATCGGGATTTCATCCGTCAACGCATTATCGAGCCGCTGGGGCTCGCACGCGATATTTTTGTCGGCATGCCGGACGCCGAACACGGTCGCGCGGCCAGCATTTACGAGCCGGGCGAAGATGGCAAACAGCAAGCATTACAGGACGAGAACACCGCGCCATTCCGCCGCGCTGGCGTTCCCAGTAGCGGTGGCTACGCCACCGCGCGCGGCATGACAGCGCTCTATCAGATGCTGGCGAATTTCGGCAAGCTCAACGGCACGCGTGTTTTTTCGCGCCGGCTGATCGAGTTTGTCACGCGCAACCACACCGGCGACATGCACGACGGCGGCATGCACATGCCCATGCATCGCGGTCTCGGTGTGCATGTGCGCGGCATGAGCGAAAAAATCCGCGGTCTTGGCGCGATAGCTTCGCCGCGCACCTTCGGGCACGGCGGCGTGGGCACCTCGTACTGCTGGGCCGATCCGGACTCTGGCGTGTCGTTCGCCTATATTAGCAACAGCCGCATACCCGATCCTTGGCATAGCCGCCGGCTGGATATCGTCGCCAATCTGGCGCACTCGGCGATTGATTGAACAAACAAGGCAGGTCGCCAATAAGTTATTGTTTTTTTGTGTTTTTCTACAGTCCGGCCTGCGTGATGAACTTCCCGACGAGGTACGGTTCCAGCGCCTCAGTCCCGCCTTCGGAGCCATACCCCGAATCCTTCACCCCGCCGAACGGCACTTCGGGCAACGCGAATCCCAAGTGGTTGATGGTCATCATGCCGGTCTCGACTTGTGCGGCGATGTGGTTGGCGGTTTTCGCGGAGCGTGTCCACGCGTAGGCGGCCAGGCCGTAGGGCAAACGGTTGGCTTCGGTCACCGCGTCGTCAAAGGTCTTGAACGGGTTGATGATGGCGAGCGGGCCGAACGGTTCGGTGTTCATGGCCGCTGCGGATTTGTCGAGTTCGGTGATCACGGTCGGCTCGAAGAAGTTGCCTTTTTCGCCGATGGGATAGCCGCCGGTTTGTAGTTTGCCGCCGTGTTTTTTCGCGTCGTCCACGTTGGCGATCATTGCGGCCTGACGGCGCGGGTTGGCTAGCGTGGCCATCTTGGTGTCTTTGTCGAAGCCATCGCCGACCTTGACGGCCTTGGCGCCTTCGACGAATTTCTCGACGAATTGTTTGTAAACGCCTTCCTGCACGAGAAAACGCGTGGGCGACACGCACACCTGTCCGGCGTTGCGGTATTTCATGAAGGTCATGGTCTTGGCCGCGAGCTCGATATCCGCGTCGTCAAAAATAATCACCGGCGCGTGGCCGCCGAGTTCCATGGTGGCGCGCTTCATGTGCTGGCCGGCCATGCCCGCCAGCAATTTGCCCACCGGCGTCGAGCCGGTAAAGGTGATCTTGCGGATTACTGGATGAGGAATCAGGTAGCTCGAAATTTCAGCCGGGCTGCCGTACACCAGGCTGATCACGTTGGCGGGCACACCCGCGTCAATGAAGGCGCGCACCAGTTCCGCGGGCGAGGCGGGTGTTTCTTCCGGCGCTTTCAGAATGATCGAGCAGCCGGTCGAGAGTGCCGCCGACAACTTGCGCACCGCCTGATTGATCGGAAAATTCCATGGCGTAAAGGCAGCCACCGGGCCGACCGGCTCTTTTACCACCAGTTGATACACGCCCTCCGCGCGCGCCGGGATCACGCGTCCGTAGGCGCGCCGGCCTTCCTCGGCGAACCACTCGATGATGTCGGCGCCAGCCAGCACTTCAAGCTTGGCCTCGCCCACGGGTTTGCCTTGTTCCAGCGTCATCAGTTCGGCGATACGGTCGGCGCGGCTGCGAAACAGATCCGCTGCCTTGCGCATGATCTTGCAGCGCTCAAACGCCGACACCTTGCGCCAAGCTTTGTAGCCTTGGTCGGCCGCGTCGAGCGCGCGGTCGAGGTCGGCTTTTTCGGCATAGGCGACGGTGCCGATTTGCGCGTGCGTGGCGGGGTTGACCACGGGCAGCACGCGGCCGGCGGTGGCGGGGCCCCAAACACCATTGATGAAAAGTTGGGTGTCTTGATAGGTAGGCATGGTGATGAACTCTGGTGGTGGTTAACAATAAACCGCGAAGGATAACCGAGAACCGCCGCGTGTGCGCGTGCCGGTCTATTGCGACACTGCTACTGCGCCGCCTCCGCGGTAATACCCGCGCTCTTGATCACCTTGCGCCAACGTTCCGTCTCGGCGACGATCAACTGGCGAAAAGCGGCGGGCGAGCCAGGCGTCGCTTCAACGCCTTGATCCAGCAGGCGTTGAATGACGCCGGCGTCCGCGAGGGTGCGATTCAGTGCGTCGTTAAAGCGGTTCAGCGCGGCGGATGGCGTGCCGGCGGGCGCGAGCAACCCATACCAGGTGTTGGCGTCAAAGCCGGGAAAGGTTTCCGCGAGGGTGGGAAATTCCGGCCCCACGCGCGTGCGCTTGGGCGTTGCGGCCGCGATTACGCGCAGCCGTCCCGCCTTGGCGAACGCCGAGAATTGCGGCGTGCCGGAAAACATCACCTGTACCTGGCCCGCCACCAGATCGGTGATGGCGGGCGCGCCGCCCTTGTACGGCACATGCACGAATTTCACGCCGGCCATCATATTGAGCAATTCGATGCCCAGATGATTCGGCGTGCCGACGCCGGGCGACGCAAAATTGAGTTTGCCCGGCTGCGCCTTGGCGAGATCGATCAAGTCCTTGGTGTTGCGCACGGGCAAGGCGGGATGCACCACCAGAAAATACGGCACGTACACCATCAACCCGACGGGCACGAAATCCCGTTGCGGATCGAATGCCATTTTTGCGCCGAGCGCGGGAATAATTGCCAGCCCCGCCGACGTGCCGAACGAAATGGTGTAGCCGTCGGCGGGGGCGCGCGCGCCCTGCGTCAGTCCGATCAGCGTGCCCGCGCCGGGCCGGTTGTCGATGACAATTTGCTGGCCGAGCAGTTCGCCGGTTTTCTGGCCGACTTCGCGCGCGACAAAATCGGTGGTGCCGGCGGGCGGATAGGGCACGATCAGCCGGATGGGTTTAACGGGGTATGTTTGCGCCCGCGCGGTGCTTGCGTCAAACCCTGCCGGCAGCAGCGCAAGCAATGCCGGTAATGCAGCAGTGAGTGGAATCCGCATGTTCGTGGTGTTCCTCGTCGGGAGCCTGCCATTGCAGATAATGGAATAGGGAAGGTTGAATCTACCCGTACTGTATCGATTGTCCAGTGTCCCGGTATACTGCTGTTTTTCGCACGGACAATCACAGGGAGAAGCATATGTATCTGAAGGGAAAAGCGGCAGTCGTTACGGGTGCGGGCCGCGGCATCGGGCGCGCGGTGGCATTGGAACTCGCGCGGCAGGGCGCAAGCGTCATCGTGGTGGATCCGGGCGTGGGCCGCGGCGGCGAGAAAACCGAAGAGCGGCCGGCCGATGACGTGGTTGCCGAGATTGTTGCGGCGGGCGGCAAGGCGCAAGCCAATTACGATTCCGTGGCCGACTATCTCAAGGCCGGGCTGATGATCAAGCAGTGCGTGGATACCTACGGCAAGATCGATATTCTGGTCAACGTGGCGGGCAACCTCCGGGAGCGCATGATCTGGAACATGTCGGAAGACGATTTTGATTCCGTGATCACCGTGCATCTGAAGGGCAACTGGAATACCTGTCATCACGCCGTCAAATACATGCGCGCGGCGGGGCACGGGCGCATCATCAATTTTTCGTCCGATGCGTTCAAAGGCTCGGTCGGGCAGTGCAATTACAGCGCGGCCAAGGCCGGCATCATCGGGCTCACGCGATCCATTGCCAAAGAGGCCTACAAAAACGGCGTTACCGCCAATGCCATTTGCCCGTCGGCCGATACGCGCATGACGCTCACGCCCGAGGTGAAAGAAAACCGCCGCCGCAAATTCGAGGCGGGCCTGCTGACCAAGGAACAATACGAGCTCACGCTGGTGCATCGCGGCCCCGAATACATCGCGCCGATGGTGGCTTACCTCGCCACCGATCAGGCCGACACGATAAACGGTCAAGTGTTCCACGTAGAGCGCGGCCGGATCAATACCTATGTGTTCGGCGATGATTACAAGTTTTTGCACAAGGGCGACGACGGCATGTTCACCGTCGAAGAGCTGATTCAAACCGTGCCGGGTTCGCTGATGAGCGGCATCGTGCCGGTGGTGCCGCCGGTGAAGATGGCGGACGCGGTGAGTTCCACGGCCGCGAAGAAAGAAAAGACCGCATAAAAAATAAATAAAAACAGATAGTTAAGACTATCTCGCCCATGCGCTGCGGCAGTAACGCCGCGGCGCTTTTAATTTCGGCTTGTGGCGTGGTTTCCCGCGCGAAACCGCTACACTTTCCACAGTCCGCAATCGGAGGAAAAAACATGCGCCCCGTCCTTTCCGCAGCCGTCGCCGTTTCATCGCTCGCCGGCGTGTGCGCCGCAATAACAAGCTTGCCGTTGTGTGCGCAGGCGTATCCCGTCAAGCCGATTGAACTGATCGTGCATACCTCCGCCGGCAGCGGCGGCGACGTGGTGTCGCGCGCGGTGGCGGAAATTATTCGCAAAGAGAAATTTCTGCCGCAGGCCTTGATGGTGAACAATCGCGTAGGCGGCGCGGGAATCGTGGGCTGGAGTTTTTTCAAGACCAAGCGTGGCGACCCGTATTACATGATGTCGGTTACCGGCACGATACTCTCGATTGCCTATCGCCCCGAAACGCAAATCGGGCTGGAGAACTACACGCCGCTGGCGCTGTTCGCGATTGATCCGCAGACAATCATGGTGCCGATGGATTCGCCGTTCAAAACCGTAAAGGATCTGATGGACGCCGCACGCGCGAAGCCGGATTCGCTGGTCGCGGCAACCACGTCATTGCAGGGAACCGGGCGGCTGGTTGTGCATCTGCTTGAAAAGGCCGTGCCCAGCGCGAAATTCAAGATCGTCACCTTCAAGGGTGGCGGCGAAGCGGTCACCTCGACAGCCGGCGGGCATACCGCGTTTACCACCGAAAATCTCGGCGAAGGACAAGGCTTCGTCGAAGGCAAAAAGCTGCGCGTGCTGGCGCTGAGTTCGGATAAGCGGTTACCGCAGGCGCCCGATGTGCCGACGCTGATGGAGCTGGGTTATCCGATCACGGCGGGCACCATCCGCGGCTTTACTTTCACGGCGGGTGTGCCCAGGGAGGCCGTGGTGACAATGGAGACCGCGCTGAAAAAAGCACACGATGCGCCCGAATGGAAAGAACTCGCCAGGCGCAATTTGTATCAGGACGTTTTCATGGGCAGCGCCGAGTTCACCAAGTTTCTCGCCGCGCGCATGGTGGAGTACAAGGAGTTTTACGACGCCATCGGGTTGAACAAGCGGCAGTAACGTACCAGCCGCGAGATTCAGCCGCCCGAGAGCCCCGCCTCGCGGGCCAGCCGGGTGAAATCGTCCACGTGCTTGCGCAGGAAGTTGCCGAACTCTTCGGGCGTGTTGCTGCTCACCAGTTCAATGCCGATCTCCTGATAACGGCTGCGCAGTTCCGGCACGGCGGCGGCTTTCACCACTTCGGCGCGCAGTCGCTCCAGCACCGTGCGCGGTGTGCCCGCTGGCGCCATCAGGCCGTTGAACGTTGAATCTTCAAATCCTTTCAGTCCGGCTTCGTCGATGGTCGGCACGTCCGGCAACAGCGATGAACGATTGCGCGTGGTGACCCCGAGCGCACGCAGCTTGCCGGTGCGGATGTGCGGCAACGATGTGCTCACCTGATCAAAGCGCAGCATGACGTGCCCGCCCACGAGATCGATCACGGCGGGCGCGGCGCCCTTGTACTGGATATGCAGCAGCTTGATGCCGGCCTGCCGCGCGAACATTTCCGCTGCCACGTGGCCGGTGGAGCCGCTGCCCGACGAACCGCTGGAAATCTCGCCCGGTCGTTGCTTGGCGAGCGCAATGAATTCCTTCACCGTGCGCGGGGGCAACGCGGGATTTACCGCGAACACCAGCGGCGTGTCGCTGGTTTTGGTGACTGCGGCGAAATCCTTGATCGCATCGTAGCCCGCTTCTTTCACCATCGCCGGCGTGCGCGCGAACGTATTCGAAATGGCCAGCAGCGTGTAGCCGTCGGCGGGTGCGTTCTTGACGAAGCGCGTGCCGACGATGGCGCTGTTGCCGGGGCGGTTCTCGACCACGAATTGCTGCCCGAGATGTTTGCTGAACTGCTCGGCATAAGCGCGTGCGACGATATCCTGGTTGCCGCCGGCGGCAACCGGATTGATGATGCGCACCAGCTTCACGGGATAGGTTGCCGTTTGGCTCGTGGCGGGCGGCACAATGGTGCTCAAGAGCAATCCGGCGAAGCTGGCGGTAGCGATGATGTCAGTGCGCATGATTTATTCTCCTCGGTCGAGTATAGTAAATTGTTCCGCCGTTGATATGGAACAATGATGTTCCATGCCGGTCGAACAACTATCGACATACATTGAGTTTCGAGGGTGCCCTGATGCACAATATTTTCACGCGTTTGCCCAAAATTGCGATGATCGCATGCGTATTTGTCTTTGATAGCACATTACCCGCCCGTGCGCAGAACGTGCCGGACCGCGTGCAGGAAGCCAACGGCATCACGTTCGTATCCGGCGGCATAGGCGCCGATTCGCGCGACAGTCTTGCCGCGCGTGAAAAATCCTACAATTTCAAACTGGTGATGACGCTGGAGGGCAGCGGCACGTTTGTGTCCGATGCGCGCGTAACTCTTGCCACCGCCGCCGGTAAAAAATTGCTGGAGCACGTGACGGAGGGGCCGCTATTTCTCGCGGGTTTGCCGGCGGGTGCGTATGTGCTCACCGCGAGCTTTCGAAATGTGACGCACACCAAGAAATTTACGGTGCGCGCCACCGGGCTGCATACGGAATATCTGCGCTGGCCCGCCAACGCGGAACAGGATGTCACGCTGCCGCCGGACGGCAAGTAGTCGCGGGGTCTAACGGCTGTTCGCCCGTGCCCCGCGATGCCAGATCTGCGTGCGCCAGCGCAGCGTGACTATCGCCACGCAGACCAGCGCGACGGCGCAATACAGCGTCGCCATCAACGGATAGCCGATGCGCGGAATCAGAAAGCCCGCGAGCAGCAGGCCGGGCACGTTGCCGTAGATCGCCAGCGTACGTATGCCCATGGTACGTCCGCGAAACCGCGCCTCGGTGCTGCGGATCAGCATGGTGGCCATGGAGATTTGACTTAATCCCTGTGACAGGCCCGCGAGCAGCAGGAACGGAATCCCGTACGCCGGGCTGGGCGTATTCACAAAACACATCAGCGACAGCAGCCAGCCGGCGCTCAACAGGATCATGGTGCGCGCGGGACGTATGCGGTGCCCAATGCGGCTCATGATCACCGAGCTCATCAGCGCGCCGAATCCGCCGGCCGCGACCAGATAGCCCAGCCCGGTTTGATTGATGTGATAAATCTCCTTGGCCATCACCGGCATCAGCGCGTTCATCATTGGGAACGTCGTGCAATTGAGCAGGAACGCGAGAATCATCGTCCCGAGCAGTAGCGGCGTATTCCACACATAGGCCAGGCCGGCGCGCAGGTCGCCCCACGGCGACGCGCGTTCGGCATGGGCCGTCGCCGCTGGCGTGCGGGCGGATGCGGCTGCGCGGGGAGGCGCGCCTTTCAGCGTGAGCGCCACGCTCAAGGCGTAAAAAGTCGCGACCACTGTGTAAGCCGGCCCGATGCCGAGCATGGCTACCAGGCCCGCTCCGGTAAGCGCGCCGGCAATGCGCGCGGAATCCTGCGTGGTGCGCTGGATGCTCATGCCGCCCATTAACTTGTCCGGCGGCATGGTGGCGCCCACCAGCGCCGTGCGTATGCCCACGTCGGAGGGGCGCACCAGGCCCATCATGCCGGCAATCAGAATCACATAGGTCGGGGTGAGCAGCCCGCTATACGCAAGGGTCATCAGCGTCAGCGCCAGCGTGGTATAGACCGCGCGCATGGCGGCAAGCACTTTGCGGTGCCCGATGCGGTCCCCCATCACGCCGAACATCGGGGAAAGCAGGGTGCCGATGTGTTGCAGCATGGCGAACAGGGTCAGCATTGGCACCGAGCGGGTTTCGACCAGCACATACCAGCCGAGGATCAGCGTTTCCATTTCAAACGCCCACGACGTGGCCAAATCGGCCGGCCACTGAAAGCGGAAACTGCGCACGCTGAACGCGTCGAATACCGAGGCACGCGCGGGCTTTTCAGAGTCGGAAGGCAAGGTCATGCTTTGCGGGGGGTGTTCGGCGGAAATAAAATCGCGCCCCGACAATACCAGCATGCGACTGGGCCGACGATGGTTAAGTCACATAATGGATTCCTGAGTGGATTCCCAAGTGGGTTCCCGAATGGATTCATAATTGGCTTTCCGCAATACGCCGCTTGTCGTCATCGGTTGATCGCGAGGCGTGAGTACGGCGAATTCTCACGGTAGAATACAAGGGCGGGCCGCTCTTCCCGGCCCCACCGAACAATCGCAGCAATCGTAGTGATCATTTCCACTCGCTTCCCTTGCCATGGCCGTGCATGCGGCTGTGGTGCGTTTGCGAGATGTGATTTAAGTATTTGTTTTTATTGAATAAAATAGTAACGACAGCGCAACAACCAGCGAGGCACGGATGGACCAACATCATCATTCCCAGCTATTCAAAGTCGGCAACGCGCAGGTATCGCGGTTTGAAGACATGCGATTGATCACCGGCAACGGCAAATATTCGTCCGATTGGAATGCTCCGGATCAACTGCACGCCTGTTTTTTGCGTTCTGATCGCGCGCATGCGCGCATCGTGTCGATCAACTACGACAAAGTGAGTCAGGTCAAAGGCGTGGTCGGCGTTTATATCGGCGCGGATGCGCAGGCGGCCGGCTATTTGCGTTCGGCGAGTTTTCTGCCGCCCACCGGCAAGGGCGGCATGAAGGCGCGCGTGCCGGCGCGGCCGTGTCTGGCCATCGGCAAAGTGCGCTTCGTTGGCGACCCGGTGGCGATGGTGATCGCGGAGTCGCATCTGGCCGCGCAGGATGCCTGCGAGCTGATCGATGTGGTTTACGAAGATTTGCCCGCGATTGTCGATCCGGAAGAAGCCCTGAAGCCTGGCGCGCCGCAGCTGCACGATGACGTGCCCGGCAATTGCCCGGTCGAAGCCGAGTGTGGCAACGAAGCCGCCACCATGGAGGCCATCGCCAAGGCCGCGCATGTGACCAAGATCACCGTCGATTGCACGCGCGTCACTGCCAGCCCGATGGAGCCGCGTGCCGCGCTGATCGAATACAAGGCCGAAAGCGACAGCTACGTGGTGCATACGCCGTCGCAGGGCGTGAACATGACGCGCAAGCAGTTCGCCACCTATTCCAATCTCGGCGAAGAGAAATTCCGCGTTGAAATTCAGGATGTCGGCGGCGGCTTTGGTCAGCGCAGCACGGTGTATCCGGAATACGTATCGATGATGATGGCCGCCAAGGCGCTGCAACGGCCGATCAAATGGGTGTCCACGCGTACCGAGTGTTTCCTGACCGACACGCATGGCCGAGCCAATCTTATTACCGCGACACTGGCGCTGGACAAGAACGCGCAGTTCACCGGCATGCGCATCGACTGGATTACCGATCAGGGCGCGTATCTGTCGCCCACCGGCCCGGCCGGACACATCCGTAACGCCACGACTTGCATGAACGGCGTGTATAAAATTCCCGCGCTGTATGGCCATTTCAAAGTGGCGCTGACCAGTACCGGCTGGGTTGCGGCATATCGCGGCGCGGGCCGGCCCGACATTGCCTACGCCATCGAGCGCGCGGTGGATGCCGCGGCACTGGAACTCAAAATGGATCCGGCGGATCTGCGCCGCAGAAACTACGTGCCGCTCAACGAATACCCGTACAAATCCGCCACCGGCTCCACCATCGAAATCGCCGATCTGCCGGGGTTGTCGGCCAAGGCGTTGTCGCTGGCCGACTGGCCGGGTTTTGAAGCGCGCCGCGCGGCCAGCGCCAAAAAAGGCAAGTTGCGTGGTATCGGCATGTCTGCGGTGATCGAACCCACCGGCGCGGGCACCTATCCGCGCGATGAAATTGAAGTCAGTGTGGGCGCCGATGGCATTGTCACCTTGCATACCGTGTCGCATTCGCAGGGGCAGGGTCATGAAACCTCGTTTGCGATGGTAACCGCCAACGCGCTGGGCATTCCCGCCGAGCGCGTCAAGGTGCGCCAGGGCGACGCGGACCGTTCGGTGACCATGATTGGCAACCACTCCGGCGGCTCGCGCACCATGGTGGGCGCCGGCACGGTGTGCCACATCGCCGCCAACAAACTGATCGATGCCGGCAAATCGCTGGCAGCGGAAGACCTCGGCGTGGAGCCCTCGCAGGTGAATTACAGCAAAGGCGAATTCTCGTCGCCGCACAGCAAGCAAAAAGTCACATTGGCGCAAGTGGCGGCAAAGAAAAAGCTCTCCGTGGTTGGCGAAGGCACGTTTACCTCGACCTACCCCAATGGCTGTCACATCACCGAAGTGGAAATCGATCCGGAAACCGGCGTCACCGACATTGCATCGTATCTGTCGGTGGACGATTGCGGGCACATTGTCAGCCACACCATCGTTGAAGGCCAGATGCACGGCGCGGTGGTGCAGGGCCTCGGCCAGGTGTTCGGCGAACACATCGTGTATGACAAGGATACCGGCCAGATGATCACCGGCAGCTTCAGCGATTACATCATGCCGCGCGCGGGGCAATTGAAGTCCATCCAGATGGAAGAGTACACCACGCTGTCGAAGCTTGGGCCTCTGGGCATCAAGGGCATGGGCGAATCGGGTTGCACCGCGTCGCTGCCGGCGCTGGTCAACGCAGTATGCAACGCCCTGGGTGTCAGACACCTCGATATGCCGCTCACGCCTTCGAAGGTTTGGGCAACCATTCAGCAAACCAAAGCACAACAAGCCAAACACTAAGGACTGAGACCATGCATACCTTCAGTTACGTCAAAGCAAAATCCCTCAAGGAGGCTGGCGACATGCTGGCCGCGCATGCCGACGCGAAATTGCTCGCCGGCGGCATGACCCTGATTCCCACGATGAAAGCGCGTCTCGCGCAACCGTCGCACCTGATCGATATCGCGGGCATCGCCGAGCTGTCGGGCATCGACGTTAAAAACGGCAGGCTCACCATCGGGGCCGCCACCCGGCACGTTGAAGTCGCCAAATCGGCGGTGGTGAAAAAAGCCATCCCCACACTGGCGTACCTCGCCAGCCAGATCGGCGATCCGCAGGTGCGTAACCGCGGCACCATTGGTGGCTCGCTCGCCAACAACGATCCGGCGGCCGATTACCCTTCCGCCGCCTTGTCGCTGAACGCCACCATCGTCACCAACAAACGCGAAATCGCGGCGGATGATTTTTTCCAGGGTATATTCACCACTGCTTTGGGCGCGGGCGAAATGATCGTCAAGATTGTATTTCCGATTCCTGCCAAGGCGGCATACGAAAAATTCCCGCACCCGGCCTCGGGGTTCGCGATGGCCGGTTCATTTGTCTCACAAGACGGCAAGGCCGTGCGCGTGGCGATCACCGGCGCGGGGCCCGGCGTGTTTCGCTGGAAAGACGCCGAAGCCGCGCTTGGCAAAAAACTTGCCGCCGCATCGGTCGAAAACCTGAATGTCGATGCGACCGACCTGAATGAAGACATGCACGGCACCAAGGAATATCGCGCGAATCTTGCCAAGGTAATGACCAAACGCGCTGTTGCCAAACTCGCGGGTACCGCAGCCACCTCGAAATCTTCCGGGAAATAAATCATGGCCAAAGTCGAACTCAAAATTAATGGCGTCCAGCACTCTTACGACGTTGAAGACCGCACGCTGCTTGTCAACCTGATCCGCGATCACGCGCAACTCACCGGCACGCACGTCGGCTGTGACACCAGCCAGTGTGGCGCCTGCACCGTGCACATGAACGGCGTAGCGGTGAAATCCTGCACCGTGTTGGCCGGGCAGGCGGATGGCGCTGAAATCACCACCATCGAAGGCATGGCGAAAAACGGCAAACTGCATCCGGTGCAGCAAGCTTTCACTGAATGTCACGCGCTGCAATGCGGCTTTTGCACGCCGGGCATGATCATGGCGGTGTCGGGCTTTTTGAAAGACAACCCCAAGCCCACCGACGAAGAGATTTATCACGGTCTCGAAGGCAACATCTGCCGCTGCACCGGCTACATCAACATCGTCAAGGCGGTGAAGCAGGCCGCCAAGACGATGAGCAAGTAGCGCGCATCAACTCACTCATGGCCATTCCCGCGAAAGCGGGAATCAATGGGGTGTCTCAAATGGCACTGTGTTATGGGTTCCCGCCTTCGCGGGAATGACAGACTGGGGTGCCGTCTCGGCAGACTCTCCCCAATTGAGTTCCTATGACTGAATCCGTGTCCGTATCTATTCCCCAATGGGACGTTCTCGTCGTCGGCTGCGGCGCGGCAGGACTGTCCGCCGCGGTGGCCGCGCAACAGGGCGGCGCGCGCGTGCTGGTGCTGGAGCGCGCGCCGGCGGATGAACGCGGCGGCAACACGCGCCATACTGGCTCCTGGTTGCGCATGAAAAGCGTGGATGAGGTCTCGGATGACTTCATCGACCATTTCGCCGCCAACGCGGGTGGCTTTCTTGACCCGTCGATGGTGCACATGGCCTCCACCAGCCGCGAAAGCTGGCCGCCGACGTTGCGCACCTTGAGTTTTGCCGACCCCGAAGTGGTGGCCACCTTCGCCGAAGAAGCGCCGCCGACACTGCGCTGGTTGCAAGGCTTTGGCGTGCGCTTTGAAAAACTCGAAGTGCCGTTTTTGACCTCGGTGCAGCCGCGCATGGCGCCGCACGGCGGCGGCTTCGCGCTGGTCGAAGCGCTGGCCAGCGAGTTCGAAAAAAAGGGCGGCGTGATTCACTACAACACCGCTGCGCAAGATTTGATCCAGAATGAGGATGGCGTGGTGGTGGGCGTGCGCGCCACGGGCCCCCGTAACAAGCCGCTGGAATATCGGTCGCGCGCCGTGATTTTGGGTTGCGGCGGCTTCGAGGGCAACGCCGAAATGATGACCCGTTACATCGGCCCGCGCTCGCTTTACTTTCGTTCCATGTCGAAAGGCTGTTACTACAACAAGGGCGAAGGCATCGCGATGGCGCTCGCCATTGGCGCCGCGCCCTGCGGCGATTTCGGCAGTTGGCACGCATCACCGATGGACCCGCGCTCCGATCGCGCCGGGCCGTCGATCTACATTTACCCGCAAGGAATTCTCGTTAACCAGCACGGCCAGCGCTTTGTCGACGAAGGCCCGGGGCCGACGGACGAAACCTACGAAGGCGTCACGCGCGAAATCAACGCACAGCCCGGCGGCATCGCGTATGCCGTGCTGGACACCACGCTGGCGAAGGTGAAGCACCCCGGGTCGGTCGTGCGCAGCGAAGTGCCGCCCTATCAGGCAGACACGCTGGCGGGCCTCGCCGAACAACTGAAAATTCCCGCTGACGCGCTGGAGGCCACCGTGGCCGCCTACAACAAGTCCTGCCAGCCCGGCACGTATAACGAAGCCGACATGGATGGCCTGTGTACCAAGGGTATCGCCCCGCGCAAGTCCAACTGGGCGCGGCCCATCGCGAAGCCGCCGTACATTGCCTACCCGATCATTTCATCCATCGTGCTGACGTTCGGCGGCCTGCGTGTCACGCCGCAAGCGCGCGTGGTCAACCAGCAGGGCGATGAGATCCCGGGCCTCTATGCGGCGGGCGAGACCATGGGGCTGTATTACCGCTCGTATACCGGCGCGACGTCGGTGCTGAAGGGGTTGGTGTTTGGGCGGCTGGCCGGAATGGATGCCGCGCGAAGTGTACGGGGCTGAGAACGGATTTTCCGTCGGAAGGTTTTCGAATCTGTGCAGTTTGCAGGGTTAGCAATCCAGTTTTTGTTTTGCCTGCTTAACTGGACGATGATATTCCCTGAGCGGTGGACACATGGTGAGTCCACCACCCCCGCGCTTACTCATCTGATCTCTGCAATCTCCCCGGTGCGCTTTGCATTAACCTTGATTACATGTTCCTGATAAGCCGGTCGTGCCGCCAGCCGCTCGTACCAGGCGCGCACGTTGGGATGGGCGGGCAGCGCCTCCTTGGGTGTCCAGTGAAACCACCGGTGCGTGAGTGACCCGGCGGGGATGTCGGCCATGGTGAAACGCTCGCCGCACAGGTATTGCCGGCCGGCAAGATGCCGCTCAAGGATGTCCAGCCACTGCACTTGCGCCTTGGCTGCGGCGATGATGGCGTTGGGGTTTCGCTTCTCCGAGGGGCCGAAATAATGTTGCAGGTAGATGCCATTGAATTGCGCGAAGTTGAGCGAACTCCAGTCCATCCACTTCTCTGCGTCGGCACGGGCGCGCGGCGTGTCGGGGCACAGGTTGCCGAGGCTGTGCTTCATGCAGAGATAACGCACCACCGCGCCGGACTCCCACAGCGTCCAGCCGTCTTCCTCTTCGAGCGTCGGCAGGCGGCCGTTCGGGTTTTTGCGGCGGTAATCCGGGTCGTCATTGCCGCCGAACTCGCCGCCCCAGTCAATGCGTTCGTGCGCGATGCCGAGTTCACCGATGCACCACATTGCCTTGATTACGTTTGAGCCGTCGGCTCGTCCCCATATTTTCAACATGTTGCGTCCTCAGTCAGTTTGTTGAATCAGCGCATGACGCGCGTTTTATCACTACTTCGCGTCAAACTCGCTTGCCAGAATTTTGCGCACTTCCTCGGGCGGCATCGCCCACGCGCCCGCCTGATAACGCTTGATGCCAATGGGCGCGAGTTGCTGCCGCACTTCCGCCATTTTGATGCCGATGGCGAGCGGGTCCATGATGATGGCGCCGTCCACTTCGCGTATGCCTTGGTCAATCAGCCATTGGCTGAGATATAGCCCCGCCGGATAGAGCGCCGTTGCACCGCGGGCGACCAGTGGTTTGGCCACACGCATGAATTCGTCGATAAAGGGCTGCGGGTTATTCCACAAGTTTGCGTAGTCGGTGAACGCGAAATCGACATAGTCGCCGGGGATCATGCGCTCGGTCAGCTTGTAGCGCTGGCCGAGCGCCTGAAAGAAATGGTGCAGCCGTACGTTGTTGACGATAAACGCAAAGTTCGGCGCCAACTGGCTGTAGTAGGAGAGTGTGGCCTGCGTCATGAAGACTGCCGGGATATCGACCATCTCGCGCAGTTCGTCGTAGCCGAGATCGAGGCAATTGGTGACGAAGACGTCGAAGCCTTCTTTCTGTGCGCGCATGGCGCTCTTGATCGTTTCGTGCGCGACAAAGTGCAGGTGCGTGATGCTGCGCGCGGCACCGGGATAATTTTTTCCCAGATTCGGAAACTCGACCTCGGTGCCCGGCCCCGCCACGCGTTTTGCGTGTCGAAGGAGAGAATCGTAGTACGGCTTGTAGATATCCGATGTGCCCAGCGGCGTGCCGCTTTGGATGCAGATTTTCATGCTGGACTCCCGTGCGTGACTATAGAGCCGCGATTATATCCGCCGCCTTCGCTATGTAACGCCGGCGTGCGGATTAACGAGGAAATGAGATGCGAATCCCACGCAGTCGGGAAGCACGCAAAAGAAACCCTGTCGTTCCCGCGAAGGCGGGAACCCATAACACAGTGCCATAGGGCGCTCCCTATGGATTCCCGCTTTCGCGGGAATGACGGTGGTGGTTTATCACGCCGACACGACGCCCGGATGCGCCCTATTTAGAGCCATGCAGCGCAAGAATCGCATCATTAACGCGTTGCTCCGGCAACCCAAACACGCGCTGTGCGAACGCCCCGGCATCGGCATCATGGTTGCCAAAAGCAAAACAGTCCGCAACCTTCTCAATCAACTCCGCATCGCTCAACGGATCGCCCGCATCGCCGCGTGCCGTGTTGACGCGCTGCTCCAGCACCCGCCCATCGGCCAGCTCAACACGCACGTGCGACCAGCGTGGCAATATCGCGCCTGGCGCCTCCTTTAAGCTGACCTTCGGCAGCCACGCGCGTATTTCAGGTCGCATCACTTGCACATCATCAAAGCTCGCCAGTCGTATCGCGCCGTCCAGCAGCGCGGCGGCCATGCAATAGGCCATGTTGAATTTGGCTTGCAGGCCGGTCATCGGCGGCTGCGGCAGCAAAGCGTCCAAGCCGCCGGCACTGTTGGTAATTTCGATTTTGGTCACATTCTCGGGCGTCAGGGCATGCGCTTTGCGCAACGCGAGCAGTCCGTCGAGCGCGCGATGGATTGCATAACAGCAGGGGTACTTTTTGATATCGATGCCCATGGCGTCGATTTCCAGCGGGCCGTTGTCCGATTGGCCTAGTGCTGCCAGCGCTGACGATGCATCCTCGCCCGACGCATACAACGCGAGATAACCGAATCTGCCGTCGATGGCGTCAGCTGATGCGGTGAAGCCCGCCTGTGCCATCAGCGCCGCGCGCACCGCGGCCGCATTGCATTGCCCGGCCTGAAACGATTTTGCCATCGCGCCAAAGTTTTGCCGTGTACCGGCGGCCTGCGCCACGGCCAGCCCCAACGCGTTGGCAGTTTGGGTTTCGCTCAAATCGAGCAGCACGCTGCATGCCAGTGTGGCACCTAGCACGCCCAGCGCAGAGGTTGAATGCCAGCCGCGGCTGTAATGCGGCAGCGCCATCAGGCGCGCAAACTTTGCCATCAGTTCAAAGCCGGACAGATAGGCGGTGCTGAACCGTTTGCCAGTGGTACCACGGGCACCATGCATCTGCGCCAGCGCGCACAGCGCCGGCACCATCGCCACGCTGATATGGCCGCGCATCGGCGTCATCACGTCATCGTAGTCGAGCACGTGCGCGGCGACGCCGTTTACAAAGGCCGCGCCTTCGGGATGCATTGTCTCGCCCGTGGCCCACACCATCGCGTTTCCAGGACCAGTGGAGCCGCGCATGTAATCTGCTGCCAGACGTGACGCGTCGTCACCCCGCCCGGCAATCGCGCAAGCAATGGTGTCTAGCAGCGCGCGGTACGCCTGATGGCGCTGCGCATCGGTCAACGGTGTTGAAGTGAAGCGCGCGGCGAATGCGGCGATCTGTTGACTGGCGGCGCTCATTCGCTGGCCTTGATGTTGGCCGCCTTCGCCACCTTGCCCCAGCGCGCGAATTCCTGTTTCAGAAACGCGGTGTAGGTGTCCGGCGAAGCCGAGGTCATCGGCTCGAAACCGCCGGTGATGAATTTTTCTTTCAAGTCGGGCGCGTGCGCGGCGCGAGTGATCGCGCCATGCAGCCGTTCGACGATGGCGCGTGGTGTTTTCCCCGGTGCCATGATCGCGTACCAGTTGGTCGATTGCAGCGCGGGAAATCCCTGCTCGGCGACCGTGGCCACCTCGGGCAGCAGCGGGCTGCGGCGCTCAGGCGAGATGGCCAGCGCGCGCAGCTTGCCGCTTTTCACATGCGGGTAAAGCACGGGCAAATCCATGGCCATGCCTTGCACGTGGCCACCCAGCAAATCGGTGAGCGCGGGCGCGGCGCCCTTGTAGGCCACCGCCTGCACTTGAATGCCCGCCGTCAGTTTCATCAGCTCGATCAGCATGCGTGTGATGCCGCCCGCGCCCGCCGTGCCGAAATCCAGTTTGCCGGGCTGCGCCTTGGCCAGTGCGACCAGTTCTTTTAACGAGCGTGCGGGCAACGCCGGATGCACCACGATCAGCACCGGACTCATCACCACCGTGCTGATACCGGCGAAGTCATTGATGCTGTCGTACGGCACTTTCGCGTACGTGAACGTGGTCATCACCAGCGGACTCAATCCCGCGAGGCCCAGCGTGTAACCATCGGGCGCGGCTTTCGAGACATGATCCGTGCCGATGATTGCGTTCGCGCCGGGCCGGTTTTCGACAATGACTTGCACGCCGAGGCTCTCGCTCATCTTCGGCGCCATCAGCCGCGCGATGATGTCGTTCGCGCCGCCCGGTGGAAAACCGATTACCAGCCGCACCGGCTTGGCTGGAAAATCTTGGGCAACACACCCGGTGGTCAGCGCAAAGAGTGTTGCTGCCCAACCGATGAATAACAGTAAATAATTTTTTTTAAACAATATTTTACTCTGACTTGATGCCGGCGATGGCGATCACCTTGCGCGCGCGCGCCGATTCCTCGCGCATGAAACGCGCGAGGCCTTCCGGCGTGCTGCTTTGCGCTTCCGCGCCATATGCCAGCATGCGCTGCACGGTTTTTGCATCGGCGAGACTTTGCTGAATCTGCGCGCTGAGTTTGTTGACGATGCCCGCGGGCGTTTTCGCGGGCGCCACCATGCCCGACCAGGTTACGGCTTCAAAGCCGGGCACGCCGGATTCCGCGACCGTGGGAATATCGGGCACCGTGCGCGAACGTTGCGCGCTGCCGACCGCGAGCGCGCGCGCCTTGCCGGATTTCACAAACGGCAACACCGTCGGCATGCTGTTGAACATGAGTTGCACCTGACCCGAAATCAGATCGGTCACGGCGGGCCCCGATCCTTTGTACGGCACATGCACCATGTCGGTCGATGTCATTGATTTGAACAACTCCATCGCCATGTGGATCGGCGAGCCTTGTCCGACCGTGGCGTAGTTCAGCGCGCGCGGCTTGCCCTTGGCATGCGCGATGAGTTCCTTCACCGACGTTACCGGCACGCTGGGGTTCACCACCAGCATTGTCGGGTTGGTCGCGAGCAGACTCACCGGCGCGAAATCCGTGAACGGATCGTACGGCAGCTTGGGATTCAAAAGCGGATTGATGATCAACCCAGCCGAGGTCGCCAACAGCAATGTGTAACCGTCGGGTGTCGCGCGCGCGGCGATTTCGGTGCCGATCACGCCGCCCGCGCCGCCGCGATTATCGACCACGAATTGATGTCCCCATGCGTCGGCGAGTTTTTGTCCGATGGTGCGTGCCATCAAATCCGTGCCGCCGCCAGGTACGAAAGTCACGATCACGCGCACGGGCTTGCTGGGGTAGCCGGGCGCCGTGTCGGCGGCCAGCGAAGGCGTTGCCATCGCGAGCGACAGGCTGACCGCCATCGCGGAAAAAGCAAGTTGGCGCCGGGGTTCGCGGGGTTGCCGCATGCCGCAGCGTGCGCTGAATTTATCGCGATTGCCGATGGGTTGATTGCAATCGGCGCAGCGTCTTAGCAGAGTGCTCATATTGCGGTAATTTTACTCTCCGGCTACGGCAAACTCGAATTGTGCGAACTGTCACGCACGCAAGGTCTGCAGCCAGCGCGTGACTGATTTACACTCCGGCATTGACAGCAACGTCCATTAACGAGACCAGGAGCCGCCTCATGTTGATTCCCATTGCCCGCACGCTGGCCGTGCTTTCCGCCGCGTTGCTGTTTTATCTGCCCGCCGCTGCTCAGATGCTCGATAAGCAGCATCATCATCATAATGAATGGACCAAGGGACGTTTCTCGGAAGTAGTCACCGTGACCGGGCCGGGCAAGTGGCTGTTCCTCGCCGGCGTTGGCGCCGAGGCCGAGAAGGATGGCTCGATATTGCATGTCGGTGATTTCACCGCACAGTGCCGCTACGCCTACGAAAAAATCGGCAAGCTGCTGGCGGCGCACGGTGGAAAAATGTCCGACGTAGTGAAGTTGGTGACCTACGTAACCAATATCAAAGATCGCGATGCCATGAACCAATGTCGTGCAGAGGCCTTCAAGGGCGGCCCGCTGCCGGTGCATACGTTTCTAGTGATCAGCGAACTTGCGCGTCCCGGCATGATCGTCGAAATGGACGTTATCGCGGTGGTGCCCGCAGGCAAGTAAAAACACTTACGACATCTCAACCTCACGGAAAGGCCACGCTATCCCATGATTTCCTTCACCCCCATCGGCGTCGTGCATAACGACATCAACAAAATGTCCACCGGCAACTGGGCCGACGCGGAATCAACCATTGAACTCGATCCCGATCTCGTGCCGGGGTTACAGGGGCTTGCGGATTTTTCGCATGTGGTCGTGGTGTTTCACCTTGACCGCATACCACCGTTCGACAAGGCCAAGCAGCTGCTGCGCCAGCCGCGCGGTATGGAGCATCTCGCGCCGGTGGGCGTGTTCGCGCAGCGCACGAAGTTTCGCCCCAACCCGATCGGCGTAACACCAGCGCGCCTGGTGTCGATCAAGGGCAACGTGATCACCGTGGCCGGCCTGGACGCCATGGACGGCACGCCGGTGCTGGACATAAAGCCCTTCATTCCCGAATTCGACAGCGTGGCTAATCCTAAGCTGGCGGATTGGGTGCCGGCGATGTTGAAGGGGTATTTTTAGCTGCCGTTGCGCGGCGGTATGCGGTGGTGGGTCGCAGGTGCTGCAATACGTGCGATAAAGCCAATCTTCGACGTCACGGCTTCTTCCCCGCCTTCTCCGGCCCCATGGCCTGCGCCGGCTGCGTGCCCGTCGGCGCAAAGTAAGTGCTGGTGCTGGTGCGCGTGGCGCG
>DHVE01000046.1 GCA_002412495.1 Betaproteobacteria bacterium UBA5216
GCCAAGAGTCAATTTTTGGCGAACATGAGTCACGAGATACGCACGCCGATGAATGCCATTCTCGGCATGTTGGGGCTGCTGCGCAAGACCGAACTGACCACGCGCCAGCGCGACTACGCCGACAAGGCCGAGGGTGCCACCAAGGCGCTGCTGGGCCTGATCAACGAAATACTGGATTTCTCCAAGATCGAGGCTGGAAAGATGGTGCTCGATCCCCAACCGTTCCGCGTGGACCACCTGTTGCGCGATCTGGCGGTCATTCTCGCGGCCAACGTGGGAGAAAAGAAAGTGGAAGTGTTGTTTGATGTGGATCCCGCGCTGCCGCGCGCGCTGGTGGGGGATGCCATGCGTCTGCGGCAAGTGCTGACCAATCTCGCCAGCAATGCCATCAAGTTCACGGCGGAGGGCGAAGTCGTGCTGTCGTTGCGGGTCGTGGAGCGTCAAGCGGCGGGCGTGCGGATTGAATTCGCGGTGCGCGATACGGGCATCGGCATCGCGCCGGAGAATCATGCGCGGATTTTCAGCGGTTTCACCCAGGCCGAGGACTCCACCACGCGCCGCTTTGGCGGGACCGGCCTGGGTGTGGCCATCAGCCAGCGATTCGTAACGATGATGGGGGGAGATCTGCGGCTGGAGAGCGCGCTCGGCCACGGCAGCAAATTCTACTTTGCCATCACACTGCCGGTTGCGCCGGAGGCCAGCGATGAACCTCGCGAATCGACGCCGGCCATGGCATCGCTGCGCACCTTGGTCGTGGACGACAACACATCGGCGTGTGAACTGCTGCAACGCATGTGCCAGTCCTTCGGCTGGACGGTCGACGTCGCGCATGACGGCGAACAGGCGCTGGAAATCATCCAGGGCCGGAACGCCGCCGGCATGCATTACGATGCGATATTCATGGATTGGCAGATGCCCGGACTGGACGGTTGGGAAACCAGCCGGCGTGTTCGCGAACTGGTTGGGATCAACGGCGCCGCGCCGATTATCGTTATGGTCACCGCGCACGGGCATGAAATGCTCGCGCAGCGCAGCGAGCCAGAGCGGGCGCTATTGAACGGCTTTCTGGTCAAGCCGGTAACAGCATCCATGCTGTTTGACGCCATTGCAGATGCGCGCGGCGTGCATGGGCGTCCCGCATTGTCGCAAACGGCTGCTGTCGCAGGGGGCAAGCGGCTTGACGGCATGCGCCTGCTCGTGGCGGAGGACAATCTGAACAATCAGCAGGTGGCGCGCGAGTTGCTCGAGCACGAAGGCGCGATCGTGCGCATCGCCAATCACGGACAGGAGGCGGTGGAAGCCGTTGCCCACGCCGATCCGCAGTTCGACGTGGTGTTGATGGATCTGCAGATGCCGGTGATGGATGGTTTTGCCGCGGCGAGCCGCATCCGTCAGGAACTGGGATTGCAGACCCTGCCCATCGTCGCGATGACAGCCAATGTGATGGCCTCAGACCGCGAAGCCTGCCTTGCCGTGGGCATGAACGAGCACGTGGGCAAGCCGTTTGATCTGGATCACCTGGTGCGCGTGTTATGCAAACAGGCGGGCCGGCGGGCCTTGCCCGGGGCGACGGCGCCGGTGGCACCCGTGGATTTGCCCGGCGCCGTGAGCGAAGCGGCCGTGGCTGCGAGTGTGGATATTGCCGCCGCACTGAACAGGATGGGCGGCAACCGGGATCTGTATCAACGCATGCTGCGCCAGTTCGTGAAGGATTTGACGGCTATTCCGGAGCAGCTTTCGGTGCATGTCGCCCAGGGCGACGAGGCGTCCGCCAAACGCGTTTTGCACACGCTTAAGGGGCAGTCGGGCACCATGGGCGCCATGGCCTTGTCCGCCACGGCCGCTGACGGCGAGAAGCAGGTTGGCGGCGGGCTGGCGTCGATCGACGCCAGCCTTCTGTTACGGCGGATGACGGACGCCATTTCCTCTGCCGGTCCAACCCTTGCCATCCTGCTGCAATCGTTGCAGGCCGCCGAAGCGCCCGCCGCCGCGCCGGCAGCCGCCTTTGACAGCGATACGGTACTGACGCTGTTGCGGCAAATCACCCTGCACTTGCAAAACGCCGACATGGCGGCAACCGACGCGATGGCCGACTTGCGGCGGCGGTTTGGCGGTGCGTTGGGTGACACGCTGCAACCGTTGGACGAGGCAATTAATGCGCTCGACTTTGATCGCGCACTGCCGCTGTGTACGGCGTTGATCAGCAAACTGGAGGAGGCTCAGCCCGCATGAACACACAATTGCCCGTTGACGCGGGATTGATTACAAACATATCGGATGTCGCGCAGCACCGGCCCCGGCTGTTGGTGGTGGACGACCAGCCCATCAATGTTCAGGCACTCTACCAGGCATTTTCGGCGGATCATCAGGTGTTCGTGGCGACCAGCGGCGAGCAGGCGCTGGCGTTGTGCGCGAGCCGGCGGCCCGATCTGGTGTTGCTCGATGTCGTGATGCCCGGCATGGACGGCCACGAGGTATGCCGGCGTCTGAAGGCGGATGCCGCCACGGCGGATTTGCCGGTCATCTTCGTTACCGCGCACAACGACGAAGCTTCCGAGACGCTCGGTCTTGATTTGGGCGCGGTGGATTTTATCTCCAAGCCGATCAATCCGAAAATCGTCCGCGCGCGCGTCAGGACTCATTTGACGCTGAAGGCACAGTCGGATTTGCTGCGCGGCATGGCCTACAAGGATGGCCTCACCGGCGTCTATAACCGCCGGCACTTCGACGAACGATTTGCGGCGGAGTGGGCGCGCGTTGCCCGCAATGGCACGATGTTGAGCGTGATCCTGCTGGACGTGGATTTTTTCAAACGCTACAACGATCACTATGGGCATCAGGCGGGTGATGAGTGCCTGCGGTGCGTGGCCGCCACGTTAAAAGCCGGACTGAAGCGGCCAGGCGATCTTATTGCGCGGTATGGCGGCGAGGAATTCGTCTGCCTGTTGCCCGAAACGCCGCTGAATGGCGCGCTGCATCTTGCCGACGCACTGCGCACGCAGGTTGCCGCGCAACAGATCGCGCATGCCGAATCGTCGGTGGCGCCGGTGGTGACGGTCAGTCTGGGCGTCAGTTGCGCGCGCGGGGACGGGGCGGTTTCGGCCGGTGTATTGCTGCTGGCGGCCGATGCGCAGCTCTACCAGGCCAAATCAAACGGCCGAAATGGCGTCTGCGGAATCGATGTTCAGGTAGCCGAGGTTTGTCCCACCGGGGCAAACATGGTCAAGCCGGCTTATGCGGTGCCGTCCTCAGCAGTCGGGCCGCCTTCCGGTGTGTACGTTTCATGATGTAACGCCGCACACTAACTTTCGAAGTGTGCGCAGTACCCCAGTCAGGAAGGGAAATCAAAGGAGGCCGAGATGAAAGTTCAGGCTGATGATGTACTACAGCGCATGTTGCTGGTGGGTTTGCTCTTGCGGCGGGAGCCATCTGCGGCAGCGTTTATGTCAACGCTTCTCAGTCTGGAAGGGATCGACGTGCTTCCAATGTGTGCCGTAACTGTGTAATGGCGTACTAAACAGGATCTGATGTGTTCCACGTCGATTTCGATAATTTCAGAAAGTGGCAGCTTTTGCCATTGTTTGCGCGGTGCTTGGCTTCGCTCATTGCAGCAGCCGCATTTTTGTACGGAAGCCAAATAATAGAAAATATTCAGTTGGGTGCCAGCCGGGAAAGTGAACGAACGCATGTCGCTGAAAAATTGGCAGGACTCAGGTACCGTCTAGAAAGTAGTTTAAATCAGCAGTTGCATCTCACTATCGGCATACAGGCATACGCTAATGCGCATATTGAATCAGCACGCAAGATTGACGCGCGGGAATTCATGAACTTCAGCCAGACTCTTGTGGCTGGTCAAGTCTCGCTAAAGAGTTTGCAACTGGCGCCAGGAGGCATAGTTGGTTACATATATCCGCATGCGCCAAACGTGGCCGCACTGGGGCATAACATCTTGCAGGATAAAGCAAATCGTAGCGCGGCGCTGATGGCAGTCGAAACTGGTACCATGGTTGTTGGCGGGCCTTATAAGCTCAAGCAAGGCGGAATGGGGCTAATTGCGCGTCAACCCATATATTTGCCCGATAGGAAATTTTGGGGATTTGCCACTGTGGTTTTGGATTTTCCTGCTCTCATGGAGATCGCTGGCTTTCAATCCGAAAATTTTCTGGATATTGCAATCCGTGGCAAGGATGGCAAGGGTAAGTCGGGTGAAATATTCTGGGGAAATTCACGTATATTTAGCGCCGACGCCATTACGGCGGATGTCGGTCTTCCCAATGGCAGTTGGCAACTTGCCGCAATGCCGAAGGCTGGCTGGTCCGAGACTTGGCCAATGCAGAGAGTCTATCGTATGGGGTGTATTTGTATTACGCTGCTTATTGTGGTTCTCGTTTGGCACCTAATTGCCCAGGCGCAACGACTGAAACTGGCCAAACAAATTGCTGAATCCGCAAGCCGTGCCAAGAGTCAATTTTTGGCGAA
>DHVE01000106.1 GCA_002412495.1 Betaproteobacteria bacterium UBA5216
ATCCCCGCCGCCTTGATCACCTTCGCCCACTGCGCGACTTCTTCGCTGATCACCTTTTTGAACTGCTCCGGGGAACTCGCCACGACTTCCGCGCCATCCTTGGTCAGCCGGTCGACGATTTCCGGCGAACGCGCGGCGCGCGCCATGTGTTCGTTGAGAATCTTGATCACCGGCGCGGGCGTGGACACCGGCGCCACCACGCCCACCCAACTGTTGAATTCATGTTGCGGCACGCCGGATTCGACGACGGTTGGAATAGCCGGCAAAATGGCAAGACGCTTGGCGCTGGTCACCGCCAGCACGCGCATTCGATTCGAATTCACATACCCCGCGGCTGCCACCACCGCCAGCGCGCTCATATCCACTTCGCCCGACATCAATGCGATCAACGCCGGTCCGCCGCCTTTGTAAGGCACATGAGCGAATTTGGTATTTGTCTGCGCCGCCAGCAACTCCACCGCCAGATGCGTCAGGCCGCCCGCGCCGGAAGTGCCGAACTTGAGCGTGCCGGGATTTTTCTTTGCCAGCGCAATCAGTTCCCTGATATTTTTTGCCGGAACCGAAGGATGCACAGCGATCAGGCTCGGCGACGAAGCGATCAAACAGACCGCCGCGAAATCCTTTTCCGGGTCGTAGCCCGTCTTGGCGAACAGCGACACGTTGGCCACCAGGCCCACGGTATTCGCGCCCAGCGTGTAGCCATCGCCCGGCGCGCGCGCCACCAGTTCCATGCCGAGATTGGTCGACGCGCCCGGACGGGTTTCGAGCACCACGCTCTGCCCAATGCTCTCGCTCATGCGCGGCGCGATGAGGCGCATCACGGTGTCAATGCTGCCGCCCGGCGGCACGGGAATCACGACGCGGATAGTCTTGTTGGGGAAATTTGTGGTTTGCGCGCTTGCCCAAATAGTCGCCGCCGACAGAACAACGCCCACCGCGAAATGGTATCTGATCAGCATGCGGCCTCCCGCTATTAATCCAAGCAAATGTATTTATCGATTGAATTTTCTGTCCCGCGCATACACCCGACTGACACGGCAGTCCGCCGCACGGGCCACCGCATCAACGGCAGCCATCAGGCCGCAATGCCCAACGCCGCCAGTATCGGCCCCTTGTTACGCCGTTTTGCCAGATCTACTGGCGACACCTCCCGCAGGTCCTTGATGTTCAAATCCGCCTTCGCTGCCACCAGCCGCTGCACGACTTCCACGTTGGCGTCCGCAATCGCCTGATGCAAAGGCGTCCATCCATCATTGTTGATTTCATTGACATTGGCGCTGCCCTCTATCAACGCATCAATAATACGTATGTGCCCCATCATCGCCGCTTGATGCAGTGGCGTAAGCCCTAGGTCGCTTTGCACATTGACGTTCGCCTTGGCCGCGATCAGCAATTTCACGGGATTCAGAAATCCCTTGAAGGCCGCCCAATGCAGCGCGGTATAACCCTGTGAATCCTTGGCATCCACGTTAACCGGTTTCTTCAGCAAGGCGCCTATCCCCTTTTCGCTGCCCGCATAAGCAGCGGCCAGCAATGGCGTCCACCCGGCGGGGTTTCTTGCCTCTACATTCACACCCGCTTGCAAAAACAGGGATATCGCTTGCTCGTTTCCCAACTCAACCGCACGAAAAAATCCCTGTTGGTCATAACTGATCTGCTCGCGGGCCAGACCGCGCTTGATAATTTCCTGTCCCCACGGGTCTTTCGGCTGACCTAAACCCGCTTTGGCCTCGCGAATTTCCTTGATGCGATCATGAATGCGGCTCAATAACAGAATTTCGCCCATGACCTCAGCCGGGAAACCCTGGCGTCCGCCGCGCTTGTCCATGAGCAGATCTTCAAAAATGATGTCAGCTTCCGGTGTACCCCAGCTGTCCATGATCCTTCCGAAAACACGCGGATACTTGGCTTCGACGTTTTTTGGATACTGCGCTTCACGCCCTTTGAATAAGGGTTCTATCTTTGGGTGCATTTCCATGGCGGATAACCTTTCAACGATTCATACATTGCACTCGACACTCGCATCACATAAAGCATGCCGTTACCAGAAAGCCCCTTGACAAATAGCTCGCCGGACACCGAATAGTTTACGCGTGTACATCTACGCCGATACCGCAAGAATTGTAGTAGATCGGCCACGGCTACCACGCAAAAGACGGGAATATTCCTTTCCAGTTACCCTTATTGTTGCCTGCGCGCAATCGGCGCCAGATCGGCGATGTCACACAATTTTGCACCGAACTCGCGCATGGTGACATCCGGCGGGCGATGCGCAAGTTCGTCCGGCGTGCGTTGTGATTTGGGTTTGCTCAAATGCGCCGACATGTGCGCGCCGAGCCAGCGGTTGCGCGCCACCAGCCGGTTGCCGAACAGGCAGCGTGATTCATTGTAATCCACCAGCGCGGGTGCGAGTTCGCCATTCGCGGCGATCAGCGCATCGATCAGATACTGTGCATCCAGCGCAGCCTTGGTGGTGCCCATGCCGGCATGCGGTCGGCCGACAAACGCGGCATCGCCCAGCAGCGCGACCCGGCCTTGCGCAATATGCGGCGAAGCGCAATCGAAGATCGCCTGAAAAAACGGCTGCTGGGTGAGATCCACTACATCCGCGATTTGTGGCGCAAAGTGAGCGCGCGAGAACGCGCGCATTTCGTCGATGAACGCCTTGCGTATCAAATGCGGCGGGATCGCGACGCCGTGGCATTTGCCGCTTGCGTCGGTACACAGTTCAGTCAGTTTCTCCGGCAGCACCGGGTGATACCACACAAAGTTGGTACGCCGGTACCCCGCACGCGTGTCGTCGTCCTGCCCTGGCACCGGATAGGTCAGCATGTACTGGCCTTCGGGCAGACAGAAAGTATGGATCGGCACGATTTCCCCGCGCAGCTTTGGCGGAAAATCGCGCTCTTCCACCATGCCGCGCCACGCGATGTAGCCCGCGTATTCGGGCTTGACCTCGGGCAGCCATTGCGCGCGCACCGCCGACCAGATGCCGTCCGCGCCAATCAGCAAATCGCCACTCGCCCGCGTGCCATCGGAAAAATGCGCGGTCACGCCCTCCGGTGTTTCTTCAAAGCGCGTGAAGTTCATGCCGAAGTGGTAGTTCTTTTCCGGCAGCAGGTCTTTCAGCGGGCGGTAAAAACGCACCCACGAACTCATGTAGCGGTTGACCTTCAGCGTGGCGATGACCTTGCCGTTGCTGTCGTAAAACACGCGGTCGCTGACCTTGATGCCGATGGTGTCGTCGATCACCACGCCGAGGCGGCGCAGCGTGTCGAACATCTCGTCGTGGGTGGCGATGCCCGCGCCACGCGCGGCCAGATCGTCGGCCACGCGCTCGTAGACGTCCACCTCCCAGCCGATCATGCGCAACAGGTTGGCAGCGAACAAACCGCCGAGCGAGCCGCCGATGATCAGGGCTCGCCGTGCTTTCATGCGAGGCACCGCTTAGTGACCGTGCGGCGGCGCCCAGTTGCCGGCATCGTAGCCGGGACGGTAATTGCGGTTGGTTTGCACCGGATTGCGATTCACCAGCGGCCGTGCATACAGCGGATGCGTGATGCTGCGCACTTCGTGCTCGATGGTGTACAAAAACTTGCCGCTGTCGGGATCGACAATGTCCTTGAAGCGATATTGATATTGATCGCTTTCTTCAGTGATCAAGCCCTTGGCCTTGAGCCATGCATGCGGGCCCGAAAAATCCGCAATGTAAATTTGCAGGTGGTGGCCGTCGTATTCGGGGATCGGCTTGGTTGTCTCGCGAAACACCAGATGTTGATTGTGCCCGACCAGCACGCGTGCGGCGCGGCCGTTGCCGTCATCCACCACCTTGCCCGGCGCCTTTATGACCTGGCTGTAAAAACGCGCGATGCCATCCGCGACGCCCACCGGCACATCGAACTCGACATACGGTATGCCCAGGATCACCTGACCGAAGCGCGCCGGATCGGGTTCGTACACTCTGATTTTGTTGCCCCACGGGCAGGTGGCTTCCACGTAATCGCCGCAATCCTTGTAGGCGAATTTGGTGCCGGCGAGTTTGGGTGTCACGTATTCCAGACGTTTCATCAACGCCGCGCGATCCGGCTGCACAATGGCCGTGTGGCCACGCAGCACCTGCGCCGGTTTGGCCGGCATATGTATCTGGCTGCGGCCGATATTGACCCACATGTTTTCCAGACCGGTCATGATGTACGGATCGCGCGTGAGTCCGAGGCCGGTGATATAAAACAGCGTACCCAACACTTGATCCGGCACAGTCACGTTGACGTGTTCGAGCCATACTGAATTGCCAAGATCTTCGGCCGCGCGATTAAAAACCGGTTGAGTGTTGTTGTCCATGTCGAGCCTCCAGTGAATAAAATTTGAGCCAAGGGATACCGCAGTGGTGGTGGATTCTAGCGCGAAGTCGTGTATTGTTCATCGTCCCGTCCGCATCATGCTGCTCTCGACAGAAATTCGTAACTAATTGTTTTTATTATGAAAAATAAATCCTCTCCGCATCGCGCTACCATATCCGTGTTTGCCGTCATCTGCGCTGGCGTGACACCGCCGGCCAGCGCGCAGGATCGCGCGGCCAACTTTCCCGCGAAAACCATCCGCGTTATAACCGGCTCCGCACCCGGCGGCCCGCTCGATTTTAGCGCGCGCCTCGCCGCGCAAAAATTGTCGGAAGCCCTCGGTCACCCAGTGGTGGTCGAGCCGCGTCTTGGCGCGAGCGGCACCATCGCCAATGAGTTCGTCGCGAAATCCGCGCCCGACGGCTACACGCTCGGCGCCGGCAGCATGGCGACCTTATGTGTGACACCGCATCTGTATCCCAAGATCGGCTACGACTCACTGAAGGATTTTTCGCCCGTCACCATTGTGTCCGCCGTGGGATTTGTGCTCGTGGTGCATCCTTCCGTGCCCGCGCGCAATCTCAAGGAACTCATTGCGCTGGGCAAGGCGAATCCGGGCAAGCTGAGCTTCGGCACGTCGGGTGCGGGTTCGGTCACGCATCTCGGCGTTGAAATGCTGAAGAGCATGGCAAACGTGAATTTTCTGCACATTCCCTACAAAGGCGCTTCGCTGGCGCTGGTGGATCTCATGGGCGGGCAAACCGATTTGATGTACGACAGCGTGCTCACTTCCGTGCCCCATATCAAAAGCGGCAAAATACGCGCGCTCGCCGTCGGCTCCGCGAAGCGTTCTCCGCTGTTGCCGGACATGCCGACCATCGCCGAATCTGGCTTGCCTGGATTTGAAGCCGACACCTGGTTCGGCATCGTCGCGGCGGCGGGCACGCCGCGCGAAATTGTTACCAAGCTGAACACCACGCTGTTCAAAACCATACGAGACAAGGAAGTGACGCAACGTCTGCTGAGTCAGGGCATGGAGCCGGTGCTGAACACGCCCGAGCAATTCGCAGAACGCATCAAGCAGGATCTGCCGCGCTGGGGCAAGCTCCTGAAGGCCTCGGGCATCAAGGCGGATTAAGGCCGCGCCGCGGTTTATTCCATCGCGCGTTGATTGCTCATGGCATCGGCAAACCCCGCACCGGATAAAGCCACATCCTTCGTCAATGGACTTGCGTGGTCATTCATCGGACTGTCCGCGTTTTCAACGCTGTTGGCCGCCCTGCAGTATGTGTTGTTCGCGCGGGTTGTGCCGACGGAAACATTACGCGCCTTGTTCGCCGACGCCATCCAGTTGAAGCTGCTGCCGCCCGCCATGCTGAATCTGCTGGCTTACATCCCCGCCTTCTGCGCCGCGCTATGCGCCGCGAGTCTACTGACGCTGTGGGTTTCCGTTGCGCTGTTGAAACGCAGGAACTGGGCGCGCATTGGCTTCGCGTGGATCATGATCGCGACCGCGATACTGCATTTTGCCGGCATCGTGCTGCCGTTCTACCTCATGCCGGAATTTTCAGCCCTGCTGAACGACATGCCGCCCGACATACGTGGCGTGGTCGGCAACCTGGCCCAAATGCTGTCGGCGATGAGCATCGTAATGGGCATCGCGTTCGGCGTGGCCTTTGCGTGGATTGCCAAACGGCTGTTTTCAGCGGAGATTGCGCGAGAGTTCGCCGCGCGTGACGACGCAGATACGCCGTAGGCGTGCGATACGCCCTACCGATCTATTTGCGCTTCAGATTTCGTCCAAAGCGCAAGGCATGCGTTGCAAGCAACGTCTCGATAAGAAAAAATATCAAGGCCAAAACGAAGATGCCTACCGCGCCCAAAAACGTCCATGGCACCAGACGCTCGGTATAGGGTAACGCCGTCTCTCCAACGAACAGTGCCATGACCGTTGCACCGATCAACATCGCGCACACAGCCAGCAAACCCACTGACCAGTTGCAGATCCGGCCGCGCAATTTCAGGCGCTCCAACTCCCAATAGTAGGCGTTTTCATTCGTCGCGGCGCCGGCTTCCAGGCGCTCTTCCAACTCGCGCGCACGATCAATGATGCGCGCCAGCCGCGTCGCCACCGTGCCGATCATTGCCGCCACGGCCGCGAGCATAAACACAGGAGCGACCGCCAACTGGATTGCATGCAGTACCGAGCCGGACGTCATCGGCGCTCCTTGAGTGTTGTTACGGTCATAGGTGAGGCCGGAAGTAAGCGCCGCGCGGCTTAATCCGCTTTCGCCCCCGACGCCTTCACCGCCGGCCCCCATTTCGCGAGTTCATCGCGTATGAACTTGACGAAATCCTCGGGCTGATTCGGCGCGGCCGCGTCGATGCCCGCCCCAGCCATGCGATCCTTCACGTCCTGAAGCCCCAGCGCGCGATTGATATCACCGTTGAGTTTTGCCACGATGGGCTTGGGCAGCCCGGCGGGGCCCATCATGCCGTACCAGATCGACGCGGCCACTTGCGGGTAGCCAACTTCTTTCATTGTCGGCACATCGGGAAACAACGCCAGCCGTTGCGGACTGACCGCCGCCAGCACCCGCGTGCGACCGGATTTGATATGCGGCGCATGCGGGGCTATTGCGTCGAATGCAAACGCCACCTGCCCGCCCGCGACATCGGTGGCGGCCGGGCCGCTGCCTTTGTACGGCACGTGCTGAAGGTTCACGCCGGTTGCGCTTTTGAACAACTCGCCGACCAGATGCGGCGCGCCGCCAGTGCCCGATGAGCCAAACCCATAACCACCCGGCTTGGCTTTCGCCAACGCCACCATCTCTTTGATGGATTTCACCGGCACCTGCGCGTTGACGACAATGATCATCGGCATGGTTGCGGTGAGCGCAATCGCCGAAAAATCCTTCAGCGGATCGAACAACAATTTCGTGTAAACATGCGGCCCGATGCCATGCGTGGTGATCGACGCTTGCAGCAGCGTGTAACCATCCGGCGCGGATTTCGCCGCCAGTTCCGCCGCGATTTGCCCGCCCCCACCGCCGCGATTATCGACGACCACCGTTTGTGCAAAAGCATCGCCGAGCTTTTGCGCCATCACGCGCGCCACCAGATCGGCGGCGCCGCCCGGCGGCACGGTGACGATCAGGCGCACCGGGCGCGTGGGGTAAGCCTGTGCCGCGCCCGCCGCAGCAGGTTGCTGCGCATGAACCAGCGCACCTGGCGCAAGTGCACACAAAATCAATGTAACTATCTGTTTTTTATAATATATTTTCACTTCGCTATTCCCCCGGGCCCCATGCCCGTTGCCTTGACTATCGGCGCCCATTTGGCGATTTCTTCCTTGATCAACTGAGCGGCTTTTTCCGGCGTTCCGTCCGGCACCGCATCCATGCCGAAGCCGTCGAGGTCTTTGTGAAACGCCGCATCGCGTATCACGATCATCAGCACCTGCTGCAGTGGATCAACCACGGTGCGCGGCAAATTCGCCGGACCGAACAACACATTCAAACTCGACGACAACATGCCGGGTACGCCTTGCTCTATTGCGGTGGGCACCTCCGGCAGCAATTTGGAGCGCTTGTCGGCAAACACCGCCAGCACGCGCAATTTGCCTGACTGATGATACGGCGTGGCGGAACTAATCGCCGTCATCACGATGGGCACCTGCCCCGCAATGGTTTCCAGCGCAGCTTGCCCGCCGCCCTTGTACGGCACGTGTACCAGATCAATGCCGCCGGTTTGCTTGATGAACAACTCGCCGGTGAGATGAATATTGGTACGCATGCCAGCGGAACCGTACGAATATTTTCCCGGCGCCGCCTTGATGCGCTTGACGAGTTCCGGCAGGGTTCTCGCCACCGTGGGATGTACCGCAATCACCATGTGACTCACGCCCAGCACCGCGAGCGGCGAGAAATCCTTGATCGGATCGTAGGGCATGTTTTCCATCGTCAACGGGTTCAGCGCATGCGTGGACGACGTGCCGATCAACAGCGTATAGCCATCGGGTTTCGCGCGTGCCACTTCCGCCGCGCCGATATTGCCGCCCGCGCCGCCCTTGTTGTCGATAATCACGTTTTGGCCGATCAGCGGCGTCAGCTTGGCGGCAAAACGGCGGCCGAGCAAATCCGTGTTGCCGCCGGGCACGAACGGTATCACCACGCGAACGGCGCGCTCGGGATATTTGCCCTGAGCGCCGGCGCCCGGCGGCAGCATCGCGCATAACAGCGCTGCAATTACCAGTACGGATTTTGTCATTTGCACAGCCTCCCGAATTGGGGGCCGATTTTAACCCGCGCACATGCCGCCGTCCGGGGACAGTGGTAAAGTTAAGCCACTGAATCAAAGAACCGTACCACGGAAACCATGGAAATAATCCCCCTACACCCCGAAGTCGGCGCCGAAATACGCGGCATCAGCATGGCCGATGTGGCTGGCAACGACGACGTGTATCGCGCCGTACGCGCCACGTTTGAAGAGCACTCCGTGCTGCTGTTTCGCAACCAGCCACCGCCTGATCAAATCGACCCCATACAGGTGGCCTACTCGGCGAAATTCGGCCCGCTCGAAACCGCCAAGGTCGCTTCACTTGGCGAAGGCACGCCGTTTTCGATCCTGACCAATATTGATCCGGCGACGCGCGAACTCGTGCCGCCCACGCACAAAGAGGCCCTGCGCGCCAAGGCCAACCAACTGTGGCACACCGACAGCTCGTTCCGGCAAACACCCGCGCTGGCGTCGGTGTTGTCGGCGCGCACCATTCCCGGCACCGGCGGCGAGACGCAGTTCGTCTCGCAACGCGCAACCTGGAATCGATTGCCGGCGTCGCTGCGCGCAAAACTCGCCGACAGTTACGCCTGGCACAGCTATGGGCACTCGCGCGGCAAGATTGACCCGACGCTCGCCTCGCAACGCGAGCAAAATGCGCTGCCACCCGCGCTGTGGCGCATGCGCTGGCGCAACCCGGTAAACGGGCGCGACGCGCTTTACATCGCATCGCACGCCTACGCCATCGAAGGCATGCCTGACAATGAAGCGCAGGCGCTGATCGACGAACTCACGGCAATGGCCACCGCGCCCGGCCACGCCTACGAGCACGTATGGCGCGACGGCGATGTCGTCATGTGGGACAACCGCGCCACCCTGCATCGCGGCCGGCCGTGGCCGATGGACAAACCGCGCTACATGATTCGAACCACGATTTCAGCGACCGATGTGGACGGCTTGGCGGATTTGCGGCCGCCGCGGAAGGCAGCGTGAAGACGGGCGGCGATCCACGCGCCCTGCACCTGCTCACCACCGTCTTCGGCCACCCCGCGTTTCGCGGCGCACAGCAAGAGATAGTCAGTCAAATCACTCAAGGCGGCGACGCGCTGGTGCTGATGCCCACCGGCGGCGGCAAGTCGCTGTGTTATCAACTGCCTGCATTGCTGCGAGAGGGCACCGCGCTGGTGGTGTCGCCGTTGATCGCGTTGATGCAGGACCAGGTTGCCGCGCTCAAACAACTGGGCGTGCGCGCGGCATTTTTGAACTCCACGCTGGATGGCCAGCAGGCCAATGCCGTGGAGCGCGCATTGCGCAACGGCGAACTCGATCTGCTGTATGTCGCCCCCGAGCGGCTGATGATGCCGCGCATGCTGGAACTGCTGCATGAATCGCGCATCGCGCTGTTCGCCATTGACGAGGCGCACTGCGTATCGCAATGGGGTCATGATTTCCGTCCGGAGTATCTGCAACTGTCGGTGCTGCACGAGCAGTTTCCCGAGGTGCCGCGCATAGCGCTCACCGCCACCGCCGATCCGCAGACGCGCGATGAAATCATCACGCGTCTCGCATTGACCGAGGCGCGCGTCTTTGTCTCCAGCTTTGATCGCCCCAACATCCGCTACACCATCGTCGATAAAAATGAGGCGCGCGCGCAACTGCTGCGCTTCATCAAGGAAGATCACGCGGGCGACGCCGGCATCGTGTATTGTTTGTCACGCAAAAAAGTCGATGAAACCGCAGCGTGGCTCAAGACGCAGGGCGTGCGCGCGCTGCCCTATCACGCGGGCATGGACACCGCCGAACGCGCCAAACATCAGGCGCGCTTTCAGCAGGAAGACGGCATCGTAGTGGTGGCCACCATCGCCTTTGGCATGGGCATTGACAAACCCGACGTGCGTTTTGTCGCGCATCTGGATTTGCCCAAGAGCATCGAAGGCTACTATCAGGAAACCGGCCGCGCTGGCCGCGACGGCGCTCCCGCCGATGCGTGGATGGCTTATGGCCTGGGGGACGTTGTCCAGCAGCAACGCATGATCGATATGTCCGAGGGCGGCGAAGTATTCAAACGCGTATTGCGCACCAAACTCGATGCGCTGCTGGGCCTGTGCGATAGCGCCGGCTGCCGCCGCGTGCACCTGCTCGATTACTTCGGCGAGCCGAGCACGCCGTGCGGTAATTGCGACAACTGTCTGGAGCCGCCGCAAACCTGGGACGCCACCGATGCCGCGCGCAAAGCGCTATCGTGCATCTACCGCACGGGCCAGCGGTTTGGCGCGGTGCATCTGATCGATGTACTGCGCGGCAAAACCACCGACCGCATCACGCAATGGGGTCACGACAAACTCACCGTGTTCGGCATCGGCACGGACCTCGACGAAGCCACCTGGCGTAATGTGTTCCGCCAGCTTGTTGCCTTGGGTTACGCCAGCCCCGATCACGAAGCGTACGGCGCACTGCAACTCACCGATGCCAGTCGTGCCGTCCTGAAAGGCGACGTCGCGGTCGAGATGCGCCGCATGGCACCCGCACGTAAGGAAAAATCCATCAAGACGCGTCGCGGCGCCAGCAGCGCCACCAGCGCTACGTTGGCGCCGCCCAACGCGGCACTGCTGGAAAAACTCAAGGACTGGCGCTTCGTGGAAGCCCAATCGCAATCGGTGCCGGCGTTTGTGATTTTTCACGACAGCACGCTGGCGGAAATTGCTTCAGCCAATCCAAAAACGCTGGATGACCTTTCGGAAATCTCCGGCATCGGCGCAAAAAAACTGGAGCGGTATGGCACGACCATTCTCGAGTTGCTGCACGGATAAGGCTGTGGAAGTCTGGAATTCGCCTGACAATCCACCTCAGCACACGAGCACGACGGTGTAAGCGGCGAAGCCTGCAACCGCCAATAGTTTCAACTACCATCGGCGTCCGGTACTGGACGGACGTGGAATCACGCAGGTTGGCGGAAAGAAGTGCGGCCTGCAGATTCTTACTTGCCTGAATCGGTACCAGCCTCGGCCTCGGTCACGTACACTACGCCGACGATGCTGACCCACGCTTCCCACCAATGGCCACCACGCACCGATCCATCCGAAAATGCAACGCTGCCGTGCCCATGGACCACGGATCGCCCCAGGTTATCCATGGAAATATTGCCCATGAAGGAAACAATTTCGGCTTCTTGATTGATCTCGATCTTTTTCTGGCCCAGTCCGCTTCAAGGATTGGCCCATCCAAAGAGGCCCTTGTCGATGGCCCCCAGCCCCGTGAAATGGGCGTTTCTGATCTTGTGTTTCTCGGCGAACTCCGTCAGCCCGGACATGATTTCATCGCCCTTTTTAAAAGTAACCCGGTAGGTTCTGCCGCTCTTGCCAAGATCCGTGACTTGCAAGCCTGGGGCGAGTCCTTTTCCGGGGCGGGTTCCTGGCGTGACATAACCCTCCGGCATAACCTTTGGCACGGGTGCGCCTTGCGCGCCGACATCGGGTGTAATCAAGAGCGAGGTCACTGAGATTATCAGAACTGTAATAATGGAGCTGAAATGCGCTTTGCGTAACATGTATGCATCCCCCTTTTGTTCATGGCTCGAAAAGCCGCGAATAATCGCAATAAATACTTCCCATTTCTTCAAGAACAGTACCGGGTTACGCCGAAATATCGGGATTGGTAAACACGGCATCTAGCCATGCCTTTTGAGCTTCCCGTCGGCATATTATTGGATGCGCCTGACTTAGCGCAACATTCCGCAGCAAAACGGCAACCGCCACAAATCCAAAAGTAACAGCCAAGGCCCGCTTGTGCCCGGGAGGGGCTGTTTCCTACCCTTCCATTAAGCCGACAAAATATAGGGTGGTTTCCGTTGAACGGTTACCGACTTTCTTGGGAATTAACCCTTCTGGCCAATACCCGGATTTGCAGCATCCATCCGAGCCGTTGCGGCACCTCCCAGCGTGAGCAGCCGTTCGGTCTCCCAACCTTGATTGCCCGAGCGTATACAAACCATTTCAGCAGACATTCGGCAGCCAGTACCAGCCGAATGGATTGGCGCACGAAGGTGAGCGAACAAAGTTCAGATCTGGGCTTCCGGGACGGTCGACATATCGAAGGGCGAAATCCGCATAAAGGCGTACGCCGTCTAACAATCTGCTGGAATTGCGTTCAAACACAAACCTTCAGTTGAAGTCCCAACTATCTCAGCAAAACACCTTCGCAACTACTCCACCCGCGCGCCGCTGTCTTGCACCACGCGCGCCCACTTCGCGGCTTCGATTTTCATGAAGTCGTAAAATTTTTCCGGCGTCTCCTGAAATGCGATTTCGTGCCCCGCCACGCGCAATGCCTTTTGAAACTCGGCGTTCTTCAGCACGCGCAAAAATTCACCATGCACGCGCATCTGCAAATCGCGTGTCATGCCCTTCGGCCCGGCGATGCCGAACCACGCCACCATCGAATAGCCCGGCACGCCCGCTTCCGCGATGGTCGGCACTTCCGGCAATTCCGGAGAACGCTGCTCGCCGCTCACACCCAGCGCGCGCAGCTTACCGCCCTTGATAAACGGCAGCATGCCCGCGATGCCCGGAAACCCCACCGTCACCTGCCCCGCCAGCATGTCGGCCGTGGCAGGGCCGCTACCGCGATAGGGCACATGCGTCATCTGGATGCCCGCCATCTTGGTGAACAGCGCGCCGGTCAGGTGCTGTGTGCCGCCGTTGCCCGACGACGCATAATCGATTTGATTGGGTTTCGCTTTCGCTAGCGCGATCAGTTCCTTGACCGATTTCACCGGCAGCGACGGATGCACCACCAGCACGTTGGGCGCATTGGTGATCTGGGTAATCGGCGTGTAGTCGTTCAACGGGTCATACGCGAGCTTTTTGTAGAGCGCCGCGCTGACAAAATGCGTATTGCTGATCATGAACAAGTTATGCCCGTCGGGCGGTGCCTTGGCGGCCATCTCCGCACCGATGGTTGAACCCGCACCTGGCCGGTTTTCAATGACGACTTGCTGCTTCAGGTTTTCAGACAGGCGTTGCCCGAGTATGCGTCCAGGCACATCGGCCGCGCCGCCCGCCGAAAACGGAATAATCAGGCGCACGGGACGTACCGGGAAATTCTGCGCGCCAACCGGTGGCACGAACACGCCCCAAAGCGCAATCGCGGAAATTATGTAACTTACTGCTTTTATTGAATATTTCATATCATCTCAAGTTCAGTGCTGTGCGAGCGCGGCATCATAGCAGACTCCGTGTCACGCAGATTCGTGCGCGCAAGCCGTCCCCATGTGAAAGCCCACGCTGAAGCGGCAAAATGGAAAGCCCCGCCGAAGCGGGGCTTGTTTTGCCCGTTGCGGGCACGCCTCCAGATTTACCAGAGGCATAGTGCCACCGAAGAGCGGCACACTCAGGTAACGGCCCTTGCATAACCACTGCAATACCACTGACCGCACCGGAGAACGTTCGCTTGGGGCTCTCACCGCCTCGCTCGCCGCGTGGCCAATATCCCGACAGTCGCCGGAAATCTCGGCACATCACACCTGCCAGCCGGCGTGCAACGCTGCGCGTTCTCAAGGTGTATTTCTACGCCTGTCATGGAAAAATGCAACGACAAACCGTTGAGGTTTTTGATTAGCGTCAAACTTTGATAACGCGAAGGTCCGCGGCGGATTCATGCACGGCCCGAGTAAAGCTTTGCGGGCAAATGAATCATCAAGCAAAACAGCTTTGATAACCCCTTTGATCGCACTGGACGCAACCAATTGGGGTCAATTCAGTTTGTGCGGCGGAATGCCCTGCGCCTGCGGCGGCATCGCAAAATCCGGATCGACCGCCAGCCGGAGATCCCAATCGCTTTGCCCGACGGCATCCACCACCAGCTTGGATATCATGTGCAGCAGTTCGACATTGACCACCATGTCAATGCCCTGCCCCTGCTCGGGGTGAACGCTCAACACCTGTTGATTCTCGGCATTCTGCCGGGCGGTGACGCGCGACAGCAGCACCGGCTCGGCGCCCAGCGGCAACACCGTCGCGGCATCCTCGAATTTTTTCGCGAAGTCGCCGCCGCGCACCGCGTCTGCGTGCCGAAAGCCCATCATCGCGCGCCGGGTTTTTTCATCGGCATGCAGGGCGGCCGCCGGGTCGCGTTCCAGCATCTTGATCAACATCGTCCACAGCAGCTTGGTATAACGGCGCGTCATCCAGAAGCGAAACTCGGCCTGATCCGATGTCGATACACGCAGCAGAATGCGATCCTGCAGCTTGTCGAACGCCATCTGTATCTGGTGAATATTCATGGGCGGCAAGCTTACCGTCCGTCCCCCGCGACGTAAAGCACGTCTCGCGGGGGCAAGATATCAGTGCAGCACGGCCTTGGTGAACGTAAACGCCCCGCTCTTGCCCACATCCACTCGTATCGTGTCCTTCGCCGCGAAGCGTCCTTCCAGTATGGCCTTGGACAACGGATTCTCCAGTTGCGCCTGGATCGCGCGCTTCAGCGGCCGCGCGCCGTACACCGGATCGAAGCCCGCCGCCGCCAGTTCGCGCAAGGCCGCTTCGCTCACATCGATTTTCATGTCCATCGCGGCCAGGCGTTTTTCAAGATACGCAAGCTGAATCTTCGCGATCGACTGGATGTTTTTCTCGTCAAGCGCGTGGAACACCACGATCTCGTCGATGCGATTGATGAACTCGGGCCGGAAATGCGCCTTCACTTCACCCAGCACCGCGAGCTTGATCACCTGGTAATCGTCGCCCTGCATTTGCTGGATCATGTGCGAACCCATGTTCGAGGTCATCACGATCACGGTGTTCTTGAAATCCACCGTGCGCCCCTGCCCGTCGGTCATGCGTCCGTCGTCCAGCACTTGCAGCAGCACATTAAACACATCAGGATGCGCCTTCTCGATTTCGTCGAGCAGGATCACCGAGTACGGCTTGCGGCGCACGGCCTCGGTCAGATAGCCGCCTTCTTCGTATCCCACATAGCCCGGCGGCGCGCCGATCAGCCGCGCGACCGAGTGCTTCTCCATGAATTCCGACATATCGATGCGGATCAAATGATCCTCGGCATCGAACAAAAATTCGGCCAGCGTTTTGCACAGCTCCGTCTTGCCCACGCCGGTGGGCCCAAGGAACAAGAACGATCCGTACGGCCGCTTCGGGTCGCTCAAGCCCGCGCGCGAGCGGCGTATCGCATCCGCCACCAGGCGCACGGCTTCGTCCTGCCCCACCACGCGCGAGTGCAAACGGTCTTCCATTTTGAGCAGCTTCTCGCGCTCGCCCTGCATCATGCGCGACACGGGGATGCCGGTTGCGCGAGACACCACCTCGGCGATTTCCTCGGTGCCGACCTGCGTGCGCAGGAGCTTGTGCCGCACCTCGACTGAACCGGCAGTCTCGGCCTGCTTCAGTTGCGCTTCAAGTTGCGGCAGCCTGCCGTATTGCAACTCGGCCACTTTGTCCAGCTTGCCTTCGCGTTGCAGCTTCACGATATCGGCGCGCACGCGTTCGATTTCCTCTTTCACGTGGGCACTGCCCTGCACCTGCGCCTTTTCGGCCTTCCAGATGGTTTCCAGATCGGAATACTCGCGCTCCAGCGATTTGATTTCATCCTCGATCAGACCAAGGCGTTTTTTCGACGCCTCGTCTTTTTCCTTTTTCACGGCTTCGCGCTCGATTTTCAACTGGATCAGGCGGCGGTCAAGCTTGTCCATGACTTCCGGCTTGGAGTCGATTTCCATTTTCACGCGCGACGCGGCTTCGTCGATCAGATCGATGGCCTTGTCCGGCAGGAAGCGCGAGGTGATGTAGCGATGCGACAACTCAGCCGCCGCCACGATGGCCGGGTCGGTGATATCGACGCCATGATGCAATTCGTATTTTTCCTGCAAGCCGCGCAATATGGCAATGGTGCTTTCCACGCTGGGTTCATCCACCAACACCTGCTGAAAGCGGCGCTCCAGCGCGGCGTCCTTCTCGACATACTTGCGATACTCGTCGAGCGTGGTCGCGCCCACGCAATGCAGTTCGCCGCGCGCCAACGCGGGTTTCAGCATATTGCCGGCGTCAATCGCGCCTTCGGCCTTGCCGGCGCCCACCATGGTATGCAGTTCGTCGATAAAGACGATGGTTCGACCCTGATCCTGGGCGATTTCTTTGAGTACCGATTTCAAGCGCTCTTCGAACTCGCCGCGGTATTTCGCACCCGCCAGCAATGCCGCCATATCGAGCGACAGCACGCGCTTGTTCTTCAG
>DHVE01000059.1 GCA_002412495.1 Betaproteobacteria bacterium UBA5216
AACACAAAATCCTGAAAACCCTCCGTGTCTGACCCCATATCTCTTCCACGCATTGCGCCGGCAGTAGCGTGACGCAACCACTGCGGAGCAATGCCCTTCGGTTATTGCGCTACGCGAGCTATTCAGTCGCCTCTGTAGAAAAACGCCAGCCAAATGGAGTATCCTAAAAAAACTATCGAAGCCACCAGCCCACCCATATGACTATCTGCGATAGACAGTGCTGCGATTCCAATACTCATTGGAATTCCTAGTAGCCCTAAGAATTTTCCTAGTCGACGAGTAACTTTCTTCGATCTTTCGTCTTTTCGTTTTTTTGCAATTGCTAATTCTTGAAGCTCTTCCATTCGGCTCGCTTGTCGATTTCTGAGAAGCCCTTGAGCATCTAGGTTTCGTTCAAGAAGCACTTCTTTCCACGCCTCCCTTGCTTCAATTGTGTACGCTTCTCTATTGGACGCGATGCGCTCTGTTAACTCTGCAAGCTGCTCCAGGGAGTACCCCAGATACTCACTTCTGTGGAAAGCCTTCCGATCCATGTTCATTCCTCCGAGGCTCGCAGCGAAGCTTCTGCTCGCAAGTAATGCCGAAACTCCTCTAGCTCGTCGAGTGCTCCGCGCAAGACCTCCATTATCTCAACATGCTGAACTTCGCCAAGACTCAAATAATGCATTCGACGCGTAACTGCGTTATTGACGACTACGCGGCCAAAATAATCGGTTTGGGCCGCGGTCGACCGCTTTGGGCGCGTGAGCCGACGGTGTTTTGCGGTATTCGCGAGATCGCCGACTATCCTTAAATTCCGTGAATTATCAATGAAACGTTCTATCTCGCGAGCTTTATCCGGGTATTGGCTCTTTAGCCAATCTTTCTCGTTCCACAAAACAATAAGGAAAGACTTCATTTCACTTCGCAGTACTTTCTCTGATTGCTTATAGTGAATCCAATTTGCAATGCGGCTCCAAAGCGCGAGGACTTCCCCCCAGTTTTCATCGGGATTTTCGGAGTTGATGAGACGCATGATTGTACGTTCTACCGATATAAGGCGACGGTTTTGCGCTCTAACCCGATCGACAGGAGCGACGGGGTCAAGTCTTTCATTATCGTACCCACACTCGACAAATCAGCGGCCGTCGGTCGAGTAAGGCGCCGAAGCCCCATCAAGCAATGTCGGATCCGGCTGCGGATACTGCATGATCAGCACTTCGGCGCCATCCGACCCGGCGGTCACGACCGGTCCGCCCTCGCCAGCGCAGGCGAATGCCAGCGACTCGTAGGGTAACGGTTTGCCTTCGTGTATCAGTGTCCCCGCAGCCACCATCAAATGACGTCCGGCGCCGCCGCATTCCGCGGGCCATGTGGTTAGATTGGCTTGCGCGCCCGGCGGCAACCGCAGCATCCAGGCGGCGAGCCCGTCGGCGTGCCGTTCAACGATGACATCCAGCACGGTTTCTGTTCGTGCGCGCATCGCTTCAGGTGTGGCGATGCGCAGATCGCTCTTGCCCTTGAGAATAAAGCGCCGTTTCGATGGGCGGATTGCTTCCTTGACGCCGGGGGTGGCCAGCATGCATGCGCCGGGGTCGGAGCGGGCGCGCAGGGTGAAATAGGTCAGGCCTTCCTGCTCCGGCACGATGGGGCCGTATGCCGTATACGGGTCGGTAAAGTGCAGCGCCACGGGTGCCACGTCTGTGCGTCCCAGTTTGCCCGCGCCTTCAACGATGACCTGCCACTGCTCCGTCTGGTGGTAATGCGCGTGGGTGATGTTCTGGTGTTCCTGACGTACGGTGTAGGCCTGCGGCGAGACACCGGTTTCGGGGGTTCGCGGTTTCTCCCACGGGCCGAGGAACAAGGTTTTGGTGGCTTTGCCGCCGTTTAAGGGCAGCGTGACCTCGCGCTTTTGCGCGGCAACATCAAGGCTGGAGACAACTTGCAAGGTGAATGTCCCGGGAACACAAGCGGTTCAGATGTCATGATCATAGCGCAGTACCTCCCAATCCGCACCGCCGCATAAACTTACTTGCGCCGAATGCCAATTGTCCGCCCAACCTCCGCGGGCCGCGGGCGCTGCCGATGCGCTTCAAACACGGCACGCAGGCGCGCAGCCGGATCGTCTGGCCAGGCGGCGCTACGCCGGGTGGACATGTTGATGCACATCGAGATCGATTCCAGCGTGGCCGCAAGCCAGCGTTCGTGCCGGTGCAGCAGGGTCATGAAGTAGTGAATGCGCTTGGCGTCCATGTCGATCAATTGAAAGGTGAAGTCGAGCGGGTCGCCTTCGCGCAGTTCGCGCTGGTAGGTGACGTGGCTTTCCAGCGCAAACGAACTGTGCCCGTTGATGGCGATGTTGTCGTAGCCCAGGCCCAGCAGCTCCCACGGCCGATCCAGCGCCTGATCGAACAGCACCGAGTAATAGCCGACGTTCATGTGACCATTGCGGTCGAGATACGCGGGCAACACGGCAAAGCCCTCGTAGCCTAGGGTATCGATCGCGTGCGGCAGTTCCGGAAAAAGCATGGGGTCAAGTCTGGCTAAGTAGCACGGGGAGAGGCTATGTTTGAATCACTTTGTTGTTTGAAGTGATTTAGCGATAGCTCTGGTAGGTGTCGATAAATTCGCGTAGCCCTATCAAGGTAATGCCTCGATAGGGATTCATACTCAACAAATGGCGTTTGTCGCCGGACACAAGTAACTTGGCGCCGGCATCCAGAGCCAGCGCGAGGAATTTATTGTCTTTGGCGTCCATGCATTCGGTGACTTGGGTCGTTACCAATATTTCTTTGGCGGCTTCCGCGTAGTCTTTCACCAGCAGTTTGCGGACTTCGCTTTCGGCGTATGGATCAAACTTTGGACGGCTCAGAACCGTCGCCAGTTCAAGGATTGTCGCTTTGGAAAAAACCGGGTCAAAGTGCTCGAAGGCAATTTCTAAAGCTTGAGCCGCTACACCTTGCGGAAGAATAATGGCGCTGACGATGAAATTGGTATCGAGGACAATGGGTTTAGGCAAAACAGTCTTCTATGAGCTTGTTAATGTCGTCCTGCGTGAGTTTCTTCGCTGCCTCCGAGGTCTGCATCGACTTAAGACGCGAGATCATGCGGCGAGCGGCGAGTTTGCGTACCAACTCGTTCGAGGCTTCGTTTTCGGCGATGACATAAACACCGGGCCGGCCGTAGCGCGTTACCCGGATACTTTCTCCCGTGGTGGCGTGGTCGACTACCGCGCCGAAGTTCTTTTGCGCCTCGCCGGAGGTGATTGTTTTCATGTTTATATTCAGTAATTTACATAATAATCGTATGTTCCGTAAGTTACGTATCTTACGCTAAAATTTACGGAAATCAAGAAAGGCGTCCTTGCGCAGGTACGGCGAAATTCACGCCGCATTCGCCGGCGCGTTCACGCTCAACACCCTGGCGGTGCCGATAACGGTGTCGCGCAACAGTACTCGTGCCATCGTATCGACGGGGAGACGCGGCAGCGCACGTTCCGGCACCAAAAATTCCGCGTTCAGGATCAGCTTTTCGTCGTTGGGCCAGGGGCCGGTGATTTTGTCCGCGCGCCACAGTCTTGCGCTGAAGCCGTCGGTGCCCACTGCCAGCAGGCAACGCAAATCCAGAATGCCGCTCTCCGCGTCCACGCGCATCAAGTCCGTGCCTACGGTAACGGTAAACGTTGCTTCCAGCGTGGCATTCACCTCACGCGGGTGGTACGCAGCCGGGATGCTGGGCTTGGGCGCCAGCAGCGCGGTGGCGCGTTCTTTGAACACTCTGTTCATGTAACGCAGCGCCATCGGCAGCCAGAAAATCACAACGATCAGGCCCAAAAACCGCAGTTCGGATTCCGCTGGCAGCAGCAGGAACATACCCAACCCCAAGGCGGCCAAGAAAGTAAACGCGTAGGCGACGAGCTGTTTGCGCGGCATGGTTGTTCCGGTGAGGGTGAAACGGGTGAGGCGCTGCGGTTCCGTTGGTGCTCTCGGTGCCGTCAAAAGCAAATACGAGTTCAGTTGCGGGTTGGGCTGCCAAGCCCAGCGTCCGCGAGATGCAACGCTCGTGTTGGGCTGGCAGCCCAGCCTGCCAAAACGGCCAATGCTACCCACGCGGGCGCAATGCGCAGCGCCCGCGGGTTACCTCAAGACAGGCTTACGTCACCGCCCACTTGAACACGCGCGTCGCCGTGTCATGCATCATCTTTTGTATGTCAGCCGCCGGCAGGTAGGCCGCCGCGTACTTGCGGATGATGTCGGCGTTTTCCGCGTAGGTGCCGCGGCACTTGCCCATGGTCTGGGTCTGGTCCGAGGCCCACATCAGGCGCTCGGCGCCATAGGCCGCGTGCACGCGCTTGATCAGCGGGTGCAGGTCTTCATACTCGGGCGCGGGGCTGCCCGACACCAGCGGCAGTGACGACACTTTTACGGTGACATTTTTAAAGCGCGCAAGATTGATCATGGCCTGCATCTTGGCTTCGCGCTTGTCGCCGGGCACGGCCCAGGCGAAGTGGTCAACGATGAACTGAAGGGTCGGGTATTTTTGCAGCACGGGTTCCATGAACGCCGGGCCGTCGCGGGTCCACACGGCTACGGGCATGTCCTGATCCACGCACGCCTGCCACACCGGCTCGAAAGCGCCATCGGCGAAAAGTTTTTTGTGCTCGGGTTCGTTCATCGACAGGCGCAGGCTGCACACGCCGGGTTGCTCCAGCCACTTGGGCAGTATCGTCCATTGCGACGGCACATGCGGCACAAACCACGCCATCACGCGAAAGCGCTTGGGATACTTGGCCGTCGCGGCTTGCGCGCACGACGGATCGCGGTCGGGCGCAACGCCCGCCGGAGAGATGAGCGCGCGGTCAATGCCGGCTTCGTCCATGAACTTCAGCATGCGCTCGGCGGGCATGGGGTCGGGCAAGTGCGATTGCGCTTTCGGGTCCCAGGGTTCTTGCGGCGTGTTGGCATTCCAGATGTGTACTTGTGCGTCGGTGATCATGCGAGGTTCCTCGGGGTTGAAATAGAATGGCGTTCACTCAGTGCGGGAGAATACCAAAATCTTCGCTGGCGAAGCAGGGGAGCGCGTTTCTTGGGGGGGCGTCGATGCCTGTACCACGACGCGCTGAATAAACCCATGCGTTATTTCTGGCCAAGCTGCGGATAAAGCCCTACATACCCGGTTTTCGCCCGATGCTCGGCGTTGATCCTGGCGCGCTCCGGGCTCATCGGTATGAAGCCGTGGCCGTGGATGATTTTCGACATGAAGGTCATGCGCGCGGTGACCGCCACCGCGCTGTGGTAGGCCTGTTCGTCCCAACCGGCGGCGAACACGGCGTCGGCGTCACTTTGCGAGACTTCAGTGGGATTCAGCACCAGCTTTTTCACCAGCGCCATCAGCGGTTTTAATTTTTCATTCACCGGCGCGCTGGCAATATCAGCCACCAGCTTTTCGACCGTGCCCGGCGCGATGCCGCGCGCGACAGCGGCTGCGCTGTGCGCGACATACGCGAACTGGCAGTTGAGCAGCCCGGCCACGAAGCCCTGAATCATTTCGCGCTCGCCGGGTGACAGCGGCGACGGCCCGTTGATGAGCGCCTCGCCCATCTGCGCCCAGTGGCGGTAAACGTCCGGGTAGGCGTTGAACACTTCGGCGGGGCCGGCGTTTTCTTTGTGCGATTTTAAAAAGGGCATGAGGGTCTCCGAATAGGGATCAAACAGGCGCGATGATTTTCTTTGCAGTGCGGTCAGGCTATCAAAGCGGAATGCGGGGAAGTTAAAATAATGCAATAAAAACAATTATTTACAACGAAATATCAAGGCAAACAAACTGCCGCCTTCGCAAGGGGCTGCTCGTCTATTTTGTGACAAAAGTTTCGCTGCCGTTACTGAAGCTTGACGCTTGCGGCACGCGCGACATCACGCCACTTGACGATTTCATTTTGCATGTGGCGCTGCAGCGCTTCCGGTGTGCTGTGCCGTGCCTCGGCGCCCTGATTGGCAAACTGGGTTTGTATCGCAGGCGCCGCCAACAGGGTTGCCAGTGTGCTGTTCAGTCGCTGCACGATGGTCACCGGCATGCGCGCGGGGCCGAGTATCGCGTGCCAGTTGTCGGCCTCCGAATTTTGCAGACCGGCTTCGGCCATGGTGGGCACGTCCGCCGCCGCTGGCGAGCGTTTGGTGGCCGTCACGGCCAATGCACGCAAGCGCCCCGCATTCACCAGCGGCAACGCGGGTGGCATGCCTGAAAAATACACATGGGTTTCGCCGCTTAACAGGGCCGTATTGGCCGGCGCGCCGCCCTTGTAGGGAATATGGCTGAGCGCGGTGCCGGTTCGTAGCTTAAAGAGTTCGCCCGCCAGATGTTGCGGACTGCCGTTACCCACCGATGCATAATTGAGTTGGCCGGGCCGCTCCTTGGCGATGCGAATCAGATCCTGTACTGATTTCGCCGGCAAACCCGGATGCACCACCAGAATCAGCGGAACCGACGCCACCATGGATACCGGTGTGAAATCCTGCGGCACATTGAAGGCCAGCGCGGGATAGACGCTGGGGCTGATCGCCAGCGACACGGTCGCCATGAACAGCGTGTATCCGTCGGGCAGGGCGCGCGCCACGATTTCAGCGCCGATGTTGCTGGTGGCGCCGGGCCGGTTGTCGACGATAACGGGCTGCCCCAGCGCATCATGCAGGGGCTGCGTGAGCAGCCGCGCGAGAATATCCGGTGCGCCACCGGCCGCGAACCCCACCACCATGCGCAATGGTTTCGTGGGGTAGGGCTGCGTCTGCGCCTGTGTCGCGTGGACGGCCGCACTAGAAAATAGACTCACACACAAAATTCTGTACAACATGTTGACTCCCGATTGCGGCGTGCGCATGCACATCGTTTATTCTACGCCGACGCCTTCCCGCTATACTTGCTGTAACCGAAAACCAGCATACCAACCAGCGTACCAACCTTGACGGGGTCACACGCATGCCTGAACTGAAACGCGCGGGTAAGCCGCAGCTCAATTACGTTATCGACGACCATACCGACCCGTGGAAAAACGCGCCGTATCTGCTGTTGCAGCATGGCAATGGCCGCTCGTCGCGCTTCTGGTATAGCTGGGTGCCATATCTCAGCCGATTTTATAAAGTGGTGCGGCCAGACGCGCGCGGACTCGGTGCGTCTTCCGCCGATTTTGATCTGGAGCAGGGCGTCACGGTGGAAGCGCTGGTGGATGATCTGACGGCAATCTGCGATGACATCGGCGCGCCGTCAGTGCATTTTTGTGGCGAGTCGATGGGCGGCATCATGGGGCTTGCGTTCAGCGCAATGCATCCAGAGCGCGTGCGCACGCTGACGCTGGTGTCTACGCCCGTTTATATCAACGACAAGGCGAAGGAGTCCTATTCGATGGGGCATGCGTCGCGCATCGCCGCGATGCAGGCGATGGGGCGCGAGGCCTGGCTCAAGGCCACCAACGCAAGCACGCGTTTTCCGCCGGATGCCGACCCGGGTCTGGTCGATTGGTACAGCGCCGAATACGCAAAGGGCCGCCCCGATGTGCAACTTGCCTACGCGAAGCTCGTCAACAGCGCCAGCGCGGCAAGCTTCTTGCCGCGAATCAAGGCGCCGGTGCTGGGCCTGTATCCCACCGGCGGCGCTATCACCAGCGCGGAGCAGGAGAAACTGCTGCGCGAGAACGTGCGCGATCTGCGCATTGTGCATTTGCCGACGCCGTATCACATGGTTCATTACACCCATCGCGCGGCCTGCGCGTCGCACCTGCTGCACTTTATGGCAAGTCATGATGGGGTGGCGTGTCGTGAGGCTTAAGTGATTCATTCGCTCGTCGCGGCTTGCGCGCTGCTGGGTGCCTCGATTGGTCTGATGGCAAACGAGTCAGGGGCGCAGGCAAACTTTCCCAACCGTGCCGTGCGCATCGTCATTCCGTCTCCGCCCGGCGGCGGCACGGATCTGGTGTCACGCACGGTCGCGCAACGACTCACCGAGGTGTGGGGCCAGCCGGTGATCGTGGATAACCGGCCGGGCGCCAACGGCATTATTGCCACTGACTTCGGTGCCAAATCCAAGCCGGATGGCCACACCTTGGTGGTGGTGATCGCGATTCATGCGATCAATCTGTCGTTGTATCGCCAGTTGCCGTACGACACCGTTGCCCACTTCGCGCCGGTGTCGTTGATGGCGCAGTATCCGTTCATCCTTACCATTCATCCATCGCTGCCGGCGAAAACTGTGCGCGAGTTGATCACGCTCGCGCAGGGGCGGCCGGGGCAGTTGAGCTACGCCTCGTCGGGTAACGGCAGCGGCCCGCATCTGGGCTTCGAGCTTTTCAGGAGCATGGCGAAGATTGATCTGGTTCACGTGCCGTACAAGGGCGCGGGGCCGGCGAATGTCGATCTCATCGCCGGGCAGGTGCAGGCGATGTTCAACAACTTCGCCGCGGCGATTGCCCACATCAAGAGCGGACGGCTGCGCGTGCTGGCCGTCACCAGCGCGCAGCGTTCGCCGTTGCGGCCCGATCTGCCGACGCTGGCCGAATCGGGCTTTCCCGGATTTGATGTCACCGGCTGGTATGCGCTGCTCGCACCCGCGGGCACGCCGCCGGCGATTCTTGCCAAGGTGCAGACGGATGTGGCGGGCGCGCTGCGGCTGCCGGCGGTACGCACGCGACTGTCGAGCGAAGGCGCGGAACCGGTGGGCAGCACGCCGGAAGAATTCGAGAAATTTCTGACTGCGGAAATTCGCAAGTGGGCGAAAGTCATCAAGGACGCCAACGTGCCGCCGCAGTCGCCGTAGCGCCGGGCATCCCGACCTTGTGCAACGCGATGTGGCTATTCCGGCCGGATGCCCGCGGCGCGTATCACGTTGGTCCACTTCACGATCTCGGATTTGAGATACGTCTGAAACGCCTGAGGGGTGCTGCCGGTTGGATCCGCGCCCTGACGCACGATGGATTCGGTGGCTTCGGGCGTGCGTAGCGCACGCAGTAATTCTGCATTAAGGCGTTCGACGATGGCGCGCGGCATTGCCGCCGGACCGACTACACCGTACCAATTCGCGGCTTCATAGCCGGGATAACCGGATTCCGCGATGGTCGGCGTATCGGGCAATTGCGTGGCGCGTTTCACCGATGTCACGGCGATCGCCTTCACGCGGCCCGCGCGTATTTGCGGCAGGCCGCCGGGCACGGAGGCAAACTGCATCGGCACTTCGCCGCCGATCACGGCGGTGAGTGCCGGCGCCGCCCCCTTATAGGGCAAGTGCCGCAGCGAAATATTCGCCATGCGGCTTAAGAGTTCGCCCGCGAGATGCGTGGTCGAGCCGGTGCCGCCGGACGCGTAATCGATTTGGCCCGGCTTCGCCTTGGCCAACTCGACCAGTTCAGGAATGTTTTTTGCCGGGAACGACACGTTGGCAATCAGCACCTGAGATGCCGAGGCCACCAGCGCGATGCTCGTAAAATCATTGACCGGATCGAACGGCAATTTTTTGTGCAGGCCGGCGTTGGCTGCGTGGCTGCTGGAGATCATCACCAGCGTATAGCCGTCGGGCGCGGCCCGCGCGCCGATTTCAGAAGCGATGGCGCTGCCGGCGCCGGTGCGATTGTCCACCACCACCTGCTGGCGCATGTTTTCCGCCATGCGCGCGCCGACGATGCGCGCGAGTATGTCGGCCGCGCCACCCGGCGGAAATCCGACGACCATGCGGATCGGCCGTGCAGGATACGATTGTGCGTGCAAGGGGAGCGTGCAGACCGCGCCGGCGAGCAACGCAATCAACTGCAGTGCGCGCATGTTGGGCATGGTCGCGACGGTGGCATTCATATCAAGCGGCATACAGTTTACGCAGTGCGCGAACATTTTTGACTTTTTCGATGTGGTGCAGAGCGGCGAGCAATTCCATGCTGCGTTTTTTGCCGAGCACCGGAACGATCAGGTCGAGCGCCTTTTCATCAACCTCGCGCGCGGTGAGCGGGTTTTCGGCGATGCCCTTGGCGGCCATGGTTTGATGCGTGATCGTCCGGCCGTCCTTGAGCGTGATATCCATGATGCAGCGCCAGCCACGCACAGCGGTGGGCATGGTGTCGTCGGCCACGGCATGTATCAGTTTGCGCGCGCGGCGCACTTTAGGGTCTTTCATGCGCGATTCGTCGTGCGACGACGCGAACGTCAACGTGCCGTCCACCAGCATCACCGCCAGCAAATGCTGGAGGGAGATTTCCGGCATGGCGCGATCGTTGACCACCCAGATTTCGGTCATGGGCATGCGCACGACCAGTTTGGTGACATCATTCAGCCCGATGTGGTGTTGTTGTATGACTTCATGCAGCACATGCAGCGGGCCCTGGCACGGGCCGCCCGCGGTCCAGCGCTTGATGCCGCCGCGCATGATTTCGTAATTTTTCCCCAGCCCCTCAACCAGAATTTCCGGTTTGCCGCCGGGCGACAATATCGAAAAAAAATTGGGCGTTCCCGAAAACACGTCTTCGACGCCGGTGAAACCCATCGACGCCATGAGCGCAGCCGCCACCGCGTTATGCGCGGGCATGCCCGACATGGCGTAGGATTTTTCGACATGGTGCGGATCGCGCAGCATGGTGGTGAGGCCAGCGGTGTGTTCGAGCGTGTACGACAGCAGATAACGCGTCTGTTGCGCGTTCAGTTTCAGCAGCGCGCCGGCGGCGGCCGCGGCGCCGTATAGCTGCCCTGTGGCGGCGGCCTGTCGTCCGGTGGGCACCAGCAGATTCGGATTCAGCGCGAGCAGCGTGCGCGCGCAGATGTCGTAGCCGAGGACCATTGCGCGCAACAGTTGTTCGCCGGGCAACTGGTGCTTTTCCGCGAGGGCCAGCGCGGCTGGTGTGACGCTGGAACCCGGATGAGTGCGCGACGGCGGATGCGTGTCGTCGGTTTCATCCGCGTGGCACGACATGCCGTTGGCGAGCGCGGCATTCAGCGTGGTGGTCACGATGCGCGTGCCGAGTATGCCCGCCTCGGGCGTGCCGCCGAGCGGTTTTACAAATTGGATGGCGCGCTTGCCGGGCAGTTGCCGCGAGCCTGAAATCATCGAGGCAAAGGTATCGACCAGATGAATCTTCGCGCGCTCGGCCACGTGGGCAGGCAATGGCCGGTTCAGCGCCGTGGAGAGATAGGCGCTCAGCTTGCGCATCAAGGGGGAAATCGGCGTGGGTTGGGTCATGCGGTGCTCCAGACAGGAAATGACAGTAGATGCAGGTTGTAGAGGGGCGGGTGCGGAGGATTTCTCGTAGTCACGCCGATGAAATAATGCTCGCGTAGGGTGGCATCAACCCGCCTTGAGATTTGCCGCCTTGACCGCCGGGCCGAACAGGTCGAATTCCCTGCGGATGAATTGGCCGAACTTCTGCGGCGTATTCACGATCACCTCGGCGCCCTGACGCGTCATTTGTTCGCGGAACGCGGGTGTTGCCGCGACTTTGCCCAGCGTTGCGTGTAGCAGGTCCAACACGGGCCTGGATACCGCTCGGGGTGCAATCAGGCCGTTCCAGCCGCTTGATTCGAAATTGAATCCTTGCTCAATGAAGGTGGGTATCTCGGGCAAATCCTGCGCACGCTTGCGCGCGCTCAGCGCCAACGCTTTCAGTCGCCCGGATTTGATGTGCCCAACGGTGGCGGGCAGCGGCGTCACGCTGAACTGCGCCTCGTTGCCCAGCACGGCGGTTATTGATGCGCCGGCACCTTTGTACGGTACATGCAGCACGTTGATGCCGGATAGCTGTGAAAACAGGACGCCGGCAAGGTGGCTTTGGGAACCCGGCCCCGCCGATGCCATGTTGATCTGGCCGGTGCGCGATTTTGCGAGGGCCACAAATTCTTTCGGGTTGGCTGCCGGCAGGGAGGGGTGCGCGATGAACACATTGTAGGTGATGCCAAACAGGGATATCGGCGAGAAATCCCGGAAGGTATCGTAGGCGAGCTTGCGTTGCAGGTGTGGCGCAATCACTTGCGCGGTGGCCATGGAAATCAGGGTGTGGCCGTCGGGCACCGCCGAAGCGCCGATCTCCATGCCGATGATGCCGCCCACGCCGGCGCGATTGTCGACTACTACCTGCTGGCCGAGCGCATCGCCCAGGAAATTCGCCATCACGCGGCTCAGCGTGTCGTTGGAACTGCCGGCCTGCTGCGGCACGATCAGGCGTATGGGCTTGGCGGGGTACGGTGTGACGGTTGCCGCACCGGCGACAGGGCACAGAAGAGATGCCAGGGCAGCGAGCGCAAGTGAACCGCGGACATTCAAGATAAACTCCTTTCAATACTTTTATAACGCGCCGCGGTCGGGTTGACGGCGGCGGCGACAGTATGCACGCTTGTGCCCATCATACCGAAAGAAGGACTATTGCTCATGGCCAGACTCAGTTACGTTGATCCGGATGCCATCGAAGATGCCGAGGTGCGCCAGTGGCTGGACGAGGCGCGGCGCGAGGGGCGTCCGGGTCCCGAGAATCAAGCCATCCGCGCACACCAGCCGGACGTCATGCGCTCGTTCACGCTCACCCGAAAAATGTTGTTCGACGGCAACGCGGGCGTGCTGGAGCACGATCTCAAAGAAATCACGCGTTCGTATATCGCGTTTACCATTGAATGCGGTTACTGAAGCAATCAGGGTTCCGCGCGGTCCGCGCGGGAGGCTGGCAGCAAGATGTCGGAGCTGATGGCGTACGAACAATCCGAGAAGTTCACCCATCGCGAGAAGGTGGCGCTGCGATACGCGGATGCCATCATGTATGACCCGGCGCAGGCCGACGACAAGTTGTGGGGCGAACTCAAGGCGGAGTTCAGCGAACCCGAGATTGTGGAACTCGGCTACTGGATTGGCTTTACCTTCGGCGGCCAGCGCTGGCTGAAAACGCTGTCCACGCGTCAAGGTGAGTTCGAAGATTCGATCACCGCGCGCAAGGCTGCCGCCGGGAATGCGGTGTAGGTGAGAAAAAGTTTGCGGGGTCTGTTTGACGATGCGCACGTGAAAGGGGGCTGTGTGTTTTGTTCATGGCGGGGTATGGTGTTCGCGGTATTCGGGGCCGTTCCAGCGTTGGCGTCTCCCAATCACGTAGCGGCGCAGGGTTGCGTGGGAAATCCGGTGACGGTACAGATACTCGGCTCCGGCGGGCCGCGTATCAATCCGGACCGGGCATCGGCCAGCTACCTGCTGTGGATCGACGCACAAGCGAAGTTGCTGCTCGATACCGGTGGCGGGGCCTACTTGCGCTTCGGTCAGTCGCGGGCCAGGCTCGCGGACCTGTCGCTGGTGGCCATCAGTCATTTGCATCCGGACCATGTTTCCGATCTGCCCGCAATCTTGTGGACGAGTACGGCGCTGCGCGAGGCGCCGTTACCGATCGTGGGGCCCTCCGGCACCGAGGGCATGACGGATTTTCAGACATTTCTCAATCGCCTCTTTGGTGCGGAGCAGGGCGCATTCCAGGTGCTGCGCAGCACGCTAGGCGCGCCGCCCGCGCCGGCCTCGGGCGGTGGCGTGCGCCTAGAGGTGAGCGTCGCCGATGCGAGAAAAACGGAAGCGACCACCGTGTTCGACAAGGATGGCCTGACCGTCACCGCGCTGGGCATACCGCATGGCCCGTTCCCGACGCTGGCCTACCGCGTGCAAACGCGCGGTGTATCGATCGTGTTCAGTTCGGATCAGACCGGCACCAATCCACGGTTCATCGATTTCGCCCGGGGCGCCAATGTGCTGATCATGCATATGGCCATAGCGGCGGGCACGAAGAGTCCGCTGCATGCGTCTCCGGCAGTGGTGGGCCGCGTCGCGCAGGAGGCAGGCGTGGGTCGTTTGATCCTCAGTCATATCGGCCTGTTTGATCTCGACGCGGCGGTCGCGGAAGTGAAGCAGGCCTATACCGGTCCGCTGACCGTCGGGGCGGATCTCCAGTGCACGCCTGTGCAGTAAGCGTGATGAGTGGCTATGTCATACTGGACACCCTGATGTGTTTGAATATCGAGGAGAGTGATCATGTCCATCAGTTATAACGACATCGGTGACAACCTGCGCCGTATCGTAGTTACCGGCCGTCTCGACATGCCGGGTACTGACTCGGTTGCCGCGCAACTGGATACGCTGGCCGCGGCGCCGAAAAAAGGCGTGGTCGTCGATCTTTCGGCGCTCCGGTTTCTGGCGTCCATCGGCATACGCGCGCTGATTGTTACCGCCAAGGCGGTGCAAAAGCGTGGTGGAAAAATGGTGCTGGTCGTCAATGACGGTTCGACCGTCAGGATGAGTCTCGAAGCCACCGGGATCAACGACTTGATCCCGGTATTCGGCAGCACGGCCGATGCCGAAAAGGCGGCGCTTGCCTGATCCGTGAGTGCCTTGGGAAGCGCCCCGGCGGTTTCGCCGCGACAACACGTCTTCACGATACAGGCCAGCCAGGACCGTCAGGACCATCTGGGTAATCTGATCCATCGGGACAATGGCGCGGAAGTGCGCCGCGCCTCGGAATGGCTGGATACAGCTTGCTGCGCGGAGGGCGTGCCGCGGACCCAGACCGAACGGTTAGGACTTTGTCTGCACGAAGTGCTGGCAAACATCATCAGTCACGGCGGCCCCATGGCGCACACGGCGCCGATACGGCTGCTGCTCGACGTTAAGCGCGATGACGAGGGTGGCAAGATCAGCCTGACGGTTTCGGATGCGGGCGTGCCGTTCAATCCGGTGACGGCGCCGGAGCGGCAATTGCCGAAAACACTGGACGAGGCGCCGGTAGGCGGACTGGGGCTGGTGATGATCCGGCGCTTCGCGGATGAACTGACCTACCGGCATGAAGACGGTCAAAACCATCTGACGTTCAGCGTGGGGTGGGGCGGCAATACGTCAGCCGGCAGCTGTTAGTTTTCAAGCACGGCAATCACGCGTCGCCGTGAATCAGTCGTCGCGTATGCCGGCGTCGCGGATCACTTTACCCATGCGTGACATCTCGGCGGTCATCGTTGCGGTCAGTTGCTCGGGCGATGTGCCCGCCGCTTCGATGCCAACACTCAGAAACTTTTCTTTCGCCTCGGTGGAATGCAGAAAACGCGTGATCTCGCCGTTCAGACGCTGCACCAGCGCCGACGGAGTACCCGCAGGTACGAACACCCCGGAGGTTGACACCGATTCATAGCCCGGCAGGCCTGCCGCTGCAATGGGTATGAGATCGGGCAACAGCACCGACGGCTTGGCACTCGAAATGCCCAGCGCCCGCAGCCGCCCGGATTTCAGAATCGGCATCACGGAACCCGCCGTGGCAAAAGTCATCTGCACCTGGCCGCCGATCAGATCGGCCAGCGCCGCGCCGGCGCCTTTGTAGCCGATGCGCACGATGTCCACGCGCGCCATCGAGCGAAACAGTTCCGCCGCGAGATGCGGCGACGAGCCGGTGCCGGTGATGGCGTAGTTGAGTGCGCCGGGTTTGCCGCGCGTCAGGGCGATGAGTTCCTTGACGGATTTCGCCGGCAACGATGGATGCACCACCAGTATGTTGGGCGCGGTGGCCGCGAGTGTGACCGGTAGCAAATCGCGCAGCGGATCGGGCGCGTTCGCGCGCAAGTACGGACCGAGCCACACGGTGCTGCCATAGACCAGCATAGTGTACCCATCGGGCCGCGCCTTGACGGCGACGTCAACCGGAATCGCGCCGCTGGAACGGTTGTCCACGATTACCTGCTGCCCGAGCCCCGTGGAAATGCCCTGTGCGATCAGGCGCGACACCACATCACCCGCACCGCCCACGCCGGAGGTGACAATGCGAACGGTCTTTGAGGGATAGGCTTGTCCGTGCGCACTGCCCGCGATGGCGATGAACAAGGTGGCGGAGAACAGCCGCGTGTTTGCGAAGGCGATCATAAGCAAGGGGTTTTCAGTGAATCGCGATTGGAGCACAGGGTGACGCAGCGTGCAATTTTTCACGATGGCCTTACGCTGGCGTTACGCCGAGGTTGCGCCGACGGTGCGCCAATGGGATAAGGCCACGCTGGTACTCGATGCTACACTCGCGCGAAATTCTGCATACAAATGGAATCAAGGAAACGACATGGAACCCAAAGTTTGGGGCAATGAACCGACGCCCGACACGCCCACGACGCGCGCGTACCCCGCCGATGTAAACCCCGATTCGTCATCGCGCTTGCCGCCGGTGCGCCGCGATGAACTGGACGAGCCAGGGCGCGCCGTGTACGACGCGATGGTCAGTCCCGGCAGCAAGCTGCGCGCGAGTTTGCGCGGCCCGACGGGCTTCTGGCTGCACATGCCGGAAGTGATCGAACATGTGCGCGAACTGAACTGGAATTTGCGTAACAATGAACTTGGACTGGCGCGCCCGCTGCGCGAACTCACCATCCTGGTGACGGCGCGCGCCAACGATTGCCAGAAGGAGTGGACCGCGCACGAGCCACGTGCGTTGCTCGCCGGCATGGATGCGTCGATTATCGATATCGTCAAGCATCGCAAGCCGGTTGACGGCGTAGCCGAGCCGGCTGCAACGATTATCACGTTTGGCCGCGAACTGTTTTCAGACAAGCAGGTGGGCGCGGAAACCTACGCGCGCGCGATGCGCGTGCTGGGCCGGCGCGCGCTGGTGCACATGATTGCCTTGATGTCGAACTACACCATGACATCGGTGATATTTGCGGCCATCGATCAGCAGATCGCGCCGGATCAGACGCCGTTGCTGCCGTTGCCGTAGTTCCGTGGCAATCGTGCGCTACTCGATGCCGTGCGCCGCGAAGATTTTTTTTGCCGGCGCCGACGCGAGGTAATCGAGAAACGATAACGCGCCCGTCGTATTCGGCGCGGCAACTATCGGCGCCGCGAAGTAATACGTCCAGTTCTGCACCTCGGCCGGCAACGGGCCGGCGAACTTGAGGCCCTGATCGCGAAACATCAGGATTTCAATGATGGCACCGAAGGCGATTTCGTGTCCTTTGCCGTTGATCAGGTGGTCCATCATCGTTGGGCCGTTGTCGAAGCGTTTGGTCTTGGCGGTTATCCGCTCATACAAGCCCAGTTGCTTCAACAGGGTTTCGACGTAAAGCCCGCTGGACGCGCGATTGAACACCACCGATCCGGCGTTCAGCACCATTTGCTTGAGCGCATCCACGCTCGAAAAATCGGGTACGACGACATCGTTCCGCGCGACCACGCCGACACCCACGCGCCCCGTGGCCACGCGTTTGGCGCCATGCACTTTTTGCTGGCGCGAGAAATCATCGATGGCATCGGCGGACGTGATCACGATGTCGAATACCTCGCTCTCGCTGCCGCCATCCGCGAGGCGCGCGCGTATCGCCGGTGTGGTGGCCCAGGTGATATAAGCCTGCGCTGCGCCGCGTGAATTGTAGTCGGCGACCGCCGCGACGAGTCCGGGCTCGATGGAACCCGCGCTTAAGAGTTTGATTGCTGCGTTGTTCATTATTCGGCTTTCATTCCCGTGGCGCGAATCAATTCGGCATTTTGTGTGAGTTCGCGCGCGATGAATGCCGCGAATTGTTCCGGCGTGGCGGGTTGCGGCTCGGTGCCGTCCCGGTTCATGTTTTCCTTCATCTGCGGCAGGGCCAGCACGCGGTTGATCGCCGTGTTGAGCCGCGTGATCACATCGCGTGGCGTGCCCGCCGGCGCGAGCATGCCATACCATGACGAGCGATCGTAGCCGCTCAGCCCCAATTCGTTGAACGTCGCAACCGTGGGCATGATGGACACGCGTTTTTCACCGCTGATGGCGAGTGCGCGCAATTTGCGGGATTCCATCAGCGGCAGCGCGGCCGGAATGCTGGGAAATGTCATCTCGATCTGTCCCGAGGCCGCGGCGATGGCGCTGTCCGCGCCACCTTTGTAGGGCACGTGCAGAATGTTGATCTTGGCCTTGTGCATGAAAAGAGAGCCGGCCAGATGTGTCATGGTGCCCACGCCGGTCGAGCCGAAGCTGAGTTTGGCGGGATGGGCGCGCGCCAGTTGAATCAACTCTTTGACGTTTTTCACCGGCAGCGAGGCATTCACCACCAGCAGCAGCGGGCCTGTCGACAGCATCGCGACAGGCGTGAAATCGCGCACAAGGTCGTAGGGCAAATTGGGCCGCAAGGCCGGCTGCACGGTATCGGCCGCCGTGGTGAGCAACAGCATGTAGCCGTCGGCGGGAGACTTCGCGACAAACTCGGCGCCAATCGCGCCGCTCGCTCCCGGCCGGTTTTCCACCACCACGGGTTGTCCAAGCCATTCGGGCAAACGTTGCGCAACACTGCGAGCGGTCACGTCGGCGCCGCTTCCCGTCGCGACGCCTACCACCACGCGTGGCGGTTTGGCGGGATAGTTCGCGGAGTTCGCAACGTTGGTTGGGGCCTGTGCGCCAAGTTCGCCGGCGCAGGTTGCAAACAAAATGGCCGCGCTGAGCAGCAGGCCCGTGGCATGACGAAACGGCTTCATTGGGTTATTCCCCGTGATGCGTAATAGTGGCGGTGGCGCGGAACGACATGGCGACAGGGTGACGCATTCATTGTAGAAGTTTGGGTTTTGCCTGACAAACCGTGTCAAAACAGGCGCGCGGCGCGGGCGCGTTCCGGGCCGCAGGATGATTCTCCCAAACCGGAGCAGCTTGACAGGTGACAGCAGGATTTAATCACCGTAATCCGGTGAGCGGTTACTTGCCCAGCGGATACGGTTGCGCTTCAATCCGTGGCTTTCAACAGGGCAAGCCAGTTTGCGGGCACGTGTACCTTTTTGCTCGTGGCAAAGCCTTGCTTGAAATTTTGCCGGTAAATGCAGGATCGGTTTCTTAACGGGTCGCCCGCGACGACGATCAGCCATTGCGACTGCGGCAACAACAGCGGCACCATGCGATTGGGGTCATCGGAGAGATGCCACGCCGCTGGCAGTTCACCTTTTTCGACCAAGCCGGCCAGTGTGGTGCCGGGCGGATGATGGTCACCCTGCATCATGCTCCATTCGTAGTAATGCGCTGGAACGACCGCGTGCTGGTTCAGATAGTTCGCTATGTCCTGTTTCGTGTAACCGGCCTTGGCCAGTAACGCGGCTATGACGGGCGTGAGCTGCAAGACGTGTGACTCGACGTAGCCGCACGAGCTTTGATACGGCTCGATCATGCGTTTTACCCAGTCAACGATATAGTCGAGGTGCCGCTCCGCGGATTCGCCCGCGGTGGCAAAGGGGTCGCTCGTCGTGCGTACCGAGGTGATGGTCACCACGCTGTCCCCATGCTGAAAACCGCGCGTCAAATGCAACGGCGCCCACCCCATGTCGGCACAGGCGGGCTCGTTTTCCGCAAGGACCGCCCTGAACATTTGGCCAAAGGTCGCCATGTCCGTTGATCCCGGCAAAAATCGCGGCACATTGCGCGCGAACAGCCGATAGAAGCGTCCAATGCTGGTATTCGCCTGATTGCCCGGACGCTGGGCGCCTTGTCCATGATCCAGACCGATCGCGTCGCGAATCGGGCCATTGACGATGATCAGTGCCTCCCAGCCCGGCGTGCTGCCGCCATGCTTGAGACCGTACGCAGGATCTGCCATGGCCTCCGCGATAGCAAGCAACACGGGCATGTACTGCGGGCGGCATCCGGCCATCACGCCGACCACCGCCACGTTCCACACCGAGGCCGCCGCAAGGCTGGGATGCAGTATGCCCAGCACCTCGTCTGCCGCGCGATCCGTGAATTTCAGAAACGCGTCGATCTTGTCCAGCGTCGGCGGCACGATGGGCAGGCCATCGCTCCATTGCTGGCGCTGGAAGTATTCATTAACCGCCTCGAAGGTGCCGGTGTACACGATGTCACGACAGTCGGGTTCTGCATCATCGGCCACGCTGTCGCTGGCGCCATCCCCCACAGTCAACTGCCGCACGATTTGATCAACCAGGCTGGCTTCGATGTTTCGGATTATGGTGTCGCGTTCATGGGTGGAAATTACGCCGGGATACGTCGCCACGCGCAGATCGACACCCGCCTGTTTTCCGATGGCTTTGACGGATTTCGTAAAGCCGTTATCGATGGCGATCGTTACTGTGGGTACACCGGCATTTTCGGCGGCTACACTGGCACGCGAACTCGCGGCGGTGCAGCTCCCTCAACCCGCCATGCCTGAAATGACGACATTCACGCCATGGCGCTTGAGCTTGTCCGGCAGATCACGAATCACCTCGGATTCTTGCGGCCCGTAGGTATCTCCAAATTGCTCGTGTGAAACAAACTTCGCCGTCGGAATGCGCTTGAGTATCGCTTTCTCGATCGACTCGAACACAAATCCGCTGTCGAATTTGCCATTGGAAAGTTCTCCGATGGTCACGCCTTCGAGCGAACGCGGACGCGCAGCGCGCCCCCGCGTCTGCCGCACCCGCCTGCCCAGCGGGTAGACGACCTCATATTGGGACATGGCTGTCTTCTCCATTGATTGATTGCCCTATTCGGGTTTGACGCCGGTCGCCTTGATGACGCGCGCCCATTTCGAAATCTCGTCCTTGATGTGCGCGCCGAACCCGGCGGGATCCATCAGCGCGGGCTCCGCGCCTTGCCGAAGGATGAAGTTCTTCATGTCAGCGCTGTTGACGATAGTGGCGATCTCGTCATAAAGGCGACGCACGACGTACGGCGGTGTATTGGCGGGCGCCAGCAGGCCGAGGCTGGAACTGACCTCCAGCGCCGGAAAACCGGCTTCGCCAGCGGTCACCACATCGGGCAACAATGCCGACCGTCGCGCAGTCGTGACCGCCAGCGCGCGCAATCTGCCGACTTTGACCGAAGGCGCAACACCACTGATGCCGGTGAATTCCATCTGCACATGCCCGCCCAGCAGATCGGTGTGCGCCGTCGCCGCGCTTCGGTAGGGCACATGCACGATGTTGACGCCGGTGTTAAGCTTGAATAATTCCGCAGCCAGATGCGGCAGGCCGCCCGTGCCCGCGGACGCAAAATTGAGCTGCCCTGGCCGTTGCTTGGCAAGGGCAACCAGCGCCGCGAGATCGGTTGCGGGCACCGAAGGATGCACCACGGCGATATAAGGTACCACCGCGATGCGCGCAATCGGCGCGAGGTCTGTCACCGGGTTGAAGCCCGCGCCCCCGCCAAGCAGCGTGGGACTGATCATGATCGAGCTGGTGTAACCGACCAGCAAGGTATATCCGTCCGGCGCGGACTTTGCGGCGACGGCCGCGCCCAACGCCCCCGCGGCACCCGGCCGGTAATCCGCGACGAACGATTGGCCTAGCGCGTCCGTCAGCCGCTGCGCGAGTGCGCGCCCGAGAATGTCGTTGCTTGACGAGCCGGGATTTAGCGGAAAAATCAAACGGATGGGCTTGACGGGATAGGACTGCGCCGCCGCCATATTGAAGGCGGCACCCATCATCAGTCCACAAATGGCGGCTTTCAACATGGCGGTTGGTGCTGAGTAGGGTATAGAGGCACTGAAGGCCCGGTTGCGTGGGTAGGTCGCGCGCGGCGAGGATGAACCGATTTTAAAACGATATGGCAATTACCGCTTACGACAGGCGCGCCGCGGTCATTGCCGGAAACCCGCATCACCGCCGGGTGATCGGCCTGTCGCACAGCGTGTGTTCTGGCGTCAGTGAACTGTAATCGATGTTTTGTATTTGGCCTTACAAATTCTTCAACCCGGTTGCGGAAGGCCGGATGCAGTTTGTCCATTGTGGTCCACGGTTATGAGTTCAAGCCGCAACCGTCGCACGGTACGCCACGCCCCGACCGCGTCCGGCGCGCGTGTGTAAGCCGGTACTTGTGGCGGACTAACATAAGTATATGTTTTATTGGTATTTTTATTCTCGATATCGGGTGAAGCGTTTTAGTGCAGCACCGCTTCCATCCGGTCGCACGCTGTTCGCGACGCTTCCTCGCGCGCGATTTCAATACCGATGTCGCGGGCGTGTTGTGCGTAAGCTGGTTCGCGCAGCAGCACATCAAGTTCGCGCGCGAGACGCTCTGCAGTGACTTTGCGAAATGGCAGCGTGCGCGCAAGGCCAAGCTTTTGCGCGCGCTCGGCGTTGTCCGGTTGATCAAACGCCACCGGCACGATGAGTTGCGGGTGGCCCGCGAAGAGCGCCTGCGCAAAGGTGCCGATGCCTGCCTGATGCACCACCGCTGCCGTATGCGGAAACACTGCCGAGTATGGCAGGTACTCAAACGCGGCGATTGACGGCGGCAGTTTTGCCGGCAGCACGGGAGATGCGCCAGTGAGCAATATCGCGCGGCGGTTCAGCGCTTGTGCCGCGGCTATGGCGTGTTGCCAGAAATCGCCCGCGATCATCACGGCCGATGAACCCAGCCCGAACGCAATCGGCGGTTCACCCGCATCGAGAAAGGCACGCAACCGCGTGCTGTCGCCGGAAGCGGCGGGCTTGCCGTCGTAACGCGGAAATCCGCACAGCACGGTGTTTGCCGGCCAGTCGGCGCGCGGCGTGGCGAGCAACGGCGAGAACAGCGCCAGATTGAGTTGCGGTGAAAACTGGCCTTCAAACTGCACCGGCGGCGACGGCGGCAGGCCGAGTTCGGCGCGCAGCGCATGCAGTGGCCCTTCCCAGCGTTGGGCGATGTGGCGCGCCAGGTTAAACATCATGCGATAGGGCGTCACGCCGAACCTGCGCAGCGATTTCATCCACGGCGCGGGGCCGATCAACGGCGGATCGATGCACGACATCAACGACATCGGCGACAGTATCGACGATACCCACGGCACGCCGCGTTTTTGGGCGACCAGCGGTCCGGCAACGCCGATGGGGTGCGTGACGATCAGATCGCAGCCTTGTGCGGCGCGTTGCAAATCGTCGTAACTTTCACGCACATATGGCATGAACATTTTTTTCATCAGGTACGCCGGCCCGTCGCGGCTGAAAAAAAGCCGGCGCACCACCTCGGCGGGGCCGCCGAAGCGTTCGATGTCGGGTCGCATGGGCGCGAACAGGATGCCCGCAGACTCCACCGCGTCACGGAAAAGACTGAAGCTCGCGATCAGCGGCGTATGTCCACGCGCTTTAAGTTCCAGCGCAAGCGCGATGTAGGGATGCAGGTCACCGAGAGAGCCGAAGGTCGCGAACAGAATGCGGGCGGGCATGGCCGGGAGGGTATTACGGTGTTCGCAGCGGCACATCCACCGCCGCCCAATACGGCAGCGCCACCACCAGTACCACGGCAATCGCGATCAACGTCATCCACACGCCGAACTTAAATATTTCCGGCGCGCTCAGGTAGCCGCGCTCATAAACCGCGAGCGACGACACGCTCTGCGCCGGGTAATAAAGCACCGCGTCCCCACTGATCATCACGGCCAGTCCGCAGATCATCGGGTTGACACCGGTGGCCGTGCCGATGGCCATGGCAATCGGGATGGTGGTGGCGAGAAAGCCGGTGATGTTGGGAATCAGCAGGCGCACCGGCACCGAAGCGATCATCAGCGTCGCGACCACGTAATACGGCTCTCCCTGAAATGCCGGAACGGCCGCGGTAATGAGGCCGGCGACCCAATCGCTGGCGCCGCTGACCTTGAGCGCGCGTGCAAGCGAGAGCGACGAGGCCAGCACAAAAAAATTCGTCCAGCCGATGTCGCGCTCGAATTCCTTCCACGTCAACACGCCAACGCGCGGCATCAGCAGCAGCACCCACGCGATCAACGCTGGTACTGCCGGATGCCAGTGATGTACCGCGTCGGTGAGCCACATCACCGATGCGCCCACGGTGATCAAGAGCGTGCGGATTTCCACCGGCGCGAGTTTTTTGACCGGCTCGTCTGGCAGCGGGGGCAGCGTCTGCCGAAAGCCTTTGCGGTAAATAACATAAATCAGCGCGGAGCCGGCGGCCAGCAGTGCAAAGTAAGGCGCGCTCATCAGCAACAGCCATTGGCTCCAGCCGATGTTGCCGATCAAGGCGGCGGCCACCACCGGCGTGATGCCGCCCGTCATCAGCACGGTGGAGGCAAGCCGGTTAATGGAATTCAATGCCATCATCACCGCGCTGGCGAGCGGCGACTGGCGCGGCACGCCCGCGAGATCGAGCGCCTGCTCGTACACATGCACGAGGATGCCGGTGCGCGTGGTGGCGGAGGGCAGGATGCAGGTGAGCAGCGGAAACGACAGCAGCAGTTGCAGATACAGCGCGCGCGCGCTGCCGCGCGAGCGGCGCAGGAAAAATCGCGCGACCCGTTCCGCCAGTCCGCTTTTTTGCACGGCCAGGCCTATGGTCAACACGCCGATCAGAAAATACGCCACCGGATCGGCAAAGCCCGCCAGCGCGTCGGGGAACCCGGAACCCGTCAACACCAGCGCGACGATCAGCACAATCGCCGTCACGCCAGCGGGCAAGGCTTCGGTGCACCACAGGCCGATTGCCAGCACCGCCACGGCAATTACGCGTTTGCCGGCCTCGGGCAGACCCGCGGGCGCGGGCATGGCGATGAGGCCGGCGCAGATCGCCACGAGAATGGCAATGGTGAGCGGCGCGCGTTGATCGCTCGATGTGGGCGCGGGAGCGCGGGAAGCGCGGGACATAACGGTCAGGGTGGGCCGGCGCGCTGGCCGCGTATCACGTCAATGGCCGGCACTCGCTTCACGGGCTATTCAACGCGGATGCCGCCTGCCTTCACCACCTTGGCGTATTTTTCCAGCTCGCGGCGGATAAACCCGTCGAACTCGACGGCACTGCCGCCCATGGGAATCACGCCGAGCGATTGCAGTTTGTCGCGACCCTCGGGGCTCTTCAGCAGACGGTCGATTTCACTGTTGATGCGGGTGACGATGGTCTTGTCCATGCGACCCGGCCCCACGAGGCCATACCAGGCGCGTGATTCGTAGCCGGGGACACCGGCTTCGGCGATGGTGGGAAGATCGGGCGTGATCGCCACGCGCTGCGGCGACGTCACCGCGAGGGCGCGCAGCCGTCCGCCTTTTACGTACTGGATCGCGGTGGATACCGGCGTGAACATCATGTCCACACGGCCACCGACGAGTTCGATCAGCGCCGGGCCACCGCCTTTGTATTGAATGTGCTGAAAGCTCGTGCTGGTCATCTGGCGGAACAGTTCGCCCGCGAGATGGTGAGACGCGCCCACGCCGCCCGACGCGCAGTTGATGCCGCCTGGCTTGCTCTTGATTAACGCCACGAGTTCCTTCACCGACGCGGCTTTCAACTGCGGATGCACTGCCAGAAAAATCGGCACGTCGGCTACAGCGATCAGTGGCGTGAAATCATTGAGAGTGTCGTACGGCAGCTTGCGATAGAGGCTCGCATTGGCGGCGTGCCCGATGGCCACCATCAGCAGTGTGTGGCCATCCGGCGCTGCCTTGGCCGCTATCTCGGATGCAAGGATGGCGTTCGCGCCGATGCGATTGTCGGGTACGGTGGATTGGCCCCACGCGTCGGTGAGCCGCTGCCCGACCATGCGTGCCAGCAGATCAGTGGAGCCGCCCGCCGGAAATGGAATCAGAATGCGGATGGGGCGCGAGGGGTAGGCCGTGTCAGCCGCTGTAACTTGCCCTGCGACCAGACCAATTGCCAGTCCCGCGCAAACGCTAATGCAGCGGGCCGTCATAGACGTATCCCGAAGGCGTGCCGAGCAACGTGGTACGTTCCATGTGGCGTAGTTCATTGATGTCGAAGTCCCCAAGGGCGATGTGCATGGTGGAACGGTTGTCCCAGAAAATCAGATCGTTGGCGCGCCACGCGTGTCGGTATACAAACTCGGGCCGCGTCGCGTGCTGGCACAGATAGTCAATCAGCGGCCGGCTTTCCTCGGCGGTCATGCCGGCGAAATGGCGCACTTTTTCACCGATGTACAAGGCCTTGCGGCCGCTTTCGGGATGTACGCGCACCACCGGTTGCGCCACCGGGGGATTGCGCCGCTTCATGTCCGCCGCGCGAGCCGGATCATCGATCTTGCGCGCGGTGGTATGCACGCCGTGCAGGTTGGCGATGAGTTTTTTCATGCCTTCCGACAAAGCGTCGTACGCCGCGAACATATTGGTAAACATGGTGTTGCCGCCGACCTCGGGTACCGCCACGGCGCGTAACAGCGAACCCAGGGCCGGCACCAGCGTGAACGAGTGATCCGAGTGCCACACGCGGCCGGTATAACGCGTATCCGACGGTTTGCCATCGGACTTGGGCCGGGTGGTGATCAGCAGCACTTCGGGGTAATCGGGATGCCGGTCCTGCGGCGCGTTGTCGTGCGTGTCGAGCGCACCGAAGCCACGGCTGAAGGCAATGTGCTGTCCGGTGGTGAGCGGCTGATCGCGAAACAGCACGATGCCGTATTCAAGCAGGGTCCGGTGAATTTCTCCGTAAGTGCTCTCTGACAGCGGCGCGCGCAAGTCGATGCCGGAGATTTCGGCGCCGAGCCCGTGCGAAAGACGGCGGATGGAAACAGTCATATCGGGCAACACTCCAGGCAATTTAGGCAATAACGAGAGCGGAATATTAGCCTGAAACCCGTGCGATGCGCCACGTGAGTCGTGCGAGCAGCCATTGCGCCCGCGCGCGCAGGGTGTGCGGGTATGATATGTTTTCGGTTGCCGAACAATCGATATGCAATTCGCGAGACATGTTATGAAGAACTTCACGCACCCTCCGTTGTTGTTTGCTGGCATGGCCGCGGCGGCGCTGGCGATGTCCGGCATCCGGCCCGTGTCCGCGCAGACGGGCGCGGCAAACTTTCCCAACAAGCCGATACGCGTGGTGGTGGGGTTCCCGGCGGGCGGCCCGGCGGATTTTTTCGCGCGCACCGTCGCGCAAAAGATGACGGAAGTGATCGGCCAGCAGGTGATCGTAGACAACCGCGCGGGTGTCAGCGGCCTGATTGCCGCCGAACACGTGGCGCGCACTGCGCCGGCCGATGGGTACGTGGTCTACTTCGCCGGTACGGGCGTGCTGACCTTCGCGCCCAATTTGTATGCCAAGTTGCCGGTCGATGTAAACAAGGAACTGGTGCCGCTCACGCTCGGCGTCACCGTGCCGGAAATGCTGGCGGTGCATCCCTCACTGCCAGTAAAAACAACCCGCGAACTTGTGGCGCTCGCCAAGGCCAGGCCGAAACAGATTGTTTATGGTTCCACCGGCAATGGCGGCATGCCGCATCTCGCGGTCGAATCGCTGCGTGTCGCGGCGGGTATTGAACTCGTGCACGTGCCGTACAAAGGCGCGGCGCCGGTGGTGGTTGATCTGCTGGGCGGGCATGTGCTGTTGACCATACTGGATGTGCCAGTACTGCTGCCGCACGTGAAGTCAGGCAAAATGCGCGCGCTCGCGGTGGCGACCGCCAAACGCCAGACTACGCTGCCCGACGTGCCAACCATGGCCGAGGCGGGTTATCCCGGCGTGCGCGCCGACAACTGGTACGGTTATGTTGTCGCCGCCGCGACGCCCAGAGACATCGCTGCCAAACTGCATGCGGCGCTGGTGAAATCGCTGGATGCGCCGGATACCAAGGAGCGCCTGATGTCACAGGGCGCCGAATCACGCTCGACCACGCCGGAACAGTTTGCCGCGTTTATCCGCGAAGAAACCGCCACCTGGGGAAGAATCATCAAAGCTGCGGGTGTGACGCTGGAGTGACGCGGGCGCCGCGCCGTCAGCTCCAGGGCTTCTCGGCGGCCATGTTCTTGCCCGCGATCCGGCCGAATACAAACGCGTTGGTGAGGTGCAGACCGCTGCGGTAACCGGCTTCGTTGGTGTAACCGCCGATGGTGCCGCCGGCGCCATACAGGCGGCGTATCGGTTGCAGATCGACATCGAGAACTCTTGCCTCGGCATCCATGCGCAGGCCGCCGCGCGTGGTGGTGACGCCGATAATGCCGCGCCAGCCATAATAGGGCGGCGACTCCATCTTGATCAGATATTTGGGATTGCGCTGAAACGCCGCGTCTTTGCCCGCGGCTACCATGTCATTGTAGGCGGTGACGGTTTTTTTCAGTCCGTCGGCGCTGATGCCGAGTTTCTTGGCGAGTTCCTCGAGCGTGTCGGCTTTTTTGATAATGAAGCCCTCGCCGCCGAGTCCTTCGGTGAACATCGCTTGCCTGCCGCGAAACGTGGTCTCAAAGCGTGGGCTGCTCATGATGGCCTTGGCCATGGGCGCGTCGAATACGCAGGCGAAATTGCCGTTTTGTTTTTGTGCTTCGGTAAACAGCGGTACGTAGTAGCCTTTCACCGGCTCGTCGCAAAAGCGCTTGCCGTCGCCATTGACCAATAACGCGCCGGCCTGCGCCAGGAATTCGTAGCGCGGCCACAGTTGCGCCTTGCCGGGAGAGACTTCCACACAGTGCGGATGGCCCTGCGGCGTGTAGCCCGTAATGTCCGCCCCCAGCCGTTGCGCAATGCGTATGCCGTCGCCGGTGTTACCCGGATTGCCGACGAACTTGGTATTTTTCAGCGCGGGAAAATGACTTTCGATGTAGGCGGGATTCGCGGCAAAGTCGCCAGTGCACAGGGCGACGGCTTGTTTGACCTTGATGTTCCGCGTGCGGCCATCAGCGGTTGCGCACTCGATGCCGACCACTTCGCCTTGCGGATACGCGCCTTTCCGTTGATCGAGATAGAGCTTGGTGATACGGGTGTCGAACTGGAGCTTGATCGCCGTGCGTTTTGCGACTTCGGCCAACACGATTTTCATCATCTTCTCGCCGCCGTTGGCCTCGCGGTACCCGCGCGGCGCGCTGTAACCCGGCAGCGGGTCGATGAACGACCAGCGCATGCCCGCGGCCCACAGAAAATCGAAAACTTCGTTGGCGACGTCGATCATTCGCCGAGTGATTTTTGCGTCAACGCCGTTTTCCGAAGCCTCCATCGATTCGCGGAACCACAGATCGGCGGAGTCCTGAATGTTTTTTTCTTTTTGCAGGATGGTGCCGGCGGCAAGTATGGTGCCCGACGAAAATCGACCCGAGCCGCCCGCAGTGCCGGTTTTTTCGAGCAGCAGGATATTGCGTGCGCCGGCATCATGCGCGGCGATGGCCGCGAAGCAGCCCGAAACGCCCGCGCCGGCGATCAGCACATCGGTTTCGCCGTCCCACGATTGCGGTGGCGGCGCGGCTTGCGCCGTGCTGTTCAGCAAGGCCAGCGTGCCAGCGCCGGCAACCGCGCCTTTGATAAATTGCCGCCGTGATGCGGGTGCGTAATCGGATGCTTTAGCCATGGGGGCGTTCCTGTCGAGTGATGGTTTGTCAACAAATAGTGCGGTTCAAGCACACATTCAGCGCAACGACTCCGCCTTGATTCCCGCGGCCGCGACGAGCTTTGCCCATTTGGCCAGTTCGCCGCGGATGTAGTCACGGCACGCTTCGGGTGTCGAGCCTTCGATTTCGAAGCCCTGCTGATCCAGCCTGGCGCGCACATCCGGGATGTTCATCGCGCGCAGCGTTTCGTTGTTCAGGCGGCGCACGATGGCGCCCGGCAACCGGGCCGGGCCGAGCAGTGCGTACCACTGGTTGGTGTCGAACCCCGGAAGTCCGCCTTCCGCCACCGTGGGAAGGTCAGGCACGATGCTCGAGCGTTTAAGGCCGCTGACCGCGAGCGCGCGCAACTTGCCGGCGCGCGTGTGCGGCAGTGCGGCGGGCAGACTTGAAAACATGAACTGCGTGTGGCCGCCGAGCAGATCAGACAGCGCCGGCCCCGCGCCCTTGTAAGGCACGTGGTTAAAGGTGACGCCGGCCATTTGCGACAGCAGCACCGCCGAGAGATGTGTCGCACTGCCGAACCCCGCCGATGCATAGGTGATCTGGCCGGGCTTGGCGCGTGCGGCGGCGATGAGTTCTTTGATCGAGGTCACCGCGAACGAGGGATGGGCGGTGACGATATTCTGCGACGAGGCCATGTGCGTGATGGCGGTGAAGTCGTTGAGTGCGTCGTACGGCAGCTTGCTCATGGCCGGGTTGATGCCGTGCGACGCGGCGTAGGCGAGAAACAGCGTGTAGCCGTCGGGCGCGGCGCGCGCGGCGAGTTCGCCCGCGATCGCGCCGCTGGCGCCGCCACGATTGTCGGCAACAACGGATTGTCCAAGCTGTTCAGACAGTTTTTGGCCGACAACACGGCCGATATAATCAGCGCCGCCGCCCGGCGGCAGCGGGATAATCAAACGGATCGGTCGCGTGGGATAAGTGAGGTACGATTGCGCGGGCAACGGCGCTGCGCAGCACAAAAGCAAAATGCCGACCAGCAAATACCCGTGGGTGCGGGACAAGGCGCCGCAAAACTCAATCAGGGTTTCAGTTGAGTGCTTGCAAATAAATTTGTTTAAAAACATATGCTTATGTAACTTTTCTGTTGGCATGCCGTCTCTGCGCCGGTAACGCGGCTTGAGACGTAACCACGAGACGCATCACATGGCGAGAATTTATCAGATCGCGCGAATCCCGAGTGGCGGTGCGGATGTGGACATCCATTACGATCTCGCCGACTACACCGAGCCGTGGCGCGCCACGCCGCCACAAACCGTGCTACTGTATCCGGGATATTGCAGGAACATTGAGTTCTGGCACGCGTGGGTGCCATTGCTCGGACGCGACTACCGCGTGTTGCGCATGGACCCGCGCGGTTATGGGAACAGCTTCAAGCCCGCGGTCGGCGTGGAAATGGATGCCGAAGAAGCCGCGCGCGACGCGCTGGGTTTGATGGATCATCTGGGCATCAAGCGTGTGCATTGGATCGGTGAATCCACCGGTGGGCGCATCGGCATGTTGGTGGCGTTGCTGGCGCCGGAGCGCATCGCGTCGATTTCGGCGTGCAACACCACCGCGAAGACCGGCAAGGAAACGGTGGATACGTACGCGCTGGGCGAAGCCGATCAAGGCGTGGCCATCGAGAAATACGGCGTAGGCGAATGGTGCCGCCGCACGCTTCAGTATCGCGTGGACATCACGAAAATTCCGCCGCAACTCGGCGAATGGTGGGCGCGCGAAATGGATCGCGTGCCGCGCCATGTTGCCGCCAGCGCGTTTCGGCGTTTTACTGTCGTGGATGTGGGGCCGCGACTGGCCGAGATCACCGTGCCGGTGCTGCTGATGGTCGGCGACAATTGCCCGCCCAGCCGCAAACAGCGGCTGGCGGAAATGGCCCGCGAATTTCCCAACGGCAGATTGGTCAATCTTGCGGGCTACGATTTCGGCATACACGTGCTGGCGCCGGAGCTTTGCGTCAAGGCGGTGCGCGAACTGCTTGCGGCCTGTCCAGCGGAGCATGGTTGATGATGCGGCACGCTTCCCATGGGCTTGCGGCGACGCTGATGGGCGTGCCGCTCGCCGTGTTGGCGCAGAGCGCCGCCGATTATCCGATGAAGCCCGTGCGCGTGATCGTGCCCACTGCCACCGGCGCAGCCACGGATTTGCAGGCGCGTCTGCTCGCGCAAAAGCTGAGCGCCAGTCTCAAGCGTTCGTTTGTGATTGAAAACCGCACTGGCGCGGGCTACACGGCTGGCTACGACATTGTCAGCAAGGCGGCGCCTGACGGTTACACCTTGATGGCCAGCTCCGTCGCGATCACGTTTGTGCCCGCGCTGCGTCCCGATCTGCCACTGGACCCGAGCCGGGATTTTGCGCCTGTTTCGCTGGTGGCGAAGGCGCCATTCTTGCTGCTGTCGCATCCTGCGTTGCCGGCGAAATCGGTCCGCGAATTGCTCGCGCTGGCGAAAGCGCGGCCCGGTTTGTTGAACATGGGTGTCGCCAATGGCGCGACCACGCACCTGGTGTCGGCGATGTTCTCGTCCATGGCGGGCGTGAAGGTCACCCTGATTGCCTACAGAGGCAGCGGGCCGGTGATGATTGATACCATCTCGGGACAAATGCACCTATTGTTCGCGAATGTGCTGGCGGCCCTGCCGTATGTGCGCGCCAATCGCCTGCGTGCGCTGGGAGTCAGCACCGTGGAGCGTTCCGCGGTATTGCCCGATCTGCCCGCCATCGCTGCATCCGGCGTGCCGGGATTCGACGTCAGCACCTGGCACGGCTGGCTCGCACCGGCGGGCACGTCACCGGCCATTATCCAAAAGTTAAGCACGGAACTGGCGGCGGCAGTGAAGGCGCCCGACGTGGCCGGCAAACTGGCCGAAGACGGCGGCGAGCCCGTCGGCGGCGGCGCGGATCAGTTACAGAAGTTGATCGCGCTGGAAGTGCCGCGCTGGCGCAAAGTGGTGAAAGAATCGGGCATGCGGGTGGAGTAACAAGCGACGCGCTATTTTTTCTCTTCCGCAGCAGGTTCTTTTTCCTTCTCTTTATGCAGGGACAAGGTCGTGGTGAGCGCGGACGCCGGTTCGCCGCGCGGGCTTTTCAGCTTGATGTTCAGTCGCAGTTCGTTGGCCGAGTCGGAATTGCGGATGGCTTCTTCATAGCTGATGTGATTTTCGCCGTACAAATCAAAGAGCGCCCAGTCGAAGGTGCGCATGCCAAGCTCGCGCGATTTGGCCATCAGTGTTTTCAACTCGCCAAACTCGCCCTTGAAGATACGCTCGGCAATGGCGGGCGTGTTGAGCAGAATTTCAATCGCGGCCTTGCGGCCCTTGCCATCTTCGGTGCGCACCAGCCGCTGCGCGACGATGGCGCGCAGGTTCGCCGACAGATCCATCAGCAACTGGTTGCGCCGCTCCTCGGGGAAGAAGTTGATCACGCGTTCGATCGTCTGATTGGCGCTGTTGGCGTGCAGCGTGCCGAGACACAGGTGGCCGGTTTCCGCGAATGCGATGGCGTGTTCCATAGTCTCCGCGTCGCGGATTTCGCCGATCAGAATCACGTCCGGTGCCTGGCGCAGCGTGTTTTTCAGCGCGTGATGCCACGAATGCGTATCGATGCCGACCTCGCGGTGCGTGATCAGCGATTTTTTTGACACATGCACATACTCCACCGGATCTTCGACCGTGATGATATGACCGGCGGACGTGCTGTTGCGCTGGTCGATCATCGCCGCCAGCGTGGTGGATTTACCCGAACCCGTGCCGCCGACCACCAGCACCAGGCCGCGCTTGTTCATGATCACTTCTTTCAGAATGGGGGGCAGGCCGAGCTTTTCGAAATTGGGGATTTCCGCCGCGATGGTGCGAATCACCATGCCGACCGCGCGCTGCTGCACGAATACGTTCACGCGAAAACGTGAAAGGCCGGGGATGGAAATGGCGAAATTGCATTCCATTTCCTTGGCGAATTCCGCGCGCTGTTCTTCGTTCATCAGCGAGTGCGCGAGTGTCTTGGTGACTTCGGCGGTGAGCTTTTGCGACGCCAGCGGTTGCATGCTGCCGTGCGCCTTCATGCTGGGCGGGAAATCATTGGAGATAAAAAGATCCGAGCCATTTTGCTGGCTCATCGCGGCCAGCAGCTTGTGCATATAGGCGCGCGCCTGCTCTTCGTTCAGAACGGACATGGAGATGCTCTCTGAGTTAAGGGTCGGAAATTATTATTCTTGCGGTGCCATGGCCTTGGGCGGCCGCCCGCGTATGCAAAGGCAGGCGAAAATCCAGAGGCCGGAGACGCTATTGTAAACAGACCGGACGATTTGATCGAACCTTTGTAGAATTGTCACCTATACTTCTGCACTCGGTGCCCACTTGGCTGCTTCGCCACCGCGCCAGCCCAGCGAACCGCGGGCGTGGGTGTTTGAGGATAGAGAGCCGCCGTATCCAAACTGCCGTTATTCCGGAGAACGTTGATGAAGATTACCCGCGTCGAACCCATACTGATCCGCACCCCGCTGTTGCTGGACGGCGCCGTGCCGCATGCCAGCGGCGCGCCCAAAAATGATGTGCATACGCTGTTGGTCAAGGTGGAAACCGACGAGGGCATCACCGGCTGGGGCGAGGCTTTTTCCAATGCCGGCTGGTTTGCCACGCGCACCGCGGTGGAACAAATTGTCGGGCCGCGCGTGATCGGCAAGGATCCGTCTCAGATCGCGCAGATTCAAGCCGATCTGCATCGTGGCCTGTATAACACCGGGCGCAGCGGCGCGGTGGTATTTGCCATTTCCGGACTCGATATCGCGCTTTGGGACATCGCGGCCAAGCGCGTGGGCCAGCCGTTATACAAATTGCTCGGCGGCAGCGCGCGCGCCAGCTTGCCCGGATACGCCAGTCTGCTGCGTTACGGCGATGCCAGCGTGGTGGCGCGCAAGACCGCCGAGGCGATTCAGCGCGGTTACCGGCTAATCAAGCTGCACGAGAATAAAACCGAGATTGTGCAGGCGGCCAAAAAAGCCTGCGGCGATCAGGTCAAGCTGATGGTGGATTGTTCGTGCCCGTGGACAGTGGACGAGGCCATCGCCATGTCGCGTGAGTGGTCGGACATGAAGCTCGCCTGGATCGAAGAGCCGATTTATCCGCCCGACGATCACGCCGGGCTCGCGCGGCTGCGCAATGTCAGCACGGCGCCGATCGCGGCGGGCGAAAACATTTCCAATTTCTTTGAATTCAAACGTTTATTCGAGGCCGGTTCGGTGGGCATCGCGCAGCCGAGCATCACCAAGATCGGCGGCGTGACCGAAATGCGCAAGATATTCGCGCTGGGAGAAGCCAACGGCGTGGTGGTGGTGCCGCATTCGCCGTATTTCGGGCCGGGCCTGCTGGCGTCCATTCATGTGTGCGCGGCCGCCGCGCGCGAGATTCCCATTGAGCGCTACTACTGCGATTTTGCGGAGTCAGCGTTCGGCGACCAGATAATCCCGAAGCATGGCGACTTTGCCGTGCCGCAGGAACCGGGTCTCGGCAAAGACCCGGACATGGCCGTTATCGAGCGCCAGCGGGTGGCCTAGCGGTGGCGGGAACGAAATCATTTGTTGAGCATGGATCCGGAATTTGAGCCGATCTGTGCTGGTTTGTCTGACGCGGCGTTCGTGACATGAAAAACCATCCCATTCAATACCAGGCAAGTGACTTGCAGTCAGGGCGGATGCGTTGAAGGCGTTGCTGGCATTGTCGCGCGGGATCGATGCGCTGAATGAGCGCGTGGGCAAGCTCGCGTATTGGCTGGTGCTCGCTGCCGTGCTGGTGAGCGCGGGCAATGCCGGGATTCGGTACGCGTTCAACATGAGTTCGAACGCGTGGCTCGAAATTCAGTGGTACCTGTTTTCGGCGGTATTCCTGCTGTGTTCGGGCTATGCGCTGTTGCACAACCAGCACGTGCGCATCGACATTATCTCGGGCCGGTTGTCGCGGCGCGCGCAGGCATGGATAGATATTCTCGGGACGATTTTTTTTCTGATGCCGATGGCGCTGCTGATACTTTGGCTGTCGTGGCCGGTATTCGTCGACGCCTACACCCACAATGAAGTATCCACCAATGCGGGCGGCCTGATCGTGTGGCCGGCGCGCTTGCTGCTGCCCGCCGGATTTTTGCTGCTGACATTGCAGGGCGCGTCGGAGTTGATCAAGCGCGTCGCCTTCGTGTGCGGCGTGATCTCCGACCCCGCCACCAGGGACGAGGGGCCGAGCGCCGAGGCGTTGCTTGCCGAAGAAATTCGCAAGGCGCGCGGGGACGCGGCATGACGGCCTTTGTAATGCAGAACATGGCGCCGCTGATGTTCGCGGCACTGGTGGTAATGCTGCTGCTCGGCTACCCGGTCGCTTTTTCGCTCGCTGCCAACGGCATTTTTTTCGGCTTGGTCGGCATTCATCTCGGCATGCTGGACGCGTCGCTGTTCCAGGCGCTACCGCAGCGCATATGGGGCGTGATGTCGAACGACACCTTGCTCGCGGTGCCGTTTTTTACTTTCATGGGATTACTGCTGGAACGCAGCGGCATGGCCGAAGACCTGCTCGACACCATCGGCCAGTTATTCGGGCCGTTGCGCGGCGGACTCGCGTTCGCGGTGATTTTCGTGGGCGCGTTGCTCGCGGCAACCACCGGGGTGGTGGCGGCCTCGGTGATTTCCATGGGCTTGATTTCGCTGCCGATCATGCTGCGCTACGGGTATGACCGCCGCTTTGCCTCCGGTGTCATTGCCGCGTCGGGCACGCTAGCGCAAATCATTCCGCCCTCGCTGGTGTTGATCATCATGGCGGATCAATTGGGGCGCTCGGTCGGCGATATGTATGCCGGCGCGTTTATTCCCGGTCTCGTGCTCGCGGGCTTGTATGCCTTGTTCGCGATGGGTGTTGCCGTGTTCAGGCCCGCGTGGGCGCCTGCGTTGCCGCTTGAAGCGCGCACGTTTCGTGAAGCCGGCGGCGGCAGCGGCATAACGTCATTGATCATGCTGATGGGAGCGGCCACGGCGGTGTCGGTGGGGTTCGCCAAGACGCGCTATCCGCCCGGCGCACCGCTGGACGAGTTGCTGGTGGTTTCCATCTCGGTGGGCGCGGGTGTTGCTTTCGTGGCGGCGCTGATCAATCACTATTGCAAGCTGGGCCTGCTGTCGCGCATCGCGGAGCGCGTGACGTTTGTGCTGATCCCGCCGCTGGCATTGATCTTTCTGGTGTTGGGCACGATTTTTCTCGGCGTGGCGACACCCACCGAGGGCGGCGCGATGGGCGCGACCGGCGCGCTGGTGATGGCGTTGATGCGACGCCGGCTTTCCTTCAGCCTGTTGAAGCAGGCGATGGATTCGACCGCGAAATTGACTGCCTTCGTGGTGTTCATCCTGATCGGCGCGCGCGTGTTCAGCCTCACGTTTTACGGCGTGGATGGCCATGTGTGGGTCGAACATCTGCTGGCGGATCTGCCGGGCGGGCAGCTGGGCTTTTTGATCGTCGTCAATATCCTGGTGTTCGTGCTTGCGTTTTTCCTCGACTTTTTCGAGCTGTCGTTCATTGTGGTGCCGCTCCTCGGCCCGGTGGCGGAAAAATTGGGTATCGATCTGGTCTGGTTCGGCGTGCTACTCGCCATCAACATGCAGACGTCGTTCATGCATCCTCCGTTCGGGTTCGCGCTGTTTTATCTGCGCAGCGTCGCGCCGGCAAAGGATTACGTGGACAAGGTCACTGGCCGGCTTACCCAAAAAGTCACGTCGGCGCAGATTTACTGGGGCGCGGTGCCGTTTGTGCTGATACAGATTCTGATGGTTGCGCTGGTGATCGCTTTCCCCGGACTTGTCACCGGCGGACTCGACAAGAAAAAGGTGTTTGACACCGGCAATATGCGCATCGAAGTGCCGGCGGAGGCGCCGCCACTGCCGGTAGTCCCTGGCGCAAGTGGCGCGGATGGCACAAACGCCGATGATGATCCGGCCAAGGCGATAGAACGTGCCATGCGCGGAGAGTCCGTGACCGTGCCTGAGCCGTCCCGGTAGGTGCCGGTTATTTCTTGCGCGGCGCCTGCTGCGCCAGGCGTTGGCCGGCAATCATGAAGCTGTCAAAGCGATTTTCCGCGATCGACGCCCATTGCACCTGCTCGTCGCGAAAGGCTTTCCACGGTTCGTAGACCTTCTTGAACTTGGCGTTCTTGGCGGCAATTTCTTCGTACAAATCCTGCGCGGCCCTGTAACACGCGGCGAGTATGTCGTTGGAAAACGGCAGCAATTTGACGCCGTTGGCGAGCAACCGCTTGAGCGCGGGCGGATTCAGTGCATCGTACTTCGCGAGCATGTCCACGTTCGCCTCGGCGCACGCTGATTCGAGTATCGATTTGTAATCCGGCGGCAGCGCTTCCCAGGCCTTGAGATTCACGATCAGATCGAGTTCCGGCCCGCCTTCCCACCAGCCGGGGTAGTAGTAGTGCTTGGCAACCTTGTAGAAACCGAGTTTCTCATCATCGTAGGGTCCCACCCATTCGGCGGCGTCGAGCGTGCCTTTTTCGAGCGCAGGATAAATGTCGCCACCCGCGATCTGCTGTGGCACGACCCCGAGTTTACCCAGCACCAGTCCACCCGTGCCGCCGATGCGCATTTTCAGGCCCTGCAAATCCTTGACGGTTTTGATTTCCTTGCGAAACCAGCCGCCCATCTGCGCGCCGGTGTTGCCCGCGGGAAACTGAATGACGTTATAACCCTTGAAGAATTCGCGCATCAGTTGCAGGCCGCCGCCGTGGTACATCCACGCGTTTTGCTGCCGCGCGTTAAGACCGAAAGGGAGCGCTGTCGAAAATGCGAACGTTGGGTCCTTGCCGAAATAATAGTAGGGCGCCGTGTGTCCGCACTCCACCGTGCCGTTTTGCACCGCGTCCAGCACTTGCAGGCCGGGCACGATTTCACCCGCGGCAAACACCTTGATGGTGAATTTTCCGCCGGTCGCCGCGGCGACGCGTTTGGCGATGATGTCGGCGCCGCCAAAAATGGTATCCAGACTTTTTGGAAAACTCGATGCCACGCGCCAACTGACGGTGGGCTGAGATTGCGCAAGCGCGGGCGCGGCAACGGCCCCAGCAGCCAATCCGGCTGCCGCTTGTTTGAAAAATGCACGGCGTTTCATGGGTGCTTCCTCCGGGAAAATGCGTTGATTATTGGATATCCGCATTGCTACAACACGTCAGCGTGGCGGTTCTCCGGCAACTACGTAAGCCCAGAGCGCCTTGATGTCGTCGGGTTTTAATACGTCGCCCCATGGCGGCATTGCCTTGGTACCGTTGGTCACCGACTCGACAAACCGCTCGGGCTTGTCGCGTGGAAACGTCGCCAGATCGATGCCCCATTGCGGTCCCTGCATGCGTACACCGTGGCAGGATTCGCAGTTCGACGCGTAAAGTTGAGCGCCCTGTTTAATCTGAGCTGGCGAAAACGAGGTTCCGCTGGTGTTTTGCGCCACGCCCCCCCCACTGGCGCACAGTAGCGCCAGCGTGAAGAGCGCGTGCTTTGCCGCACGCGCCATGGTGTCGTTCCTCCTACTCGGGCATCAGCGCAAACGTCCAGATCGAGCTGCCCTGCGGCACCTTGGCGCCGACTTGTCCGCGCGCGAGACTGCCGCCCAGCCCCGATGCCACGGTTACGTATTGCACGCCTTTATGCGTGTAGGTGATGGGTGGCGCGTTGACGCTGGAGGTGGTTTTGAATTTCCACAGCGTCTTGCCGGTTTCTTCGTCAAGCGCGAGGAATTCGCCGCTCGGCATGCCGGTGAACAGCAAGCCGCCATCGGTCGCCAGCACACTGCCCGAGCTGGCCATGTCGGTGATCGGCACCTTCCATTTGAATTTGCCGGTGAGCGGATCCATCGCCACGTGATAACCCACCACGTCGCCCGGCTTGATGACCGGTGCGCGGCCCCGGGTGGCAGTATTGGGCTCGCCCAGACGCTGGAATTTATACGGCACGAATTGCTGGATGCGCGGTAGATCCCACGTATTCAGATACGCCAGATTGGTTTTCGGATTGAACGCGAACATGATGGCGTTGGTGCCGCGTTGCGGATAGAGCTCGACCTCTTCACCCTTCATCAGGCGATCGGCCACATCGGTCAGCACCGGACGGCCGGTTTTCAGATCAACGTGCGTGGCCCAGGTCACGCGCGTCATCGGGTGCGCGGCGATCAGCTTGCCGTTGGTGCGGTCGATCACATACAAGAAACCGTTCTTGTTGCCGTTCAACACGACCTTGCGCATCTGGCCGTCGATGCGCAGTTCCGCCAGCACCAGTTCGTTGGTGGCATCCACGTCATACAGATCGTTAGGCGTGTACTGGTAGTGCCAGACGATCTCGCCGGTTTTCGGACGAATCGCCACCACGCAGTTGGTGTAGAGCGCATCGCCATTGCCGCGATACTTGGCATCGTACGGCCCAGCGTTACCCACACCCCAGTAGACCAGATCCAGTTCGGGATCGTACGAACCGGTCTGCCAGGTGGAGGCGCCGCCGATCTTCCATGCATCCGGTATCGAATCCGCCGTCTTCGGCCAGGTTTCGTGGCCCGGCTCGCCCGGCGCGGGAATCATGTGCTTGCGCCACAGTTCCTTGCCGGTTTCCGGATCCCAGCCGACCAGAAAGCCGCGCGTGGCATGTTCGCCGCCGCTGGTGCCTGAAATCAGCACGCCGTTGGCGATCAACGGCGAGGCGACGCCCTTGTAGCCTTCCTTGAAATCGGCGAACGGCGTTTTCCAGATCTGCTTGCCGGTTTTCATGTCGAGTGCGACCAAGTGCGCGTCGAGGGTGGTGCGGTAGAGCTTGCCGTTGTAGAGGGTGGGTGAACCGCGGTAAATGGCGCCCGACGTCGAGATGCGCAGTACCGCGCGATCATATTCCACTTGCGTGCGCCAGATTTGCTTGCCGGTGGCGACATCCAGCGCGAACGTCCAATGGCCATTTACCACATACATTACGCCGTTATATACAACCGGCTGCGCGAGTTCGCCGGTCTCGCTCATGGTGTTCGTCGCCCAGATGGGCACCAGTCGCTTGACGTTGGATTTATTAATCTGATTCAGCGGACTGTACATCTGTAACTTGCGGCTCATGCCGAAGCTCAGCACGTTTTCCGTATTCTTGCCGTCGTTGATCAACTCATCGTACGACTGTGCCATGGCCAACGCGGACCACGAAATCAGCATGGTTGCCAAAATCCTTTTCATTTTTAACGCCCCCTGTTTGTTACATCGCAACAAAAATCAATTATATTCCGGCGCTGCCGTAAGGCGCCGTTGCCGATTACAGTATCTTCGGCCCGGCAATTGAGGTCAAGCGTCCGGGTGTATCCGGGCACATCCCGGCGTGCCGTGGTGCGTCCGCATGCCGGGGTGCGCTGGGCCGTGAGTTGCGGCCCCCGCCTATTTGGTGCTTAATGGATGTTCAATACACGTTCTTCCAATGCCACGCCCGTGTCGTCCTTGAAGAATCATCTATCGGTTACGCTCTCCGTCCGCATCCCGAAACGATGGATCGGAGGCCTGTTCGCGGCCGCGTGGTTTTGCACGGCGCCGTGCCTGGCCACGACGCCGCCTCTGCCGAACGAGTTTCCCGTCAAACCCATCCGCATCATCGTGGCGTCGTCGGTCGGCGCGGCGGATGATTTTTTTGCACGCCTGCTGGCCGATGAACTGGAGACGCTCTACCAGCGCCGCGTGCTGATCGAGAATCGGCCGGGCGCGGGCGGATTGATCGGCAATGCGCGCATGTCCAAGGCGCAGGCCGACGGTTACACCTTGGGCATGGTCGGCGTGACACGTTTGATCAGCGAACTGATGCGCGAAGAGCCGCCCTATCGCGCCTTGGGCGATATCGTCGGCGTGGCCCACGTGGCGTCGATCACCAATGTGCTGGCGGTCACGCGCGCGCTGCCGGTTTCCACCGCGCGTGAGTTCGTGACGTATGCGCGGGTGCGTCCCGGCGAACTGAACTACGCGTCGCTCGGCATCGGCTCGGCGTCGCATCTGGCCGCCGAGGTGTTTTCGCGCGCGCTCGGCATCGACGCGGTGCACGTGCCGTTCCGCGTGGCATCGGATTCTTTTGTGGAAATGGCGCTGGGCCGCGTGCATTACGCGATCTACACCCTGCCCGCCGCGCTGGGCCCGGTGCGCGAAGGCCGCTTGCGCGCGCTGGCCGTGATGACGCCGCAGCGCAGCCCCACGCTGCCCAACGTGCCGGCGATCACCGAGGTGGGCCTGCCCGAAGCGCAGTTCGACAGTTGGTGCGGTATTGTCGCGCCCACCGGCACGCCGCGCCGCATCGTCGAGCAATTGCATAGCGATATCATGCGTGTGCTGCGCAAGTCGGCGCTGCGCGCGCGTTTCGTGAATCAGGGCGCCGAATCAACGCCCGATACCACGCCGGACGGATTCATGCGGCACATGCAGGGCGAGTATCTGCGTTTTCAGTCGATTATCCGGGTGGGCGGCATCAGGCCAGAGTGATCGTATCCAGATTCAAAATTTTCAGGGAGACAAGCATGACCATCAAGCTCAACCATCTGCACATCAAGACCAAAACGCCGGAGAAAACCGCGAAGTTTTACGTCGATACCTTCGGCGCGAAAATCACCAGTCAATCGCCGACCGGCGGTTATCGCGTTGATCTGGACGGGCTTTCGCTGAACATCACCGAACTGCACCCGACGCAGAAGCGCGAGCAGCGTTACGGCATGGAACATATCGCGATGGATACCGATGAGCTGGATTCGCTGGTCGCCAAACTCAAGGCGCAAAATATCGGCATCCTTGAAGAAACCATCGTCACCGGCAATCGCCGCGTGTGTTTTTTCGAGGGACCGGACGGCGTGCAGCTTGAATTCATTGAAATGAAGAAATAATTTAAGTATATGTTTTTAAACAATATTTTTTGGAGAATGTGATGTCGAAATCTGATCCGTTACGTGTCGCGTTTATCGGTGCGGGCGGGCGCTGGGGTCCCAATGCCCACGGTCCCGTGCTGCAAAAAGTGCCGGAGGTAAATCTGCATGCGGTGTGTACCGCGCATGCCGATACCGCGCAGGCCGCCGCCGATAAATACGGCGTGAAAAAGGCCTACAGCGATCTCAAGGCCATGGGCGCCGATGCGCAAATCGAAGCCGCGCTGGTTGCCGTGCGCGTGCCCGCGCATTACAAAATCACCATGGCGGCGCTCGAAGCCGGCAAGCATGTTTACTGCGAATGGCCGCTCGGCGCCAACACGAAAGAAGCCGAGGAAATGGCGGCCATGGCGCGCCAGAAAAAGGTGCGTACCATGGTGGGCTTGCAACGCCGCGCCTCCCCCGCGTATCAATACATGCGCGAGCTGATTCAGCAGGGCTACGTCGGCAAAATGTTGTCGGTGAACATGACGCACATGGGCAGTGGCGTGCTCACGCGCACCTCGGACCGCACTTGGCAGAAAGACGTGACGCTGGGCGCGAACACGCTGACCATCACCTTCGGGCATTCGATGGATGCGTTGTGCATGGTGGCTGGCGAACTCGCGGAAGTATCGGCGGTGGTCAGCACGCAAGTGCCCCAATGGTTCGAGACCGACACCAAGAAATACGTCGATGTCACGTCGCCCGACAACATCATGTTGTCGGGCCGGCTCGACAACGGCGCGGTGGTCAGCGCCAACCTCGGCGTGCATCCGTACCACGGCAGCGGTTACCGCTTCGAGATTTACGGCACCGAGGGCACGCTGATGATGATTGGCGGCGGCGAGGCGGGGCAGGAAGTCAAACGCAAAATCATGGGCGGCAAAAAAGACGACAAGACCTTGCAAGAGTTGCCGGTGCCGGAGCGTTTTAAAACCGTGCCGGAAGAAATTCGCAATGGCGGGCCATCGTATGACGTGGGGCAGATGTGGGTACAGTTCGCCCACGCGGTGCGCACCGGCGGCCCTGTCGAAGCGGATTTCGAGCACGCCGTGCGGCGGCATCGCATGCTGGATGCCATCCGGCGCGCGTCCGAAACCGGACAGCGGCAAAAGGTAGTGCTGTAGTCGTGTCGTAGTCGTTCTGTACCGGCGGCTGCATTGTAATTTCTTGTAGGTACGAGCCGATTGAGGCGATCCGCTCAATCGGCTCGCGCAAATTTTTTGCACAGGCATTCATTGCGGATCTTTCATCTGGAGTCGTCGTGGTAGATCCCATACTGGCCAGCATCGCAACGTTCGCAAATACACTCACCTTTCGTGACCTGTCGGCCGCCGCCGTGCAGGCGAGTAAAGAACGCATGCTGGATGCCATCGCCTGTGGCATTGCCGCGCATGATTGCGACACCGCAGCCGTGGGCCGCTCGCTGGCCGGTGGCGCATCCCGTCCCGAGTGGGCGGGTCGCTTGCTGGGTAGCAAAAAGCTGGCGGCCGCCGACGCGGCGGCGTTTGTAAACACCTGCATGATTCGCAATCTGGATTTGAACGACATCATACAGGGCGGCCACCCAAGCGATGGTCTGGGGGCGCTACTCGCCGTGGCGCCGCAGGTTGGCGCATCCGGCGAGCGGCTGATTACCGCGATGGTGGTGATGTATGAAATTATTATCCGCCTGCAGCGCGCCGCGCGGATACGCGAAAAAGGCTGGGATCAGGGTTATGCCCTCGGCGTGGGCCTTGCGGCGGCGCTGGCTAATCTCATGGGGCTGGGGCGCGAGGCCACCTTGAACGCGATTGCCATCACCGGCGTGGGCAACGTGCCGATGCGCGCCACGCGCGCGGGCCAGCTTTCCATGTGGAAGGGCGCGGCGACGGCCTACGCCGTGCGCAACGCGGTTTACGGCGTGCAGTTGGCCGCCACCGGCATGACGGGGCCGGAGGCGCCTTTCAGTGGGCGTCACGGTTTGACGGATTTGATTTCGGGGCCAATTGAGCTCTTGCCTTTTCCCCCGGGAGCGGCGGCGGATTTTTTTATTCCCACCGTTTACATCAAGTACTGGCCGGTTGCTTACAGCTTGCAATCGGTGATCTGGGCCGGCATCGAACTGCGCAAGCGTGTAGCCGCGGATCAACTGGCGAGCGTGGTGGTGTACACCTATGAATTCTCCTGGAACGAAAGCGGCAACGAGCCGGCCAAGTGGGATCCGCAAACACGCGAGACCGCCGATCACAGCATCCCTTACGTACTGGCGCGCACGTTGCTGCATGGCTTGATTGATCAGCAGGCGTTTGTGCCGGCGTCGTACCTCGATCCCGCGATACGGCCGCTGATGAACTGCATCGATGTGCGCGTTGACGACGGCATCGAGCAGGAAGTGCAGCGCGGCATCATTCATTTGCGCGTGATTGCCAAGGATCGTTCGGGGAAGGCGCACGAGATCGATATCGTGAATCCGCCCGGACACGACAAAAATCCGTTTACCGCCAAGGATCTGGCCGCCAAATTTACCCGCCTGTGCGCGCCGAAACTCGGCAAACGCCGCGCCGCAACTGCGTTGCGGCACTGGCAGAATATCGAGACCTGCGCCGAATTGAAGCCCGCGCTGGATGCGCTCGTCGTGAAAGCGGGTTTGGGTGCCCGCGGCTGATGCGCGCGCCGTACTGGGGCTTGGCCTGGGCGGTGTTGCTGCCGGCACAGGCAGTGATGGCAGCACAGGCAGAGAGGGTGGAGAGCTACCCGGCGAAACCCATCCGCGTCATTGTGCCGTTTCCGGCGGGTGGTGGCGCGGATCTCATCGCACGCGTAGTGACGCAAAAACTCACCGAGGCGTGGGGACAGCAGGTGGTGGTGGACAACCGCGCCGGAGCCGGCACCCTCATCGGTGCCGAGATCGCGGCGAGGGCCACGCCCGACGGCTATACGCTGATCATGGTCAATCCGGCGCATGCCATCAATCCGGCCCTGCGCAACCTGCCGTTTGATTCGATCCGGGATTTCACGCCGGTGAGCCTTATCGCCACGCAAGCGGGTCTGCTGGTCGTGCATCCGTCGCTGCCCGCGCACAGTGTCAGGGAATTCATTGCACTGGCTCGTGCCAAGCCGCAGGCACTGCGTTACGCGTCCGCAGGCGTCGGCAGCGTGGCGCATCTTGCCGCTGAACTGTTTGCCAGCATCACATCGGTGAAAGTAACGCACGTGCCGTATAAAGGCACCGCGGGTTACATGCCCGACCTGTTGAGCGGCCGCGTCGAATTCATGTTCGCGCCGATGGCCAATGTGCTGCAACAGGCGCAGTCCGGCAAGTTGCGAGCACTCGCGGTAACGTCCAGCAAACGCGTTGCAGCGCTGCCCGAGTTGCCCACGGTGATGGAGGAGGGTGTGCCCGGTTATCAGGCCATGTCGTGGTACCTGCTGCTCGCGCCCGCGAAAACGCCCGCGCCCATTGTCGGCAAACTCGCCGTCGAGACCACGAAGCTACTCAAATTGCCGGAAGTGCAAAAGCGCATGGCGCGGGAAGGCGCCGACGCGGCCGGTGGCACCGCTGCCGAAGCGCTGCGTTTTCTGCAAGACGAAACGGCGCTGTGGGGCAAAGTCATCCGTAGCGCGAACATCAAGGCGGAATAGTCGCCCGCTCACCCGCTACTCGCCGCGGATGCCGGCCTTGCGAATAACCTCGCCCCAGGATTTCAACTGCGCGTTGATACGCGCGGTAAACGCTTCCGGCGTGCTGGTGGCAGGCGTGGAGCCGGTGGCCACCAGTTTGTCGATCACCTCGGGCGATTGAACCGACGCGACCGCCGCCTTATGCACCGCGTCTATCACGGCGCGCGGTGTGCGTTTAGGCGCGAGCAAACCCTGCCACGGTTCGACTTCGAATTTCGGGATGCCCTGTTCGGCCAGTGTTGGTACCTCCGGGTACTGCGCCAGACGTTTTTCGGTGGCGACGCCGATCACGGTGATGCGTCCGGTCTTTGCCATCGCAATGCCGGTTTGAATGTTGGCGAACATCAGCTGCACTTCGTTGCCGACCAGCGCGATTTGCGCGGGTACCGCGCCTTTGTAGGGAACGGAATTGATATCGGTGCCGGTGATGATCTTGAACATCTCGCCCGCGATGTGCGCCGCGCTGCCGCCGCCGGGCAGGCCGAAGTTCAGTTTGCCGGGATTCGCCTTGGCCATGCCGATGAGTTCCTTGATCGACTTGACCGGCGTCTGGTTGTTGGTGATGACAATCAGCGGCTGTGTGGCGAGCAGCGTGATCGCCTGGAAATCCTCCGCCGTGTTGTAGGGCAGCTTGCTGTGCAATGCCGGGGTGGTGATGTGCGTGGCGAATGCCAGCAGCAACGTATAGCCGTCGGGCGCCGACTTCGCCACCAGCTCGGTGCCGATGATGCTGTTGCCGCCGGGGCGGTTGTCAACCACGATCTGCCTGCCCATGAGATCGCTCATTTTCTGTGCCACGATGCGCGCCGTTGAATCGGTGCTGCCGCCGGGCGTTACCGGCACGACCATGCGGATCGGACGGCTGGGATAGGGCTGTGCATGAGCGCAAGGGATGCCGATTATTGCAAGCGATAATGAGCCGAGCACCCGTATTTTGATGACCATCCATTCCTCCGAATCAGCGTCCGACAGTATGCGGTTGCGTGTGAGGAACGATACTAGATCATTCATCGATGTGCTTGCACGGATACGGGCGCCGGTTTGATCTGCCGCTAGCCTAGTGCTCTGGTGCATTTGCAAATACCGATAGCACCAATGGCGCCAAAGGTGCCAGCGGCACCTAAAGCGGCGAACTCGCTGAGCGGTGTAGAGCCGATGGGGCGAGATAGCAAGCCGGGCGCTAGCCGCGAGCCGTTCGATGCCGTCTATCTAGGCTGTTTTGTGCGGAAATGGATGGGCGTGACTTCAGCGGAACCATTGCTTTCTGGGGAAATTCAAGATTGATTGTCGAAGTTGAAAATAAAACTAAATCGACATTTGAAAAAATGTATTCCGCAACGCAGCAAAACTACTTGATGCGGAGATTGCGAACGCGCATACTTCATCCGTGCCCAGCCAATGGCCGGCACAATCCTCCAAAACCTCCTCCTTTGGTGGAATTCAGCGCAATCCTACGGGATTGCGCTTTTTTTTGTGCATGTGGAACGTTCTTTGCTCTGCGTATTGTTGCATGGCAGCAATATAATCGCTTGGATTCGGCCGGCGTGCGGCTCGGCTAAATCGGGATGGTGGCCTCACCGATACTGGGCTACCGGGTTGGCAACCTTGCCCAGGCGTTCGCCCGGGTGGTGCCAGGATTGCATCTATTACGCGTTCGAGGGTAAGGCGATCCGGCCTTCTTGTTATACTTGCCCGCCCAATAAACCAAAGTCGTTTATTCAATTGGGTTGGGTTGAACTGGGATTTAATTGGGACTTAGATGGCTAACGGCGTGAACTTGACCACCGTCAAGGCCCGCGCCGTAACGGCTGTAATAGATTCGCGCTGCCGTTTCATAACACTCGCACGGCGCGCCGCACCGGAGTTTCTTTCAAGAGTTCATCATGAAAATCCACGAATATCAGGCAAAAGAAGTTCTCAGAAAGTTCGGCGTGAAGACCCTGCGCAGCGTGCCGTGTTTTTCGGTGGACGAAGCGGCGGCGGCGGGTAAGACTCTCGGCGGCAAGGTGTGGGTGGTGAAGGCACAAATCCATGCGGGCGGTCGCGGCAAGGGCGGCGGTGTGAAGCTCGCCAAATCGCCTGAGGAATTAAAGACGCTCGCGTCGTCGATCCTCGGCATGCAACTGGTGACGCCGCAAACCGGGCCCGAAGGCCAAAAGGTGCGCCGTCTATTGATCGAAGAAGGCGCGGATATCAAAAAAGAATATTACGTGGCAATGGTCACGGACCGTGCTTCGCAGCGCGTGGTGCTGATGGCCTCCAGCGAAGGCGGCATGGACATCGAGGAAGTCGCACACAAGACGCCGGAAAAAATTCACAAGGTGACCATAGATCCCATGGTGGGTCTGACCGACGCCCAGGCCGAAGACATCGCGCGCAAGATCGGCATACCCGATGGCTCGCTGGCACAGGCGCGCGATCTGCTGAAATTGCTCTACAAGGCGTTCGATGAAACCGATGCCTCGTTGGCGGAAATCAACCCGCTGATACTCACGGGCGACGGCTCGGTGATCGCCCTCGATGCCAAAATCAATTTTGATGAAAACGCGCTGTTCCGTCACCCGGAAATCGTGGCGCTGCGCGATCTCGATGAAGAAAACCCCGCGGAAATCGAAGCGTCAAAATTTGGCTTGAGCTACATCGAGCTCGACGGCAATATTGGCTGCTTGGTGAACGGCGCGGGGCTGGCGATGGCCACCATGGACATTTGCAAGCTGTATGGCGGATCGCCGGCGAACTTTCTCGATGTCGGTGGCGGCGCTTCGACGGAGAAAGTGACCGAAGCGTTCAAGATCATGCTGAAAAATCCGTCGCTGAAAGCGATATTGGTGAATATTTTCGGCGGCATCATGAAGTGCGACGTGATCGCGCAAGGCGTGGTCGAAGCTGCGAGGCAGGTCAAACTGAGTGTGCCGCTGGTGGTGCGTCTTGAAGGCACCAATGTGGATTTGGGCAAGCAAATACTTGCGGACTCGGGGCTGCCGATACTGTCGGCCAGCAACATGGCGGATGCGGCGCAAAAAGCCGTGGCAGCAGTCAAGAAGGCAGCGTAAAAATGTCCATACTCATTAATAAAAACACCCGCGTTCTCACGCAAGGCATCACCGGCAAGACCGGCCAGTTTCATACCAAGACCGGCAAGGAATACGCCAATGGCGCGGCCTGCTACGTCGCCGGCGTGACGCCGAAAAAAGGTGGACAGTCGTACGAAGGGATCCCCATTTTTGAAACTGTCAAGGAAGCAAAAGCCGCTACCGGCGCCAACGTGTCGGTGATCTACGTGCCGCCGCCGTTTGCCGCCGCCGCGATCGATGAGGCAGTGGAAGCCGACATGGATTTGGTGATCTGCATTACCGACGGCATACCGGTGCGTGACATGATCCGTACCAAGTACAAAATGCAGGGCAAGCGCACGTTGCTGATCGGGCCGAATTGTCCCGGCGTAATCACACCCGATGAAATCAAGATTGGCATCATGCCCGGCCATATTCACAAACGCGGGCCGATCGGCGTGTTGTCGCGCTCCGGCACGCTTACGTACGAAGCCGTCGGTCAGCTGATGGAAGTGGGCCTGGGTCAATCATCGTGCGTAGGTATCGGCGGCGATCCGGTGAATGGCATGAAGCACATCGACGTGATGAAAATGTTCAACGACGATCCGCAAACCGAGGCGGTGGTGATGGTGGGCGAGATTGGCGGCACTGACGAAGAAGATTGCGCGCGCTGGGTGAAGGCGAACATGAAAAAGCCGGTGATCGGATTTATCGCCGGCCTGACCGCGCCCCCCGGCAAACGCATGGGGCATGCCGGTGCGATTATTTCCGGCGGCAAGGGCACGGCCACGGAAAAGCTGCGGGTTATGGAAGAGTGCGGGATCAAGGTCACGCGCAATCCGGCGGAGATGGGCAAGTTGATGAAGTCGGTTTTGAAGTAAGGTTCAAACGCCTGCGGGTTCCCTCCCCTGCAAGGAGAGGGGTAGGGCGAGGATGGGATAATGCTTAAAGACCCCATCCCCACGCCAACCTTCCCCCAGAATGGGAAGGGGCTTCGTAGCAAGACAAGAACAGCGGCACCCCTCCCCGGCATGGCGGGAATACGGCGCGTCCGACGGATGCCGCCGCGCCTTGACCCGGAGCGCTGATCGTTCAAAGTTGATGGGCATGGAGGGGGTAAGTTGGAATCAGTGGCAATCAAGAAAGACCGGGGGAACGGCGGACGCCGCGGCAAACCCAAGGGGCGGATCGTCGCGCCGGATGCGCTGGCGGACGTGCAAAAGTTGCTCGGCAATGAATCGCGCCGCCGCGATCTCCTGATCGAGCATCTGCACAAAATTCAGGATAAGTACGGTCACATCAGCGCCGCGCACATTGCCGCACTCGCGCGCGAAATGAAACTCGCGATGACCGAAGTGTTCGAGACCGCGAGTTTTTATCACCACTTTGATATTGTGAAAGAAGGCGAAACGCCGCCACCCGCGCTGACCGTGCGCGTGTGTGATTCACTGTCGTGCGAACTCGGTGGCGCGGGCGAACTAATCACCGGATTGAGGCGGGCGCTGGGCGATGGCGTGCGCGTGATTCCCGCGCCATGCGTAGGGCGTTGCGAGCAGGCGCCGGTGGCGGTGGTGGGGCAGAACCCGGTGGCAAACGCCAGTGTGGCGAGTGTGCAAACGCTGGTTGCCGCCAACAAGTCCAGCTGCATGGCGGGCAAATACACCGGCTATGCGGCGTATCGCAACAAGGGCGGCTACAAGATTGCTGCCGAGTGCCTGGCCAACAAACGCGACGCCGAAGACATCATCAAGACCATGGAGCATTCCGGCCTGCGCGGTTTGGGCGGCGCGGGATTTTCGGCCGGCCGCAAGTGGCGCATTGTGCGCGGTGAAAAAGGTCCGCGCGTGATGGCGGTCAATATCGACGAAGGCGAGCCGGGCACGTTCAAGGATCGCTATTACCTTGAGCGCAATCCGCATCGCTTCCTAGAAGGCATGATCATTGCCGCGTGGACGGTACAGATTTCGGAAGTCTACATTTACCTGCGTGACGAATACGCGGGGGTGCGTGCCATCCTGGAAAAAGAAATCAAGGCACTGCAAAAAAATCCGCCGTGCCCGTTGCCGCCGATTTTCCTGCGGCGCGGCGCGGGCGCTTATATCTGCGGCGAAGAATCCGCGATGATCGAATCCATCGAAGGCAAGCGCGGCATGCCGCGCTTGCGTCCGCCGTACGTGGCGCAGGTGGGGCTGTTTGGTTACCCCACGCTGGAGCACAACATGGAGACGCTCTACTGGGTGCGCGACATCCTCGAAAAAGGGGCTGAGTGGTTTGCCTCGAACGGCCGCAATGGGCGCAAGGGGCTGCGCTCTTTCTCGGTGTCGGGCCGCGTCAAAAAGCCGGGCGTGCATCTCGCGCCAGCGGGCATCACGGTAAAGGAACTGATCAGCGAATACTGCGGGGGCATGCTGCCGGGGCACGAGTTTTATGCGTATCTGCCGGGCGGCGCATCGGGCGGCATATTGCCGGCGACCCTGGGCGATATACCGCTCGATTTCGACACGCTGAATCAATACGGGTGCTTCATAGGTTCGGCGGCGGTGATTATTTTGTCGGACAAAGACAAAGCCTCCGCGGCTGCAAAAAACATCATGAAGTTTTTTGCCGAGGAATCCTGCGGACAATGCACGCCGTGTCGCGTTGGAACGGCCAAGGCATTGAATTTAATGGATAAATCTACTTGGAACCAGTCGTTGCTCGAAGAGCTGTCGGGCGCCATGGCGGATGCCTCGATTTGCGGACTGGGGCAGGCCGCGCCAAATCCGATTCGATGCGTGATGAAATATTTTCCGAAGGAAATTCAATGACAGCGCATAGCAACGATGAACTGGGCGCGATGCCGATTGAATTCAAACTCAACGGTAAAGACGTAACCGCGCACGCCGGTGAGACCATCATTCAAGCCGCCCAGCGCCACGGCGTGGAAATCCCGCATCTTTGCTACAAAGAGGGCATGCGCCCCGACGGTAACTGCCGCGCGTGCGTGGTCGAGGTCAAGGGCGAACGCGTGCTAGCGGCATCGTGCTGCCGCAATCCGTCAAAGGGCATGGAAGTCACCACCGATTCCGAGCGCGCGGTGAAATCACAGAAGATGGTGCTGGAATTGCTGCTGTCGGACATGCCGGAAAAACGGCATACGCTGCATTCGGAATTGGATCAGTGGGCCGCCAAGTTGCATATCGGCAGGCCACGCTTCGAAGCGCGCCATCAGCCGCAAGCGGATTTGTCGCACCACGGCATCGCTGTGAATCTGGATTCGTGCATCCAATGCACGCGTTGCGTGCGCGCCTGCCGCGAAGAGCAAGTCAACGACGTGATCGGCCTCGCATTTCGCGGTGAACACGCAAAGATTGTGTTCGATATCGATGATGCGATGGGCGACTCGACGTGTGTCGCCTGTGGTGAGTGCGTGCAGGCGTGCCCGACCGGCGCGCTGATGCCCGCGCGGGAAGTGGGGTTGGTCAAACCCGACAAGCAGGTGCATTCCGTGTGCCCGTTCTGTGGCGTTGGCTGTCAGCTCACCTACAACGTCAAGGACAATAAAATCCTGAGTGTGGATGGCCGCGATGGCCCGTCGAACCATAACCGCCTGTGCGTGAAGGGGCGCTACGGTTTTGATTATGTGCATCACAAACAGCGGCTCACGAAGCCTCTGATCCGCAAGCCAGGCGTACCCAAGCATGCCGACTTCACCATGGATCCGGCGAACCCGCTTGAGTACTTTCGCGAGGCCACATGGGAAGAAGCGCTCGATCTGGCGGCGGGCAAGTTGCGCGAAATTCGCGACACCCACGGCAAGGGCGCGCTGGCGGGCTTTGGCTCGGCAAAGGGCAGCAACGAAGAGGCCTACCTGTTTCAGAAGCTCGTACGCACCGGCTTTGGCAGCAACAACGTCGATCACTGCACGCGGCTATGCCATGCGTCGTCGGTGGCCGCATTGATGGAAGGCGTGGCGTCCGGCGCGGTGTCCAATCAAGTAAGCGATGTGCAGCACGCAGAGGTGATTTTTCTCATCGGCGCGAATCCGATTTCGAATCACCCGGTGGCGGCGACGTGGATTAAAAACGCGGTGAAAAGAGGCGCGAAGTTTATCTACGCCGATCCGCGCCGTTCGGAACTCGCGCGTCACGCCACGCATTACCTGCAATTCAAACCCGATACCGATGTGGCGCTGCTCAACGCCATGATGCACACGATAGTGCATGAGGGTCTGGTGAACGAAGCGTTTATCGCGTCGCGCACCATCGGCTACGAGGATCTGAAAAAGAACGTCGAAGGCTACAGCCCCGAAGCGATGGCGCCGCTGTGCGGGATTCCTGCCGAAACGATCAAGGAAGTCGCGCGTCTCTATGCGACATCCAAAGGCTCGATGATTTTGTGGGGCATGGGCATTTCGCAGCACGTGCACGGCACCGACAACGCGCGCTGCCTGATCGCGCTGACGCTGATGACCGGGCAGATCGGCAAGCCCGGCTCGGGGTTGCATCCACTGCGCGGCCAAAACAATGTGCAGGGCGCATCCGACTCCGGGTTGATTCCGATGTTCCTGCCGGACTACCAGCGCGTGAATATTGATGCGTCACGCGAGCGGTTTGAAAAATTGTGGGGCGCCACGCTTGATCCGAAGCCGGGCCTCACCGTGGTGGAAATCGTGCACGCCATACTGCATGGCGACATCAACGGCATGTACATCATGGGCGAAAACCCGGCGATGTCCGATCCCGATGCGCATCATGCGCGCGAGGCGCTGGCGAAACTCGACATGCTGGTGGTTCAGGAAATCTTCCTCACCGAAACCTGTTATCACGCCGATGTGATTTTGCCCGCTACCGCATGGCCTGAAAAAGACGGCACCGTAACCAACACCGATCGCATGGTGCAGTTGGGCCGCAAAGCCATTACCCCGCCAGGCGATGCGAAGCCGGATTTGTGGATCATTCAGGAAATCGCGCGTCGCATGGGCCTTAACTGGAATTACAGCGGCCCCGCCGATGTGTTCAACGAAATGCGCAAGGGCATGAACAGCATCGCCGGCATTACCTGGGATCGGCTGGAGCGCGAAAGCAGCGTCACCTATCCGTGTGAGAAGGAAGGTGATCCAGGGCAACCTATTGTTTTTATTGATAAATTTCCAACGCCGACCGGGCGTGCCAAGTTTGTGCCGGCGGACATTATTCCCGCTAACGAGCGGCCGGACACCGAGTTTCCGTTTGTGCTCATCACCGGCCGGCAACTCGAACACTGGCACACCGGTGCGATGACGCGGCGCGCGTCGGTGCTCGATGCCATCGAACCCGAGCCGACGGCACTGATACATCCGCTGGATCTGGATGCGCTGGGTGCCAAACCGGGTGATGTGATCAGCGTGGCGTCGCGACGTGGCATCGTATCGCTTTACGCGCGCGCGGATGACGGGACGCCGCGCGGCGCGGTGTTTATTCCGTTTTGTTTTTATGAAGCGGCGGCGAATCTGTTGACCAATCCCGCGCTCGATCCGTTCGGCAAGATTCCGGAATTCAAGTATTGCGCGGTGAAAGTGATGAAGGGTGGCGAGCTGACGCCCGTGTCGAGTTATGGCGGCGGGCAGTCCATGGCCGCTGCCGAGATATCTTAATAAAAATCGGTTTTCAGGAGAGAGAAAATGGCGTTATCCGATATTGAAATTGCACAAGCAGGCAAGATGATTCGCGTCAACAAGATCGCTGAAAAACTCGGTATCCCTGACGATCATCTGGTGCCGTACGGTCACTACAAAACCAAGGTGTCCCTCGAATACGTCGATTCGCTGAAAGACAAAAAAGACGGCAAGCTGATCTTGGTCACCGCTATCAGCCCCACCCCCGCGGGCGAGGGCAAGACCACCACCACGGTGGGATTGGGCGACGCGCTGAACCACATCGGCAAGAAAGCCGTGATCTGTCTGCGCGAACCGTCGCTGGGCCCGGTGTTTGGCGTCAAGGGCGGCGCGGCGGGCGGCGGTTACGCGCAGGTGGTGCCGATGGAAGACATCAACCTGCATTTCACCGGCGACTTCGGCGCGATCGGGCTGGCGAACAATCTGCTGTCGGCGATGATCGACAATCACATTTCGCACGGCAACGCGCTGGGCATTGATCCGCGCCGCATCACTTGGAAACGCGTGATGGACATGAATGACCGCGCGCTACGCGACATCGTGGTGTCGCTTGGCGGCACCGCGAACGGGTTTCCGCGCGAAGACGGTTTCGACATCGTGGTGGCTTCCGAAGTGATGGCGATTTTTTGTCTCGCGACTTCGCTCAAGGATTTGAAGGAACGCCTCGGCAACATCGTGTTTGGTTATACGCGCGAAGGCAAGGCGCTGCGCGCGCGCGATCTCAAGGCGCATGGCGCGATGACCGTGCTGCTGAAAGACCAGCTCGCGCCCAATCTGGTGCAGACGCTCGAAAACAATCCGGCGTTCATTCATGGCGGCCCGTTCGCCAATATCGCGCACGGCTGCAACACCGTAATAGCCACTAAAACCGCCTTGAAGCTCGCGGACTACGTGGTGACCGAAGCGGGTTTCGGTGCGGACTTGGGCGCGGAAAAATTCCTCGATATCAAGTGCCGCAAGGCCAACCTGAAACCGGCCGCGGCGGTGGTGGTGGCCACGGTGCGCGCGCTGAAACACCACGGCGGCGTGGCCAAAGATCAATTGAGCGTGGAAAACGTCGATGCCTTGGCCAAGGGCATGGTCAATCTCGAGCGCCACGTGAACAACGTGAAAAACGTGTATGGGATACCGTGCGTGGTGTCGATCAACCGCTTTACCGCGGATACCGAAGCTGAAATGAAGTTGCTGACCGAGCGAGTCGAAAAACTCGGCGTGAAAGTGGTGGTGGCCAATCACTGGGCCGAAGGCGGCAAGGGTGCGGCGAATCTGGCGAAGATTGTGGTCGATCTGTGCGAGCAGAAATCCAGTCCCACGTTTGTGTATGAAGACAACGACTCCCTGTGGGAGAAGATGAAAAAAATCGCCACCAAGGTTTATGGCGCAGCCGATATTTCCGCCGATTCCAAAATTCGCAACCGTATCAAGGAATTGCAGGAAAGCGGCTACGGGCACTATCCGGTGTGCGTGGCAAAAACGCAGTCGTCTTTTTCGACGGATGCCAACGTGCGCGGCGCGCCATCGGGGCATATGGTCAACATTCGCGAAGTGCGTTTGTCGGCGGGCGCGGAGTTCATCGTGATGATCTGCGGTGACATCATGACCATGCCGGGGCTGCCGAAGATTCCGTCCGCGGAGAAAATAGATTTGACGGACGACGGCAAGGTGGTAGGTTTGTTCTAGAATTTAAGCTATTGTTATTTAAAATAAAAAATGAATGGCCGCTGCTTGCGAAGCATGGCGGTTGTTCGAGGCCCGCGAGCGCGTGTATAGTTCGCGGGCTTGCAGGGGAGGGCCGCGCGCAACGTGCGGCGTCGATAGTCAAACGGAGAAGGTAAAAACATGGAAATGCTGAGCGATCCGCTGTTCTGGACGGCGTTAGGCCAGATTACGTTGATCAATATTGTGCTATCGGGCGACAACGCGGTGGTGATCGCGTTGGCTGCGCGTTCTCTGCCGGTACATCAACAAAAGCAGGCGGTAATGTGGGGAGCAGGTGCTGCGGTGGTCATGCGGATTATTTTGACCATCATCGCGGTTGAGTTACTGAAGTGGCCGTTCCTCAAGATTATCGGAGCAATATTACTGTTCTGGATCGCGATCAAGCTGTTGGTGCCGGAGCACGACGACGAAAATGTCGAGAGTTCCGACAACATGATGAAGGCGATCAAGACCATTTTGATCGCTGACTTGGTGATGAGTCTTGACAACGTGATCGGCGTCGCGGCAGCGGCCAAAGGCAACGTCACATTGCTGATTATCGGCTTGGCGATATCAATTCCCCTGGTGATTTTTGGCGCGACCATGTTGATGAAAGTAATGGAGCGCTGGCCGGTGATTATTACCATTGGCGCCGGCTTGCTCGGTTGGGTGGCTGGTGAAATGCTGGTCACCGATCCGTTCTGGGCATCATGGATCAGTGCCAATCTGCCTTGGCTGCATGTGCATTTCTGGAAGGTGGATTTCAGCTGGTTACAGATAATCGGCGCGGCGTTTGTCGTTATTTTTGGCAAATATCTGGCGGGCAAGGCCGAAGCCCAGGCTGAACTGGAGCACAAGGTCGTTGATCTTGCCGCCGACGACGCAGCGAACCAGCCGAAAAAATAATTCCGTTCACGACAGCAGAAGGAGATACCGATGAAAATATTGTTGCCCGTGGATGGTTCCGAAACCTCCGCACGCGCCGTTCAATTCGTCATTAAGCAGGCGCTCAATTCGAAAAGTACCCCGGAATTGCACTTACTGAACGTTCAACACTCGCTGCCTGGCACGATCAAGGGCGTGGCGGCGCAAGCCAAGGAATACCATCACGAAGAGGGTATCAAGGCGCTTGCCAACGCGCGCAAGTTGCTTGATGACGCCAATGTTAAGTACACCTATCACATCAGCGTGGGTGAGGTGGGAGAGGTCGTCGCGCACTTTGTTAATGAACTCAAATGCGATCAGGTGGTGATGGGCACCCGCGGCATGAATGCTGTCGCCAATATGGTCTTGGGTTCTGGGGCGAGCAAGGTGTTGCAGTTGGTAAAAGTGCCGGTGCTGCTCGTAAAGTAGTCGCCGCCGGGTAGGGATCGCCGCTCTTCTACGCTTGTTGCGTCACGCTCGGCGCATGGTTGCGTACGGTTCGGCTGCCCGAAAACGTCTTGGCGAGTCGTTTGGGTTATGGAATTTTCCGTAACCCTATGTTTTATATATAAATAATAATATCGCGAACTTGACGGCGGTCAAGGCGGGCGAGTCCTTATTGCGGAAGTATGTATACCTAATGTGTCATTAGATACCAAGAAGCATCTAATGATTGGACGGGGACGCTGCTGAAAATTTAGAAGATATATAGAGGTAAATTGGGAGGAGGATGCCATGAAGTGCATATTGCGTGTAGTGTTGCAGGCAGCAGTTGTATTTTCCATCACTGGACAAATGGTAAGTGCCGCAGCTTGGGAGCCGACTAAACCGGTCGAGTTCGTGATTCCGGCGGGCACCGGCGGCGGCGCGGATCAAATGGCGCGCCTGATTCAAGGCATCGTCGCCAAGCACAACTTGATGAAGCAATCCCTGATACCGGTGAACAAATCGGCCGGCGCGGGCGCGGAAGGTTTTCTCGCCGTGAAGGATGCGAAAGGCGATCCGCACAAAATCATTATCACGCTGTCGAATTTGTTTACCACGCCGCTGGCGCAGGGCACACCCTTTAGCTGGCGGGACATGACGCCGGTGTCGATGCTCGCGCTCGACCAGTTCGTGCTGTGGGTGAACGCCGAGACGCCGTATAAAACCGCGAAAGAGTATGTCGAGGCGGCGAAAAAGGCCGGGCCCAACAAAATGAAAATGGGCGGCACGGGTTCCAAGCAGGAAGACCAGATTCTCACCGTGAGTCTGGAAAAAGCCACCGGCACCAAGTTCAACTATCTGCCGCTCAAGGGTGGTGGCGATGTGGCGGTGCAGCTCGTCGGCAAACACATAGATTCAACGGTCAACAACCCGATCGAGGCCATTGCGCAATGGCGCGCCGGCACGCTGCGCCCGTTGTGCGTGTTCGACGATACCCGCATGCCCTACAAGACCAAGATCACGGCGACGATGTCGTGGTACGACATCCCCACGTGCTCCGAAGCGGGCGTGCCGACTGATTACGTCATGTTGCGCGGTATCTTCATGCCCCCCGGCGTGGCGCAGGACCAGGTGAATTTCTACGTCGATCTGTTCAAAAAAGTGCGCGAGACGCCGGAGTGGAAAAAGTTCATGGAAGACGGCGCGTTTAACCAGACCTCGATGAGCGGCAAGGAATACGCGGCGTGGGTGGAGAAGAACGAAAATCTTCATCGCGAGCTAATGAAAGAAGCCGGTTTCCTCGCCAAACCGAAACCCTGATCCCGAAACCCGCGAGCGGGGCGAGTCGTTCATCGCCCCGCGCTGAGAATGAAACCCGAGCAAGAAGCCGAAACCGGTGATCGTCCGGTGGCCACCAATCGCACCATGGAAATCGTGGTGGCGGGGTTGTTCTTGCTGTTCGGGCTGACGTTCTGCATCGCGAGCTACCAACTCGGCTCGGGCTGGTCGGACGATGGCCCGCAGTCTGGTTACTTTCCGTTTTATATCAACGTAATTATCTTAATCGCCAGCGCAGTTACGCTGGCGCAGGCGATCATGGGCAAGACGTCTCGGCCACGCGATGCCTTTGTGTCGGTTGGCCAATTGCGGCAGATCATGGCGGTGCTGCTCCCCGCCGCGCTTTATGTTCTGGGTGTGCAATTGTTCGGCATTTATCTCTCCTCGGCGGTATACATCACGTTGTTCATGGTGTGGCTGGGGAAATATTCATGGGGCAAGTCCGCGGCGCTCGGCATCAGTATCAGTGTCGCGGTCTACTTCATGTTCGAAGTCTGGTTCAAGGTGTCGTTGCACAAGGGCAGCTGGTTTGATCCGCTGAGCTTGTTCGGGCTGTAATTCGGCGCAGCGGCGAGCGGCTGGGAGAGGAAGTTTGGAAGAAATTAACGCGCTGTTTCACGGGTTTTCTGTCGCGCTGTCGCCCTTTAATTTGATGCTGATGTTTATCGGCGTCATCCTGGGCGTCATCATCGGCGTGCTGCCTGGGCTCGGCGGGGCGAATGGCATCGCGATTCTGCTGCCACTCACCTTCACCATGCCGCCGACGTCGGCGATCATCATGCTCTCGTGCATTTACTGGGGGGCGTTGTTCGGCGGGGCGATCACCTCGATACTTTTTAATATCCCCGGTGAACCCTGGTCGGTGGCGACCACCTTTGACGGTTACCCGATGGCGCAGCAGGGCCGCGCGGGCGAGGCGCTGACAGCGGCGTTTACGTCGTCGTTCATCGGCGCGTTCGTGGCGGTGGTGATGATCACCTTCCTGGCGCCGTTGATTGCGAAATTCGCGCTCAAGTTCGGCTCGCCGGAATTTTTCTCGGTCTATTTCCTGACGTTTTGCAGCTTCATCGGCATGGGCAAAGGGTCGCCATGGAAGACCCTGGCGGCAATGATGTTTGGCTTCGCGCTCGCCAGCGTCGGCATGGACAGCATGACGGGCCAGCAGCGGCTCAACTTCGGCTCCATGGAACTGGTACGCGGGTTTGATTTCCTGATCGCGGTGATCGGTCTGTTTGGTATTGGGGAGATCCTGATTTCAATGGAAGAGGGCTTGTCGTTTTCCGGCAGCAGCGCGCGCATCGATCCCAAGGTAGTGATCGCCACCTGGAAAAAACTCCCGAAGTACTGGATGACCTCGCTGCGTAGTTGTCTGGTCGGTTGCTGGATGGGTATCACCCCCGGCGGTGCCACACCGGCGTCGTTCATGAGCTACGGCCTTGCCAAACGCATGTCGCGCGACGGTGAGAAATTTGGTACCGGGCAGGTCGAAGGCGTGATCGCGCCCGAAACCGCGGCGCATGCGGCGGGCACTTCGGCATTGCTGCCGATGCTGTCACTGGGCATACCCGGTTCGCCCACGGCGGCAGTGTTGCTGGGCGGCCTGTTGATCTGGGGCCTGCAACCGGGGCCGCTGTTGTTCGTGGAGAAAAAGGATTTTGTGTGGGGGCTGATTGCCAGTATGTATCTCGGCAATATCGCGGGGCTGATTATTGTGCTCACGTGCGTGCCGCTGTTCGCGGCGATCCTGCGTATACCGTTTTCAATTATCGCGCCGGTGATCATTGTGATCTGCGTGATCGGGGCGTACACCGTACACAGCGCGATATTCGAGGTGTGGCTGATGCTCGCGTTTGGCGTGATCGGCTACGTATTCAAGAAACTGGATTACCCGATGGCGCCCATGGTGCTGGCGCTGGTGCTCGGCAAAGGGGCCGAAGACAGTTTCCGCAACGCGATCAAGGGATCGCAAGGCGACTTCTCGGTATTTTTTGCCAATGGGCTGGTGGGCAGCATCATGACGCTGGGTCTGGTAATGCTGCTGTGGCCACTGGTGAACAAACTGCGCGGGAAAGCTTAAAAGCTAAAACCTTCGCCGCAAAGACGCAAAGGAAGACCCGCAAAGAAGTTCAAGGATTTCTTTGTGCCTTTGCGGCGAGGTAATGACCTTATTTCTTTTTCGCCGCCGTCGGGTTCAGGCTGGTGATGCGACCGCTTTCGGTGCCCGCCGTTTCATCGATCACGGCGTTGATCAGCGTAGGTTTCCGAGAGCGCACGGCTTCTTCCACGGCCTTGCGCAATTCGGCGGGGGTCGTGGCGTGTACGCCGACACCGCCGAAAGCTTCCATCATTTTGTCGTAGCGTGCGTTCTTCACGAATACGGTGGGCGCCACGTCCGGGCCGCCCGTCGGATTCACGTCGGTGCCTTTGTAAACACCGTTGTTGTTGAAGATCACCACGCACACCGGCAGGTTGTAGCGGCAGATGGTTTCGACTTCCATGCCCGAAAAACCAAACGCGCTGTCGCCTTCAATCGCGATCACCGGTCCGTTGCTGACGACGGCGGCAGCCACGGCAAATCCCATGCCGATGCCCATCACGCCCCACGTGCCGACATCGATGCGTTTTCTTGGCTTGTACATGTCAACGATGCTGCGGGTGAAGTCGAGCGCATTCGCGCCCTCGTTGACCAGCATGGCGTCGGGGTTGTCCTTGATAATGTCGCGCATCACGTTCAATGCACTGTGATAGTTCATCGGTGACGGATTTTTGGCGAGCGTCTCGCCCATTTTGGCGATGTTCTTGCTCTTGCGGTCGTCGATGGCGCCGAGCCAATCCGCCGAAGGTTTGGGCCAGCCGCCAGCGGTGGCATTAATGCCGTTCAACATCGCGGCGACGCACGAGCCGATGTCGCCGACCACTGGCGCGTCAATGGCGACGTTGCTGTCGGCCTCTTGCGGCGAAATATCGATTTGTACGAACTTCTGGCCGCCCCATGCTTTGTGCGATTTGCCGCCCCAGGTTTTACCCTTGCCGTGAGACAACAGCCAATTCAGACGCGCGCCGATAACCATAACTACGTCGGCCTCGGGCAGCACGTACGAACGCGCGGCGGCGGCCGATTGCGGGTGTGTATCGGGCAGCAGTCCCTTGGCCATCGACATTGGCAGATAAGGGATGCCGGTTTTTTCGACCAGCGCACGGATGTCGGCGTCGGCTTGTGCGTAGGCTGCGCCCTTGCCTAGAATGATCAACGGACGTTTGGCGCTCTTCAGTAAATCGAGCGCGCGCTTCACCGCGTCCGGCGCGGGTATCTGGCGCGGCGCGGGATCGACCACTTTGATAAGCGATTTCTTGCCGGACTCGGCATCCATGCTTTGCGAGAACAGTTTGGCGGGCAAGTCGAGGTAAACCCCGCCCGGACGCCCGGAGACAGCGGCGCGAATGGCGCGCGCAACACCCACGCCGATGTCCTCGGCGTTGAGCACGCGGTACGCGGCCTTGCACAGCGGCTTGGCGATGGCGAGTTGATCCATTTCTTCGTAGTCGCCCTGCTGCAAATCGACAATCTCGCGTTCAGACGAGCCGCTGATGAGGATCATCGGAAAACAGTTGGTGGTGGCATTGGTGAGTGCGTTCAGGCCGTTGAGAAAACCGGGCGCGGAGACGGTCAGGCAGATGCCGGGCTTTTGTGTCAGGAAGCCCGCAATGGCGGCGGCATTGCCGGCGTTTTGTTCGTGGCGGAACGAAATCATGCGCATGCCGGCGGCCTGCATCTTGCGTGTCAGATCGGTGATGGGTATGCCGGGCAGGCCGTAAACGGTGTCGATGCCGTTGAGTTTGAGGGCGTCGATGACCAGATTAAAGCCGTCGGTCTGTTCCTGGATTTGTGTGTCGGTGGACATGATGGGTGGCCTCGGGTTCTAGCAGGGTAGTTGCCAATGATGCGTTTGGCGGAAAGGGGGGCGCGCGTTCGGGCAGCGACTATGACTGTATTGCTGACCATCTATCATAGGCGGCGTCCCGAAATGGACTCTTGATCACGGTCAATTTCCCCGGCTGGATGGTATTGCCCCCCTTCCCCCGCTATTTCACCGGTAAATACGGGATGACCGCGTTTTGCGGACGGTCTCCGGCGGTCAGATCTTTCCCCGTCGTTTGAGGCGGCTCAGGGTCTCCGGCGACAGATTCAAATACGAGGCCAACTCTTTTTTAGGCAGCCGCTCGGCGAGTTCGGTGTGTTTGCGCATAAAGCGTTGCACACGGCCCGGCGCGTTCAACAGATGCAGCGTGATGGTGTGCGCCATTACTTCGCTCATCAGTTTCATGACTTCAAGCTCGAATTCGGCCTTGATCTTGATGTGCCGTTCGAGAAACGCGGCCCACTGCAACATCGAAAGCTTGGCGGCGCGCACTTTGGTGACCGCGCGTATCGAATACGGCATCGGCATCTTCAGCCGCCAGGCGGCGTAGCTGGTGTCGATGTCGCTTTCGGCTGCAAAGCGCAAAATCATTTCCTTGCCCTGCGCATTGGACACCGCGCGTTTCAAAATGCCATCGATGACAAAATACTGCTCCATGGAATGCGTGCCCTGGTGTTCGAGGGTTTCGCCCTTGGCGTAATCGATGATTTCCAGTAGCGGTTCGAATTCGTTCCACTGCGCCGCGCCGAGGTTTTTCAAAACCAGGTTTTGCCGCAATTGCAGGCGGATGATTTTGGACTGGGGATGCAGCGTCAGTTGGGTCATGGTTCGCCAATGAAAAACCGTGCGGTGGCATTGTATAACCGATTGTTTATTAAGTAAATTTTTGGCGCGGAATCTTGACTGCGGTCAAGGCTGACCGGGTGACCATTACCTATAGTTGCGCCCTCTTGCCGGGATACAATCAGGCGCGGGCGCTTTATCCTTTGCCCGACGCGGAATATTTGGAGACATGCATGGAAGCACTAAAGGGGGTTCGGATTCTCGACATGACGCACGTGCAGGCGGGACCGACGTGCTCGCAACTGCTGGCGTGGATGGGCGCGGATGTGATCAAGTTCGAGCCGCCGCAAGGCGATGCCACGCGCGGCCAGTTGCGCGATGTGCCGAACGCCGACAGTCTGTATTTCACCATGTTGAACTGCAACAAGCGGTCGATCACGGTGAACATGAAAAATCCGGAAGGCAAGAAAGTCTTCGTCGATTTGCTCATGAAGTGCGACATCATCATGGAAAATTTCGGTCCGGGCGTGCTGGATCGCTTCGGATTCACATGGGAAAAAATCCACGAGATCAATCCGAAAATTGTCATGGGCTCGATCAAGGGTTTTGGTTCCAGCGGCCCGTATTCGGATTTCAAGGCCTATGAAAACGTGGCGCAGGCGATGGGCGGCGCGATGAGTACGACCGGCGTGCCCGAAGGACCGCCGTTCGTGACCGGTGCGCAGATCGGCGACAGCGGCACGGGATTGCATCTGGCCATTGGTTTGCTGGCGGCGCTGCATCAGGCCAATCGTACGGGCCAAGGCCAGTACGTCGAGGTGGCGATGATGGATGGGGTGATGAATCTGTGCCGCGTGAAATGGCGCGACCATCAACGCCTGCAACATGGCGGCTTGAGCGAATACTCGGTGCCCACGCAACAAGGGATGACCGAAACGCCGCGCGCGGGCAATGACTCCGGTGGCGGTCAGTTGGGCAATGCGATAAAGTGCAAACCGGGCGGTCCCAACGATTACATTTACGTAGTGGTGCAGGAGGCCGTATGGGACGGACTTGCCAAACGCATCGGCCCGGAAATCGGCCAGCCGAACCTGGCAACGGATGAGCGCTACGCCAAGATCGCGGATCGCCGCAAGAATCAGAACGACATCTGGGCGGCGCTGACAAAATTTGCTTCGAACTACACCAAGCGCGAGTTCATGGCGATACTGAACCCGCTGGACGTGCCGTGCGGGCCGATCATGTCCACGGGAGATCTGGCGACCGACGAGCATGTGCGCGGCCGCGAAATGTATGTCGAACTCGATCACCCGCAGCGCGGCAAGTGGTGGAACGTAGGCATGCCGATCAAGTTGTCGGCGTCGCCCGCGGTGATCAAGCGCTCGCCGACGCTGGGCGAGCACACGGAGGAAGTGTTAAAGGACGTTTTGGGATACGCGGATGACAAGGTTGCGACGATGAAGGCCGCCGGCGCGTTCTCCCTGCCGCCCAAGAAGGTTGCGTAGCATTTATCAAGAGAGACACAAATGAAAATTGCAATTATTGGCCAACAGGATTTTGGCAAGGCTGTTCTCGATGCCTTTCTGGCGCGGGGCGATGAAATTGCCGGCGTGTTCTGCGCGCCCGAAAAACCCGGCGCCAAGGCCGATCCGCTGCGGGCAGCCGCCGAGGAAAAAAAGCTCAAGGTGTTTCAGTTCAAATCGCTGCGCGAGCAGGATGCGCACGATGCGCTGAAGAGTTTGAACGTGGACATCGGCATCATGGCCTATGTGCTGCAGTTCGCGCCCGACACGTTTGTGCATTTGCCGCGGCTGGGCACCATTCAGTTTCATCCTTCGCTGCTGCCGAAATACCGTGGCCCTTCGTCGATCAACTGGCCGATCATGCGCGGCGATACCAAAACAGGCCTGACGATTTTCCGTCCCAATGAAGGTTTGGACGAGGGCCCGGTGGTGTTGCAAAAAGAATGCGCGATCGGCCCGGATGACACCCTGGGCGACGTGTATTTCAATCACCTGTTCCCGCTGGGTGTAAAGGCCATGCTGGAGGCCGCCGACCTGGTGTTTGCAGGCAAGCATACCGAGACAACGCAGGACGAATCCCAAGCGAGTTATGAAGGGTGGTGTCGCGCTGGCGAATCGCGCATTCATTGGGCGAATCATGTCGATGCGGTGTACAACATGATTCGCGGATGTAATCCGGCGCCGGGCGCATGGACCATGCTTAATGGCAAGAAAATACAGATATTTGATGCGGAAAAGCATCTGTTTCGCCGATTTGCCGACGTGGCCGGAAAAATGGGTGAAGTTTCAGCAATCTCCGAAAAGAGTTTTCGTATTACCGCGCAGGGCGGCACGATAGAAGTGCTGCGCGTGCGTGGCGAAGATGGCAAGAAAGTTTCCGGGGGCGAGTTTGCCAAAGCGAACGGGCTTGCCAATGGCGTAATCTTCGACGCCTGAACTTGGTCGCCGGTAGCCGCCGGTATTTTGCCGTAAGCGTAAAAACGCCACCGTGAGGTGGCGTTTTGTTAGGTGGATTCAATATAAGTATATGTTTTTAATGAATAATTATTATTCTTGTAACATGGTGGTACGACGCCATATCGTGGCCTTCGTTGATAATCCGTCGCCGAGGTGCGGTGTCTAAACCACACTTTGGCAAAAGTTTGCGCCGGATCGCGGCAAATGCATGGCTTTTGTTTTCGGATATCGTAAAATGAATCATAGGGTTGCGTGAGATTATTCACAAATAACATAACGTGACTCTGCAATAATTTTGGCTATGCCGCACAATAGCGCCTGAAGTGGGGAGGGGCGTATTCGGCGTTTGGCGTTCTGAGCGGCGCGTCAATCGCGTGCCCCTGATGCGTAAGCACGACGGAAAAATTTGATGGCAGAAAAAATAAAGCGGTTTGACATGGTCTCGGCTACGGATGTTGGCAGAGTCAGGCCGCACAACGAGGACAGTATTTCTGCTGATCCAGAGATCGGCGTTGCTACGCTGGCGGATGGCATGGGCGGGTACAACGCGGGCGAAGTCGCCAGCGGCATCGCGGTTGCCATGATTCCGGCTGAAATGCGCAAGCTTCGCGCGCAGGTGTCCGTCGATCAGTTGCCAGACGCCGAAATTGAAAAGCGCGTTGACGAGCAGGCGCGCAGGGTGAATGCCGCTATATACAACGCGGCGCAAAAAGAATCGCAGTACGCCGGCATGGGTACTACGCTGGTATTCGCGTGCTGGCACGGCAACAAGGTTACGGTGGGACATCTGGGCGATTCGCGCATGTACCGGGTGCGCGGGGAGGCCATCGAGGCACTCACCAAGGATCATTCGTGGATACAGGAGCAGATCGACAAGGGACTGATGACCTACGCGCAGGCGCGTGCATCGAAAAAGAAAAACCTGGTGACGCGCGCGTGCGGTATCGATCCCAACGTCACGCCCGAGGTGCGTACTTTTCCGGTCGAGCAGGGCGATATTTATGTGCTTTGTTCCGACGGGCTCTACGACATGGTGCCTGATGATGAAATTCACTTGACCGTGTCGTCGCTCAAGTCGAATCTGCCGCTCGCGGCGCAGCAATTGATACAACAGGCCAACGACAACGGGGGCCGCGATAATATTTCGGTAATACTGGTGCATGTATTGCAGGGTTACAAGCAGCAGCGGGCGGGATTTTTCGCGAAATTGAAATCCTGGTTCAAATAAAGTTTAGGGAAACAGTCATGGCGAAGTTGATACTCAGTCTTGAGGGTTCGGTAATTCGGGAACTTACGCTCGACAAGGAGCGAGTCACCATTGGCCGCAAACCGCAGAACGACATCCAGATAGAAAATCTGGCCGTCAGCAGCGAGCATGCGCGCATCGTGACCATACTTAACGACTCCTTTCTTGAAGATCTGGGATCCACCAACGGCACGTTGGTCAACGGCAATCCCATCAAGAAACATATACTGCAGAACAACGATCTCATTGAAATTGGCAAATACAAGCTGAAATTTCTGACCGAGGGGCCCGCGATTGGTCAAACCTCCGTCGAGGATTTCGAACGCACCATGGTGCTGCGCGCGCCGTCCGCGGCCGCACCCCGCCCGGCGCCATCGCCGGCTGGTTCCGCGGGCACCATTCCGCCCGCGCCTGCGGCGGCGCCCAAGCCCGCAGCCCCTGCACCCGCACCTGCACCTGCGGCAGCCCCGGCACCCGCCCCCGCTTCGACCGCGATGCCGCAGGCGTTCATTCAGATCATGAGTGGGCCGGGTGTCGGCAAGGAATTGCCGCTGACCAAGAGTCTCACCACGTTAGGCAAACCCGGTGTTCAGGTTGCCGTTATCACCAAACGGCCGCAGGGCTACTTTATTACCCACGTCGAAGGCGCCAACTTCCCCGTGTTGAATGGACGCACGCTGGATAATCAGGCGCAGGCACTGAACGATCATGACCTGATTGAAATCGCCGGCGTGAAGATGGAATTTTTCTTCAAGAAATAGCGCAGTTCACGCCTGTTTCGCCATTGGGCGTGAGACCCGGAACGTGCGCTTATTGCCTGGCGGAGCTCGAAGCAATGATGCGGCCGCGGGCGTCAGTGCGTGTAGCATGGTGTCTTTCGCTCGTATCGTCTCCTGTCTTCTCTACACGGACTAAAGCGTGAAGAAACACTTGGTGCGCATCGTGGTTGGTCTGCTAATCGTGGCGGTCTTCCTGCTGCACGAGCAGGGGGTTATCACGATTCCGTTGCTGGGCCATGTCGAAAACATCGTTTATGACGCGAAGGTGCGCCTTGGCATGCCGGGCGGGGTTCATCCAAGCGTGGTTATTCTTGATATTGATGAAAAAAGCCTGAAGGAACGCGAGGACGGCGGCGAGGGGCGCTGGCCTTGGCCGCGAGACCGGCTGGCGTTGATGCTCGATAAGTTGTTCGACAAGTATCAAATCGAGGTGCTGGGTTTTGACGTGGTGTTCCCCGAGCGCGACGAGACCTCTGGCGTGCGCGTACTGGAGCGGCTTGCGAAGAACGAATTAAGCGGCGTGCCGCAGTTCAAATCCGCGTTCGAGAAACTCCGGCCGCAATTGGAGTACGACGACATTTACGCGCGCAAGATGCAAAACCGCAAAATCGTGCTTGGATACTCGTTCCTGGAAAACGATCCTGCGAAAAAGGGCATGCTGCCCTCGCCGGTGCTGGATGATCAGTCTATGGGAGGGCAAAGTCTTCCCATTCCATCGCAGCCCGGTTATACCGCCAACCTTGCGGTGCTGCAAAAAAGCGCACAAAGCGCGGGGCACTTTAATCCCGATCAGGAAGTGGATGGCGTGGTTCGCCGTGTGTCGCTGCTGTCCAAATTTGATGGCAAGTACTATGAGGCGTTGTCACTGGCCATCGTACGCAGTTACTTGGGTAACCCGCCAATAAAGCCCAAGTTTTCGGAATATTCGCATGGCGCCGCCGAGCTTGAGGAGATTTCAATAGCCGGAAACAAAATTCCGGTCGATTCGCGATCGCGGGCACTTATCCCTTATATCGGGCCACGTGGCAGCTTCAAGTACATTTCTCTGGTGGATGTGATGAATGACCGGGTGGACGTCGCGGAATTGCGCGGAAAAATTGCGATTATCGGCACTACCGCGCCCGGATTGCAGGATATACGCGTGGCGCCCGTGGATGCGGTCTATCCGGGGGTGGAGGCGCATGCCAATCTGGTGGCGGGCATGCTGGACGGCACGATCAAACAGCGACCGGCCTATGCGGAAGGCGCGCAGCTACTGGTGGGCATGCTCATTGGCATCGTGCTGGCGATCTGGTTGCCTTTTATGGGCATCGGCAAGGCATCGTCGTTGACGTTTGCGATATTGATTGCGGCGATCGGGCTGAATTTTTGGTTGTTCAGGCAGGTTAATTTTGTCATGCCTATTGCCGTTACCGTCATCATGATTCTCTGCGTGTACGGCTTTAATACTATTTGGGGGTATTTCAAGGAGGCGCGCAGCAAGCGGCTGATAGAGGGTTTGTTCGGCCAGTACGTGCCGCCGGAACTGGTGGACGAAATGGCGGAAAGTCCCGGCAGTTACAATATGGCACCACGCGCCGCGGAACTTTCGGTTTTGTTTTCGGATGTGCGCGGGTTCACGACCATTTCGGAAGCGCTCTCTCCCGACGATTTGTCGACGTATATCAACGAGTATTTGACGACCATGAGCCGGGTGATACGCGAGGGTCATCGCGGCACGCTCGATAAGTACATCGGCGATGCGATCATGGCATTCTGGGGCGCCCCGGTGACCGATGCCAGCCACGCGCAAAACGCAGTGTTGGCCGCCATGAACATGCAAAAGCAGGCCAAGAGCGTCAATGAAAGTTTTGCCCAGAAAGGCTGGCCGCCGTTCAAAATTGGTATCGGCGTGAATTCCGGTTTGATGCGCGTGGGCGACATGGGATCACAGATTCGCCGCGCCTATACGGTGATGGGCGACGCGGTGAATCTGGGTTCGCGTCTTGAGGGTATTACCAAGCAATATGGCGCGGACATTCTGATCGGCGAATCGACCAAGGCGCTGATTTCGGGGATCGTGTGTCGTGAGATTGACCAGGTGCGGGTGAAAGGCAAGGACGAACCCATTGCCATTTTCCAGCCCATGGGATTGGAAGATGAGGTCACGTCATCGACGCGCGAGCAAATTGACATTTGGGCCGAAGCGCTTAGGATGTATCGCGCTCAGGATTGGGATGGCGCCGAGGCGCTCCTGCGTAAGCTCAAGGCCGCGAATCCGGGTGACGAGTTGTACGGTATTTTCCTGGAGCGCGTGGCGGACTATCGGACGAATCCGCCGGGCGCGGATTGGGACGGCGTATACAAATTCGAGACCAAGTGATGAGGCTACGAGTGCTGGGGTGTAGCGGTGGCATAGGCGAAAATTTGCGCACCACGTCGCTATTGGTCGACGATGATGTGTTGATCGACGCCGGTACCGGCGTGGGTGATTTGTCCATGGATGCCTTGGCGAAGATCGACCATGTATTTGTCACCCATTCACATCTGGATCATGTAACGTCGATTCCCTTCATGGTGGATACAGTGGGTGCGATGCGCGACAAGCCCCTGACGGTGTATGGGCTTGCCGAAACCATTGCGGACCTCAAGAAACACTTGTTTAATTGGAAATTGTGGCCGGACTTCACGGTAATACCTACTTCCGAGCAGCCCATGTTGCGGTTTTTGCCGGTTTCCTCCGGAAAGGCGGTGACAATGGGGGATAGAGCGATTACGCCCATGCCGGCAAACCACGTGGTGCCTGCGGTGGGCTACCGGCTGGATTCGGGCCACGGAAGCCTGGTCTTCACCGGCGACACGACCGCCTGTGGCGAATTTTGGCAAGTTGTGAACGGAATCGAGAATTTGCGGTATCTTATCGTTGAAACCGCGTTTTCCAACGGAGAACGGGATCTGGCAATCCGCGCAAAACACCTGTGTCCGAGCCTATTGGGTGAGCAGTTGGCGCTTCTCACAAGGCGTGCCGAAATTTTTATTTCGCACCTCAAGCCGGGCGAAGGTGAGATGATCATGCGCGAGATCAACGAAGGCGCGATGCGCTGGGGCCCGAAGATGTTGCAGCATCAACAAGTATTCGAATTTTGACCATGCTCATCAAGCAAGTAGCGAAGAATGTGATGGAGGTATTATGAGCTCAGTGCTCCAGGCGAAACCGGCGGCGCAGGACCCAATGGCAGAGAAATTGGGTTTCCAGCAGCGGCTGCAGGGCGTTACCAACAAGATTCACGCGTCAAAGAATATCGACGAGATCATCACAGACCTTTCGGTCGAACTTTGCGGGCTTTTTTACGCGGATCGATTGACGATTTATCTGACCAGCGATGACAAGGGTTCGATAATTTCCAAGGTTAAGACCGGGCTGCATTCGTTCAAGGACATCAAGCTGCCGATCAACGAGCAGTCGATCGCCGGATTCGTGGCGGTGAACAAGAGGGTAGTGAATATTCGTGACGTTTATGACGAGGCGGAACTCAAAACGCACAGTCCGCAGCTAAATTTTTTGAAAGCCGTGGATGCGAAGACCGGCTATCGCACCAAGCAAATGCTGGTGGCGCCGATTCTCGAAGCGAAAACCAAGGATCTCATCGGCATCATTCAGATCATCAACTCCAAGAATGGACAATCCTTCGCGCCCTACATGGATGAGGGCGTGCTGCAACTGTGCGAGACGCTATCCATCGCGTTTCGTCAGCGTCAGGGGCCTGGACTCCAGGTGCGCGGCAAGTATGAGGCGTTGGTGACCAAGGCGGTTATCTCCGCCGAAGAGCTGGAGTTGGCGCAGCGTTCCGCGCGGCGAAAAAATCTTGATCTGGAGACGGTGCTGACCGACGAGTTTCAGGTCAAGATTCCAATGCTGGGCGACGCGCTGTCCGCGTTTTTTGGTGTGCCCTACGAGCCCTTCAAGAGCGATCGCATCAAGCCGCCCGATTTATTGCGTAACATGAGCCGCGAATTCTGCCAGACCAACCAGTGGGTTCCCCTGGAAGATGGTCCGCAGGGCATTATCGTGGTTACGCCCGATCCCGAGAAGACGCGTGCTTCGCGCATGGTCAACAACGTATACCCGAAGAGCAAGGTGGTGTACCGGGTGACCACGCCGAGCGAATTCATACAGACCCTCGACCAGATGTTTGGCGGCAATAGCGCGCTTGATGATTCCGGCAACATTGATGACCTGCTCGGCGGCCTTGACGACGATTCCGAATCTGGCGAGGCGAGTGGAGACGATATTGCCTCGGCGGCCAGCGACAATGAACTCGTGAAGCTCGTCAACAAGGTGATCATCGATGCGTACCAGCAGGGAGCATCGGATATTCACATTGAACCCTATCCGGGCAAGGCAAAAACGGAAATTCGTTTTCGCAAGGATGGTTCGCTGACGCCGTACATTCAAATTCCCGCGAGTTATCGCAATGCGCTTGCGGCACGTTTGAAGATCATGTGCGATCTGGATATTTCCGAGCGTCGCAAGCCGCAGGACGGCAAGATCAAGTTCAAGAAATTCGGACCGCTGGATATCGAATTGCGCGTGGCGACTATTCCCACCGCAGGCGGTGTCGAAGATATCGTGATGCGTATTCTCGCCGCGGGCGAGCCGATTCCACTCGATAAACTTGGGTTGTCCAAGCGCAATCAACAGTTGTGCAAGAACGCGATTGAAAAGCCTTACGGTTTGTTTTTTGTGTGCGGACCGACGGGTTCGGGCAAGACCACGACGCTGCACTCGGTGCTGGGTTATCTCAACAAACCGGACACGAAGATATGGACCGCTGAAGACCCTGTAGAGATTACCCAAAAAGGGTTGCGGCAGGTGCAGGTCAACAAGAAGGCAGGGCTTGAGTTTTCCATGGTGATGAAGGCGTTTCTGCGGGCGGACCCGGATATCATCATGGTGGGTGAGATGCGTGACAAGGAAACGGTGTCAACCGGCATCGAGGCGTCGCTTACGGGCCACCTGGTGTTTGCGACATTGCATACAAACAGCGCGCCGGAATCGATAGTCCGTTTGCTTGATATGGGGATGGATCCGTTTAACTTTGCCGATGCATTGCTGGGTATTCTGGCGCAGCGCCTAGCCAAGCGCTTGTGCGGTAAATGCAAGGAAGCGCACGTCGCCACCGATGAAGAAATCCGCATGCTCATGGAAGAGTATTCTCTGGAGATGCTGAACACCCAGTCATGGAAGAAAGACCTCGAGGGTGAGCGCGCCAAGCTGCTCGATTTTTGGATGAAGGAGTTTGCCAACGAAAACGGCAAGCTGGTTATTCATTCCGCCAAGGGTTGCGATACGTGCGGCGGCACGGGTTACAAGGGGCGCGTGGGTTTGCACGAATTACTGATCGGCACCGACCAGATCAAAAAGGACATTCAGGAGCATGCGCGCGTGGCGACGATGTTTGCGACAGCGCTGGAAGAAGGCATGCGCACGCTGAAGCAGGACGGTATTGAAAAGGTGTTGATGGGGATTACGGATATTCAGCAAGTGCGCGCGGTGTGTATCAAATAGGACGAGCCGGATCGTCATGAACCAACGCGTGCCCGTGCGCAATCCGCACGATCTCACCGACCGTTTCGAGCAGTTGCTGGGCATCGGCGTTGCGCTGTCGCGCGAGCGCAATCTCGACAAGTTGCTGGAAGCCATATTGCTGGCCGCGAAAGAAGTAACCAATGCGGACGGTGGAACGCTGTATCGAATGACCGATGGACGGGCGTTGAAATTCGAGATCGTCCGCAACGATACGTTGGGCATCGCCATGGGCGGTACCACCGGCGTCAAGATTCCGTTTCCGCCGCTGCATTTGTACAACGAAAGTGGCGAGAAAAACATGTCCATGGTCGCCGCGTGGGCGGTGCACAACGACAGGTCGGTAAACATTGTCGATGCGTACACCGAGAAAGGTTTCGATTTCACGGGAACAAAAAATTTCGATCTCAAGACCGGTTATCGATCACAGTCGTTCCTGACCGTGCCGATGAAGAATCACGAGAACGAAATCATCGGCGTCTTGCAGTTAATCAATGCCAAGGACAGCGGCACCAGCGGCGTAAGGCCGTTTTCCGACGCGGATCAGCGGCTCGCGGAATCGCTGGCGTCACAGGCGGCGATCGCGCTGACCAACCGGCTGTTGATCAGCCATCTTGAAAACCTGTTCGAATCGTTCATCAGTTTGATTAACGCGGCCATCGACGATAAGTCGCCGTACACAGGCGGGCATTGCGAGCGCGTACCCGAACTCACCATGATGCTGGCGGAGGCGGTGACCAAGACCCAAGTGGGGCCGCTCAAGGATTTCACGATGTCGGAGCGCGATCGCTATGAATTGCGCATCGCCGGCTTGTTGCATGATTGCGGCAAGATCACGACACCCGTGCACGTGGTGGACAAGGCCACCAAGCTGGAGTCCATTTTTGACCGCGTGGCGTTGATCGACACCCGCTTTGAAGTCATCAAGCGCGACATGCTGATCGCGGCCTTGCGCGCGGGCAAGGGAGAAGCGGATCTCGCGGCAAAGTACAAGGAAGTGGATGATGATCGCGCTTTCGTTCGACATACCAATATTGGCGGCGAGTTTATGCGTGACGAGGATGTTGAGCGCGTGAAGCAGCTGGCCACCAAGTATCGCTGGGTCGATCCGGCTGGTCAGGAATGTAATTTTCTGTCAGACGATGAGGTCAAGAACCTTACCATTCGCGCCGGCACATTGACCGCCGATGAACGGCAGATCATCAACCATCATATTGATCTGACGATAGAAATGCTTGAAGCGCTCCCGTGGCCCAAGCACTTGACCAACGTGCCCGAATACGCGGGCGGACACCACGAGCGCATGGATGGCAAGGGTTATCCGCGCGGATTAACCCGCGATCAGATGTCGGTGCAAGCGCGCTGCATGGGAATCGCGGACATTTTCGAAGCGCTGACCGCCAAGGATCGCCCCTACAAAAAAGGCAAGACCCTGACCGAGTCGCTGACCATTCTGGGTAAAATGAAGCTCGGGCAGCATATCGATCCGGACTTGTTTGATGTATTTATGTGGGAAAAGGTGTACGAGACCTATGGCAAGTATTTCATGTCGCCAGAACAGATAGACGAGGTGGATTTGAGCAAGATTCCAGGGTATGTGCCGCCTCCAAGCGAGTGACTCAGATTGCGCATACGCTGAAAATTGTGACAAAAATTGTCAGTATGTGACTTTTTTTGCCCGTATTTCGATGTGTTTTGTGATTTGAGTGAGTGGTATGGCGTGATTTTCATTGGAGCTTTAGGTAAATATGTCCGTACCGTGGCTTAACCCATTTTTTATGTGAGGGGAGTGAGTAAGCATTTGATTTGTATGAGTTTATTTTTATTGCTTTACGTTGGTTATATTTTGGCATCAAAATTGCTTTTGATCGTCGCTGGTAGTGCTAGAGTTACATTATTTTTTAACCCCGAAGGAGATTATTTATGAAACGTTTACAAAAAGGTTTTACCTTGATCGAGCTGATGATCGTGGTCGCGATTATCGGTATTCTGGCCGCCGTGGCGATCCCGCAGTATCAGGATTACACGGTAAAGGCGAAGTTGTCGAAGTCAGCCGGTTATGTTGCACCGATCAAAACGGCGTTGGCGGTTTATAACCAGGAAAACGGCAGCTTCCCGGCTGCGGCCAGTAATTGGTCGTCTCTCGGCATGGGAACGCCTTCAGCTGTCAACGAAGTCAGCACTGTTTCGGTTACCGCGTCGACAGGTGCTATTGTCATAACACTCACAAACATCAAGGCAACTACAATTGATGGCACGACAGTTACCATGACGCCGACTGCCGGTTCAACCGCGATTACATGGTCAAATGCCTGCACCAGTACGGAGCCGGTAGTTGTGAATTTCTACAAGTGTTAATAGGATTCTAGTCGCACTCCAGACTGATATGGGTCTGTGAAGCGCCTCCCTTCGGGAGGCGCTTTTTTTTGGGGACTACAAGAAGCATGAGCGAATTGCCATTTGCCGGTGCGGTACGATGGTTGCGATACCATACTTTTAAAGTAACACTTCCGCGGGTATGTGCTTTCCTGCTGTTGGCAACTACAGCAGCTGTATATGTTCCGTACCTGGGCAACCCTCTGGTATTCGATGATTTTGGCGTGAATTATCTTTACCACGGGGTGAATGTTTCGTTTGCACCCCGCTGGCTACCCTATGCAACGCTGGGTTTTACCTACGTGATGGCTGAAGGTGAAGTTTGGGCTATGCGCTTGGGCAATCTCGTGTTGCACGCGATAAATGCCGTGATGGTCTTTGCGCTGTTACGTGAGGTTTTTTTGTCAACGATCAATGCCCCTGGCGGAGAAATGGGGCGGGCATCCCGGACGTTAATGCCCGCGATGCTGGCCGCCCTCGTGTTTGCGGCGCATCCCGTGGCAGTTTACGGCACCGGATATTTGGTGCAGCGAACCATATTAATGTCCACACTATTTATGTTAGTGATGTTGATTTGCTATTGGCGCTGGCTCATTACAGGGCGTCGTGCCATGTGGGTTTGGTCAGTCACTGGGTATCTGCTGTCTGTGTTTTCAAAAGAGCATAGCGTGATGGCACCCGCAGTCGCCTTGGCAATGACATTTTTACTTTATCGACCGTCCATCTCATTGGCGCACAGGATAACCCCCATTTTCGTGGCGTATACGATTATCGCCGTGTTGGTGATGGGCATGGTTAAAGGCGTTTTTGGCACTGCCTATGAGCCGTATGCGCGAGAATTGATGGGTAATCCGCTTGTGCTCGACGAAGCGCGAATGCGTGATCTGCATTTTATGAGCATCATCACCCAATCGCTCTTGTATTTCAAATATGCGTTCCTCTGGGTTTTCCCGAACTTGAATTGGATGTCGATAGACGTTCGGGAACCCTTGGCGGAGGCTATAACGTTATGGCCGTATTGGGCGGGCACCGTATTGTTTCTCGTTTATCCGGTGCTTGCCTTGCGCATGATCCTGCGCGGGGGGCGCGTGGGGGTTGCCGGTTGGGTGTTGAGCTATCCTTGGATTATGTTTGCCACGGAATTTTCAACCATACGGATTCAGGAACCGTTCGTGATGTATCGGTCGTATCTGTGGTTCCCCATATTTGGCGCGTTGTTCGCGTTGGCATTATATCGTTTGAATACGCGAGTTTTGATCGTTCTGAGCGTTGTGATGGCGTGCGTGTTGGTGCCGCTCTCATGGAACCGGTTGTACTCGATGTCGGATGCCTTGGTGTTGTGGGAAGACGCTGCGAGATTATTGGTGAGCGGTAACGAATTGGGTGCGGGCCGTATTTATTACAACCGTGCCTTGGCCCTTAGCGAAAAGGGTCGTAAGGCCGAAGCCGAGGCGGATCTGGATCGTGTGATAATTTTGCATCCGCGGTTTGCGCCGGTGTATTACGCTAGGGCGAATGTGCGGTTTGAATTGGCGCGTCATGCCGATGCGATGCAAGATTTGGAGGAGGCTATAGCCCTGAATCCAGACTCCGCTGGGTATTATTTAGCCCGTGCGAAGGTCTTGACGCGCATGGGGCGTGGCGAACAGGCGGTTCCTGACCTGCAGAAGAGTTGTGAGATGAAGGACGTGATTGCGTGCTATGCCCTGTCACAACAAGGTCGGACGAAATAGCGCGCTTGCAATCAAGATATTTTGCGTGGGGCGACGTCCGGGACCGAGAAAGCATGCGGATTATCGGAACCTCGCTCTGCGTACCTGTGAATGGTATTGCCAAAACGACAATGTTATTCTTCAGGGCATCAAGAGTTAACGATTCCACATTAAAGAAGGAGTATTCAATGTCAATATTCGGATGGCTTGATACGCGCGAATCGGACACATTTGCTAAAGCGCTGGCAGAGGATTTGAGCGGACGAATTCCACTGGATAGTGCCCGCAGAGGCAATATTGCGCCCGATCGTGCGCGCAACGCCCATGAGGCAATCATGGCCAGGGTCGGTGCGTTTGCTCGTACACACAAGCTTGGCTGGTATACGAAAGCGCACCTAGGTAATACGTTCCGGTGGACTTTACAAGAAAAAGGTTACGACAAGGAGTTTGTGGATACATGGACTCACAACATCTTGGTCGCGGTATCCGGTGCGAAGCGCGACAAATCCTGACTCTGCGTTCTCAAGAGGCATAGCCAAAAGCAACTTTGCCAATGTGTGGAACGTTAAAGCTTTCAGGATCCCTGCTGTTCTGTGCGCGGTCGACCATCATATGGTAGGCGTATTCTAGATGCCGTGTGAAGCTTTCGGCATCAAACAGGGCTTTCAGGAGCCTGTGTTCGGCTAAACGATTTCGCAAGTTTTGCAGCATCGCCGGCGTTGCGGCCAGCGTTAGTGCCAATGCTTCATAGTCCCGCAGATTTTCGGTAACCAGTTCAGGCAGCCCCACGGCATGGAGCAGGCTACCGGCTACGCGTCCAGCGAATGTCGATCCCATACACGTCAATAGTGGGAGCCCAGCCCAGAGCGCATCGCTGGCGGTCGTATGTGCGTTACACGGCAGCGTATCCAGGAAAAGATCCGCCAGCCGATGCCGTGCCAAGTGATCCGGTAAATCCATGCGCGGCGCGAAGATCAGCCGATCACCGGATACTCTGCGTGCCGCGGCTTCGGATCGCAAGTTACGCTCCACGGCCGAATTGCCCGCGAGCAGCCACAATACGCTGCCATTCACTTTGGTCAGCAAGCGCATCCAGATATCAAATATTTCAGGCGTTATTTTATAATTGTTGTTGAAACAGCAAAATACAAACGCCGATTCAGGTAATTGAACCTCAGATCGTGATGGTGTTCGATTCGAAATCACTCGCATTGGATCATTAATTTGATAGCTGCCGGGAAGGTGCACAATCTTTTCGGAATAGTAACTGTCAAATTGCTCCGGTATCACAATATTGTCTGCGATGATGTAGTCGATGTAACTCGCCCCAGTCGTGCCTGGATACCCGAGCCAATTCACCTGTATAGGCGCGGGTTTGTGCCGCAGCACGCCGGTTCTCTTAAGTCCCACGTGCCCGTTCAGATCAACGAGAATGTCGATTTCCAAATCCTGAATATAACGAGCGGCATCCAGATCATTCAAGCGGGATATATCCACCATTTTGTCCACCGCTTTGTCCAATCTGCGCCGGATTGGACTGCCGTCGTCCCATCCGTTGTCGAAAGCAAAGAGTTCAAACTGTCTGGTGTCATGTTGTTCAAAAAGACTTGCAATCAGAACGGACGTGGCGTGGTGTCTGAATTCCCCAGCCATATACCCCAAGCGAATCTTGTCTTTCTTGCGCATTCTTCGTGAAGTTAAAATATTTTCTTCTGGGGCTGGGAACTTCTCCTTTGTAAATATTTCTGCACAATACCTCATGATTCCAGGATCGTTGGCAACGGCCACATAGCAGAAGGGCTCGGCCATTTTTTTCTGTAGCCGTATCCCCTCGGTAACGCGCGACACCAGATTCTCCAGCCCGTGCCAGTCGCAACAGGAGAGCTTCGCGTGCAACAGGTGCCCGTGGCTGAATTCGTATTCCGGCGCCAAAGTGACCAGTTTCAAGTAATCCGCCAGAGCGTCCTCGGCACGCGACATATAGGCGCGCAAGTTGCCCCGATTCTGAAGCGTGGAGAAATGATTTGAGTCAATGGCCAAGGCGTTGCCGAAACTGGCAAGTGCCTCTTCATAGCGGCGTAACACGCGAAGCAAATTACCTCGATTGTTATGCGCCTCCACGAGCGTTGGCTGCAGCGAGATCGCTTGATCCAGCGCAGCCAAGGCAGCTTCATACCGCCGCATATCCCCCAACGTGATGCCCCGGTTGTAGTGTGCAATCGCACTGTCCGGCGCAAGTGCGACGGCAGTGTCAAGGTTCTGGATTGCTTCGTCGTGGCGATGAAGTTCCCGTAGCGTAGCGCCGCGATTTACCAGCGAGGCGATGTCATTGGGGAAAATTAACAGTGCACGTTCTAGACTGGCCAATGCCTCTTCGTATCGTTTTATCTGGTGAAGGGCGGCACCACGCTGACAGTGCAGAGCGGCATTGCCAGGGGTTAGCGAGATTGCCTGGTCATAATAGCGTATCGCGGCATCAATTTGTCCCGCATTCGTTAGCAACGTGGCCAGCTTATTCAATGTGGCAAGATCGTTGGGAGCCAGTGACAGAACTTTCCTGAAGCTGTCTATCGCTTCATCGACTCGGCCCATTTCAGCCAATACCAAGCCGCGACCGTGGTGCGCGGATACGTGGTCAGGTTGCATGGCCAGCATCTCGTCGTATCCCGCCAGCGCGTCCTCCCTCCGCTGCAGCGCCAGTAGCGCTAGTCCACGATTATTGAGGGCTTGCACATGATAGGGGTTTAT